>NZ_QJSH01000021.1 GCF_003426025.1 Paraliobacillus quinghaiensis
TGTATTATCCCCTGCTTGAAGATCAACATTAAATTTAGTAGTTTCAAAGACTCCCCAGTCACCCGTCGAAGATGTTGCAATTTCCTTCTTGTTTCCATTAACGAATACAGATACTGTTGCATCATCCATCGGTGTTGCATAAGATAATTCTACTTGGTAAGTACCCGCTTCAGAAGTACTAACGTTGAATTCAACACTATCTGTCGCTGGATCATCATAACCACTTACATATTTCCCACCAGATGCATCATCACTTTCGCTAACAACTGCTGCTCCATTTAGGATTGCATCTTCTGCTTCATAGATGTTATCATTCGTTTGTTCTTCCTCTGGTGTTTCTTCGGATGCATTATCTTCATTCTCAGCGCCTTCGTCAGTCATTTCAAATACACCGTAGACACTGAAGTGTGATACTTCTGCAACTACTATGCCTTTCTCTTTATCAAAAGAAAGTGGCGTAATTTCTTCTTGTTTTTCACCTTTTTCATCAATATAAATGACCTTTAAATTCTCCCAGTTATTCACCTTGCTAGAATCAACAGTAAAGGTTAGGGTTACTGGATTTTCACTGAACTCACTAGCAGCCGACATCGTAAAGTTATACAAACCACTCACTGAATCCGAGTTATTATTTGATATCGTATCTGAAACCTCACCAAAATCAAATGTAACATCAGAACCTGTTTTTAAAAGTGTAGCAGGAATGTTAGCTTTCACTTTCCCATAAGATAGTTGAACAGAATACCCATCTTCTATACTCGCAAGTGCTTCTTTTGTAAGCTTAATAGTTTTAGATGTTGCTAGATAAGAATAGACCTTGTTCTTACCATCTGTAAAATCAGTTACTTTATCTACTACTTCTGTGTTGCTTTCAATCTGAGAAGTTTTTATATAATCGAGTTGGACATAACCTGACCCTTTTACAAATTTTAATGTATTATCCCCTGCTTGAAGATCAACATTAAATTTAGTAGTTTCAAAGACTCCCCAGTCACCCGTCGAAGATGTTGCAATTTCCTTCTTGTTTCCATTAACGAATACAGATACTGTTGCATCATCCATCGGTGTTGCATAAGATAATTCTACTTGGTAAGTACCCGCTTCAGAAGTACTAACGTTGAATTCAACACTATCTGTCGCTGGATCATCATAACCACTTACATATTTCCCACCAGATGCATCATCACTTTCGCTAACAACTGCTGCTCCATTTAAAATTGCATCTTCCGCTTCATAGGTGTTATCGTCTGTTGTTCCTTCGTCTGTCGTGCCTTCGTCCGTTGTTCCTTCGTCTGTCGTGCCTTCGTCCGTTGTTCCTTCGTCTGTTGTTCCTTCATCTGTTGTTCCATCGTCTGTTGTTCCTTCATCTGTCGTGCCTTCGTCTGTTGTTTCATCACTAATGAGTGTTGTTTTTATATAATCGAGCTGGACATAGCCTGACCCTCTTACAAACTTCAATGTATTGTCCCCTGCTTGAAGGTCAACATTAAATTTAGTAGTTTCAAAGACTCCCCAGTCACCCGTCGAAGATGTTGCAATTTCCTTCTTGTTTCCATTAACAAATACAGATACTGTTGTATCATCCATCGGTGTTGCATAAGATAACTCTACTTGGTAAGTATCCGCTTCAGAAGTACTAACGTTGAATTCAACACTATCTGTCGCTGGATCATCATAACCACTTACATATTTCCCACCAGATGCATCATCACTTTCGTTAACAGCTGCAGCTCCATTTAGAATGGCATCTTCTGCTTCATAGGTGTTATCGTCTGTGCTTCCATCATCTGTTGTACCCTCATCTGGGGTTTCTTCACTGATAAGGGAAGTTCTGATATAATCCAGTTGAACATATTCTGATCCTCTTACAAACTTCAATGTATTATCTCCTGATTGAAGATTAACTTCAAACGTTGTAGGATCAAAGACTCCCCAATCTTTTGTTTTAGGAGTTGATATTGGAGTTTCAAGTTCAGTTCCATTTAAAAATAGAACTACATTAGCCGCGTCCAGTGGAGTAGCATACGATAATTCTACTTGATAGGTACCTGCAGAAGGTGCATTTACATTAAATTCAACACCATCTGTGGCTGGATCATTATAATCACTTACATATTTCCCTTCAGATGCGTCAACACTCTCATTAACTTTTGCAGCTCCAACTAGGGTTGCATCTTCTGCTTCATAAGTCGTTCCACTTGTTGTCACTTCACTGCTAAGTGTAACTTCTATATAGTCAAGTTGAACATACTCTGATCCTCTAACAAACTTCAATGTATTTTCCCCTGCTTGAAGATCAACTTCAAATGAAGTAGTATCAAAGACTCCCCAATCTTTTGTTTTAGGCGTTGATATTGGGTTTTCCATTTTTGCTCCATTTAAAAATAAGTCGACATCAGCCCCGTCTAGTGGAGTAGCATAAGATAGTTCGACTTGATAAGTATCTGCTTTATCTACGTTTACGTTGAACTGAACGCTATCTGTTGTAGAATCATTATAATCACTTACATATTCCCCACCAGATGCGTCAACACTCTCATTAACTTTTGCAGCGCCAATAAGTGTAGCACCTTCTGCCTCATACATTGTGCTTGCAAAAGCAGTATTTGAAAGTGACATTATCAATAGTACACTAAGACAAATTGATAAAATTTTCTTTTTCATACTATAACTCCTCCTTTATTCGCCTTTATATCCTCATCTTCCATATTAAACTGACATCTACAGAGTCTTATTTCATTCATTGAATTAAGTGAATGAAATAAATTTAAAAAGCTAACTCTATTAGAGAATTAACTAGATAGTCTTTCTTCCCTCTAATTTTCTATAAGCTTTGCTTGGACAACCAAACGTGCATCATCAAAATCATAAACACATGTAGATAGTGTTAAAATTTTATCTTCACTATTAACATCAACATCAGTGGAAAACAATGACTTTTCTTTTACTGTTTGTAAAAAACCCTCGAATTCAACATCTGTTTCAAAATCGGGTTTTATATAATTGAAATCGGTATCTGTAACATAAACAGAAAATATTTCCCAATGCAATTCTTCATATTTTGAATTAAAAACAATCACAGGATTCTCTAATAAAAACTCCTCTTCTTTATACTTAGTTAACCCTGCAAACATAGATCCATCTTTCATATGATGACCGTAAATAATTGTATTCCTGTCAAGAGAATTGGGGGAGTTACGATAATCCATAAAAATAGATCCTGCTTTATTTTTTTCATTTTTAAAGTTATTGCGGAGGTAATAGTCATTATTTGCTCCTTGGACTACAGGATAATCAATAGGTGTATTAGAAATTCGTATCCAACCTACTGTACTAGGATTAATTTCTAATAGACTTTGAAAATTAGACATGACTTCTTTACGTACTTTTTTGCCTTGATCGCTTTCAAGTGCATCTTCACTTTTAGTTGTGCTTTCTCCTGTATCTTCATAAAAAGTTTCTTGGATTGAGTTATAGGTATTTTTATTGTCAATACTGGCCATCAAATCTTTCCCTATCATAAAGCATGAAAAAGCAAAAACGATAACACATATAAACATCGCCAAACGATAGAAAAGGGATTTATGATTTTTACCCAATTTATTATTTCTTCTGTTTTTTATTATTTGTTTGAATTGGTTGATCAATTTCCCCATTTGTATCCCTCTTAGTTTTTCACCGATTATTTTATCGGTTTATTGTAACACTATGATTTTATAAATTAGCAATGCCACATAATAATATAAACCTAAAGATGTGTAATCTAGATTATGCAGCCCCAAAAAGGACTGCATAATTCAATTCACTATTTTTTATTAGTTAATTCTTCTTTTTCTAGAAACTACTAAGAATGCGCCACCAGCAAGAGTCATAGCAGCTAAAGCAACATACAGCATAGTGCCGGCATCACCAGTATCTGGATTTTCAGCTCCTGTACCATCACCAAGTACTTTTATATAGTCAATTTGGACATAATCTGTAGATTGCTTAATTGTTACAGTATTATCCCCTTCTTCAAGGTCAAGACTAGCTGTAATCACACCAAACCCATTTTCTGCCCAACCACCTGTAGATGGAGTAGTTACTACAGTTCCATTAACAGACATAGAAGCGTTATCCATTGCAGTAGCATAACCAAACTCAACTTCATAAGTACCAGCTTCAGATACATTTACTGTAAATTCAATAGCGTCAGATGCAGGATCATCAAAACCCAACACGTATTCTCCGCCAGAGGCAGTATCCACCGCTTCTGCTTTGGCTGCTCCAATAAGATTTGCGTTTTCCGCTTGATAGGTTGTGTCAGCAAATGCAACACCAACAAAGGATAATACTAATGCAACACTGAATAAACTTGCCACTAATTTTTTCATAATAACAGTTCCTCCTAGAAATTTAAATTTTTAAAAAATTGCACTGAAAAGTCTTTTTACTATAATTTGTTAACTGACTCTGAAATTTCGGTCCCCCTTTCAAATCAATCACTGGTTACAAGTATTTTCATGTGTAAGAGTTAATCACCAAACTTTTTTCGTTCAGTGAATTAAGTTAAAGCAGGTATAGAAATACGCTTCAAATACTCCTACAAAATAATACTTCTTGAAAATGAGTTAAGCTTTTGAAATTACAGACTTTCTTTTTCGGTCAGGTGATTACAAAAAATGTTCACTGTATACATGTGAAACAGATTAATGTAACCCCTTTCACGATTAATATATCACATGCCTTTAGCAAGTCAATAATGTCTCTTGTTCTCAGAGATATATTGCACCTTTTATCTGTTATTTGTAAAATAACACACTTAAATCTTATTTATTTTCACCCACTGGATATATTCTTACGGCATGTCCGCCGCCAGCTACTAAAGAAGCTACTAAGCTATCCTCAGCATCAACAACTACTTTATTTACAGCAACTGCAGAGGGGTTGGTCTGCAAGTCAGCATCTGGACTATCACTATAAATTTCCGCTACATATTCTTGTTCTTTATTTAAAAAATCAAGTGATATTTCTAAATCTCTAGCGTGCTCATCAGTTGTGCTGCCAATGTACCACTCTTCTCCACTACGGCGGACAACAGTAATATAGTCGCCAATTTGCGCATTTGGAACAAAGGTATCATCCCATGTAACTGGCACATCTCTAATAAATTTAAACTCAGGTAATATCTCTCCCTTGTTATCTTTATAATTATCGAGTAAATCTGGAACCATTTGCATCCCACTAGAAATGGTGACATATAGCGCTAATTGTTGGGCGCGAGTAGTATGAACACGATTATTAGGTTTATTAGCTATTTCAATGTCAAATATCCCAGGGGTATAATCAATAGGTCCTGCCATCATTCTAGTAAAGGGTAAAATAGTCAAATGCTCAGGTGGAGTCCCTTCACTCCAAGCGTTATACTCCTGTCCCATTACTCCCTCACGAGTCATCCAATTAGGATAAGTTCGATGGAGCCCGGTAGCCATAATTGGTTCATGTGTGTTAATCATTATTTCATGCTCCGCAGCTAGTTTAACAGCATTTAAATAGTGATTTACCATGTATTGTCCATGATGGTTATGTCCCACGGGATCTTTTATACCATGATCAGCTACATAACCACTTTTTATTGCACCAATTCCGAGTTCTTGATAGAAATCATATGCCGCATCGATTTGATCCTCATAATTTTCAATATCTCCACTAGTTTCATTGTGCGCAATATATGCTACACCTTTTTCTTTTGCATACCTCACAACTTCTTCCAGGTCATAATCTGGGTATGGTTCAGTAAAATTAAATAAATCACCATTGTCCATCCAGTTCCCATCCCAACCTTTATTCCATCCTTCAACTAGTAAACCAATGTTTTGGTTTTCTGAATCAAGATATTCATTAGCAAAGTCTATATGTTCTTCTGCATTTGCTGTTGTCGCACCATGCTTAGGACCTGATCCCCAGGTAGACGTGCCAACATGCATCCCCCACCATATCCCCACATATTTCATAGGGTTTATCCAAGAAGTATCCTCAATAACACTTGGTTCATTAAGATTGACTATTAAATCTGATTCCACTAGATCTCCTGCATCTTCGCCAATTTGTATGGTTCTCCATGGCGTTTGGATTGGCAAGCTTTCTTTCTTTACTTTCACATCACTAAGTTGCCATGGAGCTAAAATACTTTTTAATGTATTCTTTTTTTCCTCCACTGATTCTAAGGCCATCCCCGAATAATCAATTAGAGCTGCCTCATGAACTGTAAGGTGAATACCTTCTGGAGTTCTCATAGTAAATGGCGTGCTTATTTCTTTAACTTCACTTAAAGGTGTTTCCTGATACTTATATTCATAACTATTCCAATCATTAGGAATCCACCAAGACTTATAATCTCCTGCGAATGTAAATTCAGTATTTTCCGCTGTAATTTCTATCTGCTTACTAACATTATCCTGTTTAGGAATTACATATCGAAAGCCAACACCATCATCATAAACTCTAAATTCTATATTCATTTTTCTATTTGGAGATTCATTCTCTTCTAAGTACACAGTTAATTGATTATAATGATTTTTAATTACCTTTTTTTCTCCCCATACTGGCTCCCAGGTTTCATCAAATTCTTTTGTTGAAGTTTTAATGATTTGAAAGTTATTATACAGAGGTTTTAAACTTGTAAATTCGAAACCTAATGAAGATGGTTCAATAATGCTCGTATCATTATAGGATAGCTCGTAATTTGGCACACCTGTATCCGTAAGTGTAAAATTCAAGCCAATCTTACCATTGGGCGACTCTACTACACCATTAGTTTTTGGTTCATTCTCAAATACTCCTAATACACTAAGTGTTACAATAACTCCGATGAAAAGCGCACCCATTAGTACAATCCTCTTTCTACTAAACATATGTTACCTCCTCTTTAATTTTAATTAAGGCTTAATTATCACTCTTTGTATGCGTTTTCACAACCGTTTATATTACGATATCTGAGTCATATATTATGCAATATGCGGGGAAGCGGGGGAAGAACTGTCCCCTGCCCACCTAATCTTAAAGCAAGCGATTGCGCATTAACTTAATTTATTTAAGTAGTTATGCCTTTATTTTAATTCTAACTCATTGACAATAGACTATCGCGGACGTACAATTAGTGGTAAAATAATGAAAACGATTGCATGAATTGTTCATTGTGATGTTTGTTACATAAATGGAACAATAATACTAGTTTAAACACTTAACTTTTGTGATGTTTTCCAATGTGAAAGGGGAGAAAATATGAAATTTAAAAAACTAATCACTTTATTAAGTACAACAGTTGTAGCTGGACTCTTTTTGTTAGGTTGTTCTTCCAATTCTGAGACAGAAAATTCTGGAACACCACAAAACTTAGAGAATGTTGAAATGCTACACTCAGAATCTAATGGTGTATATTACGAAATATTTGTTCGGGCTTTTGCTGATTCTGATGGAGATGGTTTAGGAGACCTTAACGGGATCATATCCAAATTGGATTATTTAGAGGAACTGGGAATTGAAGGCATTTGGTTAATGCCAATAAACCCTTCACCTAGTTACCATGGATACGATGTAACAGATTATCGAAGTGTCAATGAGCAATATGGAACTACGGATGACATGAAGGCACTTATAAAAGAAGCGCATGAAAGAGATATTAAAATTCTGATGGATCTCGTTGTCAACCATACGAGTCGCAGCCACCCTTGGTTTGAGAAAGCTATGGAAGGTGATCCAAAATATGAAGATTACTTCGTATGGGCATCTGAAGACACGAACACTTCAGCACGCGGAGAATGGAATCAGTCCGTTTGGCATAGAGCAAGAAATGGAAACTATTATGAGGCGGTTTTTTGGGATGGGATGCCTGATCTTAACTTTGAAAATCCCGAAGTTAGAAATGAAATTCATGATATAGGTAGATTTTGGCTTGAAGAAGTTGGTGTTGATGGATTTAGATTAGATGCGGCTAAGCACATCTATTCAAGTACAAGTTCTGAGATTGATGAAGAAAATGACCATAAATGGTGGAGAGAATTTAGAGATGAAATGGAAAAGGCTAAGTCAGACGTGATTTTACTCGGTGAAGTGTGGGATGCTCCAACAGTTGCTGGTCCCTATTTAGAAGATGGACTAACCTCTACGTTTAATTTTGATTTAGCAGGTAAAATCCTTCAATCAGCTAGCTCTGAAAAAGATGCTGGACTTGCATCTTATCTAACTAAAATTAGAGATTATTTTAGTAATGTATCTGGTGGTGAGTTCACTGACTCAACTTTTATCACTAACCATGATATGAATCGTGTCATGAGCGAGTTAAACGGAAACATCAACCAAGGAAAGATGGCGGCTTCCCTATTGTTAACTCTTCCTGGACGTCCTTTCATCTATTATGGTGAAGAAACAGGGTTATATGGTGAAAAGCCTGATGAAGAGATTCGTGAGCCCTTCCTTTGGAAACGAGATGAAAATGCTACAGAGCAAACATCTTGGAGAAAATTAAAGCACAATAAAGATTTTGAAACACTTTCTGTAGAAGCTCAATTGGAAGATGAGAACTCCATGTTAAATCACTATAAAAGGATGATTCATCTACGTCGTTCTAGTAAAGTCCTTATGGAAGGAGAAATAGATTCTTCTTTAACTAAAGAGAAAGGTATTGCATCATTTAAACGAATATTAGATGATGAGTCTATGCTTGTACTTCATAATTTATCTGGTGATGAAATGAATTTTGAGTTAGCAGAAAAGGAAAGCGACTATACCGAAATTTATTACAAAACAAAACAAGAAATTGAAGTAACAAACAATGAAGGTACCATACTAGTAAAACTACCACCTTACTCATCAGTATTTTTAACGAACTAACATCCAGGGGGGAAGCAGGGGACGTTTCTCTGCTTCCTTTTTTCCTTCCACTTCCTTTTTATTCCTTAAACATCAGGTCGGTGACACACCTAAAATCCCTGAAGCTGGCGTTTTGAACTTTCTTCAACCTCTTTTATTCTGTGTTAATATGTTACCTGTTTCCTATTGCAGTATTAGATAAACACATCAAACTCCCAAAACTGGGACTTGTTCGTTATGCTAAAAGCCGAGAAGTAAAAGGTAGAATTTTGAATGTTACCGTTAGGCAAAACCCTTCTGGAAAATACTTTGTTTCTATATTAACTAAAACACAAGTTAAAGAAATTCCTAAAACAGGCTCAGCTATCGGAATAGACGTAGGCCTGAAAAATTTTGCTATTGTTTCAGATGGGACAATCTATTTTAATCCAAGGTTCTTCCGAACCTTGGAAGAAAAGTTAGCCAAAGCACAAAGGATTATGAGTAGACGCACAAAATATGGTGCAAATTGGAATAAAGCTAGAATCAAAGTAGCTCGTATCCATGAAAAGATTGCTAACGCACGAAAAGATTACTTAGATAAAATCTCTACTGAGATTGTCAAAAATCACAACTTGGCAAAGGCAATTAGTGAAGTTAAAAAAAACATGGAATCTTATAAAATTTCCTAAGGATGAGAAGGGTGAAGTCCTTTCCTGTTATCCCATCTAGAGAGAATATGTTTCTGATATAAAAAATTTAAAATAAGATGTAAAAAGCAAGAGGATCACCGATTGAATCCCCATAGCATTGTGACTGCGACTTCGCCCTTCTGGGACAATCAAAAATTTTGCGTGTAGGCTTAATACAGACATAGAAGAAGGCACAACGAGCAGAAAAAATCCGCCCGTTGCGCCTCCCTCCCTTCCTTCTGGCAAAACTTCCGATTTTCCCCTAAAAGAACCGTCACCCGCTCCCCTTCTTTTCAACAAATAAACATGTAATAAAACATTTTTTTATATAATAAAACTCTTGAGTGTTATCCTTCTCTTTATTATACTGATAGTAGTGGAACTAAACTATAATCACATAGGGGGCATTATATGAAAAAGATTTTTCTGTTTCTCTTTATTACAACATTGTTTGTAATAACTGCTTGCGGTGATAGTGAAGTTAATGAGACGACTTTTCAAAATCCTGTTTATGAACCTGTTTTGGCTGATCCTTCTATTATCAAGGCTGATGATGGCTATTACTATGCCTATGGTACAGAGGATGCATGGGGAGAACATTCTAAAGCTGTTTTTACACCAATCATAAAATCGAAAAATTTAATCGATTGGGAGTATGTAGGACCAGCATTTGAAGCAAAGCCGAATTGGAAGGGGGCGGGCAGTCTTTGGGCACCTGATATTCAAAAATACCAAGATAAATACTATTTATACTATTCTCTGTCAATCTGGGGAGATTCGAATCCTGGTATTGGTGTCGCATTATCCGACAATCCTGAAGGCCCATTCGAAGACCAAGGAAAGCTTTTCACTAGTGAGGAAATAGGCGTAGCTAACTCTATTGACCCATTTTTCTATCT
This sequence comes from Paraliobacillus quinghaiensis, assembly GCF_003426025.1. Taxonomy (GTDB): domain Bacteria; phylum Bacillota; class Bacilli; order Bacillales; family Amphibacillaceae; genus Paraliobacillus_A; species Paraliobacillus_A quinghaiensis. Next base: position 10,421 of record NZ_QJSH01000021.1, read on the forward strand.
GACTGAAGATGGTATTCCTTATCTGTTTTGGGGAAGCTTTCATGGAATCTATGGAATTGAGTTAGCAGAAGATGGATTAAGTACAAAGGGAGAAAAGTTCCAAATTGCTGGTGATGCGTTTGAAGCACCTTATATTATCAAAAGAGAGGATTACTATTATTTCTTTGGTTCACTAGGATCCTGTTGTGATGGGGCAAATAGTACGTACCATGTTGCAGTTGGTCGGTCTGACAATCTACTAGGACCTTACCTTGATAAGAATGGTAAGGATATTAAAAACAGTACTGGAACAACAATCCTTCAAGGTCAAGAAGATGGTCTTTATGTAGGACCTGGCCACAATGCAATTGTTCAAGATGATGAAGGTACAGATTGGTTAATTTACCATGCTATTAATAAAGAAGACTCAAAACTATGGACAGGAGCTTCTAGAAGACCTGTTATGATTGATCCAATTGTTTGGGAAGATGGCTGGCCTAAAGTTAAAGACCAACAACCAAATACAGAAGACCAACCAGCTCCAGTCATCAACCAGTAACATAACAATCTATAAAACTACTAAAGAGCCATCAATCTAACATAAGATTGATGGCTCTTTAGTAGTTTTATTTTTGGCTGTTAATCTCTCTAATAGCACTTAAGTCACATTTTGGCTTTCTGTCATAGGTTAACAACCCATTAATCTCCTGCTCAACATCCGTTAATTGAGTGTAGCAAAACCCTTGAATCACTTCAGATTGCTGAAGCGCTTCTGTTTGTTCCTTATATTCCTCAATCAAATCTTTTCCTGAGTTTACCGCCGAATAACCCCAGCCATCTTCTACGTTTTCTTGGTCTTTGTCAAATGCTATTCCACCATATTCTGTAATCATTATTGGTTCGCCACGATAACCAAACCCCTCGGCATATATCGTTCGATTAGCTGGTGTTGTTGTGACAGCAGATTCTACTGATGTATATGTTTTTTTCATTTCTTCAGCAGAAAGGTAATTATGAATGCCGCAGATATCTGAAATTGTATGCTCCCATCCCTCATTAGACAATACTGGACGAGTGGTATCCAACGACTTCGTTAGATAATACATCGATAGAGAGTGATCTTGCTGCTGTTTTTCATGAGCCACGCGAGAAATACCCCAACTCTCATTTAGTGGAACCCACGTGACAATTGATGGGTGACTATAATCTCGCTTCACCGCTTCTACCCATTCACCAGTTATTCGCTCTACCGCATTCTCACTATATTCTGAGCAGTTAGCCATCTCTCCCCAAACAAGAAAACCTAACTTATCGGCCCAATACAGGAATCGTGGGTCTTCTACCTTTTGGTGTTTTCTTGCCCCATTGAATCCCATCTCTTTCGCAAGCTCAATGTCTTGTTTAAGCGCATCATCTGAAGGAGCAGTTAATAATCCACCAGGGAAATATCCTTGATCAAGAACTAACTTCTGATAATACATTTTATTATTTAAAAGGAACTTCCCATTTTCCACAGAAACCTTTCGCATCCCAAAATAACTAGTGATGTGATCGATAATCTCCCCATTAGAAATAAGCGTAAGCTCAACATCAAATAAGTTAGGATGTTCAGGAGTCCAATACCAGCCCGGTCCATGGATATTACTACGATCTGTAAAACGATTACGAACATTAAAGCTTCGTTTTAGATACGTTTCATACAATGTTGTTGTGTCGGAAAGAATCTCTTTTCCATCAAAAGTAATAGTTACTCGAAGCTGAAGATTATCAGTTACTGCTCCATCCACCTCTAACTCTAGGTCAATGTCACCCCTGTCTAGTTGAGGTGTCCATCGAATCGATTCAATTCTTTGCTCATGGACAGGCTCTAACCAGACAGTTTGCCATATGCCAGTTGTTCTTGTATAAAAAATCGAAGCAGATTTTTCATGCCAATACTGTTTCCCTCTAGGAATTGTTACATCTTCTGAAGGATCCTCTACACGAACAACAAGCTCGTTATCTCCATCCTTTAAAAAGTGGGATATATTTGCGAAAAATGGTGTATTACCACCTTGATGGTAAGTCACCTTTTCCCCATTAACGTATACCCAGGCCCGATAGTCAACCGCACCAAAATTTAATAAAATTTCTTTCCCCTTCCAAGCATTGGGGATTGAAAAAGATCTATGGTACCAAACAATATCGTGAAATGCCCCATCACCTATCCCACTCTTTTCAGCCTGGTAGGCAAAAGGTACTTTAATCGTTGTTTGGGTTGGAAAGGACAAATACCATTTTTCCTTTACTCCTTTATTTTCATCATCAAAAGCAAAATTCCATGTTCCATTTAAATTTAACCATTCTTCTCGTTGGAATTGTGGTCGTGGATATTCTTTTTCTAAATTCGCCATCTTAAGTCCCCCAGTTGTATGGTTTATTTAATACCTGTTTGTGTAATTCCTTTAATCAATTGTTTTTGTCCAATTAAAAATACGATAACAATCGGGATCGTAGCGATTGTGGTTAAGGCCATCAACTTACCATAAGAAGAAACAAAGCTACCTTGCTGCATAATGGCAATACCAGTTGTGATCGTTCTCATTTCAGGAGTGTTTGTTGCTACTAACGGCCATAAGAAGTCGTTATATATTGTCATGAATGAAAAAATTGCGAGCGTCCACATAATCGGTCTTGCAGAAGGTACGACTACTTTAATAAAAATTTGCCACTTATTCGCGCCATCCAAACGTGCTGCCTCTTCCAACTCTTTCGGAAAACCTCTGAAGAATTGATATAGCAAAAAGACACCAAATGCATTAGCGGTATATGGGAAAATTAAAGCCATATACGTATTCAATAGTCCAAGATTACTGAATTGCATATATAAAGGTAAAAAAGTTATAACAAACGGAATCATTAATGTACTTATAAAAAGTGGAAATAAATACTTTTTAAAAGGTACGTCTAATCTTGCTAGACCATACGCTGCCATTGAATCGACAGTCACAATAATACCTGAACCAACTATTCCAACAAATAAGGAGTTGAACATCCACTTAAAAATTGGGACATTGATACTTTGCGAAAGTAAAGTGTACGTATAATTTTCGAATGTGAAATTCTTCGGAAACCAATTTAGTCCGCCAGCAATCGCCTCAAAGTCATTCTTAAATGAGGTCATCACCATCCAAAAGAGAGGAATTAGAAAAAGGATCGCCAAGACCACTGCTAACAATATTAAGAGTGTTTTCTTTACTGGTTGTCTCAACTTAAGCGCCTCCTTTGTTAGTGGCATTAGATACCTTAAACTGAATAACAGAAACTATAATCATAATTAGCGCCATTAAAATTGCCATTGCCGAAGCCGATCCGAGCTCCCTTTGTTCAAATGCTTGCTGCACAATACCCATTAACAATACTTCCGTTGAATCCCCAGGTCCACCTCTTGTCATTAAGTAAGGCTGCCCATAAACATTAAAGGATGCAATCGTTGAAGTAATAACAACAAATAACATAATCGGCCTAATCGATGGGAGTGTGATTCGGTAAAACTTCTGCCATGCACTGGCTCCATCAATCGATGCTGCTTCATACATATCTTCAGGTACTTCATTCAAGGCATTGATAAAGATGATCATATTAAAACCAATCGTCCACCAAACTGTTGCGAGGACAAGGGATATCCATGCAAAAGGCTGCTTTGTTAGCCAAGGAACTGGGTCAAAGCCTAGTTGCATCAAATAATTGTTTAAAAGACCTGAATTTGTATCTAGAATCCATAAAAAGATTATCGAGATTACCGATACAGAAATCGCATAAGGAATAAAGTATACTGTTCGAAAAAACGTCCTTATTTTTCCTGGCAAACTATTAAGTAGTAATGCTAACCCTAGCCCAACAATAACGAGCAATGGAACAGAAAAAATTACGAACTGAAAGGTTTTCAAAAGCCCTTCAAAAAATAGGCTGGATAATGCTGTATCCGGTGTGAATATTCTTATATAATTTTCAAATCCAATAAATACATGGTCTTTGGATAGAAGGTTATAGTCATGAAAACTAATGTAAATACCATAAATTAATGGAAAGAATAAAAATGAGCCGAACAGGAGGAGATATGGTAAAACGAATAAGAAGGATGTTGCCTTTGATCTCCTATTACTTCTAACTATCGACTTGCTGAGACCGACTTGTTTCATCAATTGTTTGTTACTGGTTTGATTGGTCACTTTCCATCACCCCACTCTAAGTGAATTTATAATAGTTGATTTAAGAAAAAGGAGCACTTCCAATTGGACATGCTCCTTTTCACATTAACCCAACGTTTATTATGAGATTATATTACTCTTCCAATGATTGTGATGCCTTATCTTGTGCTTCCTGTAGAGCTTCTTCCACACCTGATTGTCCTAATAACGCTGCGTTGATTTCTTCCATTAATGGATCAACAGCTAATCCCCAGTTTTCAACATCTGGTGAGAAAACAACATCATCAAATTGCTTCGCTACTTGTGGAGATTGAATATTAACTTCTTGGAATGCATCACTTTCATACGTTGCTTTTGCAGCTGGTGCTTGCCCAGACTCAGCCCAAGCTAATGTATTATCCCCCACATAACGTAAGAAGTTCAAGATTCCATCTATTTTCGCGTCATCTACACTTTCAGGAATCACAAAGTTGTGTGAGTTCGCAAATACTGCTTCTTGTTCCGTTCCTAATTGTGGTACAGGAGCAACACCAAAGTTCATACCTGCATCAACCCATTGTTGTAGCATCCATGGTCCATTTAAATGCATTGCATTTCTTCCTTGCAAAAACAAAGTAACCTCACCATCCTGCTGTACATCTGCAGGTGAAACTTCATACTCTGCAATTAAATCTCTTTGGAATTGTAATGCCTCGACAACCTCTGGTGCTGTAAAGTTAACTTCGCCATCAGTATAAAGTTCTCCACCATTTTGCGCTACAAGAGTTGGAAAAATAAACTGTTGCGGCCAAAGTGTCGGCACTACGTAACCATATTCATTTTTATCTGCGTTTGTTAATTTTTGTGCATATTCTATGAATTCTTCACGGTTTGTTGGTGGTTGTTCCGGATCTAATCCTGCCGCTTCAAACATGTCTTTATTCCAGTAGAACATTAATGGATGGATATCAAGTGGTAAACCATAGATTTCCCCATTAACTGTTGCACCTTCAATTCCTCGCTCGTGATATTGAGCGGCTGTAACATCCCCACCCAATATATCATCTAGAGGCTTTAGTATATCTTTTTCTGAATAAGTAAATATTTGATCACCATGCATGATTAGTACGTCTGGTGTATTGTCACCACCATTAAATGAAAGGTCAACTGTTTTATAATAGTCTGTTTGTGGTACAATCTGAAAATCTACTTGATAATCATCTTGAGATGCATTGTAGTCATCAACAATTTTTTTCATAAACGGACCGTCTGCTCCTGAAAACGGTGCCCAGAAAGAAATCTCTTGTGTTTCTGTGCTTCCAGAATCTGATGAATTTGATGAGTCTGAACCATTAGTATCTTCACCATCATCCCCCGATGCACCACTATTTCCACTACAGGCTGCCAAAACTAAGATCAAAAATACTGACAATAAACTAATTAACCATTTTTTATTTCTCACCATGAATTTCACTCCTAATTTCAGATTGTTTTAACGCTTTGCTCCGATCAGTTGCGCGCAACAACGTAAATTGTTTGATCGCTACCCTGAAAGGTTAATGAATACCAGCTTAATAAGGTTATAGAATCATAAACAATGGCTCCACACCTTACCACAAAAGGTCAACAGTACTCAGAGTAACTCCTATCCCCCTTTATATAAAACGCTTTCATGTTTACGGATTTATTGTAACACCAAAACATATTTTACATCAAGTATTTTTGTAATAAAAAATAAAAAAATAGAACAAAACTTGTAAACAGCTTTGTTCTAGGTACTTTATAACTATTTTTGAGAGGATTAGGACTGTTCTTTATCGTCGTATCTTAATTTCATCACAATACCTTGCTCATAATTACCAAATTTTGATCCGAACAGATTCAAACCACCTTTATTTACGGCATCAGTCTTCACACCAATTTTAAAGGAAATAAATGGTTTATCCCTAATATCCAAATCATTAATATTCTTTTCGCTTGTAATCTTTACTCCATCTAGGAAAAAACCGTCCTCTGAGATTTTCCAATTCTTAAGCAGCCCATATTGGGTGTGGTTCGTCAGCCACCAATCTGGTGTAAGGAAGCCTCTCTCTCCACCAAAATCACTAGGTGAGGTCCATGTACCAATCTCTACCCCATTAACCCAGACAGTTATATCTGATGGCCAATCCGTTTTATATAAAGGTGCTTCAGAGCAAATTTCCGTACTAAATTCAAGCTGTTCAGGCTTACTACCATAAGGGAGACGATTAGGAAAACGATACTCAATAAAACCTGCTTTAAAAAAGATTAATTCCGCATTAATTCGATCTCGTTCATAAAAAGATCTTGGGTCATCATGCATCCCTATGTAATCTTCTACACTAACCAGACCGCAGCTTGGTTCAACATAACAATCTACATATTCACCAACAGGCATATCATAGATAACGACTCGTTCATCCTTTTTAGTATCCTGTGGACCAATATCAATAACAATTTGATCATACTTTTTGGTATTTACCTTCTGCGTCCCACGTCCAGGTAATAATTCTGTTGTGATAAGACCAACATCTTCTAATTTCTTAACATTTACAGCAGTCGTTGAAAAAGGCAGGTCCAATCGTTCTGATAGCTCATTAACATTATGTGGACGTTCACTCAATAAACGTAATATACTCATTCGATGCTTATTTGAAATTGCTTTAGATACTTCTAGCGCGTCTTCAAATTTTAAATTTAAGGTTCTCATGGTTAAATTCCGCCTTTTATTATAACTTTTATTGTAACAATATAATTATATCGAATTATGGCTAATAAAACAAATTTTTGGAAGTTGTAGATATTTAATAATTTAATAGATCTGGGTGGTTTGATAAGGGTTATTTAAATTTATACTTTAGTCCTTATAACAGAGAATGGGGATTGCAGATTTTCACAGTATGAAGCAGGGGACGGTTCTCTGCTTCCTTTTTTCCTTCCACTTCCTTTTTATTCCTTAAACATCAGGTCGGTGACACACCTAAAATCCCTGAAGCTGGCGTTTTGAACTTTCTTCAACCTCTTTTATTCTGTGTTAATATGTTATCTCTTAACACGCGAGTGAGAGGCACCTTGTCAGTTGCTTCCAAGTGATTAAATTGTGTACAAAAAAAAAGACTAAAAGGGAATCCGTTCAATCCGGATCCCCTTTAGTCTTAGTTTGTGTTCGACAAAAACCGGGAGGTGACAGGCACCGCCTTAGTTTTGTAGTCTTTTTCTTCTTACTGCGAATAGTGTTGTTGTACCGAATACTAGTAGTAATCCACCTACCATTAACCAATTATACTGGTTTGTTGCGGTATCTGGTAATACTTCGCCGTTATCTGCGCTAGCAATTTCAAATACACCGTAAGCACTAAAGTGTGTCAGTTCTGCTACAACTTCTCCTGTTTCTTTATTATAAGAAATTGGAGAAATTATTTCTTTCTGATCACCATTTTCGTCGATGTAAACAACTTTTAAATCTTCCCAGTTGTTTACTTTATTTTTATCGACAGTAAACGTTACTGTTATTGGGTTATCACTAAATTCTGTGATGTCTTCACCATCTGCAATGATTGAGAAATCAACTAGCTCACTCACTGCATCTTTGTTATTCTCAGCTACTTCATTAGAAACTTCACCAAAATTGATGGTAACATCTTTACCTTCTGGGAATAGTTTATTTGGTATTAATAATGTAGCTTTTCCGTTAGATAGCTCAACTGAAAAGTCTTGATCTAACTCAGAAATCGCTTCTTTATTAATTGTAACTGATTTTGCTTCCTTGCTGTATGAGTAAACTTTTTGGTTGTCATTTTTCACCAATTGAGTTTCGTCTTTGATAACGTCTTCACTTGACTGATCTTCTTCTTGTTCATCTGATTCGTTATCAGTAGATTCGTCTTCATCTGAACCTTCATCTGGTGAATCATTATTATCAGATGTTGCAGCAAGATTAATGGAATACTTAGCAAAACCATTATCTAGTTCAGATAAAAATTCTATTCCTTCTACTTGACCTGTGTACTTTTGTGCTTCAGGTGAAGAATGGAAAGTTAAATTTACATCCCCATCAATCGGAGCTAAACTCCAGTTATTATCTGGTGATGGATTTACTTCTCCATTGTCACGAATGTAATTAACTAATGCTTGACGGTTTTCATCTGGTGACTCAATGACAATATTATCTCCGCCAGGATTAGCAATAGGTGTTGCTGAAGCACGGTAATTATTTGTTGCTACTAGGAAAACTTGTTCCTCACTTACTTCTTCACCATTATACTGTAAGTTAACAATACGATGGCTATCTGGGTTAATTACTTCTTCCCCACTTTTATCATATCTTGCTGGTTGTGTAACATCAATTTGATATGATACACCATCAATTATGTCAAAATTATAACTTGGGAAACCTTCATCTGATCTTGTATTAGGGCGTACTAGTAGTTGCTCCTCAGTACTATTCGGATCAATTTGGTAGAATTGTCCCGCAGACCATTCTAGCCATTCGCGAACTTCTGCCCCATTTAACTTTAATACTTGAATTGTATTTGGATATTTGTATAAAGATGTTGTATCTTTAATCGCAATACCGCCTGCTTCAATATCTGTAAAGTCTGTAACACCATCACGACCAGCTTTAAATGGTGCAGCTGCTGAAAGTACTGGTAATCCTTCTAATTCAGTACCTTGAATGTATTTTTCAACGTATGCCATTTGGGCATCAGATACAATCTGTACAGTTGGATCATCTTGTACTTGTGAAAAATAACTGTATAATGGTGCAGATGTTTCTCCTACTGGAGCATTCACGTAATCCTTCGTAGCCTGATGTTCATCAGCTACAGCCTCACGCACATCTTCATCAGCTTCTACATCTTCAATTGATCTAAGACTAGACATTCCATCTAAAATAGTCCATTCATTGTCAACTTTTTCTAATTCAAAGTCAATGATTCCTAGGTGTGATCCCCAGAAACCTGGCATCACTGCAGGTAATCCATTGATTGTACCTTTCTCGACATTTACTCCTTCAATTCCTGCATAACTATCACTCGGAAATGCACATGAGCATGACCAAACAATACGGTATTAATACCTTCTACTTTTGTTAAGGCATAAGTAGCATTTTCTTTCATTTCACCAGTTTCATTAACCTCACCTAAACCAGAGTGAGCAATTGCAACAACAAGGTCTGCTCCATCTTCTTTCATTTGTGGAACAAATTTTTCAGCTGTTTCAACAATACCCTTAGTGATTACTTTTCCTTCTAGATGTGACTTATCCCACAGTGAAATTTGTGGAGGAACAAAGCCAATAACACCAACTTTTATCGTATGTTCTTCACCGTCCTCGTCAACTACTGTGCGGTCTAGAATGGTATACGGATCAAAAAAGTTTTCGTCATTATCTGGGTTATCATCCCCATCATCAACAAATACGTTAGCGTTTACATATGGAAACGCAGAACCTTCCATCGATTTCTTCAAATAATCTAATCCATAATTAAACTCATGGTTTCCGTAGTTACCAGCATCATAATCTAATAGATTCATCGCTTGGTGAACTGGGTGAAGATCGCCTTCAGACCAATCATGTTCTTTCGCCATATAGTCACCCATTGGACTACCTTGAATTAAATCACCATTATCAAATAGTAAAGAGTTTTGCTCTTCTGCTTGAGCATTCTTAATTAATGTAGCAGTTTTTGCTAAACCAAAGTCACTTGTAAATTCACCTTGGTAATAATCATAATCCATTACGTTTGCATGAATATCAGTAGTTTGCATAATGCGTAGATTAACAACATCCTGATCTTCTGCTGGATATTCATCTACCTCAGAAATACGTCCTTCTGCTTCGTATGTGAAGGCACCATCTTTAGAAAGTTCTTTGACATATTCAGCGGTTACATCAACGTCTACTGGGCCAATTTCACCTGGTCCGTCATAGAAATCCTTAACCTTACCACCAAACATATAGTTATTTACTACGATAGAGTATGTTTTGTCTTCGTCAAATGGTGTTCCATCTTCATTCATCATGTCAACAATTGCCTGCGCTTCGTAATTCCAAGTATATTTGAAGCCAGAAATCGAGTAATCCGGTCCATAGCTCGAAAATTGAGCGTTCATTAATTCACGGATCTCGCTACCTGTAAGTTCAAATTTTACTAAAGTGTTTCCAAATGGTTGGATGTCAAACAAATCACCAAAAGTCACTTGTCCCGCAGCTAGATCGTTACGAATACCTCCACCATTCATCATCGCGATGTCAGCATCCATACTTACTTTCATACCATCTGCAATTAAATTACCAAGTGCGTTGTCACCAACTTCGCCACGACCTGCGTATCCACCTTCAATATCAGTTGCAGCTTCACCAACAACTTCTCCTTTTACTTCTTCAACTAAATCATTATACTTTGCAATAATACTTTGAACTTCTGCATCAGGAGTTACTTCGTCACGGTCAACAAAGACAATCTCAGCTACTTTCTCTACAATATCACCTGTGTTAGGATCTATTGAGATATCAACGTCTGAAAAAGCTTGACCATAATCAAATGCTTGCACAATCAATTTGTTGTCAACTACTCGATCGACAATATTATGATTGTGAGCACCAAAAATCACATCTACCGCATCATCAACATTCTCCGCAATATAAGCTGCATCACTTTCCCCTTCTGGTCCACCACTTTGGGTAACGGGGTTATGCGCTAAAACAATAATTGACTCTATGCCTTGATCTGTTAATTCTGCAACTGAATCATTTATCGCTTCAACTTCGTTCGTAACTTTAAGATTTTCATTTCCAGTTTGCACAATCATCTGAGGTGTTTCTGTTGTAGCTACACCAATGAAACCAATTTTTTGGCCTTCAACTTCTTGGATATAGTAGGGATCTAGAATCAATTCACCCGTTGATGTGTCATACACATTGGCTGCGATCATCGGGAAGTTCATTCCTTCATACCCTTCAAGACCGTCTGGGTGGTCTCCACCATCGATCATTCGTTTAAGTTCGGCAATGCCTTCGTCAAACTCATGGTTCCCAACTGTACCGATGTCAAACCCCATAGCATTCATAATCTCAACAACAGGCTCGTCTTGGAACGCTGCAGAAACAAGAGGACTTCCGCCAATCATATCTCCTGCGTGAACAATTAGACTATTGTCTACTTCTGCTTCTCGATCGCGCATCATGGTCGTCATGTTATCAAGTCCACCTAAGCGTTCTTCCGTTCCGTCTCCATCATAGTCAAACTCATCCTCATAATCTATGAAGCCATGGAGATCGTTGACTCCCAAAATCTGCACCTCAACATTATCTGACTCCGCTTGAACAGAATCTGTACTAAACGGAGTGGCAATTGCACCTAAAGATAACAATGAAACAAGAGCGACACTGACAAAACGTTTTCCTTTTTCTCGAACCCTTTTCCTCAAACAATCATCTCCTTAACCAATTTTTTTTACTAAACAAGTATGTTACTGTATGTACTCATTTAGTGATAAAGCATTATACTATGAAGTATAATAAATTCATTGTAAATGAAAATTAAGGAAAAAGGAAGCGTTTTCACAAAAAAAGTTAGACGTCTTACGTTAGACGTCCAACTTTTGTTTTTAAATCGTTTATTGAACTCCGCTGTTGTGCTTTCTTTCTCGAAAAACTTCCAATTGTCCCCTAAAAAAATCGTCCCCCGCTTCCCTACAAAAAAAGCCTCCCTTTTATCAAGGGAGACTCGTAGGTTATTCTAGTTCATATAATAAAATTGAAAAGACTTTTGCTAGTTCTTCTCGTGAAGCTGTTCCATAATGTTTAAACTCTGAGTCAGAGTATCCATTGATCAGTTCTAGATAAAATGCAACGAATCTCTCACAAGAAGCCCTTCATTTATTAATAATAAAGAAGTAAATCACTCTTTAAGTGTTGTCTTTCTGCATTGCATAATTGGTGACAAAAGCTATTAGACTGACAAAAGAAGATCTTTGGAAAAGTACCAGTGATGAATTCTATACTGTATCCCTGTTAAGGTATTATCCAAAAAAATATTTTTCCAGATATTAAAATAAGCTAGCAAAAGTAAGAGAGTCAATCATTGAATCCTAATAGACCGAGGCCTCAACTTCGTCCTTCTGGGACAATCAAAATCTTACGTGTAGGCTCAGTACTAAACAGAAGAAGGCACAACGAGCAGATAAATTCCGCAAGTTGTTCCTTCTTTCCCGCAAAACTTCGGATTATACCCAAGAAGAACCGTCCCCTGCATCCCCCTTTTTCCTATGCTATGCCGTCACCTTTTTAAGATTTCTTTTAGAAAGCTTTTTCCTTCTGCGGTTGTGGGTAGGTTAAAGTAGTCACAGAATGTTGCACCTACGTCGGCCATTGTTTCCCTTACGCCAATTGATGCTTTTTTAACTTTTTCACCTGTAATCATTATAGGGACATATTCCCTCGTATGATTGGAATGCCCAATTGTTGGATCATTCCCGTGATCAGCCATGATTATTAAAATATCTTCTTCGTCCATTTCGGATACAAATTCACTTAACCATTGATCTGTTTCATTTAATAGCTCACAATACCAATCAACATCCTCAGCGTGACCAGCTAAATCCGTCTCTTGGATGTTTACTAGAAATGCTGCATCACCTTGCTCTTGTCTATATGTTTCTGTAACTCTCTTTAATAGTTCAGAAGTATTAACGATTGGCTCAGCAGGACCTTCACCATGTAACACATCTGCTGTTTTTCCTAATCGATATACTTTAAGTCCCTGTCTTGCAGCAATATTTGGAAATTGTTTTTCAATGTCCACTCCATATCCCATATGGAAGACATCATATCCTTCTCCATAAACGTTAGCCTTTGGCGTATCAACACCCCATTGACCTTTTTCTTTTTCCTCCACGCAGGTTAAGATATGCTCGATCGAAGTATAGGGTCCGCCAAAAGCAATAACTCGTGTTGTATCAACATTTTCTCGAACTACCTTCCCCAATTTCTTTACCTTTTCAAAAGGCATTTTCTTAAAATCAGCTGTCACATTAATAATATTTCCAAGAGCAGATTCCAAGTTATCAGCAACAACTGCCGCTTCATTCACCAAAAGGACTGGACATAACTCGAATGGGTAGGTGACATCAAAGCCTGCCGCTTCTAGCGCTTCTTTCATTTGCACATGAATATCTTTCATCAGTCTTTTATTTGATTTTTTTGGACAACTCCCTACAATTTCCTGATGTCCTAAATAGGTATCTGCGCCATGATGAGCCAATTTGGATGATCCATATGCGTGTTCAGGCTCAGGCCTTCCATCTACTAAAGTACCTAAACCCAATTGGTACATGAACGGAATATGCAGTTCTTCCTTTTTACACTCTCGAATATGCTTATACGTATTGGCGTTACAGTCATTTGGAACGTACTGCTCAAAGTCATCCATTGCTCCAATACCAAAACTATCGATGACAAGCAACATCATTTTAGGCATGATATCACCACTTCCTTTCTAGGTGAATAAGCCTCGGTTTTCCAGACTGAATCCCTTCAACTAAAGCAACATGTGCACGTGTCACAAATATCTGAGTTCGAAAAGCGTAAATCACTGTATCTCCAATTTCAACTTTAAAATCCTTAGGTGAATTAATTCCACCATAATAATCAATTGACTCTGGACTATTTTGCTTAGTAATTACATAACGGTCCAAAATAGTATTTGGATCATGACCTACTAATGCACCAGTCATATTGGATCGGCCATAAAATCCACCCGCTATTACCTGATACGTTTCCTTATATTGGTGAGACACCTCAGAAACGTAGATGATTGCAGGCTTTTCAGGTAAATCTTTGTATGCATGTAAAGGGGTTGTTCCCGTCAATCCATGACCCGGCTCTCCATGTGTAACACCCTGTTCAGCTAAAAACGGTATCGTTTCACAACTAGTTCCACTTGGTGCATTGATTTGTTTAATAGGAATTCCTTTATCCTCCAAAATATCTCTAGCTAGCATTAAAGTGGTGAAATTAGTAGTTGGACACATTTTCGTTCTGGCTTCATTTAACAGTAAATTTGGAAACGTTGTTACTCCAACAACCGAAATACCTTCTAATTCTTGAATCTTTTCAAGCGTATTAGAAAGGTCTTCTAGATTGACTCCACCTTCCTGCCCATTGAAAATTTTATCTTTTGGCCCTATCACTTTTATTAATATATCCTGCTTCATTCCTAGATCTGTTGCTTTTTCTGACAACTGCTTTGCTCTTTCAAATGAAAAAATCGTTACGACCTCAGGCTTCCAGCTCAAAACCTCTTCCCATTGATGTTTTCCTGGCTGAACTAAATGCCCAACATTTCCAATTTTAATTCCATATTCGGCTATCAATTTTCCTTCATCGAAGTCAACAGCGACTACCTTTTTAATGCCACTGTCTACAATAATCTTAACTAGCTCTGGTATTCTCCCCAATTGTTTTGACATTAAATAGAGTTTCATCTTATGTTCAGCACTTGCATCAACAATTTTTTTTGTATTCTCTTTTAAAATATCAATGTCAATCACATACGTGTTAGGTGGGATTTCCCCCGTTTGATGAAGAGTAACACCAGTTTGAATTAATTTTGAGTTTCTACGTTTGGTTACATCTAAAAACATAGGGCACCTCCTAAGTCTAGATAACGGAATGTATTGCTTTGTCTAGTATGTTTAAAACTGTGTTCGCCCCAGACTTCATCGGATTTATCCGAATGCCATAGTCTTTCAATTTTGGTTCTGCTGCAATAAAACTTCCTGATACCTTATAAATCATTGGAATAATTTCATATTTTGACTCGGCACCAACTGGATGTGTTGCAGCACCAAGCGCATTGCTTTTTTGAATTACCTGTTGAGCTATTGGTTTTTCCAATTCAACAATGATTACCTTTGATTGTGCGTTAACCATATACGCACTTTCAATTCCTTCCACTGCACCCTCATTTAACTTTTGACATACAATTTCTACTTGCTCGTTTTGAGTAGCTAATAATACTGGTGCAAATGACATCATCCGTAATAACTCCATTGCTTCATAGCCTTGGACTTGCCCACCACCTGAGTAGTTTTTTTTCTGCAATAAGTCGACACCGTCTTTCTTCCCTACAATCACACCAATTCCTTCTGGCCCAAGCACCTTGAAACCTGAAAATGTTGAGTAGTCTGCACCATATTCTACTCCAATCCCATATGCCTTTAATGCACAATAGTTGTCATCTACAACAATTGGTAAATCGGGACGGATCGCTTTGACAGTTTGGATCACCTTTTTAATATCATAGGTATCCGTTGGTTGCTGTCTAGCATGTTGGATATAAAACACCTTGCACACATCATCATCTCTAACAGCATTCTCTACTACTGATAAATCATTATAATTGATGGTCTTTGTTTTAATTCCTAGCATGCAAACCGTGTCTTTTGTAGTTGTATAAGTCGGCGCTTCATGGATAAACATCGACTCTCCTGCAGAAATTAAGGTGGTTAAGATAATCCTAATGGCACCAGTGCCTGCACCACGAACAAGCGCAGCACTTTCTGCACCAAAAAACGAAGCAAGAACACACTCCACTCTTGCTGTTTGTTCTGGGCGTTTAAAGGAGGGGGCGACCCCAAGATCGCCCATGGATAAAAACTGATCCCCTGTGAATTGTTTACTTATGTTATCGACTAATTTAAATTGCAATTGTTGCGCTTCTTTTACAGTCATTGTTGGAAGAACAGATTCATGATATTTTAAATTAATTGGATCATAAGCCATAGTTAAATCTCCTTTATTTCAAAGGCATTTGCTGGATTATGAACAAGTAAATCTTCAATGATTTGATTAGAAACACCACGCTGTTTTAAAACTGGGATAAATTGATTTAATACTAAATCATACCCCAGTCCACCATGTTTTCTCCAATGAGATTTTCTTGTTAAATCAGCAGATAATACAATCTGTTTATGGAAGCCTTTCTCAATAAAATCTAACAAGAAAGATACTCGATCTTCATCTGGTCGGTAATTATTTTTTCCAATTGTATCAAACCCAATATAAACACCTGATTCAAGCACATCTAGGACTTCCTGTTTATTACTGTTCAAATCCTGATGTCCAATTAGAATTTGTTCTTTTTTAAGTCCTAATCCAAAAAGCATCTCTACTTGCTTGCTACCCATTGTACCTAACGTTGTATGTGTCGAAACTGTTAATCCAGTTTCTAATGCTGCTTTACCAGCGCCTAATATCAATTCTCGTTCAACTAGTTTAATTTCATTTAAACTAGTTCCAACTTCACCAATAACACCTGGAAAAATATCCGTACCATCGATACCTTCTTTTATTTCTTTAACAAAATAGTTAGCAAACTGGTCTTGATCCCAACCCTGTGCATAGTCAGGAATAAAGGGATCCTTATAAAATCCAGTACAGGTGACGATATGAACACCACTAGCTTCACTTAATCGTTTTAATCGTTTTGCATCCCTGCCCATTCCTTCATTGGTTAATTCCACCATGGAACGACCACCAGCATGATAAAAGTAATCAAGCTCTGATTCCATACCTGGTTCATCATCTAGAATGGTATCTGGATCATTTTTAATCCTTGATAGGTCAATTGATAGATGTTCATGTGCCGCACAGACACCAAACTCCGATTTGCTTATTTTTCCTTTTACTGTCTGTATCATTATATGAACTCCTTGTTATTCAAATATTTACATGATTCCAAGTACAGCCAAGATATTGGCAATGATACCAACAGCGATAGCTCCAACTGGTCCAACTGCCATTCTTACAATTGGGCGCCCAGCAATCTCATTTATCAAGTAGAATCCAGCAATAAAGAATAAGCCCAACCCTGGAATGATCATATTAGCTGCATTAGCACCACCAATTAATAGAGCAACTTCAAGGATTTTTGTCATTGCACTACGGATGTTCTCCCCAGAATTTCTTACTCCTGGATATTTATCTAAGAATCTAGCAATTACACCTAAAAGCATAACTTCTAGAAAAATAACGATAGCACCTATGATTAGTGCAACCCATACATTTGGTGAGAAAAATCCTACTACAAAGATTAGGGTGAAACCTACCGGGCTATAAACACCTGTTGCAATAGCAGTACTAGCTATTAAAGGAACAAAACCGATTGCTCTTGCTGCTGCAGCCAAACCTGCTTCTGATACTTTTCCTTCTGCAAGTAAGCTGAGTGAAATTGGATCCCCAGCCATTACTGCTAGATTAGTAGCACCAGCAATTAAACCACCAAGGATCATAAAGAACGGTACATTTTTTTGAATTGACTTAACTTTATCACTAAATAAGGAAGCTAAATCCACTGAGCTTCCCTCTTCCTGTTTTTCTCTCATCGCAAAAGTGAATAAAAAGATCATACCAGCAATTAATGCCATACCTTCTTGGTTAAGGGTAATTGTATTACCACCTAAAGATAAGAATCCTTGCTCGTTAAAAAATACAGCTAATTGTCTTACTAATGCAGTAACTAAGAATGTTAAGATACCTTTTTTAATACTAAATTGCATCGCAACAGCAAGAGCTGGGAATACAGTGAACGCTACTACAACTGGCGTACCAACTTGGCCCATAGGGTCTAAGAAATTAATAGGTAAATATTCAAATAACTTAACAAACCCTTCTAAACCAACTAATAAACCCCAACCATATAAACCACCAACAGCGGCAGCTACCGGGGTACCCCATTTGTTTTTTGGAGTGATTAAACCAATAATATCAGTACCCAATAAAATACTATGAATTAAGATAATACTTGCAGTAATCGTAAACGGTATACCAAATCCAATTACTAACCCAAAACTAATTGCAAATGCAGTTAAACCAAGCTCTCTCCGTTTCAGACGACCATCAATATGCTCCCCTACAATTGGGCGTAACCCATCGTTAAATACAGCAATATTAAGATTTGCTAAAACTGAAGCTATAGCACCAATTAAGACAACAAATAAAATATCCATTATGACACTCCTCTTTACCCTTTATTTTGTTCTAACGCTTTCAGAATCATTGGAACTGCTGTCTCCATATGATCACCGGTAAATCCATACGCCTTTTTACCACTTTCCACCGCTTTAAAGATAGCGCTTTCATTTGGTTTCTTACCTGGCATTGATACTGTTTGACATAGATCCCCCCCTAAAAGTGTGATCGCCATTGCAAGGGCTCCTCCCCCTCCTGTATGACATGCGCCTAAATAGTAATCTGCTTTCCCTGTTTTAATTGCCATTGCTGCATCTAAATCTGATTTGATGACTGTTTCAATTGCTGGATTAATACTCTTTACTAATTTTTCAATTTCTTTCTTCTCAACCTGCCCTCCAATTACAATTTTCATCTTTTTACACCTCCATTGTTATTTTCTAGGACATTAGCAAAATGCATATATAAAAAGTCTTTTTCTCCTTGAGGTAAAGACTTAGTCCACAATTCCTCGATAAAAGCAGTCAACTTTTTTGCTAACGGATAATGACTTGATTGGGCAATTTGCTCCAACACTTCAGATGGTGGATTTCCCACTTCTTCTCCTTTTTCTATCCTCGTTAAGGACATCGGTAAATGAGTGAACAGCATTTCTCCGTGTTTTATATCATCTACCTTTAATACATTCATTGTTTCAGTAAAAGCTGCTTTGGTAATTTTATAGGATTGGTCGCTAATCATTTCGCCTTGTTTTAACAAATCAAGTCGTTGTTCTAGCTCCTCTAGTTTCATATGAATATCCTCCCAACTGGTAGTTTAATACTTCGGAATCTTTTTATGATTAATTACTAATTGCTGTATTTCTATAACCTTTTCCTTATTAAGCTCCAACAAATAATCCAACACATCCGTTCTGTCTTTTTCAATTAACACAACAGATGTAGAGGCCTTCTCTGCTATTGCTTTTGCTTTTTCAGAACGGAAATCTACTCGTTTTAATTTCTTGAAAGTCCGAGCATCATCTGAATTCCATACGGCAGCATCAAGGTCTCCGTTAACAAGTTTTTCAAATAACTGCATATAGGTTACAGCTACCAATTCAACATCCATACCCTCACACTCGAGCAATGTTAGCTTGGATTGATCTATGGATGTATGGTCAACACCAATTCTCATACCTGATTTAATAAAATCATTGCTTGAATCTGACATAAAGATTTGGTGTTTCGTTACGTATGTTCTCGGACCAAGGTTGAGGGCTATTTGAAGATTCCGGTTATGTTCCATTTCCAATTCAGCTGCCAACTGCGACATCACAACAAAATCATATCGTCGTGAAATTAAGGCTTCTTGTCTTTGTTTAGCCCCTCTCATATAGGCTAAGTTGATTGGGTAGATCAAGCTTTCAGAAACCTCAATTAAACCAGTAGCTAAGCCTTCATAAAATAAAGAATATGGGAGTGGCATGGCCCCCATTAACGGACCAATTCCTGCTACTTCTTTTAATAGCTGTACTTTTTTAGTCCTTAGGAACGTACCTAAGTGTCCTCTTGATTCCAATTGAATGGCATCTATTTCTTCTAGTACCTTATATGCACCTTGAACGGTTCCGCGACCCATGGATAATTGGTTAACAAAATCCTCCACTCTCGGAATGCGCTGCCCTTCATCTATTTGAATTAATTCTTTTGCAATTTTTTTGGCGGCTAAGCCATTTTTTGAGTATAAGCTCTCCCAGGTTCTTAACATATTAGAATTCCTTTCAAAATCTTTTATTCACTAGATTCCAATTTAAAGCCATTATAATGGGGGACATTATCTATAAAGTAACGTTTCCACGCTTCTGGAAGTTGAATTACTTTTTCAAACTCCATTGCGAGGTTGATAGCTAACTTACAATGATCTAATCCTTGCTTCGTTAAAATGACTATTCCTGTCGCCAACTCCTCTGTTGGGACTGTTATAGCTGTTGTTTTGCACATATTAGCTGCTCTTACTAGAAATTTACCATGATTGTTTGTTGTTTCTTTCCCAACCATGCCAAAATGATTTTGAATCGTTTCTCCATAGCCATAGACATCGATTGGACCTTCAGTGGTTACGATTAAATCGGAATGAAGCTCATTGAACGCATGGTTAATAATTCCAATACCTTTTTTTCGATCCTCAATGCCCTCCATGTCTACCTCTACAATGCTATAGTTTTGACAATCAATTTTTTCTAGATAAGAGGTCACCCTGCCGCGCATTGCTTGATTAGCAATGTAAGGTCCATCTTTGGGTATAGCTACCTTAACTGTGCTTAGTTTTTTATTTACGTCAATCAATTTCTCATCTATCATGGTTTCCATTACTTCCGTTACTGCTGCAATACGTTTTGCTATTACACCTATACTTGCTCGATATTCTAAACCATCCGTAGATACCTTTTTATTTTTTACAAACAAGCCCAATCCTGCACCAATCATTGAAGGTAACTGACAGCTTATTGCCGGTGCTAATACAGAGCCACCACCATCAGTACCAATAGCAAAATCATTTATTCCTTTTAAAATGTTAATTGGTCCTCCACTTGTAGATCCTGTCATCACCCGATATGTTAATGGATTAATTAAGTCCGTATCAACGCCCCTGCCTTTATCAGACATTTTATCGACAGTCAGCCACTGATATTTCTCGTTATCGATTAGCTTTCTAATAATCTCGTGCGGTATCTGGTTCGTATCCTTTATTCCAAAGTGAAGCAACTCTGTGCTTTTTAGTTCAGTTTTAAATTTTCTATTAATATAAACAACGGATTTTCCGAGTTCTCTTTCTGCCAAGCTTACTCTTTCAAAGGTCATTGACATCATCATCCAATCACTAGTAATCTACGACCAAACATAATATACAGAATACTGTATATTGAAAACGTAGCGCTCACATTGTCTTATTACAACAGGATTTTTCTTAAAAACAAGTTTAATAAGGTATATGTTACAAACACAGGAATTATTACCCTTTAGACTCATAAAGGAGTGGAGTTTTTGTTTGAAAAATTATATACTTTGCGTTCAGTACCCCTAGCGCTATCGTAATATTTAAAAATAGACCTGCTTTCTTTTAATCAGGTGGAGATAGTTGAACGACCATCTTTTTATTGTAGACATCAAGTTCCTTAATGATAGTGTCCTCATCACCCATTCTCTAGAGTATCGAACAGCAAGGTCTGGTCCAGAACATTTAGTAATAATTAGTAGATTAACACTATCAATTATCAAATATAAGAGAAAGTAACCCCTACCGACATTAAAGAGTAAAGGTTACTTTTTAAATAAATTATTCTGTAATTGATTCATATACAGTAGTTGCAATACTCCTTGATAAATATCCTGTACTAGGATATGAACCACTGCTCAATGTTCCATTATGTTGCTTATTTGTAAGAACAATAATTTGCAAGTTATACCCTGGATCGAAAATAACTTGTGTACCTGTAAAGCCAGTGTGGCCAAATGTATCAGCAGAATGTTGATAGCCCATGTACCACCCTTTATTGCGCTCCCATCCATACCCTTGACCAAATCTATGACTTGATGTAAACAAATCAATCACTTTTTTATCATAAAGCCTAACTTCGCCATACTCCCCACCATTCAACATAGCCTGGCCTAGGATTGCTAAATCACGGGCAGTTGAAAATAGTCCTGCATGACCCGCTATTCCGTTATTTGCATAGAAGCTATTTCCATCATTAACTTCACCTATCAGGGTATAGTTTCTCCATCTATTGAATAGATCAGCATCTTCCTCAACATAATATCCAAAATCAGGATCATCTACCATCTTATATTCAAACGGGTTACCCCAAGAGGTAGCGGCTATTTTTTTATCTAAACTGTCTGATGGGTTAAACATGGTATCTTTCATTTTTAGAGGCGCATATATATTCTCTTCTAAAAATTCATTTAGACGTTGTCCTGAAATCTCTTCAATAATAAATCCCAACATCATAAAACTAAAATCACTATATCGTCTGTCTGTTCCAGTTTCATATTCTAATGGTAAGTTATTAATATATTCGAGGACTTCATCTGAATTTTTATAATGTAAGTAAGTTGGAGCCCACGGAGTTAAGCCAGATGTATGAGTTAATAGATCTTCAACAGTTATATCTTCTTTACCATTCATTGAAAATTGAGGGATATGTTTTGACACTTTATCAGTAACAGACAATTTACCATCACTAACTAATTTCATAATACCTTGCGTTGTTCCCATTACCTTTGTGACTGATGCTAAATCAAAGATAGTTTTGTTTTTCATTTTAAGAGGTTTTTCTAACAATTGTCCCATATCATATTTTTGAGCATATCCATATGCGCTTTCCTTGACGATTTTTCCATCTTTCGCTACCAATATAACTGCACCAGGAGTAGTTCCATCATTAATTGCCTCTTCAACTATGGTGTCAATGTCAGCAAGTTTATCTTTATCCATCCCCACCATTTGAGGACTACCATGACTAAGTTTTGTTGATTGACTCGCTTTAGCTAATCCAGTATTTAGGAAAGATACACCGAAACCTAATACAAAAACTATCGTTAATAAAATTATTTTTTTCAATTTATTACCTCCTAATATTTAAAAAATGGAGAAAAATTACAGTTTGAATCCCTTACTAGCTATATGTTAGGGATCGTGTACTAGGTGAAAATAATTTTTAGTATCATGTACCATTATCAATTCATTTGATTACCTCCCTTTACACTTCTTACTCTGTGTTTTAGTTCCCCTTAGCAATGCTTACATAATCGATTGCTAATCTTAATCAAGTTTAACTGCATTATTAGTTGCTCTTATCGTAATTTCACTAATACTAGTAATGTACTGTCATACACAATATACTGAATACTGTATATTGAAAACGTAGTGCTCACATTGTCTTATTACAACAGGATTTTCTTAAAAACAAGTTTAATAAGGTATATGTAACAAACACAGGAATTATTACCCCACTGTTTGCGTGTATGCTTAGTACATAAATAGAAGAAGCACAACGAGCAGAAAAATTCGCTAGTTGTGCCTTCTTTCCCGCAAAAGTTCCGATTGTATCCAAAGAGAACCGTACCCCGCTTCCATTTCGACAAAAACCGGGAAGTGACAGGCACCGCTCCGCCTTGGGGCTGAGTTAATTTACTGTTCTGGATGGTTTGATAAGTGGTTAATCAAATTTATACTTTAATTATCATGAAGATAATGGAGAGTGCTGACGATGATTAGTGTGTTCAAAAACAAAAATTTTTTATTCTTATTTTTAGGGAGATTGGTTTCCAACGCTGGAGATAGTCTTTATGCTGTAGCAGCTATGTGGCTTGTGTACGATTTAGGAGGATCCGCTTTTTATACAGGGCTAGCTGGCTTCTTAACATTATTACCTCAATCACTCCAATTTCTAGCTGGCCCTCTTGTTGACCGATGGCAATTAAAATGGACATTGGTAATTTCACAGCTGATTGAATTTTTTCTGATTATTATTATTCCTATTTGTTATTATTTAGGGTTATTAAATGTATCTGTTGTGCTTACTGTTATGCCACTCGCAACGCTTGTCAACCAGGTTGCGTATCCTGCACAATCAGCAAGCCTTCCAAGGATATTATCAAAAGACCAACTTGTTAAAGGAAACTCTGCTTTTTCTTTTGCCTATCAAGGTGTCGATTTAACTTTTAATGCGCTCGCCGGAGTTCTTGTTGCATTAGTAGGTGCTGTTTCTTTATACATTATTGATTCCATTACATTTCTTATTGCAGCATTACTATTCCTATCCTTGAACGTTCCACAAAAAGAAAAAAAGCTAAACAAAAAATCAAAGAAATCTTTTAAACAAGTGATGAGCACTTATGTGGATGAGATAAAAGAGGGTATATCCTTCATACGCGGTAGCTTACTTGAGAAAATCATTCTTGGCAGCGTAGTAGCAAATTTTGCAGTCGGGATGACAATTGCAGTCTTACCAGTTCTAGCAGATACGTTAGGTGGTTCTGATATTTACGGATATTACTTAGCCGCATTGTCTGCTGGTTCTCTATTAGGTGCACTATCTGCTTCGTGGGCTGAAAAATTTCCGTTAGGTCGATTCGCTATTGTTTCTTTCAGTATCGGTTCAGCATTGTGGGTTCTTTCATCAATTGCACCATGGACTGCTCTAAGTATTGCTTTATTCGGTATAGCTTGGATTCCAATCGGGATGACGAATGTACTTTTTGCGGCTTTACTTCAAACAACCATTCCAGAAAACCTGTTAGGTCGTGTGTTTTCTGTCTTAATGAGCATCAATACAATTGCTATGCCAATTGGATCACTTATTGGTGGTACGCTGACCGAGTTGATTGGAAGTCAGATTGTGTTTGGCACTACCGCTTTAGGAATTGCCGTAGTACCTATTTACTGGTTTTTCTTTAACAAAGATCTTCGTGACTTACCAGTTATTAAAAATATTGATGCTCGTTACATTGGCTTGAAAGTATCGTAGAAGCAGGGGACGGTTCTCTGCTTCCCCCTTCCCCAACCACCAGTACTTATGTCCTAGTTCCATTAACCCCCTCCCTTAAAATAACCGGCATTCACTTTGGTTATTTTTAACTATTGTTAATTTTCGGAAAATTTGGTGTAATAAGATAATACTGCGCGCGCAAGTATTTATATTTAGAAAAATAACTTGGGAGGTCATCGATTTGAAAAAGAAACTAACAGCTTTGGCATCAATTACGGCTCTATCATTTTCTCTATTAGCTCCATCTGCTAGTTTTGCAGAAGCTAATACAACTAAGGAATGGAACGTAGAAAGGTACGGCGATATACTAGACATCACTGCAGATTTAAACAAGCAATCAAGTGATGAGGAGTTTCAAAAAGAGGCTGCAGATAAGATTAAACAAGCTGCGTCAGAAGTGAATTTTGATGAAGCAGAGGGCTCGGAAAGTGACAGTACGGATAGTACCTTTACTTATGATGGTGGTACAAAAATTTTTCTTGATCGTGACTTAGGTTTTAAGGAATTTACACTTCGTAGTGAAGGTAAAAACGTAGAAATTTGGGTTGCTAACGACTTAAACTATGGGTATGACAGGCCTGCAGATGTCGTAACTCAAGAACAAGTGGATAAGCTCACCGAAGAGTTCGATACAAACATTTATCCTAAAACAACAGCATTTTTTGGTACTCCTGAGACACTTGATGGAAGCCAATCTCCATTACCTGGAATGGTTGGTTTACCAGAAGGTTATTACGAAGGTAGCGACAAAGTGATCATGCTCGTTGATAATGTAAAAGACGAGGGATATTATGATCCTACTTACCCGTTCTTCGTAGCCGGTTTTTTCTGGCAAACACTAGAAAACTATATTGACCGTAACATCATTACTATTGACACAAATAGCTGGGAAACACGTTTAGAAAGTACATTTTTCTCTACAACTATGCATGAGTTACAACACCTTATTCATGCTGATAATGATGGCGATGAAACAACTTGGGTGAATGAAGGAATGTCTACGTTC
This sequence comes from Paraliobacillus quinghaiensis, assembly GCF_003426025.1. GTDB lineage: Bacteria > Bacillota > Bacilli > Bacillales > Amphibacillaceae > Paraliobacillus_A > Paraliobacillus_A quinghaiensis. The sequence goes on from NZ_QJSH01000021.1 coordinate 36,108, forward strand.
TCTGAATACTTAGGTGGATATGGCCATAGTACTGGTTCTATCAACTTCTTGCTTGATCACCCAGAAAACTCTTTAGTTAACTGGGATGAGCACGTTGGTGCCGAAACTGGACCAGAAACCATCGCTGATTACGGCCTTGTCTATCTATTTACCCTTTATAACTATGAGCAATTTGGGCAAGAGTTCATTCGTGAAGTTGCATTAAGTGAATTAAATGGTATCGAAAGCTTCAATGCAGCATATGAAGCGAATGGTATTAATGAGGACTTCCAAAGCGTTTATGAAAAATTCATCACCGCTTTACTTATTGATGAAGGTCAAAATGTTAAAGAGCAAAAAGGTCAATACGGCTTTGAGACAATTAACTTACGTGAACTTCCTGTAGAAGACGGTAAACAACGTGGAATGACAGTTAATTTGGAAAAAGCAAAGCAATATGAAAAAGACGGTGTTCCTGCTTGGGGCGCAGACTACAAAATATTTGACTTTGATGAAAAAATTGTAGATGTTACATTTGAAGGAACTGACTTCTTACCTTTATCTTGGGAAACAGTAGCTGATCCACTTGGCTCTGAAGAAGAAGTTTATTGGGGTGGCAATGGTGATGAAGTTGATCACAACCTTATTTTCGAAGCTGATTTAACGAATGTCTCAGAAGCAACACTAAGTTTTGATAACTTTATAGATATCGAAGAACACTGGGACTTTGGTGTTGTTCAAGTTTCTACAGATGGCGGCCAGTCTTGGATAAGCTTAGCTAATGAAAATACAACATCAGAAGTGGTTGAAGAGGGCTATCCTACGATTAAAGAAAATGTTCCTGGTTTTACTGGCCACTATGACGAATGGCAACAAGAAAGCTTTGATCTTTCTGCATATGCTGGTCAAAACATCCATATCTCATTCCGTTACTTAACTGACTGGGGATACAATGAAACTGGTTGGTTTGTAGATAATATTGAAGTACCTGAAATTGGTTTGAGCTACGACGGATCAAGCGTAGACTCATTCCAGTCTAAAGCACAATTAGCCGGCGACTATGTTGACTACTCCGTTACATTTGTCAACGAGGATAAGCATGGTAAATACCAAGTATTCCATGTAGATCCATTTAACATGACAGAGCAAGATAACCTAACATTACGCAACATGTTTAAAGCAGGTACAACATACATGACAACATGGTATGCAGCACCAGAAGGAAGCAACAATCCAGTTGACTTTTCATATGAAGTTCAATTACAGGAAAAAGGACCGAAAAATACGAAGTAATTCAAAGATGGAAGCAGTGGACGGTTCTTTTAGGGAACAATCGGAAGTTTTGTGAGAAAGAAGGCACAACTAGCGGATTTTTTTCTGCTTGTTGTGCCTTCTTCTGTTTATGTAAAGATGATTAAATCACTAATAAATAAAGCAGTACTATCCGAAGACAGTACTGCTTCTTATATTTATTCTGAAATCGCAAATTCTAAATCCGCCTCGACATATTATGACAAATACCGGGAAGTGACAGGCACCGCACTCAAGAACAGGCACCTAACGACGTGCGTCATTCAATTTCTTGATTAGGTCTTGTAGCATTTCTTCTGTGAAGTTACCCATGCTAAAGTTTGCTATGGCGCGTAATGGGATATACTTCATCATTGCTTCCATCATTTCGCCAGTTTCTTCATTATCTTGAGCAGCTTCTAATAGCGGGTTATTTTTATTCATTTCTTTTTGGAATTCTATTGCAACTGGTGCCAAGTCTGGGTCGGCTAACAAATCACCTACTGTTGTGTTTCTATCAACGACTGGAGTGATCGATGTTGTAGATGTCACCTTAAGGGTATCTTTTAAAACAATATCCCGTGATGACTTTCCTACTAAAATAGCAAACTCCCCTGTTTCTACATGCCAATCCTTCATTTCTACATTATAATAAGCAAAAGATCGCTTATCTAAAGTGAAAGTAACAACTTTTTCTTCTCCTGGGTCAAGCTCTACTTTTTCAAATCCCTTTAATTCTTTTTCTGGTCGAGCTACCATACTCTCGACATCATTGACATACAACTGAACAATTTCTTTTCCGGTTATGCTTCCAGTATTCTTCACTGTTACATTTACAGTTACTGAATCTGTATCTTGAATCTTTCTATTAGTTATCGTTAGATTACTATATTCAAAACTTGTATAGCTGAGTCCATAACCAAATGGGAATAACGGTTGTAACTCTTTTGTGTCATAGTAACGATAGCCAACAAACAATCCCTCTCTGTACTCTACCCGATCTCCTTCACCAGGGAAATATAGATAAGATGGGTTATCACTAAGTTTTACAGGGAAGGTTTCTGCCAGTTTACCACTCGGATTCACATCACCATAAAGTAGCTCTGCAATTGCTCCTCCTAATGCTTGTCCTCCTAAATATCCTTCTAGAAGTCCTTTCACATGAGGAAGCCAAGGCATTTCAATTGGTGCACCATTACTTAAAACGACAACTAGATTTGGTTGTACTTTTGCTACCGCTTCAATTAGATGTTGCTGATTCTCAGGAATATGCATATGCGTTCTGTCATATCCTTCTGATTCGTATCGATCAGGTAACCCAACAAAAAGAACAGCTACTTCCGATTCTATCGCTACTTTTTTAGCTTCCTCGATCAGTTGATCATCTACTTCATCATTATTTAAGTGATAACCTTGTGCATAAGCAATCGTTACTTCTTCATTAGCAGTTTGCTTCATTTCCTCATAGATATCATCTAGTTTTGTAGGGTTAATGTGTGAACTACCACCACCCTGATATCTAGGTTGTGTTGCAAAAGAACCTATTACTGCCACATTTTTATCTTTAGCAAGTGGTAGAATTTCATCTTCGTTCTTTAAAAGTACCATCCCTTCACTCGCTACTTGCTTAGCAAGCTGGTGATGGTCATCCTTATCATAGCTAGCATTTTCTTTTTGGTTATCAAACGCCATAAAGATAATCCGTAATAATCTAGCTACAGCTCTATCCAGTTTTTCTACAGATAGTTTTCCGCTTTTAACTGCTTCAAGTATTTTTCCATCACCTAAGCCAAAGCTTGCAGGCATTTCTAATTCCAATCCAGCTTCTAATCCATCTACACGCTCGTTCACTGCACCCCAGTCAGATACTACAAAGCCTTCAAATCCCCACTCATCTCGTAGAATATCGGTTAGCAGTGTCTTATTTTCAGCAGCAAATTCGCCGTTCACCTTGTTATAAGAACACATAACCGTCCAAGGCTCTGACTTTTTCACTGCATTTTCAAAGCTAGCAAGATAGATTTCTCTTAATGTACGTTCATCAACAATAGCATCTGTTGTCATTCTACGGTGTTCCTGGTTATTAACTGCGAAATGCTTTAATGATGTTCCTACTCCCTGACTTTGGACACCTTTAATATGACTTGCAGCGATTTCAGAAGAAAGGTACGGATCTTCAGAGAAATATTCAAAATTCCTTCCGCATAGCGGTGAACGCTTGATATTTGCACCAGGTCCTAGCAGAACTCCTACTTTTTCTGCTTGCGCTTCTTCTCCTAAGGCAACACCTACTTTTTCAATTAACTGACGATCCCAAGAACTTGCTAAACCAACTGCTGAAGGAAAACAAGTTGCCGGCACACTATTACTTAACCCCAAATGATCAGCATCTTGCGCTTGTTTACGCAGGCCATGTGGACCATCTGTAACCATAATTGATGGAATGCCTAGACGTTCCACTCCTTTTAAGTACCAAAAATCTAATCCAGAGCACATACCTACTTTTTCTTCCAAGGTCATTTGTTCTATTAGAGCATCTATATCTCTTTTCACAATAATCCTCCTCGTACATGTTTTGGTATCACGTTAAAAGTTAATCCTCTAGAATTAATAATTTCCAGAGCTTTAAGTTGGAGCAACAAAATGATCCGGAAATTATTATCCTATCTTCTTAACATATTCGCGATTAACAACTCATATCCTTCAAAATTTTGATCCTTCTTTTAGTTAGTTTTCTGCTTTTTACAAAAAAAATGACGTTAGTGACTTTCTCCTATTATTGTATTAGTTAAAAATTATTTAAAAAAAGTAGAGGTAGAAACACCCGCTTCAACCTTCGACATAAATTGACAAATACCGGGTAGTGACAGGCACCTATAGACAGGCACCGATAGTAAAGCGGTAACTATATATTCGGTTCGCAAACAGGGTGAAGTCTTTATGTGTACGTTGTCCCCAACTGTCGTCACCACCAACTCCCATTTGAGCGTGATTAATACGTAGGACTGTATGATCAGTTTCAGGTAACGCATAGCCATGACCTGCTGCTTCAAGTTCTTTTGGTGTATAAGGTAAAGCATTCAATTCTACCGTTGGCAATCCCTTAATAGTTAAACCTACACCATCTACATTAACAAGATCTGCAGTACGTACCCCTACTTTATTACCACACTCTTGCGGTTTCAAATACGGCACATATTGATCACGGACATATCCTTCATAACGCGCTATCTTCGCACTCCTCTGTTTATCCCAATACGATTCATGTGGCCCTTTTCCATACCAACTTAACCTATCAAAAGACTTAGGCATTGTCAGCATTAAACCGATCTCTGGAATCTCTGGCAGATCCTCACCTGGTATCAATACATAATCGACTGTTACTTCTCCTGTACTACTAATAACAAACTTCAATTTAACTTGAGAATGATTGAGTGTTTCATATAAAAATAGTGTTGTAACTTCAATTGAATCCGATAATACCTGGTAATCAAATTGAATAAGCTCACGTGCATCATTTGCCTCTCTCCAAACACGACTGCGCATATCGAGGCCATTACCGCGATCATTATCCGTCATCGCTCTCCAGAAGTTTGGGGTTAAGGCTTCTTTAACAAGCTCAATACCATCAATTTGATAAGAGGATAGTCTTCCTGAGTCCTTATCAAACCCAACCGTAAAGCCGTCACCAAATACCTCAAGTCGATTCGCCTTCACTTCAACCGAAATTGCTCCAGTATCTGTCGTCTTTTCTCGCAATTTTGGTGCTTTTGTCGGTAAAATAAACTGATTAAAAGCAATTTCATGCCCAGCTTTACACCACAACTGATCCAGCTTTTCAGAAAAACTAACGGTCACGATATATTCATCCTCTTGATTATCAGCCATTGGTAAAGTGTAATCGAGCCTCATCGTTTTCGTATCACCTGGTGCTAATGCCACATTTGTTTTACCTGATTCGACTACCTCACCGTTTCGAGTAACGGACCAATTTAATTGATAGTTACTAAGATTGGTAAATAAATAGTTGTTTGTTATCTCAATCTCACCTTTTGCCAAATTAACAGATCTAAATTTGATATTTTGATAACAACGTTTTACTTCATACAACTTTGGACTCACCTGTCCATCACCAAAGATCAATCCATTTCCAGCAAAGTTACCATCATGTGGAGACTCACCAAAATCACCGCCATAAGCTAGGTAAGGTGTACCATCTGAAGTTTCCGTTAAAAGTGATTGATCCTTCCAATCCCAAATGAATCCCCCTTGTAAGATTGGGTACTGATCAAATAGCTCCGTATATTTATAGAAGTTACCAAGTGAGTTACCCATGGCATGACTATACTCGCATAAAATATAAGGCTTCGTTCCTTCTGTTGCCATCTTTGCATAACGTTCAACACCTTCAGGCGAAATGTACATCGTACTCTCCATATCAGATGCCCGTTCAGACTCACGATAATGAAAAACACCTTCATAATGAACGAGACGTGACGGATCATTCTTAACGAAAAAGTCATGCATCTTTAAAAAGTTATCACCGCCGAATGATTCATTACCGAGAGACCAAATCACAATGGATGGATGATTTTTATCACGTTGAAACATCGAGTTACATCGATCAAGAACATTGTTCGTCCACTCCGGCCGACTTCCGGGAACAGTCTCCTTAAGTCCATCTTGACCGTATTCCCAAGTTCCATGTGTTTCTAAATTCGTTTCATCAATTACATATAGGCCGTATTCATCACAAAGTTCATACCAAACCGGATTATTTGGATAGTGTGACGTCCGAACCGCATTTATATTGTGCTGTTTCATCAGTTTAATATCATGGACCATATCCTCACGTGTGATAGCACGCCCTTTATCTGAAGCGAACTCATGACGATTTGTTCCTTTAAAAACAATCCGCTTCCCATTAATTTGCATTAACCCATCTTTTAATTCAAATCTGCGGAATCCTACCCGACAACTTGCTGTCTCAATAACTTCACCATTTTGATTTTCTAAACTTAACACTAACGTGTACAAATTTGGATCCTCTGCACTCCATTTCAGTGGATTCGATAAATTAGTCATTATGCCAACATCCATGACTTCTTTACCAGAAAAATCAACCATTGCTGACATCGGTTTATTAAGAACAGCTTTTTCTTCCTGATCGTAGAGCATAGCCTTTAGCTCAATTAAGTCACCAGTCTGAAAATAATCATGCACTTTAACATCAACTGTCAGCTCTGCGTCTAGATAATCATCATCAAGTACAGGCTTTACGAAAAAATCACTAATATGTTGTTTCGGCGTCGCGTATAAATAAACATCTCGAAAAATACCACTTAAACGCCAGAAATCTTGATCCTCAAGCCAGCTCGCATCACTCCAACGGTACACTTCAACCGCTAGTTTATTTTCACCTTCAACTACATACGGGGTTAAGTCGAACTCAGCCGGAGTAAACGTATCCTCACTATAACCAACAAAGTCACCATTAACCCAAACATAAAAAGCTGATTCAACACCCTGGAAATTCAAATAAACCGGACAGTCTATCCAATCTTGATTAACATCAAATTTGCGTACATATTGACCGACCGGATTATAATTCGTTGGTGCAAATGGTGGCTTAATATCCTCTTTTTCTACCCAAGGATAAGTTGTATTCGTATATTGTGGATAGTCATATCCTTGAAGTTGCCAATGGCTCGGTACCGTAATCACATTCCAACCATCATGATCATAATCAGTTTTATAAAAATTCTTTACGCGCTGAGTTGGCTCACTGACCCAATTAAACTGCCATTCACCATTTAAAGATTGATAGAATGGAGATGATGTCCGGTCTCCTTTTAGTGCCATGTCAACATTTGGGTAAGACATCAATGTAGCATGTGCTGATCTACGGTTCAATGCAAAAATATCAGGATTATTGTTCCACTCTGGATATCCGTTTACAGGTGGTGTATAAGTAAATTTTTTTAGATTCTTTGCCATTGTAAAACACTCCTTATATTGTTTCCCAATCAACCGTTAAGCGTAATTCTTATTCTTTAAGCAGATCAATTGCACGGAAAAGCAGTGGCCGTTCTTTGCTTCTCCTGCACCTCCAGACATTGCCCGACAAAAGACGGGTGATGACAAGATCTTTATATTACAAACACATTTCCAATTTCTACTGTACCCTCACTTTACCCTTATCTATCTTACACCGTGCTGACAATATCAGGGATGCTTTGCTTTTCCCCTTTTGAATCAGAATCCATTATCTGAAGTAATTCTTGTCCTAATCCCTCTTTAGGGATTCTAAACTTAGACCATTGATTTGTATCCGTAAGAGGATTAGCAGCAAATCTATAAAAAGATTTATAATTTTTACCGCTCTTTTTTAAGTATGCTATTCGCTCAAAATCCACAGATGGGATTAGCCATACACACTCGACTTCAAAGGTATTTTCATTAAAATAAATGAATATGATGTAAAAGGATTTATGGCTTTTAAATGTAGATAAACCTACATTTTGGATAAACTGTCTTCCCTTAGCTAATTTAAATCTACTTTTGACTTGAATAAAGATAGGTTTGAAATCTCCCTTTTTATTAATAATTAGATCAATTCCATCATCATCCGACGTTGGTGTATAACATGTCAATTGTCCCACCGAGCCTAAAGTAACTAACTCTACAACTCTACTTTCTGTAACGTCGCCTTTTTGTTTAGAGGATATTCTCTGTTCTACATCCATTTGAAGCCTCCTATTTTAATCTTGAATGCTTAATTCAATCTTTCTCTTTAATTCTGACTTTGAGATTCTGACATACAGTTCGAAAAAATCCTTTATTGGATACTTAACAATGCTGTCATTCTGATTAAAAGATATCCCTGAATTTTTCATATAGTCTATAATGTTTTGTAACGAAACTACTAAAGTACCGTCTGTTTGATTTTTCTTTATCCACTTCAAAAGTACTCTTCGCCAATTCCGTGAATCTCCATCGATATAGAGCTCCCCTTTTATAAGTTGAGACAACAGCAATTCTAGCAAGTCTTCTCTTTTCTTTTTATCTATTTTATCTTCTGTCTTTTCTAACTTTGATCCAGTAGAAGTTTTTTGATTAGCATAATTGCTATATTGATTTTTACTTTTTGTTCTATAATCCCAACTATATGGGTGAACATCTACAGGCCTCGTGGCTGCTATTCTAGCTCTTTCTTGCATCTCCCTCTCAACCTGTTCATCGTCCAGTTTTTGTATTCTTTCCCTTTTCTTCAGGCTTTCTTCTTCGTCAGCTTTTGACTTAGCTTTTCGTTTTTCATCATCTTGTTTACTTCGTTGTTCCTCATCCCTTATTCTTTCCTGTTCCTCTTTTAACTTTTGCTCTTCTAATGTTTTTGTCAATATTAAATTGAGCCATAGTGATCACTTCAAAAGTGAGCCACTCTATACATTCCATTTCCCAGTAATGGGGGAGAATGGAAGTTTGGGGAGTATTGGCCCTTCTCGGG
>NZ_QJSH01000022.1 GCF_003426025.1 Paraliobacillus quinghaiensis
GAAATGGGGACTTAAGGATATGAACATCCTCTACCAGATAAGATACTCAAAAGGTTGAACCGCCGTATACGGATCCGTACGTACGGTGGTGTGAGAGGTCGGGGCTGTGAAGCCCCTCCTACTCGATTTCAGCTCGCGCTGTTCCTGCAGGAGTTTCGTCAATTTCATTTGATCCGCTAGATAGTGGTAGAAAAGCCTATTGAGCGTTAATATCTCAAATTATGATTAGATATACTGACTAGCGCAGGAGGCAAATGGATGACACTCCTGTGGGAACAGCTCAAGTCGAAGATCCACTTGGTGAAGTGATTTTCTTTACCAAGTTAGCTGAGACTGAGCCCACGGAAAGGGAATCCATTTGTTGACGTAGCGGGTTAGTAACTTACGTCACTAGTTTGTTAATGCACATTTAATTTCAACTAGGAATATTTAAATTTACAAATTTCACCTTATATTATGAAATTGAAAGGGGATTTATGGGATGGAAGAATTAAAAAGAACACCATTATACCCAACGTATCAAAAATGGGGTGCAAAAGTAATAGATTTTGGAGGGTGGGCTTTACCCGTTCAATTTACAGGGATTAAGCAAGAGCATCATGCAACAAGAAATGCAGTAGGGTTATTTGATGTTTCACACATGGGGGAATTTATTGTTGAAGGAAAAGCAAGTAAGTTGTTTCTACAACAATTACTAACGAATGATTTAGATAAGCTTGAAGTAAATAAAGCGCAATATACCATAATGTGCTATCCCGATGGTGGGACTGTAGACGATTTAATTATCTATCAATTAGCTGAAGAAAAGTATCTACTTGTTGTCAATGCAGTTAATACAGATAAAGATTTTAATTGGTTAATGGAACATAAACCAAATGATGTTATTTTAACAAACCAAACAGATAAGTTTGTCCAACTAGCAATCCAAGGACCAAAGGCAGAAAAAGTGTTACAAAAGCTAACTGATACTAATTTGCATGCTATTAAATTCTTTAGGTTTGCGCAAGAGGTTTCTTTTAGTGGTGTAAAAGCGAAAGCCCTTGTAGCAAGAACAGGTTATACCGGGGAAGATGGGTTTGAAATTTATATTGATGCAACAAGTGGTTTGGCATTTTGGCAGTCAATTTTAACTGCTGGGCAAGCGGATAAAATTGAACCAATTGGATTAGGAGCACGAGACACTTTACGATTTGAAGCAAATCTAGCATTATATGGACAAGAATTAAGTGATGAGATCACGCCAATTGAGGCAGGATTGGGGTTTGCTGTTAGAACAGACAAATCAATTGACTTTATTGGAAAAGATATCTTAGAAAAACAAAAAAAAGAAGGGCCGAAACGTAAGCTGGTAGGGATAGAAATGATTGAAAAAGGAATCCCGCGACACGGTTATCCTGTATTAATTGAGGATGAGCAAGTAGGATTTGTTACAAGTGGGACACAATCGCCGACTTTAAATAAAAATGTTGGTTTAGTATTAATTGATGCTGAATACAGCAAAGAAGGAACGATTGTAACAATTAAGGTTAGAAAAAAACAATTGCAAGCGAAAGTTGTCTCAACACCATTTTATAAAAGAGATTAGTTGAAAAGGGGATGGGAGAATGGAGTTTCGTTATTTACCGATGACATCTGAAGATGAAAAAGCAATGCTTGATACAATAGGGGTATCTTCAACAGAAGATTTATTTGCTGACATTCCAGAAGAGATTCGTTTTAAAAAAGAGTTGCATTTAAAAAAGCCAGCAAATGAAGCCCAGTTGATGCAAGAGTTATCCCTCTTAGCAAGCAAAAATGTTAGCACCAAAACCCATACATCTTTTTTAGGGGCTGGTGTTTATGATCATTATATTCCATCAATTGTTGACCATGTTATTTCTAGGTCAGAGTTTTATACAGCTTATACACCGTATCAACCGGAAATTTCACAAGGAGAACTTCAAGCAATTTTTGAATTTCAAACAATGATTTCTGAATTAACAGGAATGGATGTTGCGAACTCATCCATGTATGACGGTGCAACTGCATTAGCTGAAGCAACTAATCTAAGCATAGCTCAAACGAAGCGAAAGAAAGTATTAGTTTCTAAAACAATCCATCCTGAATCACGTGCTATTATTGAAACTTATGGAAAAGGACAAGGAATTGAGATTATTGAAATACCAGAGAAAGCTGGTATGACGGATATGACAGAATTAAAAGCTGCACTTGATGAATCAGTTGCAAGTGTTGTAGTACAATATCCCAATTTCTTAGGACAAATTGAACCTTTAGCTGAAATTGAAGCTGCAATTACTGATACGAAAACAATGTTTCTTGTCTCAAGTAATCCACTAGCGCTTGGTTACTTAACACCACCTGGTAATTTTGGAGCAGACATTGTTGTTGGAGATACACAGGTATTTGGAATCCCAGCACAATTTGGCGGGCCTCATTGTGGGTATTTTGCTACGACAAAAAAATTAATGCGTAAGATACCAGGCCGGTTAGTTGGCCAAACGGTGGATCAAGATGGAATAAGAGGCTTTGTTCTTACATTGCAAGCAAGAGAACAACATATAAGAAGAAATAAAGCGACTTCAAATATTTGTTCTAACCAAGCATTGAATGCACTTGCATCTTCCGTTGCGATGAGTTCACTTGGAAAAAGAGGAATTAAGAAGATGGCTTGGATGAATATGCAAAAAGCTCAGTATGCCAAAAGAGTATTTGAGAAGCTAGGAATTACGTTAGTTTTTCATGGTCCTTTATTTAATGAATTGGTCATTGATGTAAAGAAATCTGTTTCTGAAGTAAATGAATATTTATTGGAAAAAGGTTATTTAGGCGGTTATGATCTAGGACTTGTTGATGAAACATATCACGGCTATATGTTAGTGGCAGTGACTGAAATGCGGACAAAAGAAGAAATCGATGCATTCGCAACGGAAGTAGGTGATGTCAGTGCATAAGAAAGATTTCCCTTTAATTTTTGAACTTAGCAAAAGCGGGCGAACTAGTTATAGTCTACCTGAGATGGATGTAGAAGAGACAGATTTAGATGAGATGCTTGATCCCTTATATATTCGTCAGGAAGCTCCCGCACTACCTGAGTTAAGTGAGCTAGATATTATTAGACACTATACTAATTTGTCCCGACGTAATTATGGTGTTGATTCAGGGTTTTATCCACTCGGTTCTTGTACGATGAAGTACAATCCGAAAATGAATGAAGATGTGGCACGTCTTGAAGGTTTTAGTCATATTCATCCATATCAAAAAGCAGAGACCGCACAAGGTGCGTTAGAGATGATGTATGATTTACAAACTTCTTTACAAGAGATTACTGGTATGCATACAGTTTCACTGCAGCCAGCTGCTGGAGCCCAAGGTGAGTGGACGGGATTAATAATGATTCGTGCATTACATGAAGCAAATGGAGAAAAACAACGTACAAAGGTAATTGTGCCAGATTCTGCTCATGGGACAAATCCTGCATCTGTTACAGCTGCGGGGTTGGAAGTCGTAACGGTAAAAACAAACGAAGAAGGTTTAGTGGATTTATATAATTTAAAAAGTGTTGTTGGAAGTGATACAGCAGCACTAATGCTTACAAACCCAAATACGCTGGGACTTTTCGAAACAGAGATTATTGAGATGGCTAGAATTGTCCATCAAGCTGGTGGTCGTCTCTATTATGACGGGGCTAATTTAAATGCAATCATGGGGTACACAAGACCTGGTGATATGGGATTTGATGTTGTCCATCTTAATCTACACAAAACCTTTACTGGTCCTCATGGTGGAGGAGGACCTGGTTCTGGACCTGTAGGAGTTTCAGAAGAGCTGACTTCTTTTCTACCTAAACCAGTTTTAGTAAAACAAGCTGATAATTTTGTATTTGATTATAATCGCCCTGATTCAATTGGTAGAGTTAAACCGTATTATGGGAACTTTGGGATAAACTTGCGTGCTTATACCTATATTCGCACGATGGGAGCAGAAGGTTTGAAAAAGGTAAGTGAATATGCTGTTCTAAATGCAAATTACATGATGCGTAGGCTTCAAGAAGTATTTGAATTGCCCTATAAGCAACATTGTAAGCACGAATTTGTTTTATCTGGAAGAAAACAGAAAAGATTAGGTGTGCGTACTTTAGATATGGCAAAACGTTTATTAGATTTTGGTTACCATCCACCAACCATTTATTTTCCTTTAAATGTTGAGGAAGCGATGATGATTGAGCCAACAGAAACAGAGGCTAAAGAAACGTTAGATGGTTTTATTGAAACAATGTTACAAATTGCAGAAGAAGTGAAAGATGATCCTGAATATGTTCAAGAAGCACCACATACTACTGTAGTAAAAAGAATGGATGAAACCACTGCGGCACGTAAGCCAATATTAAAATATGAATAAAAAGTACCCCCTTCAAAATGAAGGGGGTACTTGCTTATTAATAATTCGCTTTTTTTGACTTTTTTATTTTACCAGTCCACTTTTTAAAGCCACCTTTTAGTTCGTGTATGTTCTGGTAGCCTTTTTTGTCTAGCATTAATGCAGCTCTTCCAGTGCGTGAACCGTTTTGGCAGTATAAATAAATATCTTGATCTTTACGCAATTCATTCATACGTTGTTTAAATTGTGTTAGTGGTATATTTCGTGCACCAAGAATGTGACCGCCATCAAACTCTTTTGGTTCTCTTATATCTATCAATTGTGCTTTGCGATAACCTGCACGAAACTCATCCTCAGTAAGTGTTTTTAATACCTTTTTTTGTTTTACATAGCGATAGACACTGAATAAAATAAGTGCTATCAAAGCTCCGACTAGAAAATACCAATCCATATTACTTCCCCCGTTTTTATCAGACTATCTTTATTATAAAATGATTATAGCATTTTTTGAACAAAAATAGTAATTTTTTTGGGAAGTATTTAAAAATCCTGAAAAGAAGTAAAAAAGCATGAAAGGTGTCGATAATCTAAGAAAATGTAGTAACATATTTGTTATTTAAGAGTTGACAAAATCTCTAAAAACTAATTAAATCAACTATATATAGAATTGTCTTAGGATTGTATATACAATATATAGTCTTTTGGTTCTCTTGATGTGACAATAGGGAGGAATGATAGAGTGAAATTAGAAGTAGAAAATGAGCAAAAGCTTGATGCGGATCAATTAAATAAGGATATTGCGTTATTTCCTAATGTCCACCCCATCACCGCTGACATGAAGCACACACATAAAGGTGTATCTCGATTAGTTATGTTAGATCGATATGCGTTTAAAGATAATGAGAAGAAAACTTTAAAAATAGGTGATTTTGTCGTTTTAACGATCAAAGCTGATCCTAAATTTCCAGCTCGAGGAGTTGGTTATATTCAATCAATTGATTGGAATAAGAATGAAGCGGAAGTAAATGTTGAAAAAGAATATCTAGCTGTACTAGATAACGAAGAGGAATTGGAAACCGGGGTTATTATTCGTTCACTCGACGTAATTGATAAGCCACTGGAAATCTATTACGAACAGATTGCTCTTCGTAATGCAACTGGGTTAGCGAAAGTGGAAAACGATGTTAATGCACAAAAATTTTGGCAACAGCGTTTTTATCAAGAACTTTCTAACATGAATTTTATCCCAGCTGGGCGAGTGTTGTATGGTGCAGGTGCAAATACAGAAGTTACATTTTTTAATTGTTACGTTATGCCATATATTCAAGACTCACGTGAAGGTATCTCAAATCATCGAAAGCAAGTAATGGAAATTATGAGTCGAGGTGGTGGTGTTGGTACAAATGGATCAACACTTAGACCAAGAAATACATTAGCTCGTGGAGTTAATGGTAAATCATCTGGTTCAGTATCTTGGCTAGATGATATTGCAAAACTGACTCATCTTGTTGAGCAAGGTGGTTCAAGACGTGGTAAAGCAGCATAACGTGCCTCGTCTATAAAAAAACCTCGTGAATTGCTGGAAACTCTCTTATGTACAATGCAAAATATATGGATTTGAATTAGAGAACAATTAAAAATCGCATAGCAGACAAACAAATAATTGCATCGTACTTGTGACTTACTGGCTACAACGGAACTGGAAACGGTAAACGTGAATGCATAAAAACAGTAAGTTAAATAAGACAATCAGCAGCCAAGCTTCTTAAAGGAAGAAGGTTCAACGACCATCGAAAGCACACCAATAGGTGGAAGCAAGTAGAGTAGGAATCAAGTGATTCCGAAGCGCGGGGACGTCTGAAAAGATGTAAGATATGGTCTGAACTCTAAGGTGACTTAGAGAGTTGAAGTAACGATTCAACGTAACATTTTGGCACAAATGATTATGCTTTCCGATTGGCACCCTGACATTATTGAATTTATTATTTCTAAAATGCAAAATCCAACTATTTTACAATATTTAATAGAAAATGCAGAAGATGAGCAAATAAGACAGTTAGCAGCTGAAAAATTAAAATTCTCTCCATTAACAGCGACAGAACGTGATATGTATCAAGGCATAGTAAATTACAAAATGCTTCCTGGATATGGCGGTTTTCCAGAGCATGTTATAAAGGAAGCGGAAAATAAACTACAAAATGGCGGAAGTTACCAAGTCCACAACCCTGAATTTCTAACCGGAGCTAATATTTCTGTTTGTTTAACGAAAGAGTTTATGGATGCTGTTGAGCAAGATGAAGAATATACACTTCGTTTTCCAGATGTTGAAAATTATAATACAGAACAAATGGATGCGTATAATAACACATGGCATGAATATGGGGATGTTCGTGAATGGGAGAAACTTGGTTATCCTACACGAGTTTATCGTCGTATAAAAGCAAAAGAGCTATGGAATTTAATTAGCATCTGTGCGACGTATTCTGCTGAACCTGGAATTTTTTACATTGATAATGCGAATGATATGACAAATGCAAAAGCTTATGGACAAAAGGTTGTAGCAACAAACCCGTGTGGTAAATAACTTGCCTCATGTAAAAAACTGCGGAATGAAGCGGGGAGGCTGAAACGCTAACCCGAACCGAAGGCTAATCTGAGATTAGTCAGGGGCAACGCATAGCAGGTGAAAAGATATAATCCTGCCACGAGGCCGCAGCATTACAAACATTTGTAATGAAAAGATATGCTGAACTTGCACAAAAAACAAGTGTAAGAATCAAAGGATAAAAAGCCTTTGAGATAACAAATTGGAGCAACCATTAGCACCTTATTCAGTTTGTAATTTAGCAGCAGTGAACTTAGCGAATGTTGCTGATAAAGAGAATAAAAAAGTTGACTATGAAAAATTAAAAGAAACAGTACGTGTAGGTATTCGACTTCAGGATAATGTTATTGATGCAACACCTTACTTCTTAGAAGAAAATAAAAAACAAGCATTAGGCGAAAGACGAGTGGGTCTTGGTGTTATGGGGCTTCATGATCTTCTGATCTATTGTGAAACGACATATGGTTCTGAAGAAGGGAATAAGCTAGTTGATGAGATTTTTGAAACAATTGCAACTACAGCTTATCGAACTTCGATTGATTTAGCTAAAGAGAAAGGTAGTTTTCCGTTTCTTGTAGGGGAAACGGAAGCTGAAACAATAGAACTTAGAGAAAGTTTTATTAACACAGGTTACATGAGAAAAATGCCAAAAGATATCCGAGAAGATATTATCAAATATGGCATACGCAATTCTCATCTATTAACTGTTGCTCCTACTGGAAGCACAGGCACAATGGCTGGAGTTTCAACTGGATTAGAACCATATTTCTCATTCTCGTATTATCGTAGTGGGCGTTTAGGTAAATTTATTAAAGTGGATGCAGCTATAGTAGAAGAATATTTGGCACAAAATCCAGAGCAAGATGGAGATCATTTACCTGAGTGGTTTGTCGCTGCAATGGATCTATCCCCAGAAGCACATGCTGATACGCAATGTATCATTCAAAAATGGGTGGATAGTTCGATTTCTAAAACTGTAAATGCTCCTAAAGGCTATACAGTAGAACAGGTAGAAGACGTTTATCGTAGACTATACCATGGTGGTGCTAAAGGTGGTACGGTATATGTGGATGGTAGCCGAGATGCACAAGTTTTAACATTAAAAAATGATGATAAAACAAGTGAGAAGGAAGAGAATACAGAATCTGAGAATGAACCACATGTTGTTTTAATGAATACTGTTCGTGAGCTTGATAAAACAACTGTAACGATCGGATCAGAAGTTGGTGATACATGTCCAGTTTGTCGAAAGGGCACTGTTGAAGATATTGGTGGATGCAATACATGTACCAACTGTAACGCTCAATTGCGATGTGGTCTTTAAAATTTAAAAATAGTAATGAGCTGGTAGAATTATCTATCAGCTCATTTTTTAATGAAAAATGAATTCGCTTGTTTATAAGGAAAAACTATTGTATCCTTTTTAATAAAGATATTAAAGGTAATGGAAGAACTGGAGGATTATTATGCCAACACCTAGTATGGAAGATTATATTGAACAGATATACATGTTAATTGAATCAAAAGGATATGCACGGGTATCTGATATAGCAGAAGCTTTAGAAGTTCATCCCTCCTCCGTTACTAAAATGGTTCAAAAACTTGATAAAGATGAGTACTTAAATTATGAAAAATACAGAGGGTTAGTCCTAACACCGCAAGGCAAAAAAATTGGGAAACGTCTCGTATATCGACATGAGTTATTAGAACAATTTTTAACACTGATTGGAGTTAATAAAGAAAATATCTATCACGATGTAGAGGGTATTGAGCATCACCTTAGTTGGAATTCAATTGACCGAATCGGGGATTTGGTACAATACCTGGAAAACAGTCCTAGTGCAGTAGAAGAGTTAAAACATCTACATAAAGAAAGTGACGATTCTTAATGAAGCAAGAGCAATCCAGAAATTTGGGTTGCTCTTGCTTCATTAGAAATAAAAATATAGCATCAATATTAATTAAACTAAAAAGGGAATTTCGAGATAACCCTATAGAAAACTAGAATTTTTTGAAACGTAATTGATTTGATACACGTATGTTAATTAGAAAGAAAAAAAGAGGAGAGAATACGATGTTAGGAGTTATCATTACAACTACATTCGCGTTTACGCTTTATGTATTAGTAGCACTAGTATTATTTATTCAAAAGAAACAGAAGAAAACAATTATAAAAAATAGTATCTATATATTTGTTATTGGTTTCATTATAATGGGAGGCCTTCTTTATCTAATTATGCCTGCTATCACAATTCCAAATATCTTATTACTAAATGTAATAGTTGCGGCTATTTTCACTCCAACATTATATTTTATGATTGAAAAAGGTGAAAAAAGTAAAAAATCAGGTACATTGATTATTAGCAGTATTTTCGCCGTTTCTGTATTAGGGTTAATTGTTGTTTTTGTTGCAGGATTTACAGTGTTAGATGATGCACATCAATCAATTAACAAGGAAGTTCAAGATCAAGCTGAACCACTAAATAAAGATGATACGCCGATAGCAGTCGCCCCAGAATCTGCTCGTAACAAAATGCAGAAGGCTATGAGCGTTGTACCAAACCCTCAATATTATGACCTAGGTAAACTACAGGTGCAAAAAATTGATGGTAACATTGTTTACGTGGCACCACTTGAATTCACTGGTTTTTGGAAATATGTTAGAGGAAAAGAAACGGAAGGTTATTTTACTATTGAGGCAACAAATGTCAATGCACAGCCAGATTATGTTGAGAGCAATATGATGTATACGAATTCAAGTTATTTCAGTAAAAATATTAAACGTGTTATTTATAATGAATACCCACATTATATACAAAGTGGTGAAGCGCAAGTTGAAGTAGACGATGATGGTAAGCCTTGGTATGTACAATCACTGTATCAACCAATGTCGATAACGAATAAACCAGATTTAAGTAATGTAAAGGTAGCAGTTATTGACCCTGTCACTGGAGATTTGAGCTTGTATGATACAGATAAAGCACCAGAATTTATTGAGGGTTCAGTAAGTTCTGAATTAGCAGAACAACAAAATAATTACTTTGGAAAATATGTACACGGTTGGTTAAATAGCGTGTTTGGTAAAAAAGATGTACGTATTCCAAATGATTCTGGAACAGAAAAAAGTGTTACACCTATATTTGATGAATCGGGTGAAATGTCTTACTTTACTGATATGACTTCTCCGAAAGAGAATATTGATTCGGCACTAGGTTACACACTAATAAACGCAAGAACAGGTAAATTAACGTATTATAATGGTGACATGAATAACGGGATAATGGATAGTGAAGGGGCAAAACAAATTGTAAACAAAGAGTTTCCAGAGAAGAACTGGAAGGGTTCAATGCCAATACTTTATAATATTGATGGTAATCCCACTTGGGTAGTGAATGTTTTGGATCCCAATGGACTTTTCAAACGGTATGCTTATATCGATGCATCTGATTCTGATTTTGTTGTCTTTGGGGACACAGCAAGAGGGACTTTGGATTCGTATCGTATAGCACTACAACAAGACCCCAGTAAGGTAGAAGCAAGTGACGATGTGAAAGTTGAAACAAGAAGCGGAACTGTTAACCGTGTAATTGTTATAACAAATGAAACAGCGCGTACGGTACAATTTTTATTAGTAGATGATGATACGATATACACACTTAATGCAAGTAACGCTCCTTTAGCACTATTTTTAAAAGAAGGAGATCAGGTAACAATGCAAGTGAAAATTCGAGACCAACAAGTGGGTATTGTAGAAGAAATAGCAATTGAAGGATTAAATGAATAATTTAAATGAGCAAGGTTGTCCAAATTGACAGCCTTGTTTTTGTTAAGGCGTCTTTTGTTCTAAAATATAGTTTCAGTATATATATATAAATTAAACATATGCTGGAGGTTATTATGAAAATTGACGGTGTATTTTCCGGTGGTGGTGTAAAGGCTTTTGCATTTATTGGAGTATTAGAAGTATTGGAGGAGCGAAATTTTTCTTTCGATCGAGTTGCAGGAACCTCAGCAGGTGCAATTGTAGCAGGATTACTAGCTGCGGGTTATACAAGTAAAGAATTGAAAAAAATGTTTACTGAATTAGATTTAGCACAATTTATGGATGGTACTATTCTTGAGAAGTATTTACCTTTTTGGAAGTGGTTGTCAGTTTATTTTACGATGGGGCTGTATAAGGGTAAAATCTTTGAGGAATGGTTATATCAAACATTAGCTAGAAAAAACATCTATACTTTTCGAGATCTTCCAAAGGACAGTTTAAAAGTCGTTGTTGCTGATATATCTGAAGGAAAAATTGTTGTTATTCCAGATGATCTTGAGCGTTTATATGGTATACATCCAGACAGTTTTTTAGTTTCTAAAGCAATCCGAATGAGTGCTAGTTTACCCTATTTTTTTAGACCCGAAAAATTATATAGCAAAACAACAGGAAAAAGCATTATTGTGGATGGAGCAATTTTAAGTAATTTACCTATGTGGGTGTTTGAAAAAGACCGATCATTACGAAAAAGGCCGTTATTAGGTGTTAAATTGAGTGCTTCTTATGAACAAATTCCCAAAAAAACAATATCCAATGCACTTGATTTATCACGTGCTTTAATAACCACAATGCGAATTGCTCATGACACAAGATATGTTTCCAAAAAACATAAAGAGGATATATTGTTTTTGCCAGTTAATGAAGTTGATGTATCTGAGCTAGAATTATCAAGAGAAGCCAAAGATGACTTAATTAAACTTGGAAGGACAAGAGCGATATCTTTTTTAACACACTGGCCAAATTAAAAAGGAAAATATAAAAAGAAAAGATCGTACATCAAAAGGATGCACGATCTTTTCTTCTTGTTTTTTTTCCGTCTATTACACGTAGATTTGGTGTACCTGCTTTATTTGTTTGCTTTTTCTTGTTTAGTAAGGGTTTATTTTTGTTAACTTGCATTCTTGAAGTGCTTAGGGTTGCTTGATTTTTGTATTTTTTCTTTGATTGCTTGACAGCTTTTCGATATTTTTTTAAGTCATTTGTCGTACGCTTTCTAAAGAAAAAGAAGTAGATTGCCCCAAAGATGATTGCAGTAAAACCAACCATGATGAGCATATTAGTTAAGAATGCAGCTGTGTTTGTAAGCAGTTGAGAGCCTAATCCAAAGATAGCAAGACCAATAATTAGATATATCCAAACAGAAAGCTTTCGATGTCGAAACATTCTCTTCATTCCTTTCTATAGGCTTCATTAATTTAAATGTGCTATGTGAATTTAGTGTATCTATTAAACAGCATGATCAAAATCTATGAAAAATATGCAGAGATCTCCTTATATTTTTTATGTAAAATCAAAAGTAGCCTTTATAGTATATAATATGCTATGGTTTCTTACATTTTACTAAAATATGAATAAAATCACTAGATCAATTTTAACAGTCACTTTGAGAAAAATAAAATAAAATAAAATTTTAAAGCATATTGGCTTAAGGGATGGTCATCCTATATCTAGAGGTGATTAACGTGGAATCAAAACAAAAATTGGAACAAAATAAACAGGAACAATCAACTTCAGTTATTTCTAAGGCGTTATTTATAGGCTTTTTTGGAGGCGTTTTTTGGAGTTTTATTGGTTGGGGAGCATCATACTTTAGTTTTTCTTCTATATCTCCAGCATCTTTTATAATCCGCTCTTGGTTGAACCAAAGTTGGACTGATGGTTGGTTAGCTGAAGTTATCTCAATATTTTTGATAGGAATTCTTTCTTTAATTGTTGCGATAGCCTATTATTTGTTTTTAAGAAAACTGCGTGGTATTTGGCCAAGTGCCTTATTTGGATTAGCGCTTTGGGGGATTGTTTTTTATGTGTTACTGCCTGTGTTCCCTAATATTGCTGAGGTGACGGAATTGACGAGTGATACAATTGTAACGACAGTCTGTCTGTTCTTATTATATGGTATTTTTATTGGTTACTCTATTTCTTACGAGTACCTTGATTCTGTTACTAAAAAGAATGTATGATAGCTATTACCATACAAAATGCATTTATTTATGGTAAACTTATAAGAGAAATATAAGTGAGAACAAAAGGAAATCGTTAATCAAACAAATTTAATTTTGCTATTAATTAACGGAAGGGAAGGATAAAATGGGGAAAATAGAAAAACTCCGAAAAGTAATGTTGGAGGATAATCTAGATGGATTAGTAATTACAAGTCCATACAATAGAAGGTATATGACAGGTTTTACTGGCACTGCAGGTGTTGTACTTGTAACAAATTCAAAGGCATTATTTATTACGGATTTTCGTTATACACAACAAGCAGAAGATCAGGCACCTTCGTTTGAAATTATCGAACATAAAGAAGGTGCTATAAAAGAGATTGCCAATCAAGTAGAGCATTTGTCTATCAAGCGTTTGGGCTTTGAAAAAAACGATCTTACATATGCAATTTATGAACAATATGAACAAACCGTTAAAACAAAGTTGATTCCAACAGAGGGTTTGGTAGAAAAACTTCGTATAATCAAAACAGATGAGGAATTAAGTGTTATGAAAGAAGCAGCAAGAATTGCAGATGCAGCTTTTGAACATATTCTCACTGTAATCAAACCAGGTATAACAGAAATCGAAGTTTCTAATGAGTTAGAATTTTTCATGCGTAAACAAGGAGCAACATCATCTAGCTTTGATATAATTGTTGCATCCGGATACCGTTCTGCACTGCCACATGGTGTAGCATCAGAGAAGAAAATTGAAAAAGGTGAGCTTGTTACTTTAGATTTTGGTGCGTTATATAATGGGTATTGTTCAGATATTACTCGAACAGTAGCAGTTGGTGAAATATCGGACGAGTTACAAAATATTTACGATACCGTTCTGCAAGCACAGTTAAAAGGAATGGAAGGAATTAAAGCAGGTATAACAGCAAAAGAAGCAGATGCTTTAACTAGAGATTATATTAAAGAAAAAGGTTATGGTGAGTACTTTGGACATTCTACTGGTCATGGTTTAGGATTAGAAGTTCATGAGGAACCAGGGTTATCATTTAGATCAGATAAAGTGTTAGAACCAGGAATGGTAGTCACTGTGGAACCAGGGATTTATGTGCCAAATGTTGGAGGGTGTAGGATTGAAGATGATACCATTATCACAAAAGATGGTAATGAAAGGTTGAATCATTCACCAAAAGAACTTATTATATTATAGACGTTGTATATTTAGTATAACAGTTCATATTTTTGTTAAAAAAGATAGAGTAATATTCTAGGGAGGAATATAGTAATGATTTCAGTTAATGATTTTAAAACAGGTCTTACGATTGAAGTAGACAATAGTATTTGGCAAGTAGTAGATTTTCAACATGTAAAGCCAGGTAAGGGAGCGGCTTTTGTTCGTTCTAAACTACGTAATCTTCGTAATGGGAATATTCAAGAAAAAACATTTCGTGCTGGTGAAAAAGTAGCTCCAGCTCATATTGAGAATCGTAAAATGCAGTATTTGTATGCTTCTGGTGATATCCATACGTTCATGGATACAAATAATTATGAGCAAACAGAATTACCTGCAAATCAAATCGAATATCAGTTGAAATTTTTAAAGGAAAATATGGAAGTTCATATTATGACTTACCAAAGCGAAACAATAGGAGTAGAATTGCCAAACAATGTGGAGCTTGAAGTAACAGAAACAGAGCCCGGTATAAAAGGTGATACGGCTAGCGGTGGAACAAAACCAGCTACATTAGAAACAGGTTTAACAGTACAAGTACCATTTTTCATTAATCAAGGTGATGTGTTAGTTATTAATACAAGTGACGGTAAATACGTTTCTCGTGCATAAAAAGAATAAAATAGTAATAGCAAGCCTGGTATGCAAATTTGCGTGCCAGGCTTTTTTTATTCTTAATTTAAATTCGGCAACTTAAAGTCATAACAGGTAAAGACAAGCATAGACTTACTATAAAGATAAATGTGCTAAAGAGAAAGAAGTGAGTGTATGCTAGATGAAATTATTAGACTATTTCCAGGTCATTTCAAGGGAATCATACTTGATAAAGTAGGAGTTAGATGGGGGTCTTTACAAGAAATTAGGGTGAGGGTAGGTCGTCCAATAGAGCTTGTCTTCGATCAAAACACAGAATGGTTGAATAATTTAATTCCTACTAAAAGTGATAGTCTTAGCCTATTAAATCAATTAAGTCAGTTTTCTTTATATCGAATGGAAGATGAATTAAAGCAAGGCTACATTACCATCCAAGGGGGGCATCGTGTTGGCTTGGCTGGTAAGGTAAATACAATCAATGGTTCAGTAAAAGCAATTAAAGATATAACTTCCTTCAATATTCGAATTGCTAAAGCAAAACATGGCATTGCAAACCCTTATATGGGCTATTTATTTCAAAGAAAATATCTTAACACTTTAATAATTGGGCCACCACAAACAGGAAAGACTACATTGTTACGCGATATTACAAGGTTAATCTCTTCTGGTTGGGGACGAGTAGGTTCAATGAAAGTAGGGGTTGTAGATGAGCGCTCTGAGATTGCGGGTTGTTTAGAAGGGGTCCCACAACATGATATTGGTAAACGGACAGATGTATTAGATGCTTGTCCGAAGGCAGAGGGAATGATGATGTTAATCCGTTCCATGTCTCCTGATGTACTAATTGTTGATGAGATAGGAAGTAAACAAGATGTTGAAGCTCTGCAAGATGCAATGCATGCAGGTGTCCGCGTAATTTGTACAATACATGGTGATTCTTTGGAAGACATCCAAAAACGCTCATCGTTTAAACCTTTATGGCAGGAGCGAGTATTTGAACGTTTTATTTCGTTAGAAAGAACGAACAAACCAGGGGTAGTAAAACATATTCTAAGTGCAGAAGGTAGAAATCTTGTAAGGAAACCGAGGGGTGTAAGTGATGAAATGGATTGGAGCGCTTCTGCTTTTGATCGCCACCACTTGGGTCGGATTTGAATTAGCAAATCAATTAAACAATCGACCAAAGCAAATTAGACAATTAAAGAATGCCTTGCAAATAGTAGAAGCTGAAATAGTGTATAGCCAAGCTCCTTTAGAAGAAGCATTCCGAATAGTTGCAAAACAAATTCCGAATCCAATTGCTTCATTTTTTCAAGCGATAAGTCAAGAACTATTGCAACAAACAGCTGATTTACCAACAATTTGGGAAGAAGAAATTGCTCGTTTCTTTCCGAATCTTGCCTTAGGAAACGATGAAAAAGAGCTCATGCAACAATTTGGTCGAACTTTAGGTCAACATGATATCACACAACAAAAAAAACATATTCAACTTGCATTTACACATTTAGATCGTGCTTTAGAAGAGGCGCAAGACAACCAGCAACGTTACGGAAGAATGGTAAAAAGTTTAGGGTTTTTAACTGGCTTATTTATTGTCTTACTCTTGCTTTAGAAAGGAGTAATAATATATGTATCAAGAGGCTGCTGTTTTATTTCAAATTGCCGGGATAGGGATAATTGTTGCAATGATACATACTATCTTAAAACAAATGGGGAAAGAAGAATACGCACAATTTGCAAGTCTTATTGGCTTTATTATTGTACTTATTTTCGTAGTGAATAGTATCTCAGATTTTTTTCAACAAATTAAGTCCGTCTTCTTATTCCAGGGGTAACTTAGATGGTTATTATTCAAATTGTCACAATTGCTATTGTAGCAAGTCTATTGGTGTTATTAGTAAAAGAACAACAACCAATTTTTGCGTTTGTCATTACTATATTGACGGGAGTCATCCTATTTTTTTTCATTATTGAATCTGTTACTGAAGTAATTGATTTAATTCGATCTTTAAGTAAAAAGGCAAATATTAATGAAATGTATCTTGAGACAATTTTGCAAATTATTGGAATATCTTATATCGCTGAGTTTGGTTCACAACTGACAAAGGATGCTGGACTAGCTTCTGTTGCTGCGAAGATCGAACTAGCAGGTAAAATATTTATAATAGTTCTTGCTGTTCCAATCTTAACTGCTGTTGTTGAAACAATCCTAAACTTTCTTCCGCAATAATGTTAATTAAAATGGGGTAAGTTCATGAAGCTGTCTACAAAAATAATCGTTGTACTCATGATATTTTTATTTATAACAATTCAACTGCCTGAGAATGTTAATGCATCTATGAATTCCTCAACTACAAATCAAGAAAATTTATCTTTGTTAGATAACGTATCAATGAAAGAAACAAGTGAATTTTGGGATCAACTTGGAAGTAACTATGGTGGCTATTTACCAGATATTAAAAATGTATCATTTAGAGAATTTATTAAAAATCAAGATGCATTGTCTGTAAAAGATTGGATCCGTGCAGTTATTACCTATTTTGGATATGAGGTTATATTAAACGGAAAACTACTAGGTACTTTGATCATACTAACGCTATGCTCAACTATTTTGCAGGGGATACAGACAGCGTTTGAATCCAAAACAATTAGTAAAGTTGCAGATATTGTTATAATGCTAGTTTTGTTAATGTTAGCATTACACAGCTTTCAACTAGCTGCTACTTATGTTAATGAGACAATACTACAGATGCGTGATTTCATGCTGGCAATTCTACCATTAATGCTAGGTTTGATGGCCTCGTTTGGTAGTATTACTGCTATTACAATATTTCATCCAATTATCGTAACTTGTATGCATCTAAGCGTCTTACTTATTTCTAAAATTATAATACCATTGTTTTTTTTATCTGCCTTACTACAAATGGTTAGTACTTTAAATGAATCTTTTCAAGTAACAAAATTAGCAGAATTAATGAAGAATACTGGACTTGCCTTATTAGGTATTAGTCTTACAGTGTTTTTAAGTGTTATCTCTGTTCAAGGCGCAACTTCGGCTATACAAGACGGTGTTGCTATGAAGACAACAAAATTTGTTACTGGTAATTTTATTCCTGTTGTTGGAAAGCTTTTTACTGATGCTGCTGATACTATTTTGAGTGCATCTTTATTATTGAGAAATGCTGTAGGTATTGTAGGAGTTATCATTCTATTAGCAATCGTTTTATTTCCAGCTATTAAAATAATGGTTATTTCATTAATTTATAAAGTTACTTCAGCTGTCTTACAACCACTTGGAGATGGGCCGATCTTAAAATGCTTGGATATTATGAGTAAACATATTTTATACTTATTTGCTGCACTCTTGAGTGTATCTCTGATGTTCTTTTTAACCATTGTTTTGCTAGTAGTAGCTAGCAATATTACACTGATGCTTCGTTAACAGAAAGGGTGTGTTTGTGTGTGTCTATTCTAATTAATTGGATTACGCAAATCATAATTTTTTTGTTAATTATCATGATTGTTGAAATGCTTCTTCCACAAACCACAATGAAGAAATATGTTCATGTTGTATTATCTATGCTATTTCTACTGTTGTTTTTACAGCCTTTATTTCAACTTTTTCAATTAGATATAGAAAAAGAGATTCAAGAAGCATTTGCACAATTTGATGCCGTAGAAAATGGAAACCAATTAGAAAATCAAATTGAATTAAAGAAAAAAGAAATACAAGCCTCACAAGATGCATATGTTGTAGAAGAGTTAGTTGTCCAAATGAAAAATCAAGTGAAAGAGGAGCTGAATCAAAGATATGGTGTAGAGATAACAGACATAAAATTTAAATTTAAAGAAGATCGTAACCCTAATATGGAAAACTTGCTTAAAGTAAATGTCTATTTATCAAAATCGTCTGATTATCGTCAAGGGGAAATCAAAGATGTTGTGATTGGAACGAAACAAAAAGTAGAAGAGTCAAGTGAATTTTCTAATGCTGAACTAAAACGGGTTACCACCTATTTGAATCAAATGTGGGAACTGGAAGAAGATCTATTATCTGTAGTTTGGGAGGGAGTGACGTAGTGAAAAATCCTTTCAACAACTTATTTTCACGTTTCAACCTTAAAACAGCTGATGGGAAAAAGCCAACAAAAATTGGTTATGTGCTTATCCTTGGGTTACTAGGATTGCTCTTATTATTAATTAGTACGCTGTTTCAAGAGGAGACAAGTTACATGGAACCACCTAGTACGTTACCTGATAAAGAAGAATCAGTTGAAACAGAAGAAGAAACATTTTTACAAAAAGATAGTAAAAGTTCAGATCTAGAAGAAATCGAAACACAGTACGAGGAAGATTTAGAGCTGTTATTAGAGGAAATATCTGGGGTATCTGCGGTCGAAGTGATGGTTAACTTAGATGCAACAAATAAAAAGATTTACGAAAAGAACTTGATTGTTGGTCATCAGACAACAGAAGAGATAGACCAAAATGGTGGAGAACGAAATATTGAGGATGCAACGGAAGAACAACAAGTAGTTATTGTTAGGCAAGGCGAGAAAGAAGTGCCTTTACTAATTCAAACAAAAAAACCAGAGGTAAGGGGTGTACTAGTTGTTGCAAAAGGTGTAGAGCATATGGAGTTGAAACAATGGGTGTCAGAAGCTGTCTCACGTGTGCTAGATGTACCGGCTCATCGAATATCAATTATGCCAAGGAATAATGGGGAGGAATAAATAATGTTAAAAAAACAAACGGTATGGTTATTGACAATGTTAAGTTTGATGATTGTGTTAAGTGTGTATTATATGAATTCGCCATCAGATGGTGAATTAGCATTTCTAGGTGAAAATAATCAAAATGAGGAAACGACTGGAAGTATACCAGATGAAACAAGTGGGGATGTGGACGAGGTAGATAACCCGTCCGATGATGTAGGTGAATATTCTTCAACTGAAGATGATTTGTTCACAATGATTAGAATGCAGTTAGAAGAAACAAGAAGCCTTAGAAGAGAACAGTTAGAAGATATTTTTGCATCAAGTGAAGCATCTACTGATGAAAAGTATCAGGCTTATGATGAAATGCAACAAATTGATAACATTTCATCAAAAGAGTTAATTGTAGAAGAAACATTAAAGTCAGAAAATGAGTATACAGATGTACTTGTAAGAACAAAAGATGATAACATAATTGTTACAGTAAAAGCTGACGAGTTATCAAAGACTGAAGCTAACGAAATTATGCAAATGGTATATGATGAATTTGGTACAAAAGAAGTCGAAGTGAAATTTCAACCAAATAATTAGAAAATATTAAGGTATATCACAGAATAAGCTGACCTATTTTAGGTCAGCTTATTTAGATATGTTATAGTAATAAAAGGAAGGATGTACATATTTTCGGACTTGATATAAACTCCGTCGTAACATTAACTTTGATTTACGCGTAGGGTCAGTCGCTTTCCGCGGGTAACTCTTCAGCTAACTCGGAAGTAAAGAACACTTCCGAGTGGATCTTCAGATGTTACTTTTCCCGCTGGAGTCGACTGAACCTACGCTCCAATCAATATCTGAAAATTACTTGTGTTTGTATGATTTAATAAAGTTTAATAATAATCCACTACACCAGATATGGAGATAGATGGAAAATAATGTGGTAACAGCAAAGCTTTTCGATGGGCGAGTAATCGCAATCCCACGTGTCCGAAGATCCACTTGGTAAAGTGTTCTTCTTTACCAAGTTAGCTTCGGCCGAGCCTGCTGAAAGCGCAGTGTTCTACCGGAACGAGATTAGGAAATACAGATTTTACTTATGACGGATTCTATTTAAAATTAGTCATAAACAATAATTCTTTTTTAGAAAACGGCTTTATTTAAAATGAATAGTTGCAGTTTTGTCGGTCTTTTCGTAAAATGTTAAGAGGAGTTATTAGTACCTGTTAATAATTCTAAGTAAGAAATGTGAATTATACTTATAAAAAGAGGTGTATGGAATGTTAAAAATAGAAGATATCCAAACGTTAATAAAAGAAATTGACAACTCGTCTATTGATGAATTCACTTATGAAACAGATGGTTCAAAACTTAAATTAAAGAAACAAATGAACAAGAATGTAATCAGTGAAGAAGTGACTTCAGTGAAACAACCAGAACCTACTGTTGCTACAAAAAAAGCAGAGACTTTGGTTGAGGATGTAGCGCAACCAACTGCTGTTGATACAAAAGTTATAGGTGATTACGAAATCAAATCTCCAATGGTAGGTACTTTTTATAATTCCTCATCCCCAGATAAGGATGCCTATGTTTCGGTAGGAGATAAGGTTAATGCTGATACTGTAGTATGTATTGTAGAGGCAATGAAATTATTCAATGAAATTGAGGCTGACGCAGAAGGTGAGATTGTGGAAATTCTTGTTAATAATGGTGAGTTGGTTGAATATGGGCAGCCTTTATTCCGAGTTAAGACGAAGTAAGGAGGTGTAGGCATGATAAAAAAACTTTTGATTGCTAATCGTGGTGAGATTGCTGTTCGAATTATTCGGGCTTGTAAAGAACTTGGTATTGAAACAGTTGCGGTTTATTCTGAAGCTGATCGAGATGCTTTGCATGTGCAATTTGCAGATGAGGCATACTGTATTGGACCGTTTTTGAGCAAAGATAGTTATCTAAATTTCACTAATATTATGAGTGTTGCTACGTTAACTGAGGTTGATGCAATTCACCCTGGTTATGGCTTCTTATCAGAAAATGCTGATTTTGCAGAGATATGTGAGAAGTGTAATATAACATTTGTAGGACCAAGTGTTTACGCAATACAAAAAATGGGAACAAAAGATGTAGCAAGAGATACAATGGAACAAGCAGGAGTGCCAATTGTTCCAGGTTCTAAGGGTATCATTGAAAGTGAAGAACAGGCGATTGAATTAGCAAATGAAATCGGCTATCCTGTTATTATTAAAGCTACTGCTGGTGGAGGCGGTAAAGGAATACGGGTTGCTTATAATGAAAATGAATTGGTAAATGGTATTCAGATGACACAGCAAGAGGCGGAGAAAGCTTTCGGGAACCCTGGAGTGTATTTAGAGAAATTTATCGAAGATTTTTCTCATGTCGAGATTCAAATTTTAGCAGATAACTTTGGAAATGTGATACACTTAGGGGAGAGAGATTGTTCTGTTCAACGTCGCTTGCAAAAATTAATTGAGGAGACTCCTTCACCTGCCATTACAGAGGACATACGTCAACAAATGGGTGAAGCTTCAGTCAAAGCTGCTCGTGCTGTTGATTATTCAGGTGCTGGAACAGTTGAATTTATTTTTGATAAAAAAGCACAGGCGTTTTATTTCATGGAAATGAATACGCGGATTCAAGTAGAACATCCTGTTACTGAAATGGTTACTGGTGTTGATTTAATTAAAGAACAAATAAAGGTAGCAAATAATGAGATCCTAAGCTTGAAACAGGAAGATGTAACTTTTCATGGATGGGCAATGGAGTGTCGAATTAATGCTGAGGATCCATGGAAAAAATTCATGCCATCCCCAGGAAAAATAGAGAATTATTTACCTCCAGGTGGATTAGGGGTCCGTGTAGATTCAGCAGCTTATCCTGGCTACACAATTTCTCCATATTATGATTCAATGATTGCTAAATTAATTACATATGGTGCAACCAGGCAAGAGGCTATTGACCGTATGAAACGTGCATTAAGTGAATTTATTATTGAAGGTATTTCAACTACTATACCGTTTCATTATAAAATGATGGAACACCCCGTATTTATTGAAGGAGATTTCAACACGAAATTTCTTGAGAAATATACTATAATAGAAAATGAAGAAAAGAAATAAATGATTTTAATTTTTCTTTTCGAAGTTTGATTAACTCTAAAAGGAGTGGATCTTAATGAGTGAGAACACAATGTTAAATGTAAGTGAAGATTCAAGTCTTGGAAAGGTGGAAGTAGCTCCTGTAGTGATCGAAGTCATTGCTGGAATTGCGACCACTGAAGTTGGTGGTGTCTCTTCTACACGTGGCAATTTTGCAAGTGGAGTCGTTGAACGATTTGGAAAGAAAGCTCATGGCAAAGGAATTAAAGTTGAATTAACAGAATCTGGTGTTATGATTGATGTTTTTGTTGTGTTAGATTATGGGGTGACGATTCCAGTAGTTGCTCAAAAGATTCAGGAAAACATAAGGCAAGCATTAATAAACATGACGGCATTAGAAATTGATGAGATAAATGTACATGTAGTTGGCGTTCAAATGGAGGCGGCAGAAGAAACAGAGGAAGTACAAGAGTAAGAGTTGAAAAGACCCTAAGAGATCTTGGTCTCTTGTAGGGTCTTTTCGATTATTGTAAAATCATTTACTGGAGCATAGCTTTTTAATGCAGTATTCGATATGATGGTTATGAAAAGATAGGATAGAAAGCTTAATGGGCTTTAGTCATTAGGTATATACAAGGAGAATGAAAATGAAGCGAAGAGATGCTAGAGAAAAGGCATTCCAAACCCTTTTTTCAATTGATAGTCAAGGTTTTAATCCCCAAGATGCACTAACTCAGGTATTGGAAGATGAAGAAGCTTCACCTTTTTTATCTGTACTTGTTCAAGGAGTATATGATAATCAC
This sequence comes from Paraliobacillus quinghaiensis, assembly GCF_003426025.1. Taxonomy (GTDB): domain Bacteria; phylum Bacillota; class Bacilli; order Bacillales; family Amphibacillaceae; genus Paraliobacillus_A; species Paraliobacillus_A quinghaiensis. The sequence continues at coordinate 23,421 of NZ_QJSH01000022.1, forward strand.
AAGGAAATTGATCAAAAGATTACAGAGAATCTAGAGAAATGGTCGATTGAACGCCTTCCAACAGTTGAAAAAACTTTATTACGAATTGCAACATATGAAATGTTTTATGAAGTAGATACTCCTATAGGTGTAGCAATAAACGAAGCGGTTGAATTAGCACATTTATATGGTGATGATAAGTCAGGCAAGTTTATAAATGGTGTATTATCTAAAATGACTCATTAGGAGGTATAGAGATGACTGCAGAAGTAATTTATGGGAATGTCTTAGCAGAGAACCTGCGGTTAGAAATGAGAGAAGAAGTTGATGCATTAAAAGAACAAGGTATTATTCCTAAATTAACAGTTATCTTAATTGGTGATAATCCAGCTTCTAAATCTTATGTAAGAGGAAAACAAAAAGCGTCTTCATTCGTTGGAGTTGAGTCAAATCTGATTGAACTACCTTCTGATGCAACAGAGAAATATTTATTAGAATTAATTGACACTTTAAACAAGGACAGTCAAGTTCATGGGATATTAGTACAATTGCCCTTACCTGCCCAAATACAAGAACAAGTAATTATCGAAGCAATCCATCCTGATAAAGATGTTGATGGTTTTCACCCAGTTAATATCGGAAGGATGCTAACAGGTAAAGATACCTTTTTACCTTGCACACCTTTTGGTATTATTACAATGCTTAAATCAAAAAATATAGAAATCGCAGGGAAAAATGCTGTTGTAATAGGTAGAAGTAATATTGTTGGTAAGCCAGTTGGTCAGTTATTACTTAATGAAAATGCAACAGTAACCTATTGTCACTCAAAAACGAAAAACATGGAAGAGCATATTAAGGCAGCGGATATTTTAATTGTTGCTATCGGAAAAGCTCATTTTCTAAAAGGCGAAGACATTAAGCCAGGTGCAGTGGTAATTGATGTTGGGATCAATAGAATAGAAGACGGTTCCTTGACTGGTGATGTTGATTTCGAATCAGCAAAGGAAACAGCTTCTTATATAACACCAGTCCCTAAAGGTGTTGGTCCAATGACAATTACAATGTTACTACATAATACAATAAAATCAGCAAAAAGATTCCATCAAGTATAAAAATTGAAGGTGTTATAAAGTGAATGAAAATTATTTAACGGTTACGGCTTTAACACGTTATATTAAACGGAAATTTGAATTGGACAAGCACTTAAATACTGTTTGGCTCAAGGGTGAAATATCAAACTACAAACATCATAGTCGTGGACACATGTATTTAACAATTAAAGATGACAATTCAAGAATACAAGCTGTGATGTTTGCTGGATATAATCGCTCACTTAAATTTGAACCAGAAAACGGAATGAATGTCCTAATTAAAGGCGAGATTAATGTCTACGAACCACAAGGGCAGTATCAATTATATATTCATCAAATGGAACCAGATGGATTAGGCGCGTTATTTGTTGCATTTGAACAATTAAAGGACAAATTAACCAAAGAAGGCCTTTTTTCTTTTGAGCGAAAACAGAAACTTCCTTCCTATCCAAAACATATTGGTATTATTACGTCGCCAACAGGTGCAGCAATTCGTGATATTTTAATTACCTTAAAGAGGAGGTATCCAATTGCTGACATAACCGTCTTCCCTGTGCTTGTTCAAGGTGATCAAGCGCCCACATCTATCGCAAATGCAATCAATCAAGCAAATAATATACCTACTCTTGATTTGCTAATTGTAGGTCGTGGCGGCGGTTCAATAGAAGAGTTATGGGCTTTTAACGAAGAGATTGTCGCACGTGCTATTTCCTTGTCTTCATTACCAGTTATATCAGCAGTTGGACATGAAACAGATACAACAATAGCAGATTTTGTGGCAGACTTACGAGCTGCTACCCCAACTGGAGCAGCTGAATTAGCAGTTCCATCAGTTCATGAGTTAAAAAATAGTATCCAGGCAAAAAAACAGGCATTAACCCAATTAATGCAACACTATATTAGCCAGTCTTCTAGTCAATTAGAACGTTTAAACAAAAGTTATGCATTTCGTTATCCAGCACAGTTAATTACCCAAAAAGAACAAGAATTAGATAAAATCATTGATCAATTAACAAAAAAAGCCATCCAAATAAAAGCAAACAAAGAAAATCAACTTGATCAACTAGTTAAGCGGCTAAATCAGCAGCATCCTTCTAAACAGGCAAAACATTTGAACAAACAATTAGAGCAATTAGAGGAGCGGCAAGCCCGTGCTGTTGAATATATTATGACTTTGAAAAAGCGCCAATTTACAAATCAATTAGAAAAGCTGGAATTATTAAGTCCGTTACATACGATGAGACGTGGTTATTCAATTGCTTATAGTAGTGATGGTACTTTAGTTCAGTCAACAAATGAAGTGCAAGTTGATAACGCGATCTCCGTAAAGTTGAGTGATGGTGTGTTAGACTGTAAGGTTACAGGAATAAAGGAGGATTCTGAAAATGAAAACTGAGGAATTATCATTTGAAGAAGCAATGGAGAATTTAGAAGCAATCGTTGAAAAATTAGAAGAGGGTGAAGTACCTCTTGAGAAAGCGATAAAATATTACCAGGATGGTATGCAATTATCTAAAGTTTGCAGTGATAAATTATCGAATGTAGAAAAGCAAATGACACAAATCATTAACGAGCAAGGAGAATATAAGCAGTTCTCAGTTCAGGAGGAAGAATAGCATGGAGGAGAATCTTTCGGCGTTTTTAACAGAAAAAGAAAAAATTATCTCGGATGAATTAGTCCAAAAAGTAAAAAGCCTATCTATTCCCAGCCGATTAAAAGACTCTATGCTTTATTCGATTAAAGCTGGGGGGAAAAGGCTAAGACCTTTATTAATGATCGCAAGTTGTGAATCGTTTCATGGTACATATCAACAAGTCTTATCAGTATCACTCGCTTTAGAGATGGTTCATACATATTCATTAATTCATGATGACCTTCCTGCAATGGATGATGATCATTATCGCCGTGGACAACCAACAAATCATCGTGTATTTGATGAAGCTACTGCTATCTTAGCTGGTGATGCATTATTAACATATAGTTTTGAAGCTATTACTGATGATCCGCAATTAACAAATGAACAAAAGGTTTATATTATAAAGCGACTAGCCAAAGCAAGTGGTCCTAAAGGAATGGTTGCAGGTCAATCACTTGATATGGCGGCTGAAAATAGAGAAATTACTTTAACTGAATTAGAAGAAATTCACGATCTAAAGACAGGGGAATTACTGACATTTGCTTTAGAAATTGGGGCTTATATAGGTGGTGCTTCGATCAAACAAATTGCTGAGATTCGTAAATATGCTTATTATGTTGGTCTTATCTTTCAAGTTCAAGATGATATATTGGATGTATCAGGTGACCCTGAAAAAATAGGAAAGCCGATAGGTAGTGATGAGTCTAATATGAAAAGTACTTATCCAAAACTACTTGGCCTAGATGGTGCAATTAAGAAAAAAGAAGAATATGTAGACTTAGCAGAAGCCGCTTTAATCAAGGCGGATGTTAAAACCAATATTCTAAAAGATTTTGTTCAGTATTTAAGTTTACGTGATGCATAAGAAATATTAATTATTGAGTGTTCGATACAATTATGTTATTATTACAGTATATTGGGAATGGTGCAGTATTCTAGTCGGTTCTCCGTTTCTGAAGGCAGGCCTAAAAATCTGCCAAAGGGCACATCGATGAAGTTCCTTGTGCCGGCTTGAGGCGCCCAGCCTTGGGTCGGTGCTGGGAGTTAAGGTTGCAGGGCGATCCACAAAGGCATGTGGGCGATGACCCTGCTTCCGCGGAGGCCCATCTCTGTGGTAACTCTTTAGCCAAAGCATTACCATGGACTGGGGTATGAACCTACGTAATAAGATAAAGGGTATTTTGTTCGTAGCGTAGCCTGCCTTGAGTGGTGTCTGAGGGGATTACTGTTGTAGATACATCGTTGGATGGCCACTAACGTGCGTATTTTTATCGGTATGAAATCAGCACTGCAAAAGAGGCTAGGAAACGGTTAAGAGCTGTTGAGGAAATCTCCTAGACTGTTCCAAAAGACGTTTAAAAGGGATTATAGTGCGGACTAAGTGGTAATCCAGTCTAGCTGTTGGAAACAACGCTAAGATGTGTTTAAAGGGGAACCGCCAGGATGGCAACATTCGGTACACATCTGGGAAAACCTACTGGACCTAAGCCGTAGTTTTTACCTTTTAAACGACCATTCCTTTACATAGTTTTAACAAAAAAATGAGGTATACATAGATGACGAAATTACAAATTAAAAAATCGATAAAATTTAGTATAAGTATTGCCGTTATCACATTTGTGTTAGCGGCTATTTTTTCAGTTATTTCTTCCTCCATCTTAAGTGGTGTAATGTGGGTTATTGGTTTATTTATTGTGTTTATTATTGTGTTAATGGGTGTTATTTTTGATATGTTAGGGGTAGCAGCAACCGCTGCAGATGAAGTTCCTTTTCATGCAATGGCAGCAGAAAGGGTAAGCGGTTCCAAAGAGGCGATATTGATTGTTCGAAATGCAGACCGCTTTGCAAGCTTTTGTAATGATGTGATTGGTGATATTTCTGGGGTTATTAGTGGAACTGCTTCTGCGATTGTTGTTTTGCAATTGGCAAATGGGTTTGGTCATGGCGAAGGGTCTACTGTGCAAATAGCAGTTTCTGTTGTTATGACAAGTTTAGTAGCTGCTTTAACAGTTGGCGGGAAAGCCTTAGGTAAATTTTATGGAATCCACTCCTCAACAAAAATTATTTTTTTTGTAGGTAAAGTGATTGCTTTTATACAAAATAAATTCAATATAAAAATATTAACAAAAAATTAACCAAGCAGAAAATCATTTTACGGGGAGGCTTCGGAACATGGATCTTACAACAATAAAAGATCCTTCTTTTTTAAAGAAGCTCAACAACGAAGAATTGGAAGTTCTGGCATATTCAATACGAGAGTTTTTAATTGAAAAATTATCAGTTAATGGCGGACACCTAGGTGCGAACTTAGGAGTTGTAGAGTTAACATTAGCTCTGCACAAAAATTTTAATAGCCCGGAAGATAAGTTGATTTTTGATGTTGGACACCAGTCATATATTCATAAAATCTTAACAGGCAGAGCTGGTCAATTTGATACGCTCAGGCAATATAAAGGATTGTCTGGTTTCCTAAAAATGTATGAAAGTAAGCATGATGTATGGGAAGCTGGCCATAGTTCAACATCGCTATCAGCTGCAATGGGGATGGCGATAGCACGTGACTTGAAGAAAGAAGCTAATTATATTGTTCCGCTCATAGGAGATGGTGCTTTAACTGGAGGAATGGCTCTTGAAGCACTAAACAATATTGGACATGAACAAAAAAATATGATTGTTATCTTAAATGATAATGAAATGTCTATAGCAAATAATGTTGGGGCGCTGCACAATGCTTTAGGAAGAATGCGAAGTACAGGTAAATATAATAAAGTAAAAGATGATTTAGAATGGATCGTAAAAAAAATTCCTAAAGTTGGTGGAAAACTAGCTGATGCACTAGAGCGTATTAAAGATAGTATGAAATATTCTATGATACCTGGTATGTTATTTGAAGAGTTCGGCTTCACCTATTATGGTCCAGTGGATGGTCATGATTTTACTGCATTACAGAAGAATATCCAGTATGCAAAAAAAACAGAAGGACCGGTTATTGTTCATGTAATTACTAAAAAAGGAAAAGGTTATTATCCAGCAGAATCGGATAATAAAGATAAATGGCATGGAGTTGGTCCATATAAAATTGAATCTGGTAAAAAGATCTCACCTACAAATACACCTCCTGAATGGAGTTCTGTTGTAAGTGGAACGCTAGAATATATTGCCCAAGAAAATAAAAAATTAGCTGTAATTACCCCAGCAATGATAATTGGCTCAAAATTAGAAAATTTTAAAGAAAAGTTTCCGGATCGTTTATTTGATGTTGGTATTGCTGAACAGCATGCTACTACTTTAGCAGCTGGAATGGCATCCCAAGGTATGAAGCCTTTCCTCACAATTTATTCAACATTTTTACAAAGGGCGTACGATCAGATTCTACACGATGTTTGTCGACAAAACCTAAATGTAGCATTTGGAATTGATCGTTCTGGGTTAGTTGGTGCGGATGGAGATACACATCATGGTGTATTTGATATAAATTTCTTACGTTCGTTACCAAATATCGTTATAATGATGCCAAGGGATGAGAACGAGTGTCAGCATTTAGTGTATACAGCAATTAAATATGACAACGGACCAATAGCGATTCGTTATCCAAGAGGAAATGTGCTTGGAATTTCAATGGATGATGATTTACATCAGATTGAAATTGGAACATGGGAGGTATTAAAAGATGGTACGGATGGCGTTATCCTAACTTTTGGAACAACAATTGGAATGGCACTTGAAGCAAGTGATGTGTTGAGACAAGAAGGACTTTCAATTCGAGTCATAAATGCTCGTTTTATTAAACCAGTAGATGAAGAAATGCTTCATAATATATTTAAAGCGAAATTACCAATAGTGACAGTTGAAGAATCTGTTTTAAATGGTGGATTTGGCAGTTCTATTTTAGAATTTGCTGAAATTCATAACTATTCTACTAAAAGTGTGACAAGAATGGGTATCCCTGATGTATTTATTGAACACGGTAAGGTAGAACTTTTGCTAGAACAAATTGGTTTAACGAAAAAAGCGGTAATAAAAGAAATTAAAAAGTTATTGCCAACTAAAAAACAATAAAGGGTCTAAAAAATAATGACAAGTAAAAAAACAAGATTAGATATACTACTAGTGGAACGCGGTTTAGTGGAGACAAGAGAAAAGGCAAAGCGGGCTATCATGGCTGGAATAGTCTTCTCTGAACAGCAAAGAATGGATAAACCTGGAGTCAAGGTCAACGGTGACATCCCTTTATCAGTAAAAGGCAAGTTATTTCCTTACGTTGGTAGAGGAGGCTTGAAATTAGAAAAAGCCTTAAAAACATTTGATTTTTCAGTTAAAGATAAAATTATGTTAGATATTGGTTCTTCAACAGGTGGTTTTACTGATTGCGCTTTACAAAATGGTGCAAGTCTTTGTTATGCTGTTGATGTGGGTTATAATCAATTAGATTGGAAGCTGCGCAATGATCCGCGTGTTATTGTGATGGAACGAACTAACTTCCGCTACGCCACAATTGATATGTTTGATAAAGGAAGCCCTCATGTTGCCACAATTGATGTTTCCTTTATTTCATTAAAATTGATTTTACCTACTTTAGCAACCATACTTGAAACAGGTGGGGAAGTTGTAGCTTTGATCAAGCCACAATTTGAGGCAGGAAAAGAACAAGTGGGTAAAAAGGGGATTGTCCGGGACAAGCGGATACATCAACAAGTAGTAGAAGACATTTTGTATTTTGCTTTAAATGAAGGGTATAGGTTGAAAAATCTAACCTTTTCTCCGATCACTGGTGGAGATGGTAACATTGAATTTCTTGCCCATTTGACATGGAAACCTAGTCAAGATAGTGGATTGAAAACAGATACCGATATACAATCGTTAGTAACAGACATTATAAAAGATGCACATGAAGGACTTACTCAACAATCATAAATATGATTTTTAAGAATATTCTCAGTCCTTTTCAGAGTTTTTTCAGAAAGGAGGAACCTAAATGACTAAAGGTCAACGTCATATTAAAATTCGAGAAATAATAACTGAAAATGATGTCGAAACACAAGATGATTTAGTAGATACATTACGTGAGTTAGGTTATAACGTTACGCAGGCGACCGTTTCGCGAGATATCAAAGAACTACATTTAGTAAAAGTTCCTATGGTAGATGGAAGATATAAATATAGCTTACCGGCTGATCAAAGATTTAATCCTTTAGAAAAGCTTAGACGTTTAATGCAAGATGCGTTTATAAGGATTGATCAAGCTGGTTATTTCTTAGTTTTAAAAACATTACCTGGAAATGCAAATGCATTGGGAGCACTAATTGATAATTTAGACTGGACAGAAATATTAGGTACAATTTGTGGTGATGATACCATTTTAGTTATATGTAAAACAGAAGATCAAACTAAAGATATACAAGAACGTTTTCTAGAAATGTTATAATTTTTTTACCAAAAAAGTGAGGTGGAATTATATATGTTAACCGAACTTTCCATTAAAGATTTTGCAATTATTGATGAAATTTCGATCACATTTAAAGAAGGTCTAACTGTGCTAACAGGTGAAACTGGTGCTGGTAAATCAATTATAATTGATGCAGTTGAATTATTATCCGGTGGAAGAGGGTCTGTCGAATTCGTTCGCTATGGCGCCAAAAAAGCAAACTTAGAAGGTTTGTTTATAATTAGTGACCCTGCACATCCAATATATAAAGTAGGGAAATCCTATGGTATTGAAATTGACGATGACGGCATGATTGTTCTTAATCGTACAATTAGTGCAAATGGTAAAAGCATTTGTAGAGTGAATGGTAATTTAGTTACGTTAGCGATTTTAAGGGAATTTGGCAGTACATTAATTGATATTCACACACAACATGAAACAAAGTCACTTATGGATGTGGAACGTCATATTGAGTTATTAGATTTGTATGAAAAAGAACGAATTAATGATGCTAAACATGACTATAAACGCCTTTACAATAAGTTACATACAGTTAAAAAGCGCTTCCAACAGTTAAATAATAACGAACAAGAAATGGCGCAACGCTTAGATTTATTAAAATTCCAATTAAATGAATTGCAACAAGCAGATTTAAGTCCTGGTGAAGATGAGGCGTTGCGTGAAGAACGTGAAAAGCTGATGAACTATGAAAAAATATACAGTGGAATCCGTGATGCATACGAAGCACTTAGCGGAGAAAAGAGAGGATTAGACTGGCTAGGACTAGCACTTACTGGTTTAGAGACTGCAGGTGAATTTGAGAAGGATTTAGAGGGAAAAAAAGAAAGTTTCTCGAATCATTTTTACTTAATAGAAGAATTATCCTATGAGTTACGCAATTATTTAGATACTTTAGCTTATGATCCAGACCGTCTTAATTATCTGGAAAGTCGTTTGCATGAAATTAACAAACTACAGAAGAAATATGGTACATCTGTAGATGAAATATTGGAATATAGTGCAAAAATCGAAGATGAAATAGATGAAATTCAAGACCGTGACACATCATTAAAAAAAATAGAGCAAGAATTACATGATATTGGACAGGACGCACTAATTGAAGCAAGACACTTACATGATCTTCGTATCGAAGCTTCCAAGCAATTAAAAGAAGCAATTCATAGAGAGTTACAGGATTTGTATCTAGAAAAGGCTACATTTGATGTAGCGATAGAGACTAAAAAAGGAAACCCAAATGACTTTGAATTAAATGGAGTACCTGTTCACTTAACACAAAATGGTTTTGATCAAGTGCGATTTTTAATCTCAACAAATCCAGGTGAACCACTTAAAGAAATAAATAAGATAGCTTCAGGTGGAGAATTGTCACGTATTATGCTTGCATTAAAGAGGATTTTTGCTAAGCATCAAGGTGTAACAAGTGTTATTTTTGATGAAGTAGACACTGGAGTAAGCGGGAGAGTAGCTCAGGCGATTGCTGAGAAGATTTATGGCATTTCAGTTGGATCCCAAGTGCTTTGTATTACCCATTTACCACAAGTAGCTTCAATGGCTGATACCCATTTGTTAATTGAAAAAAATACCTCTGAAGAACGAACAAGTACTACAGTAGAAGAACTTTCAATTGAAGAAAGAGTTACAGAAATCGGCAGAATGATTACAGGTACAGAACTTACAGAAACATCAAAAGAACATGCTAGAGAATTAATTGAATTAGCTAATAAATTTAAAGAATAAAAACCATGTTATTGAGACATGGTTTTTTTAGTATACAAAAAAATAATAATACTATACAAAATAGGAAAACATCCCCGCTATTTCTGGTCTTTACAGGGTTTAAAAAAGTCGAATGAAGGTCACATTAGAAATACAGAAAAAAATAAAATGGGTTAGGAACGAGGAGCGTGAAAGATGAAAATAAATAATATTCGTGCAGCAATAGGAATGCTTCTCCTTGTTACTTTCCTGAGCATGCCGTTTATCAAACCAATACACCAATACCTTTCTATACCAAATCAAATCACACTTTTTCAAGATACAAACGAAGCATTAAGTGTTCCTGCATTAGGTAACAATGTTGATACAGCTTTAGCACAGCAAAATAATGTGTTAGAAGCAATGAATTTTTCTCAATTTAAAACAGTTAGTAGTGGGGAAAGTTCCATTGTGTATGAATTAGCAGGATTACCAATAAAAAAAGTAAATGTAGATGTTTTAAGTGAATATAAAGTAGTTCCAGGAGGTCAATCAATCGGTGTGAATTTACAAACTTTAGGCGTATTGGTGGTTGGACATCATAAAGTTAATGTTGATGATGGACAAAAATCACCAGGTGAGGAAGCGGACATACAGGTAGGTGACATAATCCTGCGCGTGAACAATAAAGAAATAGAAAAAATGGAACAAATAACAAAATTAGTGAACGAAGCTGGAAGAAATGATAAGCCTCTAGATGTAACGATAAAACGTGGTGAGAAGACTTTGAAGAAGGAATTAATACCAACACATGATGAAAAAGAGGATAAGTATCAAATTGGCTTATATATTCGGGACTCAGCAGCTGGGATAGGAACGATGACTTTTTATGATCCCAAGACAAAGAAATATGGAGCGCTAGGACATGTTATTTCTGATATGGATACAAGAAAACCAATTCAGATTCATGATGGAACAATTGTCAAATCAAATATCACATCAATACAAAAAGGAAATAATGGGACACCAGGTGAAAAACAGGCAACATTAGAAAATGATGATGTGCCACTAGGAACAATAACCAAAAATAGTCCATTCGGTGTGTTTGGGTCGCTTGATAAAGATTTGGAGTCCACTAAATGGAACGAACCAATGCCTATTGCTTTATCTAGCCAAGTAAAAGAAGGACCGGCTCAAATTTTAACCGTTGTGGAAGATCAAAAAGTGGAAGCTTTTGATGTAGAAATTGTTAACAGTGTTGTACAGAAAAACCCAGCAACAAAAGGGATGATTGTAAAAATCATTGACGATAAACTACTTGATAAAACTGGTGGTATTGTGCAGGGGATGAGTGGTAGCCCGATAATCCAAGAAGGAAAATTAATCGGTGCTGTTACACATGTTTTTGTTAACGATCCAACCTCAGGGTATGGGATTCATATTGAATGGATGTTAAATGAAGCGGGTATTGATATATATGAGGAAAAAGAAGAAAAACAGGCGAGTTAAGTTCTCCCTGTTTTTTCTTTTTACCTATGGATTTAATCGATATTTATGCTACACTTTAAATAAAGATTATTCGACAAAACCGTGTCAAAATATATCGAAAACGTGCGATTGATAGAGTATTTTAAAGTAAATCAAAAAAATACAAAGTTTTTTACATTAAAAAAAGGATTTTCAATACTTGTGTCGAAATTGATTATGTGATAGTGACAGGATATTCTGAAGGAGGAACAAAAGTTGGAAAAAATTAAAGTGTTTTTAGTGGATGATAACCGGGAATTAATCGTACTCATGGAAGAGTACTTTGAAGGTCAATCTGATATGGAAGTAGTTGGTACAGCTGCTAATGGTAAAGAATGTATAACGCTTTTAGGTGAGGTTGAACCTGATGTTGTTGTTCTTGATATTATTATGCCACACATGGATGGATTGGCAGTGCTAGCAAAAATGAGAGAAATGAATATGGAAAATCGGCCAAATGTTATTATGTTAACAGCGTTTGGTCAGGAGGAAGTAACTAAAAAAGCTGTAGATTTAGGCGCTTCATACTTTATGTTGAAACCATTTGATCTAGATAGCTTAGCTGAACAAATAAGGATGGTTAAAGGAGCACCAATATCTGAAAATAGAGCAGTTAAACAAAAAGCACCAAAAGAGAATCGTAAAATTGATTTAGAAGCAAATATTACGCATATTATTCATGAAATAGGAGTTCCTGCTCATATTAAAGGTTATATGTACTTAAGAGAAGCGATAACAATGGTTTATAAAGATATTGAATTATTAGGTTCAATTACCAAAGTTTTATACCCAGACATTGCAAAAAAATATAATACAACAGCCTCACGTGTGGAAAGAGCGATAAGACATGCGATAGAAGTCGCTTGGAGCAGAGGTAATATTGATTCTATTTCGAACTTATTTGGCTATACTGTAAATGTCTCAAAAGCAAAGCCAACAAATTCTGAATTTATTGCTATGGTAGCTGACCGATTACGGATTGAACATCGGGCATCATAATTTATCTGAAATCATGTATAAAACCTCTTTTTTGTAGCATCTTATTACAAAAAGGAGGTTTTTCTTTGAAAAAAATTATATTTACATTATTTATTCTGTGTTTTTTGGTACCCGTTTCTGTATCGGCAGATGATACTTACATCGTACAACCAGGTGATTCAATGTGGAGAATTGCAGTAAAATACCAAATAGGTGTAACAGAAATAATTGAAGCAAATCCACAAATAGATAATCCCGATCTTATTTACCCAAGACAGAAACTTACTATACCAACAATAGATTCAATAAAACATACAGAACACCTGGTTATTCAGCTGACCAATCAGGAGAGAGCGAAACATGGTTTGCCTGCATTAAGACCAGACTGGGAACTATCTCGTGTAGCTAGATATAAATCAGCTGATATGCTCAATAAAAACTACTTCTCACATACAAGTCCGACTTATGGGTCTCCATTTACTATGATGAAAAATTTTGGTATTTCATACCGAAGTGCAGCTGAAAATATTGCAAAAGGGCAACGGACCCCACAAGAAGTGGTAACAGCGTGGATGAATAGTTCTGGACACCGAAAAAATATTCTTGGGAATTACACACATATAGGTGTAGGTTATGTTGAAAATGGTAAATATTGGACTCAGTTATTTATAACAAAGTAAATGCAAAAGAGCCTTGATTACATATCAAGGCTCTTTTTAATAAAAAAATTGATTTTATCCTTATTTGATGGAATTAAACGAGAAATTAATCCATATAGAACATGCTAATGGGTTCTAAGGCTGTTTACTCGTAAATAGTAGTGAATAATCTGAATTTTATTATAACAATTTATTTAAAAGTATGATAATATTTTTAATGGTATATAAAAATACAAATGGAGAGGTTTTAACAATGAAGGTAGCAAAATTTGGAGGAAGTTCAGTTGCTAGTGCGGAGCAATTAAAAAAAGTTGCACAAATTATACAAGCAGATCAAAACAGAAAAGCTATAGTAGTATCTGCACCAGGCAAAAGATTTTCTCAAGATGAAAAAGTAACAGATCTTCTAATTAAACTTGGTGAGGCCTACTTAGCTGATAAACCTTATCAAAGTGAACAAGAAAAAGTTCTTGAAAGGTTTGGAGCAATCATAGATGAATTAGAATTATCAGAACGTATTTTAGAAGAAATAAAAGATGACGTGGCAACAGTTTTTGCCAGTGATTATCAACAGGAATTGAAATTAGAAGCTATTAAATCTATAGGAGAAGATTCTTTAGCTAAAATACTTAGTGCATATCTGCAATCTCTTGGTCTAGATGCAATTTATTTGAATCCAAAAGATGCGGGCATCATTTTAAGTGATGAGCCAGGAAGTGCACAGATTCTTGATGAAAGTTTTGAGTTGTTATATAAATTGCATGAACGAAAAGAAATTGTTGTTATTCCTGGTTTCTTTGGATACACGAAAGAAGGTAAATTAGTTACATTTTCTCGGGGAGGATCTGATATTACAGGCTCAATCGTAGCAGCTGGTGTAAAAGCGGATCTGTATGAAAACTTCACTGATGTTGACTCTGTTTATTGTGTAAATCCTACAATCGTTGATAATCCTAAAGAAATTACATCATTAACTTACAAAGAAATGCGAGAACTATCCTATGCAGGTTTTTCAGTATTTCATGATGAAGCACTTATTCCAGCTTTTAAAGCTAGTATTCCGGTTTGCATAAAAAATACTGATAACCCAGATGGATTAGGTACAATCATTGTTTCTAAAAAAGAACCAAATGGTAATCCAGTTGTGGGAATTGCAAGTGACACAGGTTTCCTTAGTTTGTATGTAAGCAAATACTTGATGAATAGAGAGTTAGGTTTTGGTCGTCGTTTATTAAATATTCTAGAAGATGAATGTATTTCATTTGAACACACACCTTCTGGAATTGATGATATGTCAGTTATTATTCGAGGAAGCGAGTTATCACTAGAGAAGGAAGAAAAAGTTATTAAACGTATTAAAGAAGAGTTAGATCCAGACACTGTTTATACAGAAAGGGATTTGGCCTTAATTATGATTGTTGGGGAAGATATGAATAGTACAGTCGGAATAGCTGCAAAAGCAACAGAAGCTTTTTCGCGTGCTAATGTTAATCTAGAGATGATTAACCAAGGTTCTTCTGAAGTATCACTAATGTTTGGTATAAAAGAAGAAGGAGTAGAACGAGCGGTAAGATCATTGTATCAGGAATTTTTTGAAGAAGAAGCATAAGAGCATACTAAGGTTTTAAAAGCACACGAAACTGCATTAGCAGCGTGTGCTTTTTTAAACATCAACACAATAACTGAAGGAATATCGATTATGTTCCTAATTAATCAAAAATGAATGCCTCGGTACAAGGAATTGCAACTGTTGCTGAAGAGTGTGTCGCGGGAGTTGAACAAATGTCAAATTCGTTTCAAAATTAGTAGAAGAACTAAATGGCTTGATTCGACAATTCACACAATAAAAAACAACGAAAGAATCAGGAGTATCCCAAAAGCATAATTTTTAGGGATACTCTTTTTCATATCAACAATTCATTAATTAAATGTACATAAATTATGAATGTGAAAACTTTTTTTGCTTTAGTGAGGTATATAAAGTGAAAGAACAAAAAAGATTCATAAAGGGAGTGAAACACTTGTTAGAATCTGAAATCATTGAACGTTTAAAAAGCCGTGACCAACAAGCTCTTCGAGATCTGTATGATGTATATTTTGATTATGCGATCCGAACGGCAACGATTGTTATGAACCATAATAACTCTTATGCAGAAGATGCTGTTCAAGAAACTTTTATTAAAGTATATCAAAATATTCACCTTTATCATTCGGATAGACCTTTTAAGCCTTGGTTTTATAAGATTTTGTTAAATGAATGTAACAGAATTTTAAAAAGGAACTCAAAGGTGGTTAGTGTGGAAGAGGTAAGACATGAACACGATCAAACAGAAGAAACATACCTTCATCATCTTCTTGAGTATGAAGTGTTATATCTTGCTATTCAAAAACTTGAACTGCACAATCAAATTCCAATTGTGCTGAAATATTTGAATGGGTTTAAAGAACAAGAAATAGCAGAAATTTTAGATGAAAACGTAAATACAATAAAATCCAGATTGTATAAAGGAAGGCAAAAATTAAGAAAGTATTTAGAAGCTGAAAAGGAGGTAAATTAAATGGACGATAAAAAAATAGAAAAAGATATTAGAAAAAGTTTAATAGCCAATACAAATAAGGTATCTAATAAAAAGGAACAAATTTGGAACAATATTGAGGCAAGAATGAATATCACGGAAAAAGCGCGTAATGAGGTGGGGGAAAAACCGGGTAAGAAAGATGTGTCACGCAGACGTAGACAAAAGAATACTGGGAAATCAAAACAGTGGGTAATGGGGATTCTTGCAGCAACCATACTCTTTGGGGTGTTTTTAATAAACACTGACACAGGTCAGGCTGTTGTAACTAACATTACCGAATATTTTGCGCCTGAGAAAAAAGTTATAGATGAGGTAGAAGGAATATCTGAAGAGAAGGAAGTAACACTACAAGAAAGTAAAGCTGGATATAACATTTATATTGATGAAGAAAGGTATATTCTCATTGAAGAAAATGGTGTGGATAAAATTGTTCCTAAAGAACCATTAGGGGATCAATACCCTGAAGTTTCAATGACAATTTCACAAGTTGAAGATATAGAGCCAGAACAGTTAGCAAAAGAGATTCACAAACAATTAAATGATTCTTATGAAAATGTACAGTCCGTTACCACAGTGGATCAACCTTTCGAAGCAATTGTCGTTTCTGCTCTTGATGGAGATGACTGGGATAGTCCGGTTAATAAAACGTATATCATTTCAAATCAAAAGAAAGGTAGCTTTGTTATTAGTGAAAAATATTTCCTTGAGGCTGAAGAAGGTCATGGAGCAAGGTTCTACAATATGTTAAAGGAATTTAATGTTGTAGAAATAAGTAAATAAGTGAATGAAAAAATGATAGGGCAGGAGCAGAGAATTTAATTTTCTGCTCCTATATATTTTTAATGTGGTTTTAAAAGACTATTCTAAATTTAAATTCAACTAAACCTATTTTTTACTTTACCGGGTGCAGTTCTAATGTCTATTGTTTGAATATATGAAGTATCAACAGTAGAAGGAAGCCTTTTTTTAAATTCTTTTAAAGCATAACTGTTATAATCAAGAAGTGATTTGCATTCATATCTTTCTTCCATGTTTAATGTAAACTTGATTTTTATTTTATTTTTTTGGGCAGTAGTGTCATGATTAATGATCTCATAGTTTTCTAATGTACGTATTAAGTGATATTTAATGTCTTCTAGCATTGTATATTCGCTGTTGAAATAAACCTCGGTGGTGCCGATTATCTGAATCATAAGTACCTCCTTGTTGTTATTCCCATGGGCTCTATTTTATCATACGAAAGTTTAGAATTTAATACAAAACACGACTACTTTTTATTGATGGAATTGAGGAAGTGAGTAAACAACTGAATGCATACGCATCCAAATTGTAAGATTAGTATGATTTGAGTAATTAAATATTAGTTAATAAATGCTTTTAATTCTCTAAAAAAATATAGAAAGTGTTCTAAATCACACCATTGATAATAATTATCATATACAATAAGGATGCTTTAAGAATATAATTTGAAGGGGATACAATAATGATAAAACATAATATAACTGATTTTATAGAATTTAATTCAGAAAGATTTACTAAACGTGTGATTTTTAAAGAGGACAAAACAACGGTGTTCATTTTGAATTTTAAACCTGGACAATCACTACCAGCGCACAAGCATCCTGGATCAAACGTACAATTAATAGTCTTGGAAGGTGAAGGTAAGTTCGCGATCGATGGAGAAGAAGTTTTGATTAAACAAAATGACACACTATTTGTTACTGGTGATGAGGAGCTTGCTTTTTCGAATTGTGGAACAGAGAATGTAAGTTTATATGTAATGTTAAATAAAATACCTGATGAACGATACGCTGAAAATATTTAAAGATTATTAAAAAATGTAATGGATAGCAAATTGATTCTTATTTGTTATCCATTCTTTTTGTTTTCATTAAAATAACTCAGTTGATATACTAGTAACATAAACTTATGTATTGTATGTTCTGAAAGGGTGAACTAAATGGGACAAGAAATAAAAGGTAAGATAGCTTATATTACTGGAGCAAGTAGTGGTATTGGTAGGGCTACTGCACTTATGTTTGCCAAAGAAGGAATTCATGTTGGTCTGATCGCTCGAACAGAAACTAAACTACTAGAAGTAGCAGAGGAAGCAAAAACGTTTGGGGTAAAGGCGGTATTTGCTACTGCAGATATTGCAAACATGGATGAAGTTGAACAAGCAATAGCTAGTTTGAAACGGGATTTAGGAACAGCAGATATACTTATTAATAATGCTGGTGTAGGAATATATGGTTCATTTTTAGAAATTGATCCAGAAGAATGGAAACACACCTTTGAAGTTAATGTATTTGGCACATACCATGTCACTAAAGCTGTTTTGCCGCAAATGCTTGAAAAGAATCAAGGTGATATTATTAATATTTCATCTAGTAATGGTTTGAAAGGTACTGCTGGATCAACTGCGTATAGTGGATCGAAATTTGCTATTCAAGGTATGACAGAAGCTCTTATGCAAGAGGTACGGGGAAATAATATACGTGTCTTTACATTGAATCCTAGTTTAGTGGCAACTGAACTGGCGTTTGAAGATAAACTTGATGAACAAGATAAGAATAAATTCATGCAACCAGAGGATATAGCAGAGTATATGTTAGCACAGCTTAAGCTTCATCCACGTATATTTATTAAACAGTCATTACAGTGGGCGACAAATCCGTTTTAGAAAATAGTCGAGAACCCTCGTGACTTCAGTCATGAGATGAATCGACTTCGGACAAGGGTTAGCTTCTGCTAACTCAATTGTCCGACATTTTTTTCGGAGCTAAAGCGCATATGATATTTAAAAAGGAATAATAACCATTCATAAATCGACGCTTTTCTATATACATGTGATATAATGAACATGAGGTGATGGCGGTGTCAAAAGTTATTTACGGTAGAGGATATGTCTATTCGCTTCAATACCATCTCGTGTGGTGTGTAAAGTACAGAAGAACGGTCCTTGTCGATGAGATTGAACAATCGTTGAAAGACATTCTTAGTGAACTTTGCAAAGACCATGAAATAACGATTGAAGAAATGGAAACGGATAAAGACCATATTCATCTGTTGATTTCCCTAAAGCCCCAGCATTATATCCCGACTGTTGTGAAAACCTTAAAGGGACATTCAGCTAGGCGATTATTTAAACGCCATTCTGAAATAAAGAAACTTCTTTGGGGAGGTCATTTGTGGAATCCTAGCTATTTTATCGCAACAGTTAGCGAAAATACCGAAGAACAGGTTCGCGGATATATCCAAAACCAAAAAGAAAAATGATTGTAGGTGAAAGCCATGCTTGAATTAGTAAACCGCGGCTATGTATATCGTGCTATCCCTATTTCTGATGAAGTAGAAACGTATTTGCGCCAGTGTTTTGGTGCAGATAGAAAGATGTATAACCTTCACGTCGCCTATCTATATGACTACTTGGAAAAGAAGCCGTATCAAATTGGTGACAAATTACCTTCTTTAAAGCAGATGGGTATGCCGACTGTTTCTGCATTTAAAAAACAATCCGTAAGTGACGATCATATAGCCTACTTGTATCTTGTAGATGCCTTTGCTTCTAACGAAGCAAAACAACACTTCAACAAAGCAATGACAGCCTTTAATAAAATTGCCTCTAAAAAACAATACAAGAAAGCTGCCTTGAAACGTCAGAAGACACTAGGGATAGAACCGACATTTCGTGATTTAAAAGGAATGCCCAAGTTCCATTCTCGTAAAGGGAGCAAAGCTAGCTACACGACATTTAACCAAAACGGAAATATCTACATCGAAGATGACATATTATATCTTCCATCAGCGCAAAAGTCTTCTGTGAAAGTCGTTGGGTTGAAGCTATATACACATAGACCATTGCCACAAGGTAGTAAAATTAAAAATGTAACGGTTACGATGAACACGAAAGGACAATTTGACGTGTCTATTTGTGTTGCATTTCCAAAGCAAATTACAAGCATTGGTATACCAAATCGCATTTTGGGACTAGATTATTCGCAATCTCATTTTTTCGTAGATAGCGAGGGTAAGAAAGCCAATTATCCGCACTATTATCGAAAAATGAAAGCACGTCTAGTCAAAGAACAACGCATATTGTCACGAAGAGTGAAGGGCTCTAATCGTTGGGAAAAACAGCGATTAATTGTTTCAAGACTACAGAACAAAGTTGCAAACCAACGAAAAGATTGGCGGCTTCACAAGAAAGCCTATGCTCTTTCGAATCGCTATGACATGATTGTAGTAGAAAACATAAACCTTCGTGCAATTGGACAAAACAAGCATTATGCCAAAAATCAGCAAGATAATGGGTTTGGTAACTTCCGCTTGTATATAAAGTACAAACTAGAACACCAAGGAAAATACTACGTCAAAGTCCCGAAAAACTTTGCGTCTACACAATTATGTTCCACTTGCAGTCATAAGAATACGGCACTAAAAGGCAATGTAGCTGTTCGTGAATGGGATTGCCCTTCTTGTGGCGCACATCTTGATCGAGATATTAACGCTGCGTTCAACCTTAAACAATATGGAGAACACTATACGAAAGATGAAATTCTACCACAAATAGTTGTGGCTTAAATGATAAAAAACGGGTTGCTTGGAGCCTAAACAGTACCTCTAGCGTGGTTTAAAGGACTAGACGCTGGTCTTGTTGTCCGCTGTAAATTTCTAAAGGTCGTAAGACCTTACAAGCCCGTGACTTCAGTCATGGGTTGTTGACAAACTTGAAAAGTATTTCCCTCTTTAAGAATGATTTGATCTGGGGATAATGAATAGAACATTTCACTTAATTTCAAAATTTAGTGCTTTTCTTATACATGTCTAATAAACACAAATGAAGTTGACATATTGTTGTGCTACAATCTCTATTTCGCATAGTCTTCCTTTTTGAATGGAAAATTAATAATGCCCTTTTGGAAATTTGTATATATAATGAAGGAATTGTTATAATGAATAGTAATCACATCAAACAAGGTAATCAAATGATCTCCTTACTCGCAAGAACTTGCGAAAAATGTCGATTTATTTGTTGACTTTTTAGTGAAACATGATATGATTGTTTAGCTGTCGAAATAATACTGAAAAATATTTGATTTACAAATTGAATTTTGTTCAGTTATGAGATAGTAGCCACATTCAAGTCATCATTTCATTACGAAACTAAAAAGTAAAAAAAAGTGTTGACATGATAGTTTGATAGATGGTATGATATAAAAGTTGTCGCAAACGAGCGGTAACAAAAATTGATCTTTGAAAACTGAACGAAACAACCAGTATGTTAAGTAAGAAACAAGCTAGTATTTTAAATGAGCAACCAAGCTCGCATTTTATGGAGAGTTTGATCTTGGCTCAGGACGAACGCTGGCGGCGTGCCTAATACATGCAAGTCGAGCGCGGGAAGCAAGATGACCCCTTCGG
>NZ_QJSH01000023.1 GCF_003426025.1 Paraliobacillus quinghaiensis
GAAATGGGGACTTAAGGATATGAACATCCTCTACCAGATAAGATACTCAAAAGGTTGAACCGCCGTATACGGATCCGTACGTACGGTGGTGTGAGAGGTCGGGGCTGTGAAGCCCCTCCTACTCGATTTCGACTTGAAACGGTAGGACCACAGGTTAAAATCGTCCTTGTCGGACCTCTGGAGTCTCATCCATTTGCTTCCTGCGCTAGTTAGAAGAACTGATTTTGATTTATTTACTAACAATCAACAAGCTTTTCTGCAGTTAAAACAGGCTGTAATCTATTATATATTTTAGACTATCTAGCGTATCAAATGAAATTGGCGACACTCCTGTGGGAACAGCACGAGCTGAAGATCCACTCGGAAAGTGCCCTTTGCTTATCCGAGTTAGCTGAAGCCGTGCCCACGGAAAGGGAGTCAATTTCATTTGAGAAGCGGGTCTAAAGACTCTTTTTAATACGCATTCTATATATATTACGTCAATATGTAGATAATTTCAGTTTTTTTGGTGAGAAGTGTTAACATAAGAAGAGTGTAAATATAATGGGTGTTAAATCTGTTACATGATTTACGTAATGAAGGGGTTTATACAATGACTGAAGATATATTTTTATATTATACAAGTGATTTACATAGTCATTTCGAAAACTGGCCTAAGATCACACGTTTTTTAAATGACAAAAAAGCTGAACGAAAATTGGAAAACCAAACTTTCTGGTTATTAGATAATGGTGACCACATGGACCGTGTACACCCAACAACTGAGGCGTTATTAGGAAAAGGGAATGTGGCATTACTTAATCAAGCAAAATATAACATAGCTACATTAGGAAATAATGAAGGAATTACATTAGAACATAAAGATTTATACCACTTATATGATGAAGCAAATTTCTCAATAGTATGTGCTAACTTAACGAGTTCTGATGGAGCGAATCCTGACTGGCTTAAGCCAACTGACCACTTGCAAACTGCTTCAGGGATTAAAATAGGCGTAATTGGTCTAACCGCACCATTCCATACATTTTATGATCCGTTGGGGTGGAAGGTAGAGGATCCATTAATTGCATTAGAGCGTGAGTTATCAACTCTAAAAAGCCAATCTGACATTATAGTGCTATTATCTCATCTGGGGATAAATGAAGATGAATCTATTGCTGATATGTATCCTGATATTGATGTAATCGTTGGAGGTCATACGCATCACTTATTTCGAGATGGAGAATATCGCAATCAGTCGCTCTTAACTGCATCTGGTAAATTTGGTCATTTTGTTGGTGAAATTATTCTTACATGGGATCATCAATTACATCAGTTAAAGAATAAACAAGCTTATGCTACGCAAATAGATCATTTAGAAGAAGATCGTGAAGCAAAAAAATTGATTAAGCAACAGGAGAAAGAGGCTTTCGAGTTGCTAGATCAACGTGTTACAACAATAGCTGAGCCGTTACCTGTTAAGTGGTTCGAGGAAACAGTATTAATACGTAGGCTGACAGAAATATTGTTAGAATGGACAAAAGCTGATATTGCAATGTTAAATGCTGGATTATTGTTAGACTCACTTCCTGTTGGTCCAGTTACTTATGCAGATATCCACCGTATTTGTCCGCACCCAATTAATCCATGTGTCGTTGAATTACAAGGTCAGGAATTGGTAGAGGTGGTTCGTGCGAGTTTAACTAAGTCATTTAAGGAGTTAGAACTGCAAGGCTTTGGCTTTCGTGGAAAAGTAATTGGAAAAATGATATATGCTGGAATAGACATAAAAACTGAGATAGATAATGATGGGGAAGAGCGGATTCTATCAATGTCATGGAAAGGTATACCGATTCAACCAGATAAGAGTTACAAGCTCGCTACTGCGGACATGTTTACATTTGGTCATATTTTTCCAGAAATTGCTCGTTCTAAATTTAAAAAATTTTATATGCCGGAGTTTATACGTGATCTTCTGTTGAAAGTAATGAAGTCAAAATAGTAGTATTGCCTCATGAAATTTAGAACTTGTCATGTTTTGTAGAAAATATGTTGAGAATCTGATATTATTTAAATACTATAAGAAAGATTTTGTAATGGTTAGGAGATCGTAATGAGACTAGTCACGACAAGGGCAATTAAAGAAGGAACCGAACTTGCTAAACCAATATATAACGACAAAGGGAAAATCTTAATTCAAAAAAATATAAAGTTAACAGCATTTATGATTCAACGATTGAAAGAATTGGGAGTTACATATGTATATATTAGAGATAGTCTAACTGATGATATTATAATTAATTCCCCAATTTCTGAAGATCTACGAATAGAAGCAATTCAATCGGTAAAAGAATCGTTTTCGACCTATCAAAAGCAGGGTTTTGGAAAAAAAGCACTCTTATTTGAGCAAACAAGTGCAAAAATGTCAAATATGGTAGACACAATGATGACACAGTTACAGCAAGATGAGGAAGTACTCTCCATTATGTCTGATATTTTGATTAGTGATGATTACGTTTTTTCTCATTCTGTTAATGTCACAATATATGCCTTAGCACTTGCTAATGAAATGAATTTACCAACAAAAAAAATAAAAACACTTGGCCTTGGAGCAATGCTACATGATGTAGGGAAAGTATTTATTCCAGACAAAGTATTAAATAAAGAAGGAAAGTTAACGAATGAAGAATTTCAAATTATTCAAACCCACCCTGAGAAAGGGTTTGAATTCTTGCGTAAATCTTCTTCTATTCCTTTGTTAGTTGCGCATTGTGCTTTTCAACATCATGAACGATTGGACGGTTCAGGCTATCCAAGGGGTATAGCATCAAATGAAATTCATCCTTTTGGAAAAATACTAGGTGTTGCTGATGTGTTTGATGCTGTAACTAGCAATCGGGTATATCGTGATGCGATGCTACCTCAGGAAGGTTTGGATATATTATATGCGGGTAGCGGTACACTTTTTGATCAAGATATGGTTCGGACTTTTCGTAAGACAATTGCGGTTTATCCAAATGGTGTGACAGTAGAATTAAGCGACAAACGTACAGCGGTTGTTGTAAAACAAAATAGCCCTTTGTATGAACGACCTATTGTTAGGGTTATTAAAGAAGAAGGTTCTGAAGTTACACCATATGAACTTGATTTAGCACATGTTCTAGATGTAACAATTGTTAAATATGATATTTAAAAATAGATTATTATACTAACCTCCTATTAAACAGCATATTGTTTTTTAGGGGGGATTTTTGTGTGGAAAAGATCAATTAATAAACGGCGCCGAACACCACCTTCCATCAGGCAACTTATGTTTATTACAACTATTTTATTTGTGATCGCAACGATGGTAAGTATTGTTATTGTTAATAAAGGAATAAAGCCTATTTTATTAGAAATTGCTGAAACAAAAAATATCCAATATGCGAATATTGCGATGGGTATTGCAGTTAATAAAAAATTAAATGAGGATCTAGAAGTAGAAGATTTAATTGAATTTCAATATGATGAAAGCGGCCAAGTTACTAGTTATCATATTAATGCAGCTATGGAAAATAAAGTGCAGCGCAACATTCGATATCGAGTGGAAAATTATCTTGATCAATTAGAGCAAGGTGTTGTACCTGATACAAGTGCTCCTTTAGATGTAGATATTGAAGCAGAGGAACAGACTTCTATAGAAGCGGTGCAAGAAAAATCAAATTTAATTGAAATTCCTCTTGGTCAAGTATTAAATTTACCTTTACTAGCAAATTTAGGACCTAAAATTCCTGTTAAATTGGAACTAATTGGTTATGTAAATACAGAAGTGAAAACGACTATTAGCAATGTCAGTATTAACACGGTGCATATTGAACCAGTTGTTTTTATAGAGGTAGAAATTCGGACAGTTATTCCATTTGGATCTAAGACTGCAAGAATCGAACAGGAAATTCCAATTGGAAGTGGTGGATATAATGGTGATGTACCACAATATTACAATAATGGAAACGGTAATAATGACAATGTAGCAATCCCAATCCGATAGAATCCTTGCAATAAATTAGATAGCTTGGTAAACTATTTAGGAAAAAGAATAAAGTGACCTTTTCAGGATCGATGAGATAGAGGCGCAACCTAAAATCAGTAACCCATTGGAGCTGACCATGAAGATAATGGGTGAAAGGGTTAGGTTGCCGAAGTAAGTGTGCAATGGTCGTTGCTAACTTATTGGTATATTCTTGAATAAAGAATCTACTGTCATGTCTTTTACGTGATGAGCTGTTGATCGAACGGAGGATAACACAACGTTTATTTTATAGATTCTTATAAAAAAACAGTAATAGGTTATTTTCTATTACTGTTTTTTTATGCTCATTTTCCTAAGAGATACAATCCTTGACTAGGATCGTTGGACTACTTTTTCAATCAAATAAATTTTTTGGAGGTTGGAAAATGGAAGGAACGATTTATTCCTTAATTCCTGCTGTCTTAATGTTAGTACTTGTTTTGTTGACAAGAAAAGTCTTACTATCATTAGGAACTGGAATTATTGTAGGAGCTTTAATGCTTCATAATTTTAATGTACTGGCTAGCATACAAGAAGTTGGTGAGGTATTCTTAACTATTTTCTATAGTGTAGAAGATGGCTGGAGTATTGGGAGTTTATATTTATTATCCTTTTTATTGTTATTAGGGATTACAACCGCATTTATGACCGCGTCTGGTGGAAGTAAGGCCTTTGGAGATTGGGCCATTCGTAAGGTTAAAACACGACGAGGTGCACAATTAGTGCCATCCTTTTTAGGGATACTAATTTTTATTGATGATTATTTTAATAGTTTATCAGTTGGCCAAGTGGCTCGACCTGTAACGGATCGCTATAAAGTATCACGTGCAAAATTGGCCTATTTTATTGATTCTACATCAGCACCTATTACAGTAATTACACCTATTTCAAGTTGGGGAGCATATATTATTGGTACAATTGGTGCGATATTTGTAGCAAACGGTATTACTGAGTATCAACCACTTGAAGCATTTGTTAAGATGATTCCATTAAATTTCTATGCTTTTGCAGCAATGCTACTTGTTTTCTTTGTAGCAATATTTAATATTAATATCGGCCCAATGAGAAAGCATGAAACAAGAGCAGTTGATACTGGCAAATTAGTTGATGAAGAAAAAGGAAATGTCGCTGGTGAGCTTAAAAATAATATCAGTGCTCATGAAAAAGGAAAGATTATGCATCTATTAATTCCAATTGGAACTTTAGTAATTGGAACTATTGTAGCAATGATAGTGACTGGATATATGGGCTCTAGTGAAGATGCTACAATTTTAACTGTTTTTGCTAATACTAATGTAAACTTATCTCTTTTTGTAGGTGGTTTATTAGCGGTTATTATTGCAACACTTCTTTATGTTTTTCAATCGGAACCTAAGACTAATTTTGGTACAGTATATTTAGAAGGAATCCGATCAATGTTACCTGCAATTTATATTTTAATTTTAGCTTGGATGATCGGTTCAATTATTAGTAGTTTGGATACGGGTGGTTATTTAGCAGAAGTTGTTGAAAAAGCAGCAATTAATGTGAATTACCTTCCATTAATATTGTTTTTGGTAGCTGGTTTCATGGCTTTAGCAACAGGTACTTCTTGGGGAACGTTTGGAATTATGTTACCAATCGCTGCGCAAATTGCGGTAGTATCAGACGTAAATTTAGTATTGCCTGCAATGGCTGCTGTTCTGGCAGGTTCTGTTTTCGGTGATCACTGTTCTCCTATTTCTGATACAACAATATTATCATCTACTGGAGCAGGAGCGAACCATATCGATCACGTTTTAACACAGTTACCTTATGCATTTATTAGTGCATTTGCAACGGGGATTGGTTACTGGGTATTCGGTTTAACAGGTAACGTTATAATCGCGTTGCCAGTAACTTTAGTGATTATTGCTATAATTGCATCTTTGCTAATTATGATAATGAAAAACAAAAACGATTAATTATAGTTTAACAATGAGAGAAGCGAATCAATTAAGATTGATTTGCTTTTCTTTTTTTGCTTATTTTCTAAATTTTCTAAAAATATTCACAAATATTCCTTTGACATAAGTAAGTTGTCTCGTTATAATCAATAAATATCAGAAAAAAATAAAAATTTGAAACATTCTATTTATATTAGTGAGAAGTAATGTTTTCTGCAATATTTAAGTAGTTACTTCTATTAAGAATGTATCAATTTTTGAGAGGAGAGTTAATGATGGAAAATCGTTCACAATGGGGAACGCGCTTAGGTTTTTTACTTGCAGCGATGGGGTCTGCAATTGGTTTAGGAAACATTTGGCGATTCCCTGCAACAGCATTTGATAACGGTGGAGGTGCGTTCTTCATACCTTACTTGTTTGCGCTTTTAACAGCAGGTATTCCACTATTGATTATGGAATATACAATTGGGCATAAATATCGCAGTTCTGCTCCACGTTCATTTAAACGTGTTAGTAAAGGTATGGAATGGATTGGTTGGTGGCAGATAGGTATTTCGTTTATTATTTCAGCTTACTATCCGATTATTGTTGCTTGGGCAGCTATGTATGCTTACTTCTCATTTGGACAAAGTTGGGGAGACGACCCAACTGGCTTCTTCGTAGGGGACTTTTTGCAATTAGCAGATGCAGGTACATTTGGTTCGATGGTTCCAGCTGTATTATTCCCATTACTAGCAATTTGGGCTGTAGTTTTCTTAATTCTTGGTCGAGGCATTAAAAAAGGTATTGAGGTTGCAAACAAAATATTTATCCCATTATTAGCTATTATCTTTATTATTATTGTTATTCGAGCTATAACATTACCGGGTGCGGTAGACGGACTTGAGGCGTTCTTTGCTCCAGATTGGTCCACAATTTTAGATGGATCTGTATGGGTAGCGGCTTATGGACAAATATTCTTCAGTTTATCAATAGCATTCGCAATTATGATTACTTATGCTTCTTATTTACCGAAGAAATCAGATATTACAAACAATGCATTTATTACAGGCTTTGCAAACTCATCATTTGAACTGTTAGCTGGTATCGGTGTATTTGCCGCACTAGGGTTTATGGCAAATCAAGCAGGTGTTGCTGTTTCTGAGGTAGCCCGTGGCGGTGTTGGTCTTGCATTTATGGTATTTCCTGAGATTATTAGTCAAATGCCTGCATCTGGATTATTTGGATTTTTATTCTTTGCTTCATTAGTGTTAGCTGGTTTATCATCCTTAATTTCTATTTCAGAAACATACATTGCAGGTATTCAAGAGAAGTTTAACATTTCACGTGGTTTAGCAGTTGCAATTGGTGGCGGAATTGCAGCAGTTGCCTCCTTATTCTTTGCTAATCAAGGTGGTTTGAATTTACTAGATACGGTTGATTACTTTATCAATAATTATGGTGTTGCATTAGCAGGTTTATTTGAAGTTGTAGCGATTGCTTGGTTTGCACGTTCATTAAAAGATTTGCAAAACTATGCGAATGATGTTTCTGACATCAAGCTTGGGTATTGGTGGAGATTCTGTTTGACATTCATTACCCCAGCTGTACTTGGTTATATGATGCTTCAAAACTTAAGTAATGATATTGCAAATAACTATGGAGATTATCCAATTGACTTCTTATTTAATTTTGGTTGGGTAGTTGCAATTGGTGCAATGTTCTTTGGTGCTTTAATGACAACTAAAAAATGGCCAAACGAATAGTAAAAATAACGAATAGAAAGGAGTGACGGACATATGTCTGGAGCTGCTATTACAATGTTAATTGTTGGTGTCGTTGTTATATGGGGAGGTTTAGCAGCAAGTATAACGTATGCTGTTAAAGCTTCAAAATAAAATAGGTAGATTAAACCCTCACTGCATTAGTGAGGGTTTTTGTTATTTATTTTCTAGCTTCTTTTTCCCATCTGCGCAAATAAGGATAAGGGTCAAAAGACCATTCACTGTACCCATTATCTTTGTACATTCCATAATGAAGGTGAGGAGGGAATTTTCCAGATGTTCCTGGAGGCCCATATCCTGTGGCACCAACTGATGCAATAACATCCCCCGGCTTTACCACGTCTCCAACTTTTAAATCATCTGAAAAGCCGTTTAAATGTGCATAATAATGGTAGTTGCTATAAATATCACGAATACCAATACGCCATCCTCCAAATCTATTCCAGCCCATTATCTCAACCACGCCGTATCTCGTTGCTTTAACAGGTGTACCGTAATTTGCAAAAATATCTGTACCTTCATGAATACGTCTACCACCAAAGCCACGGGCGTCCCCCCATGTATTTCGGTAACTATAATTATGGTGTAAGGGGATAGGGAAATCACTGTCAAGCAAGTTTATCGTTTCAAATGTTTGATAAACCTTTGCTATTTGTGAAATAGATTGAACAGTTAAAGCTCGTTGATAATAATCCCATAACGCAATTTTAATATCTTGTTTTGATGTGCCTTGTTTTGCGATAAGATTTGCCATAGAGTATAACACATCTTCATCATCTGTAGGATCAGCTTGTTGATCTCCATTCCCGTCTTTTCCAATACCCTCAAAGAGACCAATAATATTGCTATTTGTATTTTTACTTGGATTAGCAATACCAAACCATTGCTCTTCTGGTATAGTGATGAATACTAATTTTTCCGTATCTGCATTTTTTTGAATGTTTTTCTCATATTGATTAATTGCAGCTAAATAATACCAAGGAACTTGCGTAACAGCTTCTGTTTTTTTATATAATGCCATTTTTGCTTTCAAGATGTCATCTGTTGTTTCGGCTAACATCTGTTGACTGTGACAAAAAAATAAAAACAAAAAGATTGGAAACACTCTTTTTATCATGACGCTCACCTCCTAATAACGTGATTGTGTATAATTAGTTTGTACAAATGTAGTTAAATAATAAATGGAAAATCAAGCCTATCTTATCGAAAAAATAAAGATCAAACCTGAGAAATGGACGGTTCATGTGTATAATTGTTATGGAGAGATTGTATAGCTAGTGCATTGAAGGTAAGATATGATAAAATAAAACCAATATATAATTACGCACATGTACATTTGAATTTTTTATAGAGGAGATATCAGGATGATTGAAATTGTTGGTCAAAAATATGAAATCACAGAGAATGTGAAAGATGGATTTCAACAAGAAGCATTAGAGGGACGCTACAGCGAAATATTAACTAAGTATGATTACATCGTTGGGGATTGGGGTTATGAACAGTTACGTTTAAAAGGTTTTTACGATAACCAGAACCCTAAAGCAAGCTTTGATACAAAAATTAGTACTATAGATGATTACTTGTATGAATATTGTAATTTTGGCTGTGCTTACTTTATTATAAAACGCATCGATCAATAAAAATGATGATCGATGCGTTTTTTGTAATCTTGTAGGAAAGTATAATTTTTAAGCTGATGTACCAAGGGTTAAGAGCATTTATAAGATTTGAAAGTGAATGATAAAAGGCTCTTTTCGTAAACATAGTTGCTTGTAAATATTCGGACTTGATATAAAAAGTGCAATAACTAGTAATGTGAGTTACTAACTCGCTACGTCAGCAAATGGATTCCCTTTCCGTGGGCTCAGTCTCAGCTAACTCGGAGGCAAAAAACGCCTCCGAGTGGATCTTCGACTTGAGCTGTTCCCACTAGAGTGTCATCCATTTGCTTCCTTCGCTAGTTGGCGTATCTTTTTTCCTTTGCTAAGGCAGTTAAATGAAGCATTCTACATCCAACTTAATTCATGTGCATTACCAGCGGATCAAATGACACTCCTGCAGGAACAGCGCGAGCTGAAGATCCACTCGGAAAGCGCTCTTTGCTTATCCGAGTTAGCTGAAGCCGTGCCTGCGGAAAGGGAGTCAATTTCATTTGAGAAGCGGTAACTTACGTTACTAATCACAGACTGAGCGGGGTGGAAGGATATTGCGTAGTTTATATAAAATGTGTCATAAACTACGATCCTTTAGAAAAAAGCGTTTAAAAAGTACCGGGCGGTGTTTGCCCGGTTTTTCTTAGGTAATTTTAAGGAACTGCTTTCTAAATAAGATAAGGTCCAAAAAATGCCATTAGTAATAGAGTATGAATAGCTACAAAATAAAAAAGTTCCATTGAAATATGCCATTCATGTTGTTTGGCACCATTCTTTGCAATAATGAAGGCAATAAATGCAAATAAAGTTGTATAAATGTAACTACTTCCAGTGAAAGTTAAATAATTTGGTGCTGAATAGTATATATTAGCAATGAAGAAATTATCTAGTGTCAGATAACATGCAGCCATGTACACTCCAATACAAAGGTAAAGCACCCAATTGGGATTACGATCAACTAATGACTTTCGAGTGATTAACAAGATAGCAAGTAATCCGATCGGCCAGAGATACCAGTGTCCAGCAAAAATAAATGTGAAAAAGGCTCCAGCATACATTCCCATTGTTTTACCCAGTATAGCTAAAAAATCATCCTCTGTAATTTGATCTGCATAAGCAATATAATTGGATTGGTCAGATGAAAGAAAAATTGTATTTTCTCCTGATTTACGATCAATCCAGGCAACCGTCTGGTTATCTATCCACTGCGGTTTAGCTGACAAACCAGCAGTATTACTTCTCCGCTGTACAATCATTTCATCATTTATTCGTGTCG
Organism: Paraliobacillus quinghaiensis; assembly: GCF_003426025.1. Taxonomy (GTDB): domain Bacteria; phylum Bacillota; class Bacilli; order Bacillales; family Amphibacillaceae; genus Paraliobacillus_A; species Paraliobacillus_A quinghaiensis. The sequence goes on from NZ_QJSH01000023.1 coordinate 10,644, forward strand.
CCTGGTATATATTAAAGGCTGATGCGGTTCGATATTTAGTTCGGCTAGCTCCTTTTGCAGTAAATAAGAAGGTAAGGTGCTCATTTCGGTAATTAATAGAAATATCACCAATACTTGATAAGTTTGTTTCCCTTTTTGGATCAGAAAAGGTGAGCATATCTTTTGTGACTTCCCCACTTTCGCGGTTATGTTCCAATAAATAAAAGCGTTGATTATCTGTTACCCCACTAGCATTTTTCTGTTCGGTTTTAATTAAGATTGAAATTTGCCCATTACTTTTATCTGCTAATGCTACTTCTTCGATTGTTTCTGTATAATTCAATTCTAAGTTTTCAGTGAAAATCACAATATTTCCCGACTGATTTAGCTCCTGAAGTTGTACAATATAGTCACCACTAGTTTGATATTGTAGTATCATAATTCCAGCAGAAGTTTGAAAAGGTATTGTTTTATCAAAGCCACCCTCCAACGTAAACAATTTTACTACTTCCTGTGTTGTTTCATTGAACTCAAAAATTTCATTTGCTTTAAGGTAAAGCAGATGGTTTTGTAATGGGTATAATGCATCAACATTAGCTACTACTTCATTGCCGTCTTGATTATAGATACTATTATAATCGAAATAATATAGTTGCTCTTCACCAGTGTATAATTGAGTCCACTTATCAACCGGAACATGAGGGTATGTAGCATTATTTACTTCATTAAATGAGTCATTATAGGTAGTCTTGGCTAATGCTTTATCTTTAAAATGTGTTAATGATATCGAACCATCTTCTTCTTTTTCAATAGTTGGGTAGGCATTAATACTCGATTTTCCAATTGAAATCGCACGACTCCAATTATCCTCTGGAGGTTCTGTTACTTCCAAAAGATTTTTATGAAAAACAAGTCCTATTGCGAGTAGTATGAGTAAAAATGGTATAAGCCAATATAATCTTTTTTTAATAAACATATGGTTTCTCCTCACCAAAACGAAAAGAATTGGGTTCTTTTTTAGTTAATGATACCATTTACTGTTAGTTCAATAAAGAATTATTTGAAAGCTAGTATATCTGTATATTCAAGATTCATGTCTAAGTATATTAATCTACTTAACTGAAAATAACGTATTTGTCAATTTCATTTGACACAACTTAATCCTTCTAACATGTTATAATAAATACGATAAGTATTATCAATTCGGAGGTTAGAAGATGAAAAATACTTCCACAACATTAACAAATCAGTCTGTTAGTAAGTCATATATTAAACAAATGGTAGTTGATATAAAAGCATTACTCAAAGGGCTTGTATTGCTATCGAATGTATTACCGGTATTAACTGGATTGGTGTTGGCAATGCAATTTACGGGGGCAAATATGACAGATAATCTGGCTATAATTGTACTCACGCTTTTAGGGAGTATATTATTAATGGCTGGTGCACTAGTATTAAATAATTGGTTTGATGCAGATATTGATACAATGATGCAGCGTACGAAGCATCGCCCAACTGTTACAGGCAATTTTTCACTAAGAACAGTATTTAGAACTGGTGTAGTACTTAGTATACTTGGTTTTTCATTATTAGCTTTTACTACGTTAGAAACTACTATATATGGTTTTATTGGTTGGTTCACATATGTTATTTTATATACCATTTGGACAAAAAGAAAATACACTTGGAACACTATTGTGGGTAGTATTTCAGGAGCAGTGACACCATTGATTGGTTGGTCAGCAATTGCTCCAACACTAGATGTGATTCCAATTGCAATGGCACTTATCTTATTCGTTTGGCAAATGCCTCACACCTATGCGATTGCAATCAAAAAAAGAGAAGAATATAAGTTGGCAGGCGTAAAAATGCTTCCTGTTATACATGGTATTAGGGTTGCGAAAAACCATATTGTATTTTATATAGCTAGTTTGATTCCAGTTTCATTTTTGTTTTATTCACTAGGATTACCTTTTATGATCTTTGCAATCTTAATGGCAGTGACTGGCCTTGTTTTAACCTCTGTTGGGTTCTATTCAAGCAATGAGAAAAAGTGGGCAAATCGTATATTCCTCTTTTCCGTAAATTATATTATGTTTCTTTTTATTGGAATGATGTTTGCGACAATATAAAACTAGTGCTAAAGAAGCTTTTAAAATACTTAGATAAATATAAATTCAAGGTTCATCTACAAAAAACTCGGATACAATATATCCGAGTTTTTTGTATGTACTTTTAAAATAAGTCATGTTTTTCTTGAACTTTTCTCCCTAAACTTGATATAGGTCAATTTATTTTATCGACAATACGATTACAATAAAGTTATACCAATTAACAAGGAGGAAGTTAAAAATGAAAAAAGCAGTATTTCAATTAGAAGCCTTGACATGTCCTTCATGTATTAAAAAAATTGAATCAACATTAAATAAGACTTCAGGGGTAGATACAGCAAAAGTATTGTTTAATGCAAGCAAGGTAAAAACAGAATATGATGAAACACAAATAGACGCAGAGAAATTAGAAGAAACAATTAGCAAATTAGGTTATCCAGTACTATCAGCTAAAGTATCTTAAGTTCATCTGATGATAATATAGGGGATGGTCTCATAATAAGACTATCTTCTTTTTATATATTTTAAAAAGGCGTAGAGAGTACACTTATCTCTATGCCTTTTTTAGTGTGAATTAAAAGAAATTAAGATCAATTACTCAAACTTGATTTTAATCAATTATTAATTATAGAAAACGTCTTATTATTGAGATATAAATGAAGGGATAAATTAAACATCGATTTCTAAAATGCAAAAGCATTAGTAAAGAAAACTTGATTCATCAAAAGTAAGTTTAATAAGGAGGAATTAAAATGATTCAACATATTAACAAACATAAGAATCATATTACAGCCATGTCAGCCATTTTAATTGTATTTGGCTTTGTAGCAGGTTTATATGGTAGTAGTTTTATGAAAGATGGTGCACTTATTACCGCAACAGTGATTGCCAGTGTACCTATTTTCATAAAAGCATACCAGGCATTGCGGATGAAAGCATTTAGTATAGAGCTATTAGTTTCAATTGCTGTAATCGGTGCATTGTATATTGGGGAGTATGTAGAATCAGCTGTTGTTACTTTCTTATTTTTATTTGGAGCTTATTTAGAAGCACGCACTTTAGAAAAGACGCGTTCATCTTTAAAGGATTTAGTAGATATGGCACCACAGGAAGCAACGGTAATTCGAAATGGAGAACAAGTAGTTTTACCTGTTGAAGAAGTTTTGGAAGGAGACCGTGTGATTATTCGCTCTGGTGGAAAAATTCCTGTTGATGGCAGTATTGTTACGGGTAAAGCTACTTTAAATGAAGCAGCAGTAACCGGAGAAAGTACGCCAGCTAATAAAGAAATGGATGATCAAGTTTTTAGTGGTACGATTTTAGATAGCGGTTATGTTGAGATTGTCGCTGAAAAGGTTGGAGATGATACAACGTTTGCTAAAATTATTGAGCTTGTAGAAGAAGCACAAGAATCAAAATCAAAAGCGGAGAAATTTTTAGATAAGTTCGCAAATGTATATACTCCAGCGGTTGTGGTATTGTCACTTGGTGTTTATCTTATTACCAGAGATCTTCATTTAGCCATTACTTTCTTAGTTGTTGCGTGTCCAGGTGCATTAGTTATTGGTGCTCCGGTATCAAATGTTGCTGGCATTGGTAATGGCGCGAAAAATGGTGTACTTGTTAAGGGTGGAGAAGTGATGGATAAATTCTCTAAAGTGGATACACTTGTATTTGATAAAACAGGTACGCTAACAAAAGGGAAACCTGAAGTAACAGATATCAAGACATTTGGAAGTCAAGATCAAATAGAATTATTAAGATTGGTAGCGCAAGCAGAAACAATCTCAGAACACCATCTAGGTCAAACGATCGTAAAAAAAGCACAATCAGATGGCATAAAATTAACTAGTGAAGTGACAGATGGTGAGATTATCAAAGGAAATGGAATACGCGGTAGTGTTGAAGGTCACATAATTACTGTCGGTACGAACAAATTATTGAAGTTAAATGACATCAAAATCCCAAAAGAAGCAAGAGACTATGCTGTTGATCGTGAAAAAGCGGGAAACACAGCAATTTTTGCAGCTGTTGATGAACAGGTAGTTGGCATACTTGCCATTGCAGATCAAATTCGTGAAGATGCACCTAAAGCATTAGAGCAAATGAGAAAAACAGGTATCAAGAAAATTGTAATGTTAACGGGGGACAATAGACACACAGCTGAATTAGTTGCGAATAAACTTGGAATAGATGAATTTTACGCTGAATTATTACCTGAAAATAAAGTAGAGTTTGTGAAGAAGTTAAAAGAGACGGGGCACGTTGTTGCAATGGCGGGGGATGGAATCAACGATGCACCAGCAATAGCGACAGCTGATATTGGATTAGCAATGGGAGAAGGTGGTACAGATGTTTCGATGGAAACAGCAGATGTTGTCTTAATGGCTGATAAACTGATGCAATTTTCTCATGCTTATTCCCTAGCAAAAGCTACAATTCGAAACATGAAACAAAATACCTTTTTCGCAGTAGGAATTGTCTTTGTCTTATTAGCAGGTGTATTAATGGGGTCTGTTAAATTGGCATCAGGCATGTTTATTCACGAAGCAAGTGTATTACTTGTTATCTTAAATGCAATGAGATTAATTAAGTTTAAGCCTAAAAAAGACTTTTCAAAAGTATAATATAATAGAAGGATGATGTGCTTTTTGTTAGTGTTAGAAGTAGATTAATTAACAGTATAAGTGAGGGCTTACTATTCCTTCACTTATACTCATGACCGTTGTAAGTCTATTAATTGTGATGTTAGCGATAAAATATAGTTAGATGGGAGTGTAAAAATGACAAAAAATAAAATAAGTGAGAATGAACATTGTCAACACGGTGATCATTCCCATAAAGGTTGCGTTGGAGCAGTTCCTATTTTTAATCATTTAGAAGATGAACAAATGAATGAAATTATGGTTACGGTAAGATCGGTCGCGTATAAAAAAGGTGAGCATATCTATCATGCGGATGACGAAGCTGACTCTCTTTATATTGTTAACAAAGGAAAAGTTAGAATTTACCGTTTGTCACAGTCAGGAAAGGAGCAACTTGTACGCATGTTGAATCCGGGAGATTTTACAGGTGAGCTCGCGTTGTTTAAAGAAGAGAAGCATGAATCATACGCTGAAGCAATACATGATACGGAGATATGTGTAATGAAACGGGATGATTTACAGGCATTTTTGTTAAAATATCCAACAATATCATTGAAAATTTTAAGTGAATTTTCAAATAGACTGGATGAAGCGGAAATACAAACAACGCGTTTTGCAACAGAAAAAGTAGAAACAAGACTTGCACTTTTTTTAGCTGATTGTGTTAGTGAAGATGACGACAATTATGAATTTGTTCTTCCACTGAGTAAGAAAGATTTAGCTGCTTACTTGGGTACAACACCTGAAACTATTAGTCGTAAATTAGCAACCTTGGAAGAGCAAGGTTATATTAAACAAAAACAACATAAAAAGATTCAAATTCTGGATTTAGATGGACTACTACTTATCTAATACGTTATACTCTTAATTATATGAAATTTAGCAATTAAAAAATTTGCTAATAAATGCATATAGATGAGATGGTGATAGTTGTGAAAAAAGGTTTGTATATTAGTGGTGGAAGTATAGCGCTCGTTTTAGGTGTTTTAGGAATTATCCTACCACTACTGCCAACAACACCTTTCCTTTTAATAACTGCCTTTTGTTATGGTAAATCATCAGAAAGGCTTTATCAGTGGTTGTTAAATAACCGTGTATTCGGAAACTATATTAAGCAATATCAAAATGGACAAGGTATTCCTTTAAAAATGAAAATCATAGCTATTTCTATGCTATGGATCACGATTACTCTTTCGACTTTATTTCTTGTACCAATAGTACTTGTTAAAATTTTGTTATTAGTGATTGCTACTAGCGTGACCATTTTTATTCTCTCAAGAAAGACTGCAAATCCTTTAAGTTAACAACATAAAAGAAGCTAATTCCCTTTAGTAAAGAGAGTTAGCTTCTTTTGTGTAAAATTCTTAATTTAATCTAAATTTTCATCATTTGCAGCGGAGTGTGCTAATCTACTAGAAGCAGCAGCTGCAATTGCACCAACAATATCATCTAAGAATGTATGGCATTGTCCTGTTGATTTATCGTTTAACTTTTCTAGGATACCTGGTTTTTGTTTATCGATATATCCATAGTTCGTAAAGCCGATAGAACCATAAACGTTCACAATGGACAAAGCAATAACTTCATCAATACCGTATAAGCTTTCATCAACTTCAATTGTTTCTTGAAGCGGAGAAACCAATTGTTTTTGCTCTGCAAGAACATCAAGTTGAATTCCAGTCAATATAGCATTTTGTACTTCGCGCTTTCCTAACACTTTGTTAACATTGTGTATACAATCTTCCATTAACAATTCCTCATGGTATTTACTTTGTAAGTAATAAACAAGATCTGCTATGTCATCAACGGTTACACCACGTTCTATTAACCATTCTCGTGCCTTTTTTTCCAAGTCAGTTTTGTATTTTCCTTCACTCATATGATCCCATCCAATCTTTATAGTCTCTTCTAATACTATACCCATCGTTTAAACCATTAAACCATCTAACTCTTTTTGTTCAATCCGCCTTTTTGTTTACATAGAATAAAATAAGGAGTAAAAGAAAGGGAGGTAATTGCTATTTCTATTATACAACATTACATTGCAAATTTTAATGGTAAACCTGTGGAGGTTGACAATTATCAAGGATACCAAATAGGTGATCAGTACTATTTTATTGCGCCAACGGAGCAAGTGGAGGTAATTCATTTAGAACATAATTGGTGTGCAGACTTTTTAATTGAAAATGGATATCGACAAGTAGCAAAAGTTATTCAAAATCAACAAGAACAATGGATAACTACTGAAAATGACAAACACTATATCGTTTTACAAGCCAACCAAAGTTCACAAATGAAGTTGTCTCATGGTGAACAACTAGCGCATTTCCATCAAACGGGTGCATTATATCCATACACGCCGAACTATATTTCAACCTATGGTCTGTGGCAATCACTTTGGGAAGAGAAATTAGCGGGATTTGAGGCATATTACCAGACACAGTTAGAAGTTCGACCTGCTTCACGTTATCTTCGTTTGTTTATCGATACCTTTCCATATCTTATTGGCTTAACTGAAAATGCAATCCAGTACGTTCAAGAAGCAAACCTGGAAAGACGTTTTGATCGCCCTGATCAAGCTTGTATTACATTCCAACGATACCGGAACCAATTAGAACACTACTTTATTTTTTCTGATCAGTTTTTTTATGATCATCCTTCTCGAGATTTAGCAGAATATATTCGCCCTTTTTTACTAGACAATAATGAGAAAAAGAATCAGTATATTCGATCGTTTTTAGATGATTATGAGAAAGTCCGACCTTTATCGGTATTTAGTTGGCGAATCTTATTTGCACGGTTATTATGTCCAATTCATCTATTTGATTTTATTGATAAAGCCAAACACCAAGTTGACAGTGAGGAGACATATTTTCGCTATAAAGACTTATTAGAAAAGCAAGTAAACTATGAAAAAGGACTGAAAAGTTTTTATCATATGGTTGGAATTGACCCAAATCAAAACGAAATACCGTTTTTAGACTGGTAATTCTATTTTTTCAGAAATTTTAGGCAATTGTTTCTTGAATATGTATGTGTCGAACGGTATAATGTCCATTATAGATAAACAAATGTACTTTTAAAAAATACAAGGGGAGGCGTATAATTTGCAAAAAATACATGTTGGTTTATGTGGACTAGGTACTGTTGGAACAGGGGTTGTAAATGTATTAGAGAACCATCAGGAACAGATCAAACACAAATTAGGGTGTGAAATTGAAATTGAGAAAATTTTAGTAAATGACCTAGATAAACCTAGAGATGTTGTAATTGATCGGGCATGGCTGACAACAAATCCTGATGAACTTGTTGATAATAAAGATATAGACGTTATTATCGAAGTAATGGGTGGTATTGAGGATACCAATAAATTATTAGAACGTGCGTTGAACAACAAAAAGCACATTGTAACAGCTAACAAGGATTTAATGGCCGTACATGGACAAAAGCTATTACGGTTAGCTAAAGCGAATAAGTGTGACATCCTCTATGATGCTAGTGTTGCAGGTGGTATTCCTATTATACGTTCTTTATCTGATGGTCTTGCTTCTGACCACATTGAAAAAATCATGGGTATTGTTAATGGTACAACAAACTATATCATGACAAAGATGACTGATGAAGGTCTCCCTTTTGATCAAGTTTTGCAAGAAGCACAAGCACTAGGATTTGCTGAAGCAGACCCTACTTCAGATGTGGAAGGCCTTGATGCTGCAAGAAAAATGACCCTATTAGCTAATTTAGCATTTAAAATGGAGCTTCATTTAGAAGATGTTGATGTTACTGGTATCAGAGATATTACGCAAGAAGATATAAATTTTGCGGAAAGTTTAGGATATACGATTAAATTAATTGGTATTGCTTCCATTCACGAAGGAAAGGCAGAGGTTAGTGTAGAGCCAACATTGTTACCTAAAGATCATCCATTAGCTCTAGTGAAAAATGAATTTAATGCGGTATATGTACATGGGGAATCTGTTGGGGAAACAATGTTTTATGGACCAGGTGCAGGAAGTCTACCTACTGCTACAGCTATTGTTTCAGATTTAATGGAAGTAGTTAAAAACATTCGTCTTGGTAGTAGTGGTAATACCTATGTTGATCCACAGTTTGAACGTTTATTAAAAGATGATAATGAAAAATTCACAAGAAACTTTATAAGACTAGAAGTAAACGACAAAGCTGGTACTTTTCAAGAGATAACAAATGTATTTTCAAATCATGCAGTTAGTTTTGCGAAGATCTTACAGTTACCTGGGGAAGAAGAGGGAACAGCTGAAATTGTAATGGTTACACATAAGATAAGTAGAGGACAATTATTAAAAAGTTTAGCTCAATTAGAAGAATTAGATGTAGTTAGACGATTAATAAGTCATTATCGAGTAGATGGGGAGGAATAAAAATGGCTTGGGAAGGGTTATTAAAACACTATAAAGAATATTTACCTGTAGGAGAAAAAACACCACCAGTCAGTTTGCATGAAGGAAACACGCCTTTAATCAAACTAGAAAACTTATCTAAAAAATATGATATTGAAGCATATGCAAAAGTTGAGGGCATTAACCCAACCGGTTCATTTAAAGATCGTGGTATGGTAATGGCAATGGCAAAAGCAATTGAAGAGGGCGCACAAGCGGTGATTTGTGCGTCAACTGGTAATACGTCGGCATCTGCTGCTGCATACGCTGCAAGAGCAGGTTTACGTTGCATCATTGTTATTCCTGAGGGGAAAATTGCCCAAGGGAAATTAGCACAAGCAGTGATGTATGGTGCAGAAATTTATTCGATTGAAGGTAACTTTGATGATGCATTACGGATAGTTCGCAAATTAGGCGAACAAGATGGTATTACTTTAGTTAACTCTGTTAATCCATATCGTATTGAAGGACAGAAAACTGGTGCATTTGAGGTATGTGATGTATTAGGACATGCTCCTGATTATCTTTTTATACCAGTTGGGAATGCTGGTAATATTACGGCGTATTGGAAAGGTTTTAAAGAATATAACGAAGAAAAACAAACTGGCTTACCAAAAATGATGGGCTATCAAGCAAGTGGAGCTGCTCCAATTGTGCATGATCGTGTTTTTGAAAATCCTGAAACAGTTGGTACAGCAATACGAATTGGAAACCCTGCAAGCTGGGATAAAGCTATAAAGGCTAGAGAAGAGTCGGGTGGTACAATTGATGAAATTACTGATAAACAAATGATTGCTGCATATCAATGGATGGCTGGAAACGAAGGAATTTTCGCAGAGCCAGCTTCAAACGCCTCTGTTGCTGGATTATTTAAAGCGTTAGAAGAAGGTAAGGTGGCGAAGGGTTCAAAAGTTGTTTGTGTCTTAACAGGGAATGGATTAAAAGACCCTAATACAGCAATTGATTATAATGAAATAAAGCCTCGTGTTCTACCAAACGAAGAGGAAACAGTAATGAATGTTATTTTAGGTAGTGGACAGGAATGAGTTGGCTTATTAAAGTTCCGGCAACGACAGCTAATTTAGGTGCTGGTTTTGATTCGGTTGGTGTAGCTTTAAATTTATACCTCTCATTAAAAGTTGACCTATCAGAAAAGTGGCGTTTTGTTCCATTATCTGAAGGGATGGACGAGTTGCCGCGTGATGAGGGAAACTTAATATACCAAATTGCGTTACAAACGGCGAAACAATTTGGTTATCTTGATCTTCCAGCATGTAATGTGGAAATGACGAGTAACATTCCATTGACGCGTGGGTTGGGAAGCAGTGCAACAGCAATAATTGCTGGAATCGAGTTAGCTGTCTGCTTGCTCGATCTTAATCTATCAAAAGAGGAAAAATTGGAGATAGCTACGGCAATTGAGGGGCATCCAGATAATGTAGCACCGTCTTTATTAGGAGGCTGTGTAATTGGACATTACGATCAAGAGGTTGATTGGATTCATGTCCCGATCCATGATTTGGTTTTTTTAGCGATTATTCCTGACTTCGAATTAAAGACGAAAGAAGCTAGGGCTGTTTTACCTAAGTCATTCTCCTATAAAGAGAGTGTTCAGGCGAGTAGTGTAGCAAATGTTAGTGTTGCAGCTATTTGTCGGGGGGATTGGATTACTTTAGGTAATATGATGAGAAAAGATCATTTTCACCAACCCTATCGAAAAAAACTTGTACCACATTATGATAAAATAGTTGAACTCTTAGATGAAGAAGTTTATGGAACATTTTTGAGCGGGGCTGGGCCAACGTTAATTGCTTTAACATCAAAAGAAGTGATTGAACGTAAATTAGCAGACTGGCAAACTATTTTCCCAAAGCTAAACTGGTTACCATTAGAAGTAGAGAATCGAGGAGTAATTACAACCAAGTTATAATAAAAACCTTTCAGCATGATAAATGTTGAAAGGTTTTTTGTTATTTTTTAATATACGGAGTTGAGATAAAATCCGCAATAACTAGTAACAAATTACCAACCCAATAGGCTCCGTTGTAAAAAGAATTTTCGGACCCGCTCCTCAAGCGAAATCGGCTCCCTTTCCGCAGGCACGGCTTCAGCTAACTCGAAGGCAAAAACCGCCTTCGAGTGGATCTTCAGCTCGCGCTGTTCCTGCAGGAGTGTCACCGATTTCGCTTGATACGCTAGTATTGTTCAAAAATTAAGAAGATTTAAAAATGCTTTATTTAATTAAAACGAAAAATAGTAGTAATAGAGAAGTACAAGGTATATGATTAAAGATACGCTATCTAGCGAAGGAATCAAAGGCTTTTCACTCCTACGGGAACAGCGAATGTTTCCGATGGGGCGAGTAATCGCAGTCCCACGAGCCGAAAATCCATTTTTAGAAGTGCACTTTCTTCTAAAAATTAGTTGAGGCCGTGCCCGTGGAAAGGGAAAGCCTTGGATTCCGTAGCGGGATAACGAGTAGTTACGACGGAGTTTATATAAACTTAGTCGTAAACGCTATCCTTTAGAAAACGGCAAAAAATAAAGACCCTTTCGGAATGAAAGGATCTTTTAATCTATGTTTTTATTAAAATACTTGTTCAATTTCCGATACGCCAGGAACTTCTGCCATTAAAGCGCGTTCGATTCCAGCTTTTAATGTGATAGTTGAACTTGGGCAGTTTCCACAAGCTCCCATTAAGCGAAGACGTACGATACCCTCATCAACATCTACTAATTCAACATCCCCACCATCACGTAGTAAAAATGGACGTAATTTATTTAACACTTCTTGAACTTGTTCATGCATCATCCATCTTCTCCTTTCTAACTTCATTACCAGTATAACATGTTTTTATTAAAAATCTATTCTGTAAAACAGACTATTATAGTTAAATATATTTTATCTTTTTCATCAAGTTTTGTAAAATAGAATTAATCAAATATCAATTAAATTGTGAACTTTTTTGGAAGTGGGGGAATGATAATGGTTAATCTTACTGTTTATGGTGCAGGTGAAATTTGCCCAAGTTGCGTGAATGCACCAAGTTCTAAAGAAACATATGAATGGTTACAAGCAGCTGTATCAAGAAAGTTTCCAAATTATAATCAAATCCAATTTATGTACGTAGATATTTTTCAACAGGCAAATAATAAGCAAAATCAACAGTGGATAAACAAGATAAAGGAAGAAGAATTATTCTATCCAGTTATAGTCGTTGATAACGAGTTTATCAGTGAAGGAAATCCAAGAATTAAAACAATTTACCAGGTACTCGAACAAAAAATTGATGCAGATGCATAGCGAAATAGCACTACTATTTGTATAATAAAGAAAAGAATAGGTAGGGAAATATTAGTCCAACAGTGGAGGTAACAATGAAAATACCATTTACAAAAATGCATGGATTAGGGAATAGTTATATTTATATTAATATGTTTGAAGAGCACATTGAGGAAGAAAAGTTATCAAAATTAGCTATAGATGTAGCAAATAAAGACACCGGAATTGGTTCGGATGGTTTGATTTTGATAGAACCAAGTAAAGAAGCAGCTGTGGGTATGCGAATTTTTAATAAAGATGGTTCAGAAGGGAAGACATGTGGCAACGGACTTCGTTGCGTTGCGAAATTTGCCTATGAGAACAACTTAGTTAAGGAAAAGACATTTCTCATTGAAACAAAAGCTGGAAACGTTACAGCAGAAGTGCATGGCACGCACCAATTGATTGATGAAGTCACTGTGGATATGGGAGAACCTTCTTTAAACCGTAAGGCGATCCCAATGATTGGAGAAGATACTTCACAGATTATCTCAGAAAATTTTGAAGTAAGTCATCACCCGTTAGAATTAACAGCTGTTTCAATGGGAAATCCTCATGCAGTCTTTTTTGTAGAAAATATTGAAGAAGCTCCATTGCATGACCTTGGTCCAATTATTACACATGATCACCGTTTCCCTGAAGGTGTAAATGTTGAGTTTGTTGAAGTCGTTAATGAAACTGAATTACACTTTCGTGTGTGGGAACGTGGATCAGGGATTACCCAAGCTTGTGGTACTGGAGCATGTGCGGCAGTTGTTGCGGCAGTTTTAAATCGATATGCTGCGAAAGATCAAGTTGTTACAGTGCATCTAAGTGGTGGAGATTTAGCTATTCGTTGGGCAACTGACAATCATGTCTGGATGAAGGGAAAAGCCCAAACAACGATTGAAGGTACTTTCCTTTGGAGTTAAATGTATAATCTCTAAATTTGTATCAGTCATTATTTCTTAGTATACTTGGAGATAGTAAGTGGTAAGGAGGAATTAATATGGTCTTAAATATAACTGACAATGCTCGTTCTCAAATAGAAGAAATGATGAAAGATGAAGACAGAGATACAGTTCGCCTTCGTTTCGGTGTTAAAGGTGGAGGATGTAGTGGTTTATCTTATTCTCTAGGATTTGATTACGATGTTAATGAAGATCTAGACACATTAGAAGAAGTAAATGGGATTCCATTAACAATTTTCAGTCAAGATATTCCTGTTATTGAAGGCACAACCATCGATTTTAAACAAAACATGATGGGCGGCGGATTTACCATCGATAATCCGAATGCAATCGTATCTTGCGGATGCGGGTCATCGTTCAAAGCAAAGGAACGTGAAGGTACGCCTGAGAACTGTTAATAAAAAAATCCTTCTTTTTGCCATAGTTTACATGGTGAAAAGAAGGATTTTTTATATTGACGGAAAGAAGTCAAATCTCACTGATATAATTTTTTATTTTACTCAAACAAACTGGTTGAATGCTTGGGTTGTACACGTGCATCTGGTTCGAGATAAGCTTTTGCATTGTTGATCGCTGTTGGTCCTTCACCAAACCCAGTGGCAATTAGGTTTACTTTTCCTGGGTAGGTACAAATATCTCCTGCTGCGTAAATCCCTTCAACAGTTGTTTCCATTTTTGAATTCACAACTATACTATTTTTATCAATTTCCATTCCCCATTTTTTTATTGGCCCTAATGAAGAAATAAAACCATAATTAACAATAACATCATCAACATCAATAGTAACAACCTGGCTACCTTTTACTTCACTAACTTGCACTTGCTCAATTGTGTCTGTACCAATAAGAGTTTCGGGTATAAATGGTGTTAAAATTCGAACGTTTGACTTTTGAAGCTTTTCAACACTATGTTCATGCGCTCGAAATTTATCACGGCGATGGACTAGTGTTACTTCTGCTGCAATTGGCTCAAGCATTAGAGCCCAATCGACAGCTGAATCCCCGCCACCAAATAAGACAACACGTTTTCCTTTAAATTTCATCATATTATCTACAAAGTAATGTAGATTTCGACTCTCATATGCCTCTGCTTCTTTTAATGCCAATCTGCGTGGTTGAAATGCACCATTTCCCGCGGTGATTATTATGGTTTTTGTATAGTGCACATCATTGTTTGTGGTTAATTTAAAAGTCCCATCTTCCAACTTTTCAACATTTTCAACTTCTTGATTTAAACTGATAGAAGGATCAAACATATCGAGTTGTTCTTTTAAATTATTAACTAGTTCCTGCGCTCCAACTTTAGGAAAACCTGCAATATCATAAATATCTTTCTCAGGATACAGTGCACTTAGTTGCCCACCAATATGTGGTAAACTTTCTATTATTTTAACACTGGCTTGTCGGAGTCCGCCGTAAAAGGCAGTAAATAGTCCAACAGGACCAGCGCCAATGATTGTAATATCATAAACTTTTTGATCAGACATACCTGATTCCTCCTAAATTGACAATAACATTAAGTAGACAACCAACATTCTAACATATTTTGATGTTGAAGTAGTAATAATGCTCTCAAGACATAGATTATGGTTGAAAAATTATTTTAAAAAGTCTAAGATTGGTTTATATTAAATATTACAATTTTGTGAATTTATTAATAGTATAAATGTGATCTATATCACGTATGTATTGAGATGGATGTGATCAATTGGTAAAGAAAAAAATTTTAATAATAGGTGCAGGTTATGCTGGTATTGCAACAGCTGTGAAGCTGCAAAAAAAAATAACCAAAAACGATAATGTGGAAATTTTTTTGGTGAATAAGCATGACTATCATTATCAAACAACGTGGTTACATGAAAATGCAGTTGGTGTAAGAACTGATGAACAGACAATGATCCCAATTAAAGATTTAATAGACCAGAGCAAAGTAACATTTATAAAAGATACGGTGACTGCTCTAGAAGTTAAGCAAAAAAAAGTTCAATTAGCTAAAAGCACACTTGATTATGATTATCTTGTTGTAGCATTAGGTTTTGAAGTTGATACATCTCAAATCCTAGGTTTAGACGATTATGCATATCCTTTAGGAACACTAGAACAAGCGAGGACATTAAGAGAACAGCTTGAAATGCAACTTGCTGGATTTAATAAGTCGCGCACCAACACACCTCTAACACTTGTGATTGGTGGGGGAGGATTTACTGGTGTAGTATATTTAGGTGAATTAGTAAATCGACTTCCAGATCTATGTGAAAAATATAATGTCGATCGAGCAGACGTTAAAGTAATTGCAGTTGAGAAGGAACCATCTGTTATGCCAGACTTTGATCCCGAACTTGGTGAGTATGCAATGCGGTACTTAGAAGAAAGAGGAGTTGAGTTTAGACTTGGCACAGCAGTGAAAAAAGTTGAATCAGACTGTGTTACTGTTGAGAAAGCGGGAAGAGTTGAGACCATTAAATCTTCTTTATTGTTTTGGTCAGCTGGTGTAAGAGCTAATCGGTTAATTGAAAAATCAGACATACCTGATAAGAATGGAAGTGTCGAAGTGCAAGATGATTTAAGGGCACCAGGATATGATGACGTTTTTGTAATTGGTGATTGTGCAGCAGTATATCCGAAGAATAGTAAAGCTCCCTACCGAGCAACCGCACAAATTGCAATGCAACAAGCAGAAGTATGTGCTAGTAACCTCGTGAAAATAGTAAATAACAACCAAAATTTAAATGTTTTTCAATTTAATGACCCAGGAACAATAGCTTCATTAGGAAGAAAAGATGCTATTGGTATTATATCCAATAATAAGAAAGTTTTCGGTAGAACAGCATCAATTTTAAAGAAGATAATTGATAATCGTTTCCTGTATCAAATTGGTGGATTATCACTTTTACTTAAAAAAAGAAAGCTGTGATATCGACTTATAAGTAAATTAATGTATAAAACTTAACTTTTTTGGAAAAGCTGACACCCAGAGAGAGGGTGCAATAAAAAATGGTTAAGTTTAAGAAAATTGGCAGACGTTTCATCATGACGCTTTTATTTCTTGCGGCATGTTATGCGACAATTTTAGCGATAACAAATGTTTCTGCACAAGAAGTTTTTGAGGCAGTTGATCAAGAACCATTGGAATTTACGATATTTGAACAACCTACTAAACATGTAAATATAACTGAAAAAACAGTAAATCATAAGCAAGCAAAAGAAACATATATCTCTAGTGAGCAAATCGAAACACCGAAAACATTAGAAGATACTATTGATCTTAAAGCCTATCCAAGTGCCACGGTTACAGCTACAGGTTATACAGCTGGAGTGGAATCTACAGGTAAAACAGAAGATCATCCTCAGTATGGGATAACTTATTCAGGAGTAAATGTAACAAGAGATTTGTATTCAACAATTGCAGCTGACTTATCTGTTTATCCACTTGGAACAGTACTTTATATCCCGGATTATGGATATGGAGTAGTAGCTGATAAGGGTAGCGCAATTAAAGGGAATAAAATTGATTTATATTATCCCACTGTTGAGGATGTCTATCAAAAGTGGGGGAAAAAAGATGTGGAAGTTTACCTAATCAAAATGGGGGATGGTACACTATCTAAGGAAACTTTAGAAAGATTAAATGAAACTGAAGCTTTACAAGTATTTCGTGAGCAAATTAAAGAAAGTTAAAAAAGCGAGAACCCTTTTCTATTGGGTTCTCGCTTTTTATCCCGGTGTAATGTCCATAAAACTCCCACTTCAAAACATCGAGAAAAATCAAAGTTGTTTAAGTGGGAGTAAACGGACGCTAACACCCCGAATGGTTCAGAGGCCTTTAGGTCATCCTTTAGGGCTAACAATCAGTGGGGGAAGGACCCTCCACTGATTGAAGGTTCACTTTATAATAGAAGTTAAAATAATGGATAAATTGAAAAAGCTAAAATAATTCCTGTTAATCCACCGAAAAAAACCTCGATTGGCTGGTGCCCCAGTAATTCCTTCAATTCTTCTTTTTTCTGATACTCTTCTTTTTTAGACCACACTTTTGCTTCCTCAATAAAATAATTAAAGTCTTTCACAAGCATATTTAATATAATCGCCTGTTCCCCTGCTTGTCTTCTTATACCTGTTGCATCAAACATAATGATTATGCTAAAAATACAAGAAACAGCAAACAGACCTGAAGAAACCCCATGCTCCATCCCAATTCCTGTGGTAACGGCAGCTACAGCAGCAGAGTGACTACTTGGCATACCTCCAGTACTAAAAGCTAGTCCAGGTTCGAATTCTTTTGTAGCAATAAAATGAATTGGAATTTTCACTACTTGTGCAAATATTATTGCAATTAATGCTGCCCATAATGGGAAGTTTTCAAACAAAACCAACCGAAATTCATCCTTTCATAATCATGCCTTAATGTCTGTATTTGTCATTATATCCAATCAACAAATTCTTATATCATAATTATAGCATAGCATGAAATAGAAAGTAATTAATTCGATTGTTCAGGAAATGTTGATTAAGAGCATGCCTTCGCATTGATGCCTTGATATCCGATCAGTTATTCTAAAAATACTAGCGTATCAGCGAAATCCGCACACAGTTTATTTAATTTTTGTAATAACTACAATTTCAGTTGAGCAATTAAAATAAAGGCCCTAACTCTTTGTATGAACAAGTTAGGGCTAAAATAGTTATTGTTATCTAATTGCTGCGTCTAATGCTACTTCAATCATTTCGTTGAATGTAGTCTGGCGTTCTTCAGATGTTGTTTCTTCGCCTGTTATGATATGATCTGACACAGTTAAAACAGACAATGCTTGACGATCAAATTTAGCTGCTAATGTGTACAATGCTGTTGTTTCCATTTCAATTGCAAGTACATTATATTTCGCTAGAAGATCTAACAGTTCTGCAGCATTATCACGATAGAAACTATCGCTAGTAAATACATTTCCTACGCGTAAATGTAACCCTTTTTCAACTCCGATATCATATGCGTTTTTTAATAAATCGAAATTGGCAGTTGGGGCAAAATCAATACCATCGAAAACCATACGATTCATTTGAGAGTCTGTTGAGGAAGTAGATGCTAAGATAACATCTCTTACTTGCACATCTTTTTGAATGGCTCCACATGTACCTACACGAATTAATTTTTGTACGTCATAGCTTTGGATTAACTCGTTAGCATAAATAGAAATGGAAGGTACTCCCATCCCTGTTCCTTGTACAGAAATTCTTTCACCTTTATAGGTACCAGTATACCCGTACATTCCTCTTACCTCATTATAACAAAAAGTATCCTCTAAGAATGTTTCTGCAATATATTTAGCGCGTAGTGGATCTCCAGGTAGGAGAATCTTATCAGCGATATCACCTTTTTTTGCTCCAATATGTACACTCATTATATTACCTCCTATTATTAATTCAAGATATTCATAATTTATCATAACCTTATTTGGAACACAAATACATACGGAGGGAAATGCTTTAAAATTATAAAACAGGTTCAGATACTAAGATGCAACTGAGGATAAGAAAATTTCTAATTAGGAAGTTTAAATTTATAATTGACTCATTTTTGTTTATTCTAAATGAAAATTCGTATATAATGTGTTTAGTGAGTCATTTCACAGTTTATAGTTCAATAACATCCTAGTTAAGTGTGAAATGTAACTATTATGTTGGATATAGGAGGAAAAACGAATGAAAGAACAAAAGTTTACAATTACAGATGATACAGGAATTCATGCAAGACCAGCAACTCTATTAGTTAATAAAGCAGGTCAATATCAATCTCATGTAGAAATGCAATACAATGGTAAAACAGTAAATTTAAAGTCCATTATGGGTGTTATGTCTCTTGGTGTACCTAAAGGTGCTGAAGTAATCATTACTGTTGACGGAACAGATGAAGATGTTGCTATTGAAGGTATTGCAGAAACAATTAGAGAGCAATTAGGCGAGTAGATGTAAAAAGCTAGGAAGATCCTAGCTTTTTTTGTTTGGTTAATAAGCTTTATGCTATACTTAATTACATAGATAACTTTGAAAGTATAAGAGGTGTAAGTTATGAATGTTTCTGTGTCACAGCTTCCGGGTATTGGTCAGAAGATTTCATTAAAAACAGCAGAGGACAGTATGCTGGTAGTAATTGTCCATCACACTGGAAAGCGCGAACTATATTTTTTCGATGATGTAGATGGAGATGAAGCTGACTTTGCGATGGACCTTACCCCGGATGAAACAAGAGAATTGGGTGCTCAGTTATTAGGTGCTACCTATCAGCCAGTCAATGCAAATCAATTAAAGATGTTCAAGAAACAAATTGTTATTGATTACATTACCTTAAGTCCTAAATCATCAGTTGCATATCAAACAATTGAGGAATCAGAAGTTCGAAATAAAACTGGTACGACAATAATTGGGATTGTGCAAGGGGATGAGATGATTGCCATTCCGGAAGCAGATAGAAAATTAGAGCCGGGAGACGTGTTAATGGCAATCGGAAAGAAAGATCAAATAGCAATGTTAGAAGCATTATGCAAGGGAGAGGAATGATTCGATTGTGCTAAGTGATTTTCCAACTTTGTTAGTCGCAGGACTTGTTTTGCTTGGCATATTTTACTTAGGTTTTTTGAGTCTTAAAATTAATTTTCCGAGTGTTATTCTTTATATATTATTTGGAGTACTTTTAGCAGATTATTTAAGTCACAATGAAATTTTACACTTTGTAAGTGAAATTGGAATTGTCCTTTTATTTTTTATACTTGGATTAGAATTCAGTATGAAAAGACTTGGAGCCATTGCAAAAAAAATCTGGTCCTCAGGTCTATTAGATGTAGCGTTAAGTCTAGGTGTATCGACACTTATTGCACTTGGTTTTGGTATGAGTTTATTTAATGCCTTCTTAGTCGGTGGTGTTGCTTATGCAACAAGTTCCTCAATAACAGCTAAGTTATTGGATGACAAAAGTAGAATGGCCAATAAAGAAACTGAATTTATGTTAGCTGTTTTAATCTTTGAAGATCTAGTCGCCCCGATCATCATAGCGGTCTTAATTGGGATGAGTGCAGGTGGTGGAGAATTCGCTGCAATTGATTTAATATTTATTTTAGCAAAAGTTATGTTATTAATTGGACTTGCGATTTTATTTGGTAAAACGATCTTTAAGCGTTTTGAAGTATTTATTGAAAAGATTGATGATGAAGATTTTAAATTTGCGCTATTAATTGGCATTGCTGTTTCATTTGGTGGTTTAGCATTACTACTAGACCTCTCAGAAGTATTGGGTGCTTTTCTTGCTGGAATGATGCTAGCTGAAATTGGTAAAATTGAGCGTGTTGAACATGCCGTAATACCGGTTCGTGACCTTCTATTACCGACTTTCTTTTTATCATTTGGAACCTCGATTGAATTAGGTGCAGGTTTTCCAATGCCACTTTTATTAGTCACACTATTAATATGGTCAATTCTGGCCAAAGTATTGGTTGGTATCATAGGGGGTAGATGGTACGGATTATCAAAAAGGGTTTCGCTACGTGCTGGTTTATCTCTATGTGCAAGAGGTGAGTTTTCAGTTGTTATTGCTACAGTTGCCACTGGAACAGCCCAAATACTTAGTGGGATTTATATTATAGCTGCAGCCTTCATTGGGATGCTATTGTTTGATATGGCACCAAAGATTACGAACAAAGTATACGGAAAACCGAAACGGAAGAAAAAGGATTTACGAGTTCCTACTTCTAAAGATGAAAAACAAATCTATTAACAGCAGATTTAACATGATTAGTAGGTAATATATTTGGACATACTAAAAGACAGTGAATTCATAAAAAGGAGCTGTCTTTTTAGTATGAAAAAAACTTTTCTAATACCAATCGTTTTATTAATTTTAACCGCTTGCCAACAAGAGGATTATTCTCCAATGACAGTGACGATGTACAATCAGGCTAACGATGCTATTGGAACAGCTAAATTATCTGAAAGTGCTGATGGGGTTTCAGTAGAATTATCTGCTGAAGGACTAGAGCCAGGTTTACATGGTATACATGTACATGAATATGCAAAATGTGATCCGCCTGATTTCCAATCTGCAGGAAATCATTATAATCCTGATGGAAAGGAACATGGATTAATGCATCCAGAAGGCTCTCACCTAGGTGACATGCCAAATATCGAAGTTGATGGTGATGGTACTGTTGAGGCAGAATTACTTGTGCCAGGCGCGACATTAACTGAAGGGAATTACTCCTTATTACAGGGAGAAGGAACTTCAATTGTGATTCATGAGAAGCAAGATGATGGTGTTAGTCAACCATCAGGTGATGCAGGCAAACGGATCGCGTGTGGTTTGATCACAGTTGAAGAAGCAAATGAAGAAACAGCACCTTCAGATCCAACAGCTAATAATAAAGAAGAGGAATAGTACAATTTTGTACGATTCCTCTTCTTTCTAGTTTCTATTGTCTAACGCTTTTAGAATTTTGTTAACTCCTTCTTGCACGTAGTTTGTCGGACTAGCGATATTCATTCGCATAAACCCTTCACCTTCAATACCGAATGAAGCCCCATCATTTAAACCTATTTTTGCTTTTTCTTGCATGAATTTTTTTAATTCAGCATGAGAAAGCCCCATATCTGTGCAGTCAAGCCAAATTAAATAGGTTCCTTCAGCTTTCATTGCAGTTATTTCAGGATGGTCTTGAAACGCCGATACAACAAGATCACGATTATGTTCTAATAATTGGAGTAATTCTCTTAACCACTCTTCACCGCTGGTATAAGCAGCTTCTAATGCAGTAATTCCCATCGTGTTGAGCATTGTCATGCCGTATTTCTTAAATTCATTTTTCATCGCATCTCGCACATCTTTGTTTGGAACTATCGCATAAGACACCTGCAATCCTGCGAGATTAAACGTTTTAGTTGGGGACATACATGTAATTGTTTGTTCACTAACCTTATCTGACAATGAAGCTATTGGAATATGTTTATGATTATTATATATGAGATCAGCATGAATTTCGTCCGATAAAATCATCACATCATATTGGAGACAAAGTGAAGTAATTTTTTGTAATTCTTCTTTTGTCCAGACTCTTCCTACTGGATTATGTGGATTACAGAGAATGAATGCTTTTACACCTTGTTGAAATTTTGACTCAAGATCTTCAAAATCAATTGTGTAATAACCGTTTTCATACCTTAATGGATTCGTTACTAAGTCACGGTCATGACTTTTTACAATATCATAAAACGGAGGGTAAACAGGTGTTTGAATCAGCACACTATCTCCTGGTTTAGTAACATTTAAAACGGCCATATGTAATGTTGAAATGACACCAGGACTATAAATTATCCAATCGCTTTTAATATCCCAGTCATGTTGTTTCTGGAGCCATTGTCTTACGATTTGATTTAATAATTTATCGGTATATGTGTAACCGAAAATTGCATGTTCGGCCCTGTCTACTAGTGCCTGCTTGATAGGATTAGCTATGGGGAGATCCATATCAGCAACCCACATAGGCTGAACATCGTCTGTGCCGTATAATGCTTTTACCATATCCCACTTTACGGAACGTGTATCTTTTCGTGCTGGTAATTCATCAAATAATGATGACATGGATAAAATCCTCCTTTTTAATAAAAGAATATTTCACAAATTATAACATGATTATCAGAAAACTGCGATGATTGCAACTTTTTGTTTGAGTCTAGACTCTTTTAAATGTTTTGTAGTTGTTTAGAAAATGATAAAAAAAAGCAAAGCGCTTTAAACGCTTTGCTCACACAGGGGGAATACGAGAAAGTCTTACTACATTATTATTATTACCTGAATCGATACTATTTAAACCACTTTGAATTAAATTATTTAATGAAAATAGGATTTTAAAAAATATATTGTGTTATTTTGAAGAATTATGTTAAAATTAATAATTGTGTATAAAGAAAATACGGTTTAAGCCATACTTTGAAATATTTCACGTAAGGTTAATTAAAAAAATAGGAGTTGTTAGCATGTCAGAAAAGTTTACAGAAGGTCAAGTATTAGAAGGAAAAGTTACTGGTGTACAGTCATACGGTGCTTTTGTTGCATTAGATGATCAAATACAAGGATTAGTTCATATTTCTGAGGTAACGCACGGTTTTGTTAAAGACATTAATGAATTTCTTTCAGTAGGCGATGAAGTGAAAGTAAAGATTTTGTCTATCGATGAAGAAAAAAATAAATATTCTCTATCTATTCGTGCTACAGAAGAAGCACCAAAACAACAAGCTAAAACAAAGCAACCTCAAGCAAAACAGCAACAACAACAGTCACAACAAGAGGAAGCTGGATTTAATACATTAAAAGATAAGTTAAGTGAATGGATCGAACAGTCTGAAGACCGTAAGTCTCTTCATAAAAAGTAATTGTGGTTACGAAAAAACCTTCTAGCAGTCGCTAGAAGGTTTTTGTTATTTTTCTGGTTGTGGTTCTCTTGAAGTTGCAACTTCTTCTGATGGTTTAAATAATAAAGATAAACTTACTAAACCGCTAATCCCAACTAAAGTATAAATAACACGAGCAAACGCACCGCTTTGTTCACCGCCACCAAAAAGTGTGGCTACTAAATCAAATTGAAACAAACCGATAAGTCCCCAGTTAATTGCCCCTACAATAATAAGAAATAACGTTATACGTTGCAATGTATTCATCATAACATCCTCCTTTTTAAATTCATTTATAGCTTAACTAATTTGAGTAAAACTATTCATAAATTTTATGATAATAGTAATAGAAATTGTTGAATAAAAGGTATTATTGTTGTGTTTGTTTATGTACATTTGTATTCTTACTTGATTTAAGTGGTACATTTCGGTACATTTAATATAATAATAAATCTTATAAAAAAATGGAGGATTTTGAATGACACATGTAAGTTTTGAATATGATAAAGCTTTATCTTTCTTTGGTAAACATGAATTAGATTATTTAAAAGAACCTGTAAAATTAGCACATGAAATGATACATAATAAAACAGGTGCAGGTAATGATTTTCTTGGATGGGTAGACCTTCCAGAAAATTACGATAAAGAGGAATTTGCTCGAATTAAAAAATCTGCTGAAAAAATTAAAGCAGATTCTGACATATTACTTGTTGTCGGAATTGGTGGTTCTTATTTAGGAGCTCGTGCTGCAATTGAAATGTTAAATCATTCTTTCTATAATGCATTACCTAAGGAACAGCGTGATACACCGCAAGTTATTTTTGTTGGAAACAGTATTAGTTCAACGTATATGCATGATTTATTTGACTTACTTAAAGATAAAGATGTCTCTATAAATGTTATCTCTAAGAGTGGTACTACAACAGAACCAGCATTAGCTTTTCGTATCTATCGTAAATTCCTTGAAGAAAAATACGGTGTTGAAGAAGCGAAAGGACGTATCTATGCTACAACTGATAAGGCAAAAGGTGCATTGAAAACATTAGCAACAGAAGAAGGGTATGAATCATTTATTATTCCAGATGATGTTGGTGGTCGTTATTCTGTACTAACTGCAGTGGGCCTATTACCAATTGCTGCAAGTGGTGTTGATATTGATGCAATGATGGAAGGTGCACAAAAAGCACAACAAGAGTTAAGTGATGCTGATATGGATAAGAACCCAGCATATCAATACGCAGCAGTTCGAAATGTACTTTATAATAAAGGGAAAACAATTGAAATGCTAATCAACTACGAGCCAGGATTACAATATTTCTCTGAATGGTGGAAACAATTGTTTGGGGAAAGTGAAGGGAAAGACTTTAAAGGGATTTATCCTTCATCTGCAAACTTCTCAACTGATTTACATTCATTGGGACAATATGTACAGGAAGGTCGTCGTGATATTTTTGAAACAGTTTTACACGTATTAGAACCAAAGTTCGATATTACGATTGAAGAAGATGCGCAAAATTTAGACGGTTTAAATTATCTTGCTGGTGAAACGGTTGATTTTGTTAATGAAAAAGCATACCAAGGTACAATGCTTGCACATACAGATGGTCAAGTGCCAAACTTAATTGTTCATTTACCGAAATTAGATGCTTATACATTTGGATATGTTGTTTATTTCTTTGAAAAAGCATGTGCAATTAGTGGGTATTTATTAGGTGTAAATCCATTTGATCAACCAGGTGTTGAAGCATACAAGAAGAATATGTTCGCATTACTTGGAAAACCTGGATTCGAAAAAGAAAAAGAAGAATTAGAGAAGAGATTATAATCAGCGCAAAAGGCTCTCACTTTGGTGAGGGCCTTTTACATTTTTTCTAAAAGGAGTAGTGTGTCTCCTTTTATTAAGGGTTGTTGAAAAGGTGGATTTAGTTGAACTTCTTGATTACGGATGATTCCAATTAGTAAACGTTCTGATGCAACATAGTAATCCGATACTTCTAAAAAATTTTTACCTTCCAGTTTTTGAGGTAATGACTGTTGCGTAAATTGTTGATTTTTTAATACCTCTAATAATAATTCAAATGGTTGGACAGGTGATGTCCGAAAGATTTCTTGATAAAATAACGTACTCATAAAATCATTAGAGCGTATAATGGTATTTGCACCAGCACGTTTTGCATTGGTAATTTGATTTTTTGTGAGGACTTCAGTGATAATATGGATGTCGGGATTATTTCCGCGTAACGCTACTGTTGTTAAAATACTTGCTTGATCTGCTTGGTGTTCTTTTTTTGCAGGGTCAGCCGTTACAATGGCATATTTTGCTTTGTTTATATTTGCTTTTTGTAAAACTTCATCTGCAGTTGGATCGCCGTGAACAAAGTGAAACGAATGGTCTCTGTATGGTAATTCATTTAAGGTTTGGTCTATTAAGACAAATTGCTCGCTTTTCTGGTTATGATGCATCAACTCTAATAGCTGCCTCGTTCTTTCGTTCCAACCAATAAAAATAATATGATTTGCGCCTTTAAATGTGATGTTTCCTTTAGATAAAGCTTCTTCATGCTTGAGGGTAGTAGCTGAAACAGCAGCCATATAAAAAGTTACAACGCCACCACCGGATAATATTAGTAGTATTGCAATAATTCTACCGGCATTACTTAATGGTACATAATCACCATAACCAACTGTTGATCCAGTGACAAAGGCCCACCAGATACCGTCAAATATCGTTGTGAAGTGTTGGGGTTCTGCTAAGTGAATTATGAGCCCAAAGCTAAACATTAGTACAGCTACTGTGGCTAGCAAACGAAGCAAAAGAGGCATACGAAAGTAACTTTGCCACAATTTGTAAATATGCATAATTTATCACTTCCTTTTTTACGAGCTATAAATTAGTATTTACCAAAATTTTTGATATGATGTTAGTAGATTATTTAGGAGGTCATACAAATGGAAAAAGAAAGACAAGATTTTTTAATGGAATTATTACAAACACCATCCCCATCTAGTATGGAAATGGAAATTCAAAAGAAATGGATCAACTACGTAAAGCCTTATGCGGAAGAGATAATGACAGACCATGCTGGTAATGTAATTGGTGTTTTGAACAAAGATGCTCCATTTAAAGTTTTATTAGCTGGTCATAGCGATGAAATTGCACTAGTAATCAACCGCATTGATGAGCAGGGTTTTTTATATTTTGACAAAATGGGCGGGATTAATCCTAAAGCAGCTATAGGTATGAAGGTTGATGTATTGGGATATGAGAAAAAAGTCACTGGTGTGATTGGTGTAAATGCACAACATCATGGAGGAATTAAAGGTGATTTTGAAGTGGAAGATCTTTTTATTGACTGTGGTGCAAAAACGAAAGAAGAAATCGCTGCATTCGTTCAAATTGGAGATTTAGCAGTGTATCAACGTGACCCAGAAGTTCTTATGGATCGTTACATAACCGGTCGAGGATTGGATAACCGAACAGGCGCCTTTATTGTTGCAGAAGTTTTGCGTAGACTTTCTGATAAGAAATTAAATGTAGGTGTATATGCTGCGAGCACAGTAAATGAAGAAACAAATATGGGTGGAGCTTATTTCGCTGCAGCAGGAGTTGCACCAACGATGGCAATTGCTTGTGATGTGACATTTGCTACTGATTATCCAAGTGTGAATAAAAATAAGCATGGAGATATTCGCTTGGACGGTGGACCTGTTTTAGCAAAAGGTGCACCAATAAATCGAAAAATGAATATACTATTGGAGAAAACGGCTAAAAGCTTGGATATGACAGTGCAATATGAGCTCACACCTCGCATGACTGGAACAGATGCTGATAAAATGCGTTTAACAGGTCGAGGGGTTCCGGTAAGTTTAGTGTCGTTACCACTGCGTTACATGCATTCACCTGTAGAAACTGCTAGCATAAAAGACATAGATGAAGAAATTGATTTATTAGTTGAAATGATTGCTAACATGACTGGGGAAGAGAATTTAAACCCCTTAGAAGATTAATTTTGTATATTTTGTGAAAGGATTGTATAACACTTCACAAGTTAGTTGTTTTATTGTATACTTTAGTTAATTAAATATCGATTCTATCTTCGGGGCAGGGTGTAATTCCCGACCGACGGTGATAAGTGTTAAATCACTTTTAGTCCGTGACCCGCTATTATAGCGGTTGACCTGGTGTAAATCCGGGACCGACAGTTAAAGTCTGGATGGGAGAAGATACGGAGCAAATTAGGTATATTTCTATACCTTTATTTCCTGATACGTGAGAAGCCCTAAAGCCCCCAATAGGTTTTAGGGCTTTTATAATGTATAAGGGTGCTCTCCCTTCATCAAGATTGGAATCGATAAAGATGAAGGAGGAATTGACATTGCAAAAAACTAAAAGGCAATCGTCGAATTTATTAAAATTAATTATTATAGCGTTACTAAGCACAATCTCATTAGTATTATTGTTTATTAATTTTCCATTACCATTTTTACCGACATATTTAAAAATTGATTTCAGTGAAGTTCCAGCTCTTATCGCGGCAATATTATTTACGCCAATGGCTGGTGTGGTTGTAGAAGCAATCAAGAATTTATTATATGTGATTTTCACGGGTGCAAGCGATCCGGTTGGAGTTGTTGCAAACTTTGCAGCTGGTACGTTATTTGTTGTTCCAGTAGCAATGTTCTACCATAAATTTAAAGGTAAAAAGAGTTTAATCTCTGGATTAGCGATAGGGACTATTGCAATGACATTAGGAATGGGTGTATTAAATTACTTCATTATCCTTCCTGCCTATGGAGCTTTTATCGGTTGGGATACAATGAGCATTGCTGTGAAATTAAACACTGTTCTGGTTGGTGTTATTCCATTTAATGTGGTAAAGGGTGTTATTTTAGCGGTGCTATTTATTCCATTATTTATTAAGCTAAAACCATGGATTGAACAGAAAAAAGCAACAATAGGTTAAGATATATGATGCAAAAAGCTGGATTTCCACGTACTTTGGAAATCCAGCTTTTTGCGAATATATCGGTCGTCAGCAGAATATATCGGTCGTCAGCAGAATATATCGGTCGTCAGCAGAATATATCGGTCGTCAGCAGAATATATCGGTCGTCAGCAGAATATATCGGTCGTCAGCAGAATATA
>NZ_QJSH01000024.1 GCF_003426025.1 Paraliobacillus quinghaiensis
CCCTCAAGATGAGACTTCTCATCATTTAGAGTAAGATCCCTCAGAGACGATGAGGTTGATAGGTTCGAGGTGGAAGCGTGGTGACACGTGTAGCTGACGAATACTAATAGATCGAGGACTTAACTATTAATTTTATGTTGTCTTGTTGTACTTCTTATCTAGTTTTGAAGGTACAAACCTTCAAAAACCTTGATTTAGTGACAATAGCGAAGAGGTCACACCTGTTCCCATGCCGAACACAGTAGTTAAGCTCTTCAGCGCCCATGGTAGTTGGGGCTTTGCCCCTGCGAGAGTAGGACGTCGCTAAGCAAACTGTAAAACATCTATTACAATTATGTATTAGATGTTTTTTTCTGTTATTATTTGATAAATAAAATATGTTGGCTAGGGAAGAAACTTGCCTAAGAATGTAATTTCTAGAGTCACGACTAATCCTTCAATAGCTTAATAGAGTTATAAGATAGATCGAATTGTTTCATAAATAGTGTATAAAATCGTTAGATTAGGAGATGCTAATTTTAACGGAGGTGGAGAAATGGTAGAGTTGATAAGTAAACAGACATGCGTGGTCTGTGATAACCAAAGAGATAAGGGAATAAATGTTTACAATCTATTTATTTGTTCGCAATGTGAACAAAAGATAGTTCAAACAGAACCTGAGGATCCATCATATGCCTATTTTGTAGAAAAATTAAAAAGGTTGAATCACTCAACTTCATATTCATAGTATTTTATTGAAATCTTGTATTCTTTTTCAAAGGTACGAGATTTTTTTCATTTCGTAATAATCTGTTGTTATAATAAAGGTATTAAATATAAAGGATGAAACTTTAATGGATAAACAGCAACAGAATACACCATTATTTAATAGATTAAAACAATTCACACAGGATCAACCACTTTCCTTCCATGTGCCTGGTCATAAGAATGGATTGATTTTTCCGAAAGAAGGAAGGAGATATTTTAACGATATTCTAAGATTAGATTTGACGGAATTAACAGGATTAGATGACCTACATGCACCGAATGATGTAATTGCTGAAGCGCAATGTTTAGCAAGGGATTGGTTTAGATCTGATTATAGTTACTTTTTAGTAAATGGAAGTACAGTAGGCAATTTAGCGATGATATTGGCAACATGTAATAGAGGTGAAAAAGTAATTGTACAAAGGAATAGTCATAAATCTATTTTAAATGGTCTAGAGTTGAGTGGTGCGCGTCCTGTTTTTGTATCGCCGGAATTTGATCAACAAGTAAAACGATATACCGCTCCATCTATAGAACAACTGAAACAAGCAATTCATAACCATCCTGATGCAAAAGCAATTATACTGACTTACCCTGATTATTTTGGGCATACATCTGATATTAAATCAGTTATTAATACAGCTCACCAATACAAAATCCCAGTATTGGTTGATGAAGCACATGGTGTCCATTTCTCAATTGATGCAAAGGTGTTTCCGATGTCGGCACTTGAATTAGGTGCTGATCTAGTTATACAATCTGCACATAAAATGGCACCAGCTATGACAATGACAGCTTTTTTACATATAAAATCATCATATATCCCAAGTGAAAAAATAGAACATTATCTACAAATGCTACAATCAAGTAGCCCCTCATACCCTTTGATGGCAAGTCTAGACTTAGCACGTTACTTTTTAGCAATGCAAACAAAGGAGAACATTCAGTTGACTCTGAATAGTATAGAACAAATGCGTCATGTTTTCTCAAAGAGTAATAAGTGGGATCTAATTCCGATTCAAAAAGAAAGAGATGATCCTTTGAAAATTACTTTAAATGCAAAGCCAGGTTATTCTGCCCATTCAATAGCAGCACTGTTTGAATCTGAGGGGGTTTTTCCTGAAATGCGAACAGAGAAACAAATCTTATTTATTCATGGTCTGAAGTTCTTTGATGATTGGAAACGATTAGAAAAAGTTGTAGAAAAGGTTACAAGGCAATTAAAATTCTCTAGTAAACATGCTACAATAGAATCAAAGCAACCCATTTTTCCTGAGGTGACGACAGTACTTGCTTATTCCTATGGAGAAATGGAGCCGAAAGAAATAATATTCATGAAGTGGAGTCAAATAATTGGAAAAGTAGCTGCAGAAGCTATTACTCCATACCCACCTGGAATACCAATAGTAGTAAAAGGTGAAAGAATCACAGAGCATCATATTAAAGTAATACACTATTTATTAGAACAACAAATAAATTTTCAACAAGACAATATACAAGAAGGTATGCGTGTTTTTAAAGGAGAATGAGTGTGAGTGGATATTTTGTAACATTTGAAGGCGGGGAAGGTGCAGGAAAAACTTCAGTCTTACAAAAGGTTTCTAGTCGTTTAAAACAAGCCGGCTATGATGTCGTAACAACTAGGGAACCTGGTGGAATTGAAATTGCAGAAAAGATAAGAAATATTATTTTAGACCCTGCCCATACAGCAATGGATGCAAGAACAGAAGCTTTATTATATGCTGCGGCAAGACGACAACACTTAGTTGAAAAAGTTTTTCCGGCATTAGAATCAAATAAGATCGTTCTATGTGATCGTTTTATCGATAGTAGTTTAGCTTATCAAGGATATGCACGAGGACTTGGCATAGAGGAAGTTTATCAAATGAATCAATTTGCAATCGATCAAGCAATGCCTGATGTGACATTATTTTTTGATATTAAACCAGAAGATGGATTAAAGCGCATTGCTGCAAATCAAAATCGTGAGCAAAATCGGTTAGATTTAGAGAAATTATCATTTCATGAGGAAGTTTATCAAGCTTATCAACTGTTAATTAATCGATTTCCTGATCGAATAAAATGTGTTGATGCTACACCTGTACTAGAAGAGGTAGTAGATTCAACATATCAGATATTACAGGCAAAGATCGAGTCCAATCGATTCAGTTGATTTGGAAATGCCTTTAAGATAGATGAGTTTCTGTTTAAAATTCAGGAGGCGAAAAAAATGAAATTAATTCTAGCAGTTTTACAAGATAAGGATAGTAATCGCTTAGCAGATGCATTAAGTGGGAAAGACTTCAAAACGACTAAGCTTTCTACTACAGGTGGTTTTTTAAAGGAAGGAAATACAACGTTAATGATTGGTTGTAACGATGAATCGGTCGATGAAGCACTGGATATTATACGAGATAATTGTAGCCAGAGAGAACAAATGGTAGCTCCTATCTCACCAATGGGTGGAAATGCCGATTCTTATATACCGAAACCAATTAATGTAGAAGTTGGCGGTGCAACGGTTTTTGTACTACCAGTTGACTCTTTCTTTCAATTCTAAGGAAATAACACTTTTTTATAAGGGAGCACTTATAAAGTGAAGATTAATCAAGAAATGCGTTTACAAGTAGAAGCTGCTAAAGCCCATACTGTTACACAACAAAAAAACGGAAAAAGCTTTGATTCAATAGTAACTTCACAGACACAGAAATTACAGGTTCATCAGCTAGAGGAATTGATGAAAGGTATTACGTTACAAGGAGAACGATTGGCTCGTTATCGCTCTTTTAAGGATTTAGCGAAGTATAAAAGATTAGTTAAGGATTTTATTAAAGAGGCAGTCAATTATGGGTTAGATTTAAAACATTCACACAGCTTTAACTTTCAAGGAAATAGCAGAAAATTGACAGTTGTAGAAGAAATAGATGAAAAATTAGTTGCATTAACTGAGGTAGTTTTAGAGCAAGAGAAACGCTCAATTGGGATATTGGATTTGATTGGTGAAATTAAAGGACTATTAATTAATTTATATTCTTAAACAGCTAGTTATGAGAGAATAAAACATGCTAAAATAGTTTCAGAGTAAGAGTTGAAATTCATATAGAATTTCGCTCTTTTTTTCGAAAAAGAAATATCAAAAGGAATTTCTTAAGATAAAGGGCGTATATAAATGAAAACATGGAAAGACATTGCCAATACGCAACCAATTGTTACAAAAATGATAACAAATATGATTAAACGCAATCGGGTTGCGCACGCTTATTTATTTCAAGGGCAAAAAGGGACAGGCAAAGAAGAAATGAGCTTACTTCTAGCAAAAAGTATTTTTTGTCAATTTAAAGAAGAAGGCGAGCCTTGTCAAACTTGTAAGGACTGTATTCGTATCACATCGGGAAATCACCCAGATGTGCATAAGTTAATTCCAGATGGCGCCTCAATAAAAAAAGAACAAATTTTACATTTGCAAAAAGAATTCACATATACAGGCTTAGAATCTAATCAAAAAGTATACATCATTGTAGATGCTGATAAAATGACAACAAATGCCGCAAATCGTTTATTAAAATTTTTAGAGGAACCAAATAAAAAAACGACAGCTATTCTTTTAACAGCAAATGGTGAAGCAATGCTAGATACGATCCGATCTAGGTGTCAAATTATGTCTTTACAACCATTGAATTCAGAGCAAATGCAAGGGAAGTTACAAGAACAAGGAATAACAGAAGCGAATGCGCGTTTGTTTGCTGCTTTAACGCAACAGATAGATGAAGCAAATCTGCTGAATCAGGATGAGTGGTTTGCGCAGGCGAGAAAGTTAGTGGTACAATTAACTGGCATGCTCCAAACTAATTCAGAAGAAGTATTACTATTTGTTCAAAAGCAGTGGATGCTTCATTTTGCAAATCGAGAGCAATTACAGCTTGGTCTTGATTTACTATTATTATGGTATAAAGATGTTATGTATACCCATATTGACAAAGAAGAGAGTATTATCTTTATAGCATATCGAGAAGAAGTGGAAAAAGGCTCGATGTACTGGTCAAATCAGGATACAACAGCAATTCTTTATTCTATTATGGGGGCAAAGAAGCATTTGGAGCAAAATGTTCATCCGACATTAGTGATGGAGCAACTAACACTGCAAATGCAGAGGTGAAAAGAATGGTAGAAGTTATTGGTGTTCGCTTTAAAAAAGCGGGTAAAATATATTATTTTGATCCTGTAGGGGTTATAATTGACAAAGATGAATATGTCATTGTCGAAACCATTAGAGGAGTAGAGTTTGGTAAAGTTGTTATTGCTAATAAGCAAGTCGATGAAGAGGATGTAGTTCTTCCTCTAAAGAAAATGGTTCGAATTGCTACAGATAAAGATAAATTACTTATAGCTGAGAATCAGGAGAATGCAACAGAAGCTTATCAAGTATGTGATGCAAAAATTAAAGAGCACGACTTGGATATGAATCTTGTTGATGTTGAGTATACATTTGATCGAAATAAAGTAATTTTCTATTTTACAGCAGATGGTCGTGTGGACTTTCGTGATCTTGTTAAAGATTTAGCATCAGTATTTAAGACGAGAATTGAACTTCGTCAGATAGGTGTTCGAGATGAAGCTAAGTTATTAGGAGGAATTGGTCCTTGTGGCCGAATGTTATGTTGTTCTACTTTCTTAGGTGACTTTGAGCCTGTTTCAATTAAGATGGCCAAAGATCAAAATTTATCATTAAATCCTGCGAAAATTTCCGGTTTATGTGGTCGTCTGATGTGTTGCCTTAAATATGAGAACGATGATTACGAGACGGCAAAAAAACAATTACCTGATTTAGGGAAATCGATCACAACACCTTATGGTAGAGGCAAAGTAGTAGGCTTAAATATCCTTGAGCGTATGATTCAAATAGAGATTCCCGAAAAAGAAAGAGTCATTGAGTATACGTTAGATGAACTAATCGATGAGGGAGTTATTCATACAGAAGCCACGGAATAATGGGGTGGAGGTAACTTGAATAAAAAAGAGGTTTTTGAACAAGTATCTTATATGGAAGAGCAAATCGGACAACTCTATCAACAATTAGGTGATTTGAAAAATCATATGAGTGAGTTATTAGAGGAAAATCACCGTTTATCTATTGAGAATCATCATCTGCGTAACCGTTTAGATAAAGATACAGAACAAAATGAAGCCACCTCAGGTGATACAGTAGATAAAGATGATGCATCGATAGGAGAAGGCTACGATAATTTAGCTAGGTTATACGAAGAGGGATTCCATATTTGTAATGTGCATTTTGGTAGTCCACGTCAGGATGAAGATTGTTTGTTTTGTTTATTATTTTTAAATAAAACAAAATAAGCAGTATAACGTAATTGCACCCAAATACTTGAACTAAAATTAGGGGAAGAGGACTGATCTTTTAAGGGTTGTGAGAACCTAAAAATGTCAGTCCTCTTTTGCTAGGATAATAAGGAGTAGTAAGATGGTTGAATTAAAAGATGATGAGCGCCTTGATTATTTAATAGCTGATGAATCGATGCAAATAATTCAAAGCCCAAGTGTATTTTCATTTTCAATAGATGCCGTTTTGTTGGCAGATTTTTCAAGGATCCCATTAAAAAGAGGTAAAATACTTGATCTTTGTACAGGTAATGGGGTGGTTCCGTTATTGTTAAGTAAGCGATCACAGGCTCATATCACAGGTGTGGAGCTACAATCACGTCTTTATGATATGGCGAAGAGAAGTGTTGCTTTTAATCATCGAGAGGACCAAATTAATTTAATCCATGGTGATTTAAAAGATATGCCTGCTCGATTTGGTAATAATAAATTTGATGCGGTTACAGTAAATCCGCCTTATTTTAAAACAGATAATGAAGCACATCATAATAAAAATGATTATTTAACAATTGCACGACATGAAGTTTATTGCACCCTAGATGAAGTTATTTCATCATGCAGCAATCTTGTTAAATCAGGTGGGAAAGTAACGATGGTGCATCGGCCTAATCGCTTAGTTGAAATCCTTACATTATGTAAAAGGTATAAACTTGAGCCTAAACGGATGAGGCTTGTTTATCCAAAGGAAGGAAAAGAAGCGAATATTTTATTAATTGAAGCAGTTCGTGATGGAAGTCCAGATTTAAAAATATTGTCTCCCTTATATGCCTTTGATCAACAAGGAAATTATTCAAATGAGCTTAGAGGAATCATCTATGGAAACTAATAAACAGCATGTTGTCTACGTATTAGAATGTAGTGATGGCACATTATATACTGGCTATACCAATAATCTTAAAAAGCGGATAGCAAAACATGAGGCAGGAAAAGGAGCAAAGTATACCCGAGGCCGAGGTCCTTTTCAATTAAAGTATCATCAAGTTTATGGTACGAAACAAGAAGCAATGCAGGCGGAGTATCGATTAAAGCAACTAAAGAAAGTAGAAAAATTACAAGTAATAACAGCTAACAAGAAAGGAGTGGAATAATGTATAGTCAAAAAAGTTTTGATCAAACAACTGAGCATGGTACATTGTTTATTGTGCCAACACCAATTGGAAATCTTGAAGATATTACAATTCGTTCATTAAATACATTGAAGTCTGTAGATATAATTGCGGCAGAAGATACAAGAAACACAAAAAAATTACTTAATCATTTTGAAATAACACAGTCACTGATTAGTTATCACGAACATAATCAAAGCCAACGTGAATCAATGTTGTTGGATAAATTAAAAGAAGGTAATGATGTTGCATTAGTTAGTGATGCGGGAATGCCAGCAATATCGGATCCTGGCAATCAAATAGTGCAGGCTGCTGTGCGTGATCAAATTGCAGTCGTTGTTTTACCTGGTGCAAATGCTGCATTATGTGCATTAGTAGGTTCAGGTTTAGATACAACACATTTCTATTTTTATGGTTTTTTACCAAGAAAGAACAAGGACCGGAAATATGCATTTGATTTTTTAAATCGCATACCAGATACAATTTTATTATATGAATCACCCTATCGATTAGCGGAGACATTACAAGATATTAAAGAGAATTTAGGTAATAGACAGGTAAGTATAGCACGGGAATTAACAAAGCGGTTTGAAGAGTATATTCGAGGATCTGTACATGAAGTTCAAGAATGGTTAGAAACGGGAATGGTAAAAGGGGAATTTTGCATTGTAATCGAGGGGAACGATAATGCAGATGATTTAGAGGAGAAAAATTGGTGGGAAGAATTATCAATTGTTGAACATGTAGAATCCCTTATTCAGAATGAGCAAATAAGTAGCAAGGATGCAATAAAGCAAGTTTCCAGTGAACGAAACATCCCAAAACGAGAAGTTTATCAAGCGTATCATGTTAATTAGATTTATTTCTAGGCTCTTTTCGTAAACATTCGGACTTGATATATGATGCGTAATAACTAGTAGCGTGAGTTACTAGTACTAACCCGCTACTCAAATGAAATTGGCTCCCTTTCCGCAGGCACGGCCTCAACTAATTTTTAGAAGAAGAGCACTTCTAAAAATGGATTTTCGGCCCGTGCTGTTCCTGCAGGAGTGTCGTCAATTTCATTTGATACGCTAGATAGTATAAAAATAAATAATTAGTTATTTACAAAGATTAGAAAGCAAAGCACAGACATGTTACTACGTTTTTATGTCTTAAATCTTTATCCAAAGTAATACGCAAACCAGCGGAGGAAGCAAAGGCTTGACACTCCTACGGGAACAGCGCGAGCCGAAGATCCACTTAGTAAAGCGTTTTTTGCTTTACTAAGTTAGCTAAGGCCGTGGGGCTGCGATTACTCGCCCCATCATAAAGCCCTGCCCGTGGAAAGGGAAAGCCTTTGGGACTGCGATTACTCGTCCCACCAAAACCGTCTGGTGACGTAGCGAGTAAGATAAATTTTTCCGACGCATTCTATATAAATTGCGCATTAAATAACCTTTTTTAAAAAAATAGAACCTTACACAATTTATTTTGTGTAGGGTTCTTTGAGTTACTACCTATATGTTTGTTGCTTATTTGTTTAACTGTGATTGAATTTCATCGATCAGCGTTTTTGCCCCTTCAGGACTTAATACAAGTTTACCGCCAGCTAATGATAAGTTATCATCAGAAACTTCCCCAGTTACTTGACAAGTCATGCTTGGCTTATATTTCTGTAAGATAATACGCTCATCATCAACATATATTTCTAATGCATCTTTTTCATTAATACCTAATGTACGGCGAAGCTCAATTGGAATCACTACGCGTCCTAATTCGTCCACTTTACGAACAATACCAGTAGATTTCATATTTATTTCCCCCTATAATGTTAATCCGTCAAATTTCGACATTACCTACATAAAATATACCAGTAATTTCTATATGTGTCAATTGCTTTTTATTATTTTAAGGAAAAAGCTAAAACAAATGTATCTTTTATTATTCTTTTTGGTGCGTGTTTTCCTGGTTTGAGAAAAAACCGATTTATATTTTGACCAAAAAGAAAATTCGACAAAAAAGTCAGGTTGTTTTGATTGGAAATTGAACAGAACTTGACAAACTTTAGAAAAATTCGTTATAGTTTCAACGAAACTCACACTTTTTAAATAGTTGACAACTATTATAGATGGAAATATAGGTGTAAAACCGATACAATATAGAAAAGTACATATAGAGGATGTTCAAAAAATCACAAAATATTTGGTTCATTCTACTTGTTTTTGGTTTGCCGTTTTTTGAATATGTACATAAAACTACTTAAATCTTTTTGAGATTGAAATTAAAGGATATAATAGAGAACAAATGGATTGGATCAGGAGGTAAAGGATTATGCCAAAAGAAAAAAACACATTCTATATTACGACACCAATTTATTATCCAAGTGGTAATCTACATATTGGTCACGCGTATACAACAGTTGCAGGCGATGCAATGGCACGTTATAAACGTTTACGTGGTTATGATGTAATGTATCTAACAGGGACAGATGAGCACGGACAAAAAATTCAAAAAAAAGCGGATGAAAAAGGTGTTACACCACAAGCATATGTCGATGAGATTGTTAGTGGGATTAAGAAGTTATGGGATAAATTAGACATTTCCTATGTCGATTTTATTCGAACAACAGAAACAAGGCATAAAGAAGTAGTTGAAAAGATTTTTGCTCAACTATTGGAACAAGGTGATATTTATTTAGATCAGTACGAGGGTTGGTATTGTACGTCTTGTGAATCATTTTTCACAGAAAGACAATTAGACAATCAGCACTGTCCTGATTGTGGTGGACCAGTTGAAAAAGTGAAGGAAGAATCATACTTTTTCAAAATGAGTAAGTATGTTGATCGTTTAATGAAGTTTTATGATGAAAATCCACATTTCATACAACCAGAAAGTCGTAAGAATGAAATGATTAATAATTTTATTAAGCCTGGTTTAGAGGACTTGGCTGTATCGCGAACAACATTTGACTGGGGTATACAAGTACCTGGAAACCCGAAGCATGTTATATACGTATGGATTGATGCTCTATCCAATTACATTACAGCATTAGGATACGGTACAGATGATGATGGAAACTTTCAAAAATATTGGCCAGCCGATGTACATTTAATGAGTAAGGAAATTGTTAGATTCCATACGATCTATTGGCCAATTATGTTAATGGCACTTGACTTACCATTACCAAAACAAGTATTTGCACATGGCTGGATTTTAATGAAAGATGGAAAGATGTCCAAATCAAAAGGGAATGTTGTTGACCCTATCTCATTAACAGATCGATATGGCTTAGATTCACTTCGTTATTATCTATTACGAGAAGTACCATTTGGTTCGGATGGAGTCTTTACACCAGAAGGATTCGTAGAGCGAGTTAATTATGACCTAGCAAATGATTTAGGGAATTTGTTAAACCGTACAGTTGCTATGGTTGAAAAGTATTTTGATGGGGAGATTCCTGCGTTTCAAACTGGAACAGATGAGTTTGATCTACAATTAGAAGCACTAGCACAAGAAACGATTAAAAGTGTAGAATCGTCTATGGATAAGATGGAGTTCAGTGTTGCTCTTACATCTATCTGGAAATATATAAGTCGTACCAATAAATATATTGATGAAACACAGCCGTGGATTTTGGCGAAAGATGAAGCGACAAAAGAGCGTCTTGGTAACGTAATGGCACACTTAATTGATGCACTTCGCCGTATTGCTATACTTTTACGCCCATTTTTAACGGAGACACCAACAAGTATCTTTGAACAAATTGGGGTTGAAAACGATAATGATAAGGCATGGGAGACTTTGAGCCAAACAGATATTGTTAAATCTGGTACAAAAGTGACGAAAAAAGCTGCGATTTTCCCTCGTCTTGATGTAGAAGAAGAAACAAAAGTGATTAAAGATATGATGAAAAAGCCAGAACCTGCGAAGAAAGAAACAAAGAAGCCAGAAGTAAAAGAAGAAGTTATCTATGATGACTTTATGAAATTAGATTTACGTGTAGCAGAAATTATTCAAGTGGAAAAAGTAAAGAAAGCAGATAAATTATTGAAAATACAAATCGACTTAGGTACTGAAAAACGACAAATCATTTCAGGTATTGCACAGCACTATACTCCGGAAGAATTGATTGAGAAAAAAGTTATTTGTGTGACGAATTTAAAACCTGTTAAACTACGTGGCGAATTGTCACAGGGTATGATTCTATCTGGAGAAGATCAAGAGGGTAACCTTTCTCTAGCAACAGTCGAACAAGCATTACCAAACGGTTCAGTAGTGAAGTAATCAGTAAATGGGTAACGCCTATCAGGGATAGACAGATAGGCGTTTTTCTTTTTAATAAAAGGAGATGTGACATATGTTGTTTGATACGCACGTACATTTAAATGTAGGACAATTTGATGAGGATCGCGAAGAAGTAATTAGGAGGGCAGAAGAAGCTGGTGTCTCCAATATGGTTGTTGTTGGATTTGACCATGAAACAATTCCAAAAGCAATTGCATTAGCAGAAGAGTATGAGAATTTTTATGCTGCTGTCGGCTGGCATCCAGTTGATGCAGTTGATTTCACTGAAAAAGAGTTGGCATGGCTAGAAGAATTAAGTGCGCATCCTAAAGTTGTAGCACTAGGTGAAATGGGATTAGATTACCATTGGGATAAGTCGCCCAAAGATATACAAAAAGAAGTTTTCCGAAAACAAATTCGCTTAGCGCGTAAAGTAAACTTGCCAATTATAATTCATAATCGAGAAGCTACAGAGGACATTATTACAATTTTACAGGAAGAAAACGCTGCTGACATAGGGGGGATTATGCATTGTTATAATGACTCTACTGATTATGTTAATGCATGTCTTGATATGAACTTTTACATTTCATTAGGCGGTCCAGTTACATTTAAAAATGCAACTTTACCAAAAGAGGTAGCAAAAATGGTGCCATTAGATCGCTTGCTAATTGAAACGGATTGTCCTTTTTTAGCTCCTCACCCTAATCGAGGCAAACGAAATGAACCAGCATACGTCGCTTTAGTTGCTGAAAAAATAGCTGAACTACGAGAAGTAACAGTAAGTGAAATAGAAATAGCGACTAAGCAAAATGCTTTTAGATTATTTGGTTTAGAAGGAAAAGATGTAAAACATGCTAATATTACGGAATTGTGACGTAATTCAAAAATGTAACCTTTTTTTAATAAAGATGAAATAATAGAGAAAAAATGGTTATAATGGTTGATATATCAGGGTTTAAGCCGTTTTATCTACAAAAATTATCATTTGACACCTCTAGAACTTGTTTATATAATACAACGGCGGATACCGAAGGAGGTAAGTTAGCATGAAAAACCTTTTGAAGTTATTGCCAATGTTTCAAAAAAAGGTAGTAATCTCTGTTCTGTCAGTAGCAGTGTTGTTTCTATTTGTTGGATTTGTAGTATATGAAGCAACAGAAATAGAAGTTTCAATTACCCAAGATGGGGAGAAGAAAACAGTAAACACACATGCGGATACAGTGGCGGATTTATTAGAGGAACTAGATTTAACTGTCGGAGAACATGATGCACTTTCACATGACTTTGATGAAATTATAACAGCAGATATGTCGATAACATATAAAAAAGCAAATAAAATTGTATTAACAATTGGTGATCAAGAAAAAACCTATCGTACAACAAAAGATACAGTGGAAGAATTCTTAGAGGAAAAAGAGATAGCTATAAGTGAACATGATGTTTTGTCGGTTGAAGAATCAACAGCTATTGAAGATGATACGCAAATTACGCTTGATAAAGCTGTCCAAGTAACGATAAATGATGGTGGAAATGAGAAACAAGTATGGACCACGGAAGACACCGTATCTGACTTACTATCTCAAGAATCTATTGAACTAAATGAGTTAGATCGATTAGAACCAGAAGAAACTGTTGATGTTACCTCAGACACTGCTGTAACAATAACACGTGTAGAAAAGGTAACGGATATCGTTGAAGAGAAAATAGATTATTCTACTGTTACTAAAAAGGATAATAATTTAACAGAAGGCAAAAAAAAGGTAGTAGATGCCGGAGAAACTGGTTTAGTTGAGAAGAAGTATGAAGTAACGCTAGAAAATGGAGAAGAAGTAGAAAGAAAACTTGTTAGTGAAGAAGTTAAAAAAGAGAGTAAAAAACGTGTTGTGGCTGTCGGAACGAAGAAAATTCAACAATTTGCTTCGCGTAGTGGGGATGACATAAGTGGTAAAACATTATACATGAAGGCCACAGCTTACACAGCTGAGTGCACTGGCTGTTCGGGAATAACAAGAACAGGAATTAATTTAAATAAAGATCGAGATGCTAAAGTAATCGCGGTAGATCCTAATGTTATTCCACTAGGAACAAAAGTATGGGTAGAAGGTTATGGTAATGCAATCGCTGGTGACACTGGTGGTGCAATTA
Organism: Paraliobacillus quinghaiensis; assembly: GCF_003426025.1. GTDB lineage: Bacteria > Bacillota > Bacilli > Bacillales > Amphibacillaceae > Paraliobacillus_A > Paraliobacillus_A quinghaiensis. Next base: position 13,665 of record NZ_QJSH01000024.1, read on the forward strand.
AGGGAAATAGAATAGATATACATGTACCTACCAAAAGTGAAGCCTATAGGTTTGGGGTTAGAAATGTTAAAGTGAAAATTTTAGAATAAGAATTATAAATGTAACACCTTTTCCTTAGTGGTTAAGGTGTTATTTTTTTTGCGCATAGAGTTCCTTTCATTTTTTCGTTTCAGACACTATAATTAGAATACGAATGGAATGACCATAATGGAGGAGAAAAGGTGCAAATTAAAGAGGTTATTGTAGTTGAAGGAAAAGATGATACAGCAAAAATTAAACAAGCAATTGATGCAGATACAATAGAAACAAATGGATCAGCGGTTGATGATCGAATTCTTGATCAAATTAGACATGCACAACAAAAGCGTGGGGTGATTATTTTTACCGACCCTGATTATCCTGGACAACGAATACGTCATATTGTTTCAAATGCAGTGCCTGGTTGTAAACATGCTTTTTTAACAAAAACAGAGGCGCGTGCAAAGAGGGATAAAGGTATAGGAATAGAGCATGCATCTCTAGCTACTATAAAAGCTGCACTCTCAGATATTTATCAATTAGATGACAGTTATAGAAGTGAAATAACAAGAGAAGATCTTCTTGATTTTGGTTTAATCGGAGGACCTGGTGCAAAAGCTAGAAGACAGAAACTAACAGAGGTATTACGTATTGGTTATGTGAATGGGAAACAGCTATTAAAACGATTGCAAATGTTCCGTATTACAAAAGATACATTTGAGGAAACTATGGCGATTATTATACAGGAGGAGAAGAATGACTAAACAAAAGGCAATCGCAACTCCAAGTAAAACAAAAGAAATTTTAAATAAGTATGGTTTTTCATTTAAAAAGAGTTTAGGTCAAAATTTTATTATTGATGTTAACATTTTAACGAATATCTTGGATAAGGCAGGCGTAACGGAGGATGTAGGTGTTATTGAAATAGGACCTGGAATGGGGTCTCTAACAGAGCAAATTGCTCTTCGGGCAGATCAAGTGGTCACTTTTGAAATTGACCAACGTCTCGCGCCAATTCTTGAGGAAACACTTGGGGATTATAGTAACATCACAATTGTCTACCAAGATATTTTAGAAGCAGATGTTTCCGAAATCATTAACGAACATTTTGATGAGGGAAAAAAATTAAAACTAGTAGCTAATTTACCTTACTATGTAACAACTCCTATCCTAATGAAGCTATTAATTGCGCGATTGCCGTTATCAAGCATGACAGTTATGATTCAAAAAGAAGTCGCAGAGCGCATGGCTGCAGTACCAAATACAAAAAGTTATGGCTCTTTGTCCATTGCTGTTCAGTACTATACAGAGGCTTCAGTAGTCTTGCAAGTTCCAAAGACGGTATTTATGCCTCAGCCTAACGTTGACTCTGCTGTGCTACATTTAAATCTTCGTGAGAAGCCTTTAGTCGATGTTATTGATGAAGCGTTTTTCTTTGACTTAGTTCAAGCATGTTTTGCGCAACGTCGCAAAACATTGCGCAATAATTTAGTGCGATATTTTTCTGATAAGTATACAAAAGAGGCATTAGAACTAAAATTACAAGAAGCAGGAATAGATGGAACTAGAAGAGGAGAATCTCTAACAATTAAAGAATTTGCAAATTTGGCAAACGTATTTTCATCTTAAATGAAACTTGTGTTCAATCCTTAAGGAACAAGTTTTTCATCTTTACATAGGCTATCCTAGGAACGATTTCGACTGTGGATATGAGGTGAAAAAACGAATGTCTTTTACGATTGGTGATTTAGTCACAAGAATTTCTTATCAGCATGACATATTATTTCGAATTACTGCTGTAACAAATGGAACAGCTGTGTTACATGGTGAGGATATTCGATTAGAAGCAGATGCCGATTTAGGGGATTTAAAGAAAGCTCATGAGCGAGAGGTCGAAAAGCACAGGATGAAGGACAAAGAAAAAGAGGATTATTCATTCCGTCTTTTTCGACAAGATTATCAATTAATGAAGGAAAAGCGTACCTATGAATCGACTTCTGGTTACCAAGAACCAGCTAACTTTTTTCAGTTACCTGCACGCGTACTGCATTTAGATGGTGATCGACTTTATCTAAAGAAATGTATTGATCTTTACCAACGAATTGGCTTGCAAGTACATGGACTATATGTTGATGAAAAAGAAATGTCGCAAGAGATCGGGCACTTAATTACGAAAATTCAACCAGACATGATTGTTATTACAGGTCATGATGCCTATTCAAGAAACAAGGGCGAGAGAAAGGACTTAAGAGCTTATCGCCACTCAAAATATTTTGTTGATACTGTTAGGGAAGCACGTAAAATCGTGCCAAATGTTGATCAATTAGTTATTTTTGCAGGTGCTTGTCAATCACATTTTGAATCTTTAATACGAGCTGGTGCCAATTTCGCTAGTTCCCCATCACGTATTAATATACATGCATTAGATCCAGTTTATATAACCGCAAAGGTGGCTTATACATCTTTTATGGATAAGGTAAGTGTCCATGATGCATTACGAAATACACTAACTGGAGATAAAGGGTTAGGTGGAATAGAGACAAGAGGTTTACTTCGGACGGGGATGCCATATATTGAAGAATCTGATATAGAATAGACGTTGTTAAAAAAACAAGGAATGGTGTTAATAACTATTCTTTGTTTTTATGTACATATTTTTACACTTTTGTGAAAAGATATGTGTTAACGGATCGTTAATAAATTATTATGTTGACAAACGATTAATCATATTGTTATAATAAAATATTTTATTGACGTTAATACAAGCATATGGTATACTATTCTTAGTGAGGTGGAGTATATTGGTGAAAACATTAGTCGAAATCAAACGAGGTCTTGATGGTCAGATTGGCAAACGTTTAAAGCTAACGGCCAATGGTGGAAGAAGAAAGACAGTAGAACGTTATGGTACGCTAGCTGAAACTTATCCAGCGGTATTCATTGTCGCTTTGGATCAAGCGGAGAATGCATTTGAACGAGTTTCTTATAGTTATGCAGATATTTTGACAGCAACAGTAGAGTTGAACTTCATCGAAGACAGAACGATTGCAACAACAGCGCCGGCAATGGCAGTAGGAGAGCAGTAAACATATAGAGTTTGCTGCTTTTTTTATTTTTTTGTTAAGGATAGATAATTATACTATTCCTGCATTCATTTTACTGTGTTTATTTGAAGTTTCTTGTTTATACTATTAGTGTCGGCCTATTCAAACCAGAAAGGAGCGGTCTCTAACATGAGCAGACGTCGAGGCATTATGTCCGATCGATTAAAGGAAGAGATTGCCAAGGAATTAGGTTTTTACGACACCGTTCAAAGTGAAGGCTGGGGCGGTATCAAAGCAAGAGATGCTGGAAATATGGTAAAACGAGCTGTAGAAATGGCTGAAGAACAATTAGCAAGAGGCAAATCCTAATAGGGTTTGTCTCTTTTTTTAATATATAGTATGGTATCATTGGATAAACTGTGAAAAACGTTAAATTTAACAAGAATTACCTTAAAGAAAAAAGTAGGTGAAGTATATGTATGTTTTAGAAAAAGCTCCCGCTAAAATTAATTTGTCCTTGGATGTATTGTGTAAACGTCCAGATGGTTATCATGAGATTGAAATGGTTATGACAACAGTAGACTTGGCAGATCGCGTAGAATTAACGGAACTTGATACGGATACAATAGAAATGGAATCAGAAAGTCGTTTTGTTCCTAATGATGAACGAAATCTTGCATATCGCGCAGCTAAGTTGTTAAAAGACACCTATCAAATCTCTAAAGGTGTTAAAATAAAAATCGAGAAAAACATTCCTGTTGCTTCAGGTCTGGCAGGAGGGAGTAGTGATGCAGCTGCTACTTTGCGTGGTTTGAATCGATTATGGTCATTACAAATACCTAAAGGTGAACTTGCGGAACTAGGTTCAAACATTGGATCTGATGTATCGTTTTGTGTGTACAACTCCACTGCAATTGTTCAAGGAAAAGGAGAAAAAATTACTGAATTACCTGCACCTCCTCCATGCTGGGTAGTGCTTGCAAAGCCAGATATGGGAGTATCAACTCAAAACGTTTATCAACACTTGAATTTAGCTGATCTAGTCCATCCAGATACTCAAGGGATGATTCAAGCCATAGAATCAAATAATTATAAAGGTTTAATTAATAGACTTGGTAATGTGTTGGAGTCGGTTACTTTGCCTATGCATCAAGAAGTGCAACAAATAAAGAAAAAAATGATATCATCTGGTGCAGATGCGGTTGTGATGAGTGGCAGCGGTCCAACTGTGTTCTCGCTTGTTCAACAAGAAAGTAGGGCTGATCGCATTTATAACAGCTTACGTGGTTTTTGTGAGGAAGTATATGTAGTTCGCATACTGGGATATTCGTAAGGACTTGAATAAACACGTATATAATGTTATATTTATTTCAAAATATTCGGTTTTTGAGGTGTAGGAAATGAAAAGAAGTGACCGGTTAATAGGAATGACATATTATATTCTGGAAAATCCCATGCAGTTGATTTCATTGCCATTTTTTTCAGAACAATATAATGCAGCTAAATCATCGATAAGTGAGGATTTAGCAATTATGAATAAAATGTTTCAAGAAGAAGGTATTGGTTATTTAGAGTCTGTATCTGGTGCAGCAGGAGGGGTGCGTTACATACCCCAATCTTCCAATGATAAAAGTGAAACATTTATTGAGATGTTATGTCGTCGCTTAGAAGATCCAGAACGATTACTACCAGGTGGTTACTTATTTATGAGTGATATCTTGGGAGAACCAGACACAATACGAGAAATAGGTAGATTGTTTGCAAGCCGATTTTCATCATTAGGTATTGAAGCGATAGTCACCGTTGCAACTAAAGGGATACCGTTAGCTTATGCTGTAGCAACATTTCTAAATGTTCCAGTCGTGATTGTCAGACGTGACCCGAAAATAACAGAAGGATCTACGGTTAGTATCAATTATGTTTCAGGGTCTACAAGGAAAATTCAAACAATGGTATTAACTAAACGTAGTTTAAAACAAGGTTCTACAGTTTGTGTTATCGATGATTTCATGAAAGCAGGGGGAACAATCGATGGTATAAAGAACCTGCTAAAGGAATTTGATGCGCACGTAGCGGCAATAGGTGTATTAGCAGAAGCGGAAGATGAAGAGGATGAGCGTGTAGTAGAGGAATATACATCACTTGTCCAAATTACCAATGTTGATGTTCGCAACCAACAAATCGAAGTTCATAAGGGTAACTTTTTTAATCAATAAAGGTCATTTTATAAATATAACTTTTATTCTTAGTTGATAGAAAATGCGCATTAATTAGTAACGTAACCTTGTCGGACAACGCCTGCATGACCCTTGTCGGGCCTCAAGACAAGGTATGCTTCAGTGAAATGACATGGCACGCAGAAAATCGTTTAGTATTTTCAACGAGTGTCATCCATTTGCTGACTAAATGGTTTAGGTTCTTAATGCGTATTTTATAAAAACTTAGCACAAACTTTTAAAATAAATAAAAATTCATAAAAGTTTTTCTGGTCAATCTTTGTCTTAAATTGGTATAAAAATGCTGTTAAAACACGTCTTAATGTAAACGTTTCCCTCCAATAGTGGCGGAATTTTGGCAACTTACATAAAAATAAAAAAATATTTTTTAAAATTTTTAAAAATAAGCAGGAATTCCTATGTTTTTGTTGAATTTATCCTAATAAGTTCTATGGGAAAAGGTGGTGAACATAATGGAAGTTACAGACGTTAGATTACGCCGCGTGAATACCGAGGGAAGAATGCGAGCAATTGCTTCTATTACGTTAGATCAGGAGTTTGTCGTGCATGATATTCGTGTTATTGACGGCAACAATGGTTTATTCGTAGCAATGCCTTCAAAGCGGACTCCCGATGGAGAGTTTCGGGATATTGCGCACCCAATCAATTCAGGTACGCGCTCGAAAATACAAGAGGCTGTATTAGCGCAGTATCATCAGGTAGAAGAGTTAGAAGTGGAAGTGGAATACGAAGGAGCAGGGGCGTCCTAAAAGTGTTTAATAAGGGACAGAGAGAGTCTAATCTATGATGATTAGACTTTTTTGTTTTCTGAAAAACGAGAAAGAATAGAAATGTCGTCTATCAGTGTTGAAATAGCGAGGGTTTTAAGATATATTCGTTAATGGATATAAATTTTTAATATAATACAGAATTTTGACTATAACTAGATACATATTGAACGGAGGGTATACTTCATGTCAAATAAATATGCTGTTGTACTTGCGGCGGGACAAGGGACTCGTATGAAATCTAAATTGTATAAAGTTTTACACCCTGTAATGAAACGTCCAATGGTACAACACGTAATAAATCAATTAGAAGTATTACAATTGGGGAAAATTATTACTGTGGTTGGTTTTGGGGCAGAAAAAGTAAAAGATCAAGTTGGAAATCAATCAATTTTTGTAACGCAGGAAGAACAATTAGGTACGGGCCATGCTGTAAAACAAGCGGAATCACTGTTACAGGATGCAGAGGGTGATACGCTTGTTATCTGTGGCGACACCCCACTTCTAACCAAAGAAACCCTACAAGCGCTGTTTGATCATCACAAGCAGACTAAAGCTAAAGCAACTGTACTTACGACAACTATTCAAGACCCTAGTGGATATGGACGTGTAATTAGAGATTTAAATGATGACGTTGCAAAAATTGTCGAGCATAAAGATGCTTCTCCCGAGCAGTTAGCTGTAAATGAAATTAATACAGGAACATACTGCTTTGATAACCAAACATTATTCCAAGCCTTAAAACAAGTGTCAAATGACAATGCGCAAGGTGAATATTATTTACCTGATGTAATGGAAATTATTAAACAATCTGGTGAAAAGATTGCAGCTTATCAAACTGAAGATGCTGATGAGACAATTGGTGTTAATGATCGTATCGCGCTAGCTAAAGCGGAAAAATTGATGAAGAAAAGAATTAATACAGCACACATGAAAAACGGTGTGTCGATTATTGATCCTGATCAAACATACATTGGTCCAGATGTTGCGATTGAAAGTGATGTTGTAATTGAACCAGGATGTATTCTTATGGGAGAAACTACTATTGGATCAGATAGTATTATTGGTCCGTATACAGAGATTAATAATTGTCAAATTGGGAAAAACACTATTATAAAGCAAAGTGTTGCGAAAGACAGCCAAATAGGGAGTAGTGTCCAGATTGGCCCTTTTGCTCATATTCGTCCGGAAGCATTGATTGAAGATGAGGTCAAAATTGGAAACTTTGTTGAGATTAAGAAAACTAAAATCCAACAGGCTAGTAAAGTGTCACACTTAAGTTATATAGGGGATGCGGATATTGGAAAAAATGTAAATGTTGGTTGTGGTACAATTACAGTGAACTATGATGGTAAAAATAAATATCTGACAAAAATTGAAGATGAAGCATTTATTGGTTGTAATGCGAATCTAATTGCTCCTGTTACAATTGGTAAAGGTGCTCTTGTTGCGGCAGGTTCTACGATTAATAAAGATGTGCCAGCAGAAGCATTATCAATTGCACGAACAAAACAAGAAAATAAATCAGGCTATGCAAAGAAAATAAAAAAATAAATTTTAAAACACTAATGGAGGTTTGACTAAATGTCAACGGGATATCAAGATGCATTTTTGAAAGTTTTTACACTAAATTCGAATCCGGATTTAGCAAAAGAGATTGCAGACCAAATAGGTGTGCCATTAGGAGAATGTTCTGTTACGTCATTCAGTGACGGAGAAATTCAAATTAATATCGAGGAAAGTGTACGTGGGTGTGATGTCTACGTGGTACAATCAACTAGTGGTCCTGTTAATCAGCATATTATGGAACTATTAATAATGGTTGATGCATTAAAACGTGCATCAGCTAAAACGATTAACGTAGTAATTCCGTATTATGGATATGCAAGACAAGATCGAAAGGCAAGAGCTCGAGAGCCAATTACAGCTAAACTAGTAGCAGATATATTACAAGTAGCGGGTGCATCACGTGTAATTACACTAGATCTACACGCACCACAAATACAAGGTTTCTTTAATATCCCAGTTGACCAATTAGTTGGTGTTCCTATTTTATCGGATTACTGGATTGAAAAAGGCTTAGAGGATGTAGTTGTTGTCTCTCCAGACCATGGCGGTGTATCAAGAGCAAGGCAATTAGCTGATCGCTTAAAAGCACCAATTGCGATTATTGATAAACGCCGACCTCGTCCTAACGTTGCGGAAGTGATGAACATTGTTGGGAATGTTCAAGGGAAAACAGCTATTTTAATTGATGATATAATTGATACAGCTGGTACAATTACGTTAGCTGCAGACTCATTAATTGAAAATGGTGCAACAGAGGTGTATGCGTGCTGTACACATCCTGTCTTATCAGGACCTGCAATGGATCGGATTGGGAATTCAGCTATTAAAGAATTAGTTGTTACAAATTCTATCTCGTTATCAAAAGAGAAACAATCAGAAAAAGTTGTTACATTATCAGTAGCACCATTAATCAGTGAAGCAATTATTCGTGTCCATGAACAGTTGTCTGTAAGTGTTTTATTTGATTAATTTTTAAAAATAGGTTTAATGATGTATGGAATAGGGAAATATGTTCTACAGTAGTCAGTAGTGAAAATTATTGGAGGTTGAAGGACATGGCAGTAAAACTAAAAGCAGAGCGTAGAGAAGATTATCAGAAATCGTATACGAAACAAATAAGAGAAGAAGGGCGTATTCCAGCAGTCATATACGGAAATAATAAAGAGCCACAAACAGTTTCCGTTAACAGCATTGATTTATTAAAAACTGTACGTGATGAGGGTAAAAACGCAATTATTTCACTTGATGTAGAAGGACAATCTGTAGATGTAATGCTTCATGAATATCAAGTTGAACCAATTAAAGATGAGTTAATCCATGCGGATTTCTATATTGTTAATATGTCACAAGAGATGGACGTATCAGTAGCTATTCACTTAGACGGTGAAGCGGAAGGCACTAAAGAGGGCGGTGTCTTGCAACAACCATTATATGAATTGGCTGTGCGTGCTAAACCAGCTGATATTCCAGAAGAAATTAAAATTGATGTTTCTGCATTAACAGTTGGTGACAGTATCATGGTTTCAGATTTAAAAGAGGGTAAAAACTACGAAATTCTAGAAGATGAAAATACAACAATCGTAACAGTATCTGCTCCAGATGCAGAGCCGGTAGAAGAATCAGACGAAGATGAAGATAAAGAGCCAGAAGTAATAAATGAAAAGTCAGATGACGAAGAAGAATGAGTTAGAAGAGAAAGCTTGGACCTTAGTAGTCCAAGCTTCTTTCTTTGTATAAATAATTGCTCTATAATGTTGCTTTATTTTTTAATAGAAAATCAGTACAATAAGAATAGATTGGAAATTGTATATAAGGAATGTGAACAAATATGAAATGTATTGTTGGATTAGGTAATCCAGGAAGAAAATATAGAAAAACACGTCATAATATTGGGTTTATGGTTATCGATGAAATCGCTAGAAGAAATGAATGGGATTTAAATAAAAAAAAGTTTAATGGTCATTATACAATGGAGACAGTTAATCAAGAAAAAATTATTTTATTAGAGCCGCAAACCTATATGAATTTGTCAGGGGAATCGTTAAAGCCGCTAATGGACTATTATGAATTAGAGGAAAAAGATATTGTTGTTGTTTATGATGATTTAGACTTACCTACCGGAAAAATTCGTCTACGTCAAAAAGGAGGACATGGTGGACATAACGGAATAAAATCGATTATAGAGCATTTAGGGACAAAAGATTTTAATCGATTGCGTGTTGGGGTCGATCGACCAATTGCTGGTATGTCTGTTGTTGATCATGTGCTAGGGAAGTTTAATAAGGAACAGGCTTTGATGGTTAAAGATAGTATTGAAAAAGCGGCAGATGCTTGTGAATCATGGATGAAAAAGCCGTTTCATGAAGTAATGAATGAATTTAATTAGTAGTCATACAATAGAATAGGATGTATAAATAACCTACTAACGGTGAAACTATATTTAGAGAAAGTACTGTTGGAGGGTTTAGTATGGCTATTAAATATAAGTGTCATCATTGTAATCATATTTTGGGTACATTGGATCATCAATATGTAGAAACCAATGCTTTAGGGTTGCAACATTTATCTGTTGAAGATAGAAAAGAGATGATTCAATATCTATCTAATGGAGACATTGAAATAAAAACTATTTGTGAAGATTGTCAAGATACATTAGAACAGAATCCTGATTACCACGCATTAGATTCTTTCATACAATAGTAATTTATATTACAACACTTTGCGCCAAAGTTGGAGTGTTCTTATAATTAATTAAAAAGATATAAGCTAAGTTGCTTTGGTTTAATTAACCAAGGCATTTTTGTACGTTATAGTGTTGTAGATGTACAGGTAGGAAATAAAGCGATATATGTGTATCGTTTTAGGGGGAGAAGAAATGAAAGCAATAAAGGAGTATTTACATAACCATGATGATATAAATTCGGTAATTGCAGGTGTGACATCAGGGTTAAATGAGCAGCTAATTAGTGGATTATCAGGGTCTGCACGTAGTGTGCTGGTCTCTATTTTGCAGTCGGCAGTTAATAAGCCAATATTACTTGTTACACATCAGTTAGCACAAGCGCAGCAAATGTATGATGATTTAGTAGAATTATCAGATCATGATAATGTGTACCTTTATCCGGTAAATGAGTTGGTTGCGTCAGAAATTGCAATTGCCAGCCCAGAACTGAGAAGTCAGAGAATCACGGCATTAACGGAGTGGTCGGAAAATGGAAATGGTGTTATTGTTGCACCCGTAGCTGCTCTGAAGCGAATTTTACCTCCTAAAGAATATTGGGATAATTATCAGTTGAATTTCCGAGTTGGAGAAGAGATTTCAATAGAAAAGTACATGACAACTCTAGTTGAAATGGGTTATGAACGAGTAGACATGGTTTCCAGTCCAGGTGAATGTAGTATACGAGGTGGGATTATCGATATGTATCCAATTACAGAAGATAATCCAATTCGTGTTGAGTTATTCGATGAGGAAGTTGATTCTATTCGTTTTTTTGATGCATCCTCACAACGGTCATTGAAAAAAATAGACAATATTATAATTCAGCCAGTGACAGAACTTTTGTTAACGAATGAGGATATACTTGCTGGAGCACATAGACTTGAAACATCTCTAGCAACATCTTTGAAGAAAATCAAAAACGGAGAGGCTAAAGAGACTCTTTCTGAAATAATTAGTTATGATATTGATCGTATGAAACAACATGAGCGGTTTCAAGAGATGTATAAGTATAGCGGCTTTTTTTATCAAAACCCAGCTAGTTTGCTAGACTACTTACCGAAAGATGGTTTTGTTGTTTTGGATGAGATGAGCCGTATTCAGGAGACAGCAACTCACTTAGACCAAGAAGAAGCACAATGGCATCAAACAATGTTAGAGTCAAATAAAATGGTACAAGATTTATCGATTTCGTATGATTGGCATGATGTTTTGCAAAAAATGGATCACTCAAAAGTTTATTTGTCTGTATTTTTACGTCATGTGCCAAATACTACTCCACAAAATATCGTGAATATGTCTTGTCGTGTCATGCAAGAATTTCATGGGCAAATGAATTTACTGCAAAATGAAATGGAACGTTGGAAAAAAGGTGATTACACTACTATTATTTATGTACCTAATGCGCAGCGAGTGGAAAAGGTGCAATCGATTCTAGATGATTATGGAATGCAAGCGATTATGGGCGATGAAACAATCAAATTGCCTGCTGAAAAACCTGTAATTATGATTGGTGGGATTAGTGGTGGTTTCGAATTACCACTGCATAAACTAGCTGTTCTAACTGAGAATGAACTGTTTAAGAAAACAACAGCTCGGCCCAAACGAAAGCAGAAGATCTCCAATGCGGAACGAATTAAAAATTATCAAGAATTAAAAGTTGGTGATTATGTTGTACATGCCCATCATGGGATTGGGCGTTTTATAGGTATTGAGACTTTAGTTGTAAATAATGTGCATAAGGATTTTATGTTACTAAAATACTCAGGCGACGATAAGTTGTTTGTACCGATTGACCAAATTGATTTAGTACAAAAATATGTGGGATCTGAAGGTAAAGAACCTAAACTTTATAAACTTGGTGGTACAGAGTGGAAAAAGGTAAAAAGTAAAGTTCAGTCTACAGTAGAAGATATTGCTGATGATTTAATTAAGCTTTATGCCGAGAGAGAAGCTGCTAAGGGTCATGCTTTTTCAGAGGATTTTGCTATGCAACGTGAATTTGAGGATGCATTTCCTTATCAAGAGACTGAAGATCAGTTGCGTTGTATAGAAGAAATTAAACAGGATATGCAAAGAGTAAGACCAATGGATCGCTTATTATGCGGTGATGTTGGCTATGGCAAAACAGAAGTTGCAATTCGAGCAGCTTTTAAAGCAATAACAGAGGGGAAACAAGTAGCAATTTTAGTACCAACAACGATTTTAGCACAACAACACTATGAGACAGTTATGGAACGTTTTCAAGATTATCCAATTAATGTTGGCTTATTGAGTCGTTTTCGTACACGAAAGCAACAAAATAAAACATTAGATGATCTAAAAAAAGGGCTTGTTGATCTTGTGATAGGAACACATCGAATTTTATCTAAAGATGTCCATTATAAGGATTTAGGTTTATTGATCGTGGATGAAGAACAACGTTTTGGTGTGAAGCACAAAGAAAAAATTAAGCAATTAAAAACAAATGTTGATGTTTTAACTTTGACCGCTACACCAATACCGAGAACTTTGCATATGTCAATGCTTGGTGTTAGAGACTTGTCTGTTATTGAGACGCCACCAGCAAATCGTTTTCCAATTCAGACGTATGTTATTGAATATAATCCTGTCTTTTTACGTGAAGCAATTGAGCGAGAGATGAGTCGAGGAGGACAAGTATTCTTTCTATATAATAGGGTTGAAAATATTGAACGCATAGCACAGGAGATTAGTATGCTAGTAGGCGATGCCCGGGTAGCTGTAGCTCATGGTCAAATGAATGAATCTGAACTAGAAAATGTTATGCTAGGATTTTTAGAAGGGGAGTATGATGTACTTGTTAGTACAACAATTATTGAGACGGGTGTAGATATTCCTAACGTTAATACACTAATTGTCGCTAATGCTGATCGGATGGGATTAAGTCAACTTTATCAGCTGCGTGGCCGAGTAGGACGAAGTAATAGGATAGCATACGCATACTTTACTTATCAAAGAGATAAAGTCTTAACAGAAGTTGCTGAGAAACGTTTGCAGGCAATTAAAGAATTTACCGAATTAGGTTCTGGTTTTAAAATTGCAATGCGCGATCTATCCATTCGTGGAGCAGGAAATATTCTGGGAGCACAGCAGCATGGTTTTATTGACTCAGTAGGATTTGATATGTATTCTCAAATGTTAAAAGATGCAATAGATAAACGGAAAGAAGATAAAACAGGTGAAGAGATTAAACCTTTTGAACCAGAATTAAATATTTCAATTGAAGCATATATTCCAGATAGCTATATTCCAGATGGGAAACAAAAGATTGATATATATAAACGGTTTCAATCAGCAAGTACTAAAGAAGATATAGAAGATATTCGTGAGGAATTAATTGATCGTTTTGGTGATTATCCCGATGAAGTTGCAAACTTATTCGATGTAACAAACATGAGGGTACTTTCCAAAAAACACCGTATAAAATCAATTAAAGAGAAAAAGAAAAAAATAGATATGTTAGTTGAAGAGAAAGTAAGCCAAAAAATTAATGGTGAGAAGCTATTTGAGTATGCAAACAAATTTGGACGAATGGTACAGTTAGGAACAGATAATCAATGCTTAAAAGTTAGCTTTCAATTCGATCAGAAAACCTTCTCAAATCGATATGAACTCGTTATTAGCTTCATGGAAAATTTAGGCGATATGCAACAAGACGACGCTAAAAAAGATGTATAGTTCTTTTGGTAACTAACCATACTAATACCACAACTGGTTATTTCTGTTTCATTATCCCATAAGAGGTTGTTCAAAAAGAACACGTTATAAGGTAGAAACAATGCCAGAAGGTAGATCATCAAAGAAAGAGAGGCTATACTTAAATGAAAGCAACTGGAATCGTGCGTCGTATTGATGATTTGGGAAGGGTAGTCATACCAAAGGAAATTAGAAGAACATTGCGAATACGGGAAGGTGACCCGCTAGAGATTTTTGTCGATCGGGAAGGAGAAGTTATTCTAAAGAAATATTCACCAATTCGTGAACTTGGTAATTTTGCGAAAGAATATGCAGAGGCCTTATTTGATTCAATTGGAAATCCTGTTTTGATTTGTGACCGGGATACTTATATCGCTGTTTCAGGCGAATCCAAAAAAGATTACTTAGGAAAGAATATCTCTTCCATGATTGAAAAGGTAATGGAGGATCGTACTGGTGTAATGAAGCCAGAAAAAATAGCATTGGAATTGGTGGCAGATCAAGATCCAATAGATACGTCTTATGTTATGCAACCAATTATTGCTAATGGTGATCCAATTGGATGTGTGGTACTTTTTTCTAAAGACTCTCTTGTTTCAACAGTGGAACAAAAGGCGGTAGAAACTGCTGCAAGCTTTTTAGCTAGGCAAATGGAATAACGCATTGACTGATTAAGTGATAGGCGATTGTTAATCAAACCCGCCTATCACTTTTTATAATTAAACTTAGATAACACTTGTCAATTATAGCGTTTCCATATAGGATAAGAAATAGGGTGTTGAAATGGCATAGCTCTGGGGGATTATTATGGAACAAAAGCTTATTGTAGAGAAAGTGTTGAATAATAATGTTATTATTGCAGCGCATCCAGACTACCAAGAAGTTGTTTTAATTGGAAAGGGAATCGGTTTTAATCGAGATAAAGGAGACACCGTCCCATCCGAACAAGCTGAGAAAACCTTCTTGTTAAAAGATGCACAAGAAAAAGAACAGTATATGCACTTATTAGATCATATTGATCAAGACTTAATTAGTTTTTTTAATGAAATTATGTTTTTTATAGAAGAAAGAATGGGTCAATCTTTAAATGAGCATATTCATGTTGCTTTAACAGATCACCTGGCGTTTGCAATTAATCGCGTGCATAAAAGTATTCAATTTAATAACCCTTTTTTATTTGAAATAGAGTCGTTATACCCAAAGGAATATCAGGTTGCAACAGAAGTAGTTGAAAAAATAAAGGGACGTTTAGATGTTCCATTTCCTGATGGGGAAGTAGGGTTTATTGCGTTGCACATCCATAGTGCAGTCACTGATAAATCACTACGCGATATTAATAAACATCACAAATTAATTTCAAAAATGGTTAACGTAATTGAAGAAAATTTAGAGGTGAAGTTAGAAAAGGGAAATATGGATTATAACCGATTAATCCAGCACTTGCACCGTGCAATTGAGCGTGTCTATCAAGGAGAACAACTTGGTAGACAAAAAACTTTAGCAGAAATGTTGAAAATGACATATCCTTTATGCTATAATTTAGCTTGGAAGTTGATAAAAGTAATGCAGAAACAATTAAATAGGCCAGTAGATGAAACAGAAGTCTTATATTTGACGATTCATTTACAGCGTTTAACTGATAAAATCTAGTTACGTGTTACTGATACGATCAGGCATGAGTAAATAGTTTTTAGGTTATCAATGGGATTCGTGTATCCGTTGTCACCTGAAAATTTTTGCTCATGTCTTTTTTGTGTTTAAAAATTGACCCAAAAGCTTTATTAAATTATTAAAAATGCTATTGCCATTCATTATTTTTAAATTTTTACACAAACTAGAGTCTGCATTACTAAAATAAAAAGGAGGAATTCGTAATGTCAAACTTATTTGGTACACTACAAAAAATAGGGAAAGCACTTATGCTCCCTGTTGCGTTACTACCTGCCGCAGGTATTTTACTTGCATTTGGTACAAGTTTTGCACAAGATCAATGGATAGAACAGTTCACATGGTTCGCTAATCCAGGAGTTCTAAAAGTATTAGAAGTAATGGCGGCCGCTGGTGGAATTGTATTTGCTAACTTGCCGTTGCTGTTTGCGGTTGGTGTAGCGATCGGGCTTTCTAAAGGAGATGGTGTAGCAGGACTAGCTGCGATCATCGGTTATCTAATTATGAATGTAACGATGGGCGTGTTTGGTAACGTTACAGCGGATATGGCAGCAAATAATCCAGCATATACGAATATGCTAGGTATTAACACCTTACAAACTGGTGTGTTTGGCGGTATTATTGTCGGTATACTTGCCTCGTATATGTATAGAAAATACTACAATATTGAGTTGCCACAATTTTTAGGTTTCTTTGCTGGTAAGCGTTTTGTTCCTATTATTACAGCGTTTACGTCATTAATTTTAGGTATTATCATGTATTTTGTGTGGCCTTTTGCACAAGAAGGTTTAAACGCATTATCATATGTAATGTTAGACACAAACAGAGCAATCTCAACATTTGTATTTGGTGTAATTGAAAGAGCTTTAATACCATTTGGTTTACACCACATTTTCTATTCACCTTTCTGGTTTGAATTTGGTCAATATACAAATGCTGCTGGAGAGTTAGTACGTGGTGACCAGACAATTTTCTTTGCTCAACTTAAAGATGGTGTTCCTTTTACTGCTGGTAACTTTATGACAGGTAAATTCCCGTTCATGATGTTTGGACTTCCAGCAGCTGCACTTGCAATTTATCACACTGCTAGACCAGAACGTAAAAAAGTGGTAGCAGGTATTATGGGTTCTGCAGCATTAACATCGTTCCTAACAGGAATTACAGAACCAATTGAATTCTCATTCTTGTTCGTAGCACCAATCTTATTTGGTATTCATACGATCTTTGCAGGTCTATCGTTTATGACGATGTACTTACTTGATGTTAAAATTGGAATGACATTCTCTGGTGGTTTAATTGACTATATTTTATTCGGAATTATGCCTAACCGCACCGACTGGTGGTGGGTAATTATTATCGGGCTTGTATTCGCTGTAATCTACTACTTTGGTTTCCGTTGGGTTATTTTGAAATTCAACCTAGCGACACCAGGCCGTGAGGATGAAGCAGAGGATATCGGCGATAGTGATGGCGAAGTAGATGATCGTCCATATGAAATTCTTACAGCAATGGGTGGACAAGAAAACATCACGAACTTAGATGCATGTATAACACGTCTACGTGTAAGTGTAGCGGATAAGAAGAATGTTGATAAGAAACGTCTAAAAGCATTAGGTGCTTCTGGTGTAATGGAAGTCGGAAATAATATTCAAGCTATCTTTGGTACTGCGTCAGATACGATTCGCGGTCAAATGCAAGATATTATTGATGGAAAAACACCACGCAAGAAAGAAGAAGTAAAAGAAGATGAACAAGGAAATGGAGCACAAGCTTGTGATATTTCCGGGGAAATAGATTTAAGCAGTCCAATGGCTGGTGAAATTTTACCAATAACTGAAGTGCCAGATCAAGTTTTCTCACAAAAAATGATGGGTGATGGTTTTGCAGTTAAACCATCTGCCGGAAAAGTTGTAGCGCCAGTTAACGGAAAGATTTTAAATATATTCCCTACGAAGCATGCAATTGGAATTCAAGCTGAAAATGGATTAGAAATTTTAATTCATATCGGAATTGATACTGTGAAATTGAAAGGTGAAGGTTTCACGCAAATAGCAGAAGAAGGCCAAGAAGTGAAAAAAGGTGACGTCTTGATGGAAGTAGATTTAGACTACATTGCTAAAAATGCTGAATCAACGGTAACACCAGTTATCTTTACAAACCTTCAAGAGGGTCAATCTGTTGCAGTTGTAGCAGGTCAAGTAAAAGAAAATCAAGGCGGCTTTGTTAAAGTGAACTAAGTAAAGTAAACCTCTCTATTCGATTGAATAGAGAGGTTTTTTTTTGTGCAAATCGAAATTCCCATCTTCACAGTCCTAATGGGCAGTATATCTATTTTACGTCATAATGTATTTTTTATATCAATAATACGTTATTCTTTAAAAAGTTTATCGATTATTAACAGGGGATAGAGGAAGTAATGGGTTCAAGGGTATTCGGATCCAATTTAAGTAGCATTCTGAACTGAGGGGCGTTTCAAATTATGCTATAATGTCAACTAGACAGAAGGACGTTATTTATAGAAAGGCGCACGATTATGGACCAAAATACTAATAGACAATTTTTTAAAGGTGCCTTATTAATTACTATGGCAGGCATTATAAGTAAGGTGCTAAGTGCTGGTTACCGTATTCCGCTGCAAAATATAACAGGAGATTTGGGTTTTTATATTTACCAGCAAATCTACCCAATTTTAGGTATTGCGACAATGCTTGCGTTATACGGATTTCCAACAGCAATTTCAAAAATTGTGGCAGAAAAAAATGAAGGAAAAAATGGATTATTACCAAGATCTATATATTACTCTATTTTTAGTTTGATTTTTATATTTTCAGTAAGTTTCACAGTTGGTATCTATTTTGCAGCACCAATAATTGCAAAAATAATGGGTGATGTGGCATTAATTCAACCACTCAGAGTTAGTGGGCTTACTTTTTTAGTTATTCCCTTTGTTGCAAGCTTAAGAGGGATTTTTCAAGGGCATAATAATATGGTGCCAACTGCTACGTCGCAAATCATGGAGCAATTAGTCCGTGTAACGCTTATTATAACGACTGCTATTGTAGTTGTGACAAAGCAGCAATCTATATATATGATTGGAACAGGTGCAGCAATTGCTTCGTTTGTTGGTGCAATAGGGGCTTTCCTAATACTCATTCTTTTTTGGTTAAAGCATAGGAAACAGTTAGAAAAAGTAGAGAAACATTCCGTTGACTGGGGTTATATGGTTCGAATTATTTTTGTTTATGGTATGGTGATTACTATTAACCATATGTTACTACTTCTATTTCAGTTTGCTGATGCATTTACTTTGGTTTCCAACCTTATTAAAAGTGGTATCTCGTTAACAGAAGCACAAGCATGGAAAGGGATTTTTGACCGGGGACAACCGTTGGTGCAACTGGGAATCGTAGTTGGTTCTGCTCAAGCACTTGCTTTATTGCCATCAATTACGAAACAGCGCTTAATAAAGGATCCTAACCAATTTTTTTCATACATACAAAGTGCATGGAAATTTAGTTTATATTTATCCGTTGGTGCTGCTGCAGGTCTGATTGCTCTATTCCCTCAAGCTAATATCTTGTTATTTAAAGATGCTGTAGGCACCTTTAGCTTGCAAATCTTATCTGTGACAATTATATTTGCATCTTTAAGCATTACAACAGCAACTATCTTACAAGGATTAGGTTTTGCGTATCGAACAGCACTTATTATCGTTTTTGGTGTAGTCATGAAAGGCCTACTAAATCTGTGGTTGGTACCGATATATGGTATTACAGGCAGTGCATGCGCGACAGTGGTTGGTGCAGCAAGTGTGTTCTTTCTTAATCTCCACCAACTTAAAAAAGAAATACCCAACCATAAAATAATTAATGTGCCATGGCTGCAATTTTTCCAGGCTATTAGTGGAATGCTTATTTTTATAATAGGTATGAACTACTTTGGTATGAGCCTTCTACAGGTTACATCACGAATAGACTACCTAGGATATGTTTTATTCAATATTATTATAGGTTTCTGCATTTATTTTTTCTTATTAATTCGTTTAAAAGCGTTTACTATAAGAGAAATACAACTATTACCATTTAGCAACATATTTTTAAAAATTGTGAAGGGAGTAAGAGATGAATATGACAGCAAAAATTGAAGTGATCGGCTTAGGAGCAGGTGACATTGATCAGCTCCCTTTAGGAATTTATCGTAAGTTAACGGAACGGAAAGTACCAACCTATTTACGAACGCTTGACCATCCTGTATTGGAAAAATTAAAAGAAGAAAGTGTTAACTTTACATCGTTTGATGAAGTGTATGAAGAATATGATCAATTTGAACAAGTCTATCACACGATTGTTACGCAGTTAATAGAAGCTGCAATAAAAAATGGAGTTATCTTATATGCTGTTCCAGGTCACCCAATGCTTGCAGAAAAAACTGTCCAACTATTATTAGAACAGAACGACGTAGAAGTTGAGATTATCGGAGGACAAAGTTACTTAGATGCAATATTTGCTAGTCTAAAAATTGATCCAATCGATGGATTTCAATTTTTAGATGGAACCAATTTTAAGCGTAGTCAAATTAATTATCAAAACCATATTATTTTCTGTCAAGTCTATGATGGCTTTATTGCATCTGAAGTAAAACTAACATTGTTAGAGGATCTCATGCCAGATCATCCTGTTACAATTGCAGATGCAGTAGGAAGTGAATGGGAAAAAATACAAACAATTCCTTTAGTAGAGTTAGATCAGAGTGTTGTATTAAGTAACTTGACTAGTATTTATGTTCCACCAGTTAGTAGCACGGAGTTGAATCATCAATTTTTCCGTTTGCGAGAAGTGATCAACCAATTGCGTGGTCCCAATGGTTGCCCGTGGGATAGAAGGCAAACACACCAAACGTTACGCAAGTATTTAATAGAGGAAGCATATGAATTAATTGATGCAATTAACCAAGAAGATGATGATGCCATTATTGATGAGCTTGGTGATGTATTGTTGCAGGTTATGCTACATAGCCAAATCGGAGAAGATTCGGGGTATTTTACGATTGACGAAGTAATTCAAACTATTACAGAAAAAATGATTCGCAGGCATCCACATGTATTTGGTACTGTAGAAGTGAAAGATGAGCAGGATGTTTTAACAAATTGGGATGAGATTAAAGCATCTGAAAAAGGGAAAGAAAAGACACAATCATTATTAGATCGTGTGCCAGATGCTGCTTCTCCATTGATAAGAGCGGAAGGATTACAAAAACAAGCAGCAAAAGTTGGTTTTGATTGGACAGACCCTGCAGATATATGGGATAAAGTGGAGGAAGAACTAAGTGAAATAAAAAGTGCAATTGAAAATGGTACTATTAAAGAAATAGAAGAAGAATTTGGAGATGTAGTGTTTGCTATTGTCAACTTAGCAAGATATTATAAAATTAGTAGTGAAATTGCTTTGGAAAAGACAAACCAAAAGTTTATTAGTCGTTTTCACTATATAGAAGATCAAACAAAGATTAAAAAATTAAAAATGGAAAATATGTCACTTGAATCATTAGATCAATTATGGAATGAAGCTAAAAATAAAAATAAGTAATAGAGAGGGAGCGAGTATAAATACTATGAGACTAGATAAATTTTTAAAAGTTTCCCGGTTAATTAAACGTCGGACATTAGCGAAGGAGGTAGCCGATCAAGGTAGAATTACCATAAATGGAAATCAGGCTAAAGCATCATCAACAGTAGCGGTGGGTGATGAGCTTATCATTCAATTTGGTCAGAAGCGATTAACGATTCAAGTTGAGTCACTTCGAGAGGCAGTCAAGAAAGATGAGGCAACAACATTATATAAAGTAAAGAACGAAGAAGCAATTAAGTAAAGTCAATCGTTCTAAACTTGTCCTTCCCTTCATATGCTTATATGGATAAAGGGAGGGACTTTTTATGGTACAAGAATATAATAATAATCATCATCCATCAACTGTGGCTCAAAAAGAACATCAAGTGCGTATAAATAATCGAAGAAGTATTGAAATTAGTGGCGTGAAAGAAGTGGATAGTTTTGATAATGAAGAATTTTTGTTACAGACTGTCATGGGTTTTATTATGATTCGTGGTGAGAACTTACAAATAAAAAACTTAGACGTTGGCGAAGGGAATGTAGCAATTAAAGGTAAGATATTTGAACTCTCTTATATTGATGAACAACAGGGAGATAAAGCTAAAGGATTCTTTAGTAAGCTGTTTAAATGACCCTGACAACACAATTCCAAACTATAATAGTTATGATTATTGGAGGAGTTTACCTAGGTATGGCCCTTGAAACGTTTCGTCGTTTTGAGGACTATTGGAAGAAAAATATTATCTTTAATTATATGATGGAAATAAGCTTTTGGCTTCTTCAAACACTTATATTATTTTATTTGCTATTTGTTGTAAATAATGGAGAAGTTCGTTTTTATATTTTTCTGGCTGTGCTTTGTGGGTTTGCTGCATATCAAAGTCTGTTTGCTTCTTATTACTGTCGTCTTTTAGAGCGTATAATTACTAGTTTCCTTGCGCTATATCATTTTGTGTATCAAATAATTGATACGATTATTTTTACGCCTTTAAAGTGGCTGATACAACTCTTGTTTGCTATTTTTTTATTAATAATTCGTCTTATATACTGGCTCTTCTGGATGATCTTACGTATTATTTATATTCCTATAAGTATAATAGTCAATATTTTTTCACACTTTATTCCAAAAAATGCGAAAAATTACTTACATTCTTTAGCAGGAATTTATAGTAAAATAGAGAATAGTATAGTAACGAGGTGGAAGAATTACTGGGATAAAGGAGGTAGTTGATAGGTGGGACGAAAAGAGCGAAACGTATCTCGTATTAATTCTACATATGTGCAACAATATGACGCACATGTAGAGAGGCATCGTAAGAAGAAAAAGAGACTTCACCGTCGCCTAATACTATTTGCCATTATTGTAGCAATCACCTTTGGTAGTATTATTACGTATCATATTAACCAACGTGTAATGTATTCACAAAAACAAGAGCACTATGATGCACTACAAGTAGAAATGAAAGCACTAGAAACCGAAGAAAAAGAGTTAGATGAGGAAATTAAGCTATTAGAAGATGAGGAGTATGTTTTGCAAATCGCAAAGACAAACTACTTTTTTACTGAAGAGGGCGAAATTATCTTTAAACTGCCAAAAGAAGACCCATCTTATTGACACACTTTTTACTGCTTGGATATAATATAAATGGAGTATATCTTTTTCTAATTTCTTAAGGAGGAGCATTTTTTTTATGTCAATCGAAGTGGGCAGCAAGTTACAGGGTAAGATAACGGGTATTACTAATTTTGGAGCCTTTGTCGAACTGCCAGAAGGTAAGACGGGTTTAGTTCATATTAGTGAAGTTGCTGATAATTATGTGAAGGATATTAATGAACACTTAACTGTCGGTGATGAAGTTACTGTGAAAGTTATTAATGTCGGAGAAGATGGTAAAGTTGGCTTGTCGATAAAAAAAGCAAAGGATAATCCAAAACAAGACCGTCGTAAAAAAAATAATAACCCAAAGAATAACCGCGACAATACAGAATCATTTGAGGCAAAAATGAATCGTTTTCTTAAAGAGTCTGAAGATCGCCTAGCTTCTTTGCGTAAACATACGGAATCAAAGCGTGGAGGTCGAGGTGCTAAGAAGGGCTAACTTGCTGCTTACGAAAGTGTCTAATTAAATGCTGACAATAGGTATAATGATTTAAAAATAACAAAAGCTATTACTAATTAAAACAGTAATAGCTTTTATTTAGTTTTAATTTAATGGTCCTTCAACAAGGTTGTACCATATTACTATAGCTTGTGTATTAATAAGTCATACTCATAAAGGTAACTTAAAATGCGTCGGTTCTATTTAACATATTAGCTTGTTTAGTATACTTTTAAGTGTTATCATATTACTTGCTCATATTTTCACTAAATATACACACATTTATGTTTTATAAGTTACGGAAGTGTGTTATTATTTTAACTGTAAGAAAAAGAATTATACTTAAATAAGGGGTGCGAAAAATGAAATTCAAATTATTTCTAGCAATGATACTTTCTGTATCTTTACTAGCAGCATGTGGTGGTACTGATGATACTACTGAAGATACTAATGGTAACGATAATGAAGAAACAGATGTAGTAACAACAGCATCAATCGTTTCTGAAGCAGATGCTTTTGTTGATGCAGTAAGTGAAGATGGTACATGGATTATCGCTACACTTAACGATATTACACTTGAAGAAGAGGTCGTTGTAGCTGGAGAATTCCACAATAAAGATAACGAAGAAGAAGACGTTTATCGTAAAATCGCTGTTTACACACAAGATGAAGATCGTAACATTGTAGATTCTTTCACAGTTACAGTTCCACAAATGACGGTTCAGAGTCCAAACTTGAACTTCCAAGGTGGTACTTTAGCAGGTGATGTATATGTAGAAGCTAATGGTTTCCAACTTCATGAAACATCAACAATTGAAGGAAATCTTACTTTCGCAAGTCAAGAATACCAAGATTCAGCTAACATCGCTGGTGAAGTAACTGGTGAAACTACTGTAGAAGGTGAAGCAGATGTAGTAACAACAGCTTCAATTGTTAACGAAGCTGATGCTTTTGCTAATGCAGTAAGCGAAGATGGTACTTGGATCATTGCTACACTTAGTGATATTACACTTGAAGAAGAAATCGTTGTAGCTGGAGAATTCCACAATAAAGATAACGAAGAAGAAGACGTTTATCGTAAAATCGCTGTTTACACACAAGATGAAGATCGTAACATTGTAGATTCTTTCACAGTTACAGTTCCACAAATGACGGTTCAGAGTCCAAACTTGAACTTCCAAGGTGGTACTTTAGCAGGTGATGTATATGTAGAAGCTAATGGTTTCCAACTTCATGAAACATCAACAATTGAAGGAAATCTTACTTTCGCAAGTCAAGAATACCAAGATTCAGCTAACATCGCTGGTGA
>NZ_QJSH01000025.1 GCF_003426025.1 Paraliobacillus quinghaiensis
AGTATTGGCCCGAGAAGGGCCAATACTCCCCAAACTTCCATTCTCCCCCATTACTGGGAAATGGAATGTATAGAGTGGCTCACTTTTGAAGTGATCACTATGGCTCAATTTAATATTGACAAAAACAATTACATGATTTCCTTCAGTAGTTTCATTGTATCTAAATAAAATATATTCTAAAAATGCTTGGTTAATATCAGTAGTAAAATCACTTTCTTTCTCTTGTAATTTGGTGTTTATTAGTTCCTTTTCTGAGTTAAAAGATTGAATAGCCACTTGAATTATAGAATTGAAAACTCCATATGTATAACTTTCAGTACTTAGTTTGTTTGGTTTAATTTTAAATGTAGATTCTCTTAGTGGAACTTTTTGCTCGTCTCTATAGAAACTTTGAATACGAAAAGCAACCTTTCTTTTTTTATTACTTTCGGAGATTATGAAGTTTTCATCTGCTTCAAATGTGAAAAATCCACTATTGATTAAAAGATAGTAAGGTAAAGCAAATTCAGTGAAAATTGTCATTTCAAAATTATTATTTTCTATATAGTTCGTGAAATCATTATCAAGACCAACGTGGGTACGACTCATATCTATTACACCTCTATTTATCTATTCTAATACCTTCTTCAGGTATCTGATATTTAGGAAGAGCTTGACAATGTAGAAGTCCATTTTTATTTTACCATAAATATCCTTCCGCAATAAATGAGTTCCATTTCAATACGGTTCTCACATAACCAAAGACGCATCTCCTATACTGGAAATGCGCCCATTTTAATGGGATAAACTTATTCTCTACTTCTAGAACAGTTACTCAGTATCTTTGTACTGCTCAGTATGTGTCAAATGAGAATAGACGATCAATTAATAAACTCGATCGTCACAAATTACCATTTTAGTTTTTTACAACCTAACCTGCCTTTAGTTCTCCCCTACTTAAAGAGCAGTAAAGCCCTCTTAGGAAATTCAAAAATTCACTACAGATTTTCATAGAAATTGTATATTGGATATCCCATCATCCTTCTTTTTTCATCGTCATCAAGGGTACTAAATATTCTCTGGGCTTTTGCCTTGCTTTGTAATAAGACTTAACATGCAAAACGTAAGCTGCCGTTTGCCTCTTTTTCTGCTCTTTCTTGTATATCTAAAATATTATCTTGTTCTTCATTTGTTAGTTCACGATTTTGCTTGAGTTTAATTAGATAAGTATTAACCTTTGCGATATCGTCTTTGGGTACCTTCGCTAAGTATCGCTGATTTAGGTCGAGAGCAAAGTTTAAATATTCATCCTCATTGGAGATATCATAATAACTTATAAAATCTAAAGAGGCATTTATCGTCTGGCTAGCGCGTATTTCATGGTACCCATCCGTGTAGGATAATCTTACTATCTCAAAATCATAGTTAGCATCCTCTACCATTTCTTCGACATTTTGGGTAATGTAAATACTTACTTTCTGGTAGTCTTCCTCCCAATTATCTGGAATGTTATCATGTATATCATTTTTATTAATATGTTTTTGGTCTGTTTTCGGTATAAATCCACCGATTTTTGATAATGCTTCAGCACCATAAAAATTAACGAACTTGTTATCTAGGTACATTAACTTTACTTTTACATAGTCGGAAAGTTTAATATTGCAGAGCATGGTATTTTCCATTTTTCCATTTTTAAAGAGGTCCAGCAGTTCATATCTTTCATTTTTAAAAATATCAATTATACCATTGAATAAGGATGGTAAATTATCTTCATCGTTAAATATATAATTTTCACTTATCCCAATTTGGTTGCAAATGCCCATTAGCTCTTTAAACCAGTTAATATCTTCTTCAATTCCTTGGACAACATTCTTATGGTCCAATTTTCCATTCAATTGTATAGAACGAAATGGAAGGTTACCGTGTTCAATATAGTAACTTAATAATATCAAAGATTTCAGGTATGAGCCGAGGGTTCTTAATTTTCCAAAATGAAAGTTACCTTTTTTGGTTTCTTTATTAATCTCAAAAGTTAGTGTATCTTCTATAACAACTTTTAATTTTTCTCCTGTCTCACTCAATTTGTAAGAAACATTAATTTCTTCATCGTCGTTCACAATAACAACTTCATTTGTCCCCTTTCTGATTTCCTGTATCCTAGCTACTTCTAAAGGAATTTCAAGATTATCGATGGTCGATCCGTATACATAGGCGGTTTCTTCAAAAAAATTAAAAGTATCTTCTTTAATGTCCACAAAACTTAATTTGTGATTTATTATTTCCATTTCTTTCGATGCTTCGATATAGCGTTTTGGCTGTTTTTCAACCAAATTAATAAAAGTTTTACATTTGGACTCTAAGGTGCCCTTTTCTAACTTTTTAAAAGGAACGGTAATGGAGTTATTCCCACTTGATTCAAGTTGGTATAAAAGGCTTTTCAAGTCTAATGGAGCCAATATCCGATAATACGCTTGTTTTGAGTAGTCTGTTGGATTTATTGTTACTACAAAATACAGGACTCCGTTACCATCTTTATAATATACTTCAATGTATTTCTTATTTATCGAGTGTCTTATTTTTGCTTTCTTATGAATTTTTTTGTAAGTGGTAGTTCCTTTAACTTGTACAGGAATCCTTTTGATGAAATTTAATTTTTCAATCTTTTTTTGACTGTAAACCTCTATTTCACCATCAAAAGAGAGCCCTTTATCATTCCATTGAATATTACTTATTAAATGGAATGGGGGTTGAAGTATTAAGTCGTTTATTTCTAAACACGCTATATGTTCAATAATTGTTGTATCCATTTTTATATCTTTTTTTGCAACCAATAGATTACCTCCTATTACATAGCAATAATAAAAACACACTAAATCAAATCGGTTTCCATACCTTCTCCTTAGAGTTATTTATAAATTTTGTGATTTTACTATAAGACAGTGCGGTGTTCATGACATAAAGATTTGTATTATGGTTTAATTACCTATTTCTCAACTCACCTGAGTTAGTATAATTAGCAAATCTGCATTGAAAATTAATTAATCTACTTAGGTAACTATAATTTCCAACTAGATTTGTATCCATTTTTTGTTTTTATAAATAAGATATTAATTAAAAGAGCCTCAACTACAACTAATACCCAAGCGGCGATAAACCATCCTAGCATTACCCACCTCGTTCATTTTCCTTTTAAAGATCACTGCCCTTTCGCTAAGTGTAGTCTTTCACAAGTCATCTGAAATAGAAGTTATCTATTACGCAGTATAAGTCTACTACGTAATACTAGGATAAATCTATTGTAGGCATAGCATTAAGTGCATTATTCCGTGGTAAAGCGTCTATCATTTTCTGGTACAATCTTTTGCACTCAGTATCTCAGATAATGAAGCATAGCCTACTGCCTGCCCTCTTCCAAACTTTTTATTTAGTAGTTCTTTTGATTCTTGCATTTTACAAAGGAGATTATCATCAACTTCTTTGCCGTAAAAGTAACTCCTTCCCATCTCTGTTCCCTCTTCTACTTGATACCAATTTTTAGGATTATATGCACAGACTATATCTCCGCGATCTACACCAACTACATATTGAATATAATCAAGCCGAGCTTTGTTGATTCTCCAATTTCCTTTGGTAGCCTCATAGTAACTCTTACCTTCTTTGATTGCGTTTTGTATCTTGACCATAAGAATTTCTTGCTTCATCTTCATTCCCCACTTATAAATAATTTCTTTTTTTCCTTTCAGTTCATCTCTCAATATCAATATTAAATAATGGCATTAATTTCCCAATTACAAAGTCCTCTAAATAAAACCTGTTTACAACATCCTCTTCACCATGCAAGTTTATATAGCTATACCCCACATGTTTTACAATTAAATCAGTTGTATTCGGGTATGAGTAAAACAATCGTTCAATTCCTCTGCGAAGCTGATCAGATGTTGACTTCCCTGTATATTTTGGTTGGTTAATTTGTAAGTGTAAGCCTATTCTTTTTAATATACAGTCAGCACTTTTTCCAACGTATAGTGGAATATGGTTTTTGTACTTTTCAAGCCAACTGTCACTAATCTCAATCTCAATTTGTTGGTACTCATCTGATCCACCTTGATATGTTATTTTTTTACCTTGTAATGTAAATTTTAGAGAACCCTTTTGCTCATGAAATGGTTCACGACTATCAGTTGAATTATTCAGCCACCAAAACACATATATACCACCTTTGTTTGCACCAGTTGGCAATGATGAATCATTTAAGTTCTTCATTTTCCAACCAGAAGGATAGCTCTTGTGAAGTTCTCCATTCTTTCTAGTAATTGTTTTCACTAAATCAGTAATTGGTTGTGGTTCTGTTAATTCGAGTCTGTTAAATAAATGTTCTATATCCTTCGTTAATGATGGCATTTTTTTCACCTTTGGATTCCTTAGTTTTTTTGTAGTCACAACACTTATCTCTTATCAAAGCGTAAATGTTAGGAGGCTGATATTCATTCATTATTATCCAAACCCCTTCTTGAAGATTGCTTCCCAGTTAAGGAATTATATCGCAATTTGGAGTACAATTTTCACCTAAAATTGTACTCCAAATGACATCTACCCCTTCAAAACCCCAATCACCTTCCCATTAATCACAACATCACTCGGGACCATTTGGATCGGCTCATAATTCACATTTTCTGAAATCAACAACACTGTCCCACCCATTGGCATGTACTTTTTCATCGTTGCTTCTTGACCGATCAGAGCGATTACAATATCTCCATTCGCTGCCGTTGTTTGACGGTGTACAATGACAATATCACCTTTATCAATTCCAGCATCTATCATACTGTCACCTTTCACTTTTAGCGCAAAGGTTTGATTCTCTTGAATGATCCAATCATTTGGTAGTAACACACTTTCCTCAAAATGTTGAATGGCCTCGGTTGGTATACCTGCTGCTACATCGCCAATTAGCGGTATATGTCGATCAACCTCTTGATTGACAACTAATTCCGTTGTTGGATCTATGATTTCAATATTGGACTCATCCTCTATATCTTGCGCATAACGATAGGTACGATTATGTCGTAAGTCTTCATATGTTCGAATATACTTTGTTTCTGGTAAAAACTGCGGCTGACAAGGTGGTACATCATTAACTAGCTCCCCATTTCGATTAATGATCTGTACCACTAATCCATCAGTCACAATACCGTATTGCACTTTAGGTTCTGCTTGCATATACGTTTTAAGCTGTGGCAATCCTTCTTCAATACCTAAACCAAACGCTTTTACCTCAGCAAAAATATATGGCATCTTCTCACCATTCACTTCTATCGTAACTGCGATATCGACATAGCCTCGTTTAGAAAATTGCTGCACTGGATACTCTAGCGTTATTAATTCTAAAGGATAGCCAAACGATTCTACCAATTCCCTTAACAACCACTGGCGCACAACTTCTTCTTTTGCATTTAAATCAACCAACTGATTGGTAAGTTGATAGTCTTGAATGGTAATAGATTGAAACGGTCGAATAGCTGAATCACGCATCAAACGAATCAAGCGATTGTCTATTTCCTTAATAAAAAAGGACGGTTTCTTAACAGAAGACATATACAATAGATCATTCGCACGTGTCATCCCAACATATAGCAGCTTACGTTCTTCAGAAAATAACATTTCTTCATCGTCCACGTCCATTTGTGATACGTTTGGAATCACTTCATCATCTAAATTGATTAAAAAGATAACTTTGAATTCTAGCCCTTTTATCGAATGCATGGTTATCAGTTTTAGAGAATCATCACCAAACTTTGGCTCTTTTGTTTTCAATATTTGACATGGAATACCCGCATTCTCCAGACTCGTTGCAGCACTTTCCATTATCCTTTTTTCTCTTGCAACCAAACAGATATCACGATAATCATAGTCATTATGTAATGCCTCTATCTCATTAATCAGGTAATCTGTTTGTTCGCTATTACTCTTAAAAAATCGGTAAATAGGCGGATGACCATGCCGATCAATTAAGGCCGGCTTCACAAAATCAACATTCCCTTTGATTTGTTCATCATGTTCAATCAGACCATATGCTGCTTTGGAGATCTCTGTAGTTGTTCGGTAATTTTTTGATAAAGTACGCGCTTTCCCACTCATATCATACCCAATCGTTGTATAAGGTCGCCCTTTCCCAAACCATGAATGCGAATAAATGCTCTGCGTATTGTCAGCGACAAACATAATCGAAGAATAACTTTTATCTTGATAGATACTTTTCAAAAATTTCAACTGCACTTTAGTCAGATCCTGGCTCTCATCAATGATGATATGTGTATATTTCGAGTGTTTTGGTTCTAACGCTTCAGTAAGTGCCAGTTGATTCATCGTCTTGAAATCTACCATACGTTCAGCAAGTAAAAGCTTATCATAGGTTTCTTTCAATTGGTAAATGGCAGCACGCGTCTTTGAGTTTTTGGTTAACTTTTGTGGTGTACCTTTTCCACCACTAGCTTGACCAATCCGATCTACTTCCTGATAACTTGCTTCATCTGGAATATCACAAGACTTAATCCAGCCAATTTCTTCTAATAAAAAATTGCTGTACTTAGGAGATAATAGTTTAACGTCTTGATATTTCTCTCGCGTTAAATGTATTGCCTTCTGAATAGTGTTACGTTTCAATACTGGACTCGCAATATTGTAGTTCACATTATGCCGTGCTTGATACTTTTTGAAAAAAGCATACATTAAGCTATCGATATTTCGAATCACTACCTCACTAGTGGAACCAAACCAACTTTCTATATCACCTTTTTCTTCATCTTCTAGCTTTTCATATTGATATTGGATATATTTTAATAGTGTTTTGTTAAAAGTAACGAGAAGAATTTTATCATCTTCTTCATGACTATAATGATCTTGTAAGAAGGCTATCCGTCGAATAGCAACCGTTGTTTTCCCTGAACCAGCAACACCTTTAATTAATACGTGTCCAGATGGTTCCAATTCCACAATCTTTCGTTGCTCAATGTTTAATCTCATGCCGCTTCCCCTCCCACCAGTTTTGGTAAAAACTCAATTTTGATAATGGATTGAGTGTATAATCTTGTTTTTAGTATATTAATTTCTATTATACTTGCATTTTACCATATTTCGACAAGGAATGGTTTGATTGATGGAAATAGTGGTGGGATAAGGTGAGATAAAAATAAGTAGGTAAAGTTTTTAACCTTCTGCTACTTATTTAGACTCTTCTAAAAAACTACTATTGATGTTGCGGTTCAACGTGATGGTAAATATGGTAAAAACGAACTCAAATTAATCAAATTAGGGTGGCGATCGGTTATGACCGCTACCCTGTCAATTCTACTAGTTGAGTTTAAAGTAATATTTATGCATCAACAGACTACAACACGTCCATTTAATTAGATTTGTAATACAAAATAGGTCTTTTAATTCCAATGTTTCTAGAAAATCTGTGCAATGTGCAGTATTTATCAAATATACCGATGGAGGTAGAGCGTGATATATAATTAGAATCTATTGTTTTTACTGTGCACACATTTACTGGTAAAATATAAATCAAAATAGAAGAAAGGTGTAATTTTTATTCTTTTCATTGATTAAGTTTATAATTATTTCATTTAAAAAATTATTAATAAGTTTTTAATAAATACGTAGAAAGAAATTAAAAGAATAAGCTAGTTAGTGTGTTAAAGTAAGATATACATAATTATTTTTTGAGGAGGCTAAATATGATAGATATTCCTAAACTACTAGTGAGACAAATTATTTCTGGTTCAGTTATCCCTTTCATTGGCGCGGGTTTTAGCCGTTACTATGGTTATCCAAGTTGGTCTGAACTACTTGACCAAGTTTCAGAAAAACTGGATGCTAATGATTTATCTTATGAAGATATATCAACTAGTGATCCACTTCAATTAGCCCAATCTCTTTTACACCTCTATAAAGAACAAAATTATCTTAATTGCAAAGAAAATTTAATTAAAGAGCTTGAATTAGATGGCGCATTGAATGACAAAAACGAATTAAACGAGCTACTAAACGAAATTTTAGAAGCCGAGATTCAAAAAAGGCTTGAAAAAGAATTTTCGGAGATTGTCCTAAATGAGGTTAAAATTAGTGAAGAACGTCAAGAACATGAAGCAATTAAAAAGTTAGAGAAGCTAAGCAATTTAAATATTTCTAATGTCTTGACTACTAATTACGATCACGTTCTAGAAAATTTATTTATTAACCATAAAATTCTATCCCCAGGGACTGGAAAAGAACTAAATTGGAACGAAAATGAGAAATCAATAATTAAGATACATGGCGACATAGAATCACCTGAGGGTACAATTTTTACCCACTCACAATTTTACCGATTTATGCATGAATTTGGTTACTTTAGAAGTAAACTGTATACTTTGTTTTCTAGTAATATTATTTTAATGATGGGATATGGTTTTAACGATCTAACAATACATCAAACCTATTTTCAGTTTATTAGAGATTATAGAGAGCAACTACCTACTAACAAGTTTTATATGGTATTAACTGAATTTGATAAAACAAAATGGAATTCATATTACGATTATTATGTTAGATTTTTAGAGTCATATAACATTACAGTAATTGAAACAAAAGATCTACCTACATTTGCGGAAAACTTGGTTGAAAGTGTTGAAATTGAAAGATCAAGTAATAGTTTATCAACATTGTTTGAATACCATTCTTCAAATTCGGAACAATATTCAAAAGCACTAACGAGCGCTATAGATAATGGCTCAAATGGATATATACCTAATGATCTCAGAACAAATAAAGATGTTTTAGAAGCCCTTATTAAAATCTTTAGAGGCCCTTATATGTTAAATGAAGCTCCGTTCAATAAATCGATAGAAGGTTCTACACTCGATTCACAAATAGGTGTAAATATTCTAGATTATACAATCAAGTTAGTAAATGATTACCCTGAAATAGGCGAAACTGATGAATTTAATAGTCTTTCTAAGTTATCCTTAGAGTTTGCAAGCCAAACAGGTGATTTCTTTGGTGTTGAGCTTCGCTTATCAAGATTCCTAGATTTAGTAGATCTAAATTATGAAAAATATCTAACTTACGATGAAGTTGTTGGAAAAGCTATGTTCGAGATATTTGACTTTTGTCACCCAACGAAATATCTGAAGTCAAATCCAGGGGGAAAGTTTATACAAAATAATCTTAGAAAATTTCCTGCATACTATATCTACAATTATTTAAAAAAGAATGAGAAAGAATATCCATTTATAGACCAGATTAATCAGTTTTGGATTAAGCAGATAAAAAGTGAATTTGAAGAAAACTATGAATTGCATGAAATGGCAACTAAACTATTAAAAAAGTTGGAAGCTGACGTGTGATTCAATAAGGATTTAACTTAACGAGAGTTTAAGGATAGATATTAAATATTTAAAGTTAATATACAATCCTAGTTGACTAAGATAACAAAAGGTATAGTAGTCCAAAATATATGATCCCACTTTTTAAAGGATTAGGTCGGACCATTTTAAACTATTTAATTGTTTATGATAAATAAAATAAAGCATGTGAAAATTAAAAACAAATATTAAAAAGTACAAACGGGACAGGTTTGGTGTTTGAGATTCCTTATTCGAGGCGCCTGTCCCTCCCTTCTATATAAACTCCCGATATTCTTTTATTACTTCTGGAATACCCGTATTTAACTCATCTTTATCATATGGCAGTTTTAATTCTTTTCTCAGTTGATTGTAACCCCTCACAACTGACTTAACTAGTTCCTCAGTGTATTTCTTATCAAAACTCCCAAACTGCGATGCATAGTTCACCCATGCTTCCATTAAATCATTAAAGCAATAACCTGATCTATCCATAATCAATTTTTCCATAAACTCTTTCTTCTGATATCCTATGTCTCCTATATCACCAAGCATTAATTTCCTTTTTGACAAAGAAAAGTCTTTAACAATTGATATCCTTAGGCAAATTAAACTGTATAAAGGTGCATATAAAATTGTTAGCTGATTCCTTTTGAGCTCTTTTTTCTCTTTAATAGGTGTAACAATAAAATGATTTAATACGGCAACGAATAATGCAACTGTTGCGGATATTATCGCACTTAATAAAGATGTATCAATATTCATAAATCATCCACCTCTGCTAGAATAATTACTATTATTCTAACATAAGGGACTTAATTTTTAGCTAAATTATTTAAATTGAATCACTTTATATTGACATTTTCCTTTATCACCATACCAAAAATAAAACACCTGAATATAATCATAAGTAGTTCCGTTTCGGTGGAGAAAAACCAAAATAATAAGTGAAATAGAGAGCAAAATCGCATTGATTTTAGTACTCTGTTTTTTTATTGTTATATCAACGTTTCGTTTGGATTTTCACCTTAAATAACATAGCAATTCGCATCCAAAATATCATAATGACAATAGCTATTGACACGATTTTTTTGGCAAGCTATTTCGCCCCTTAATTGATAGAAATCCCTGTTACATCAAAGAAAAAATAGCATACCAATTGATATGCTATTTAACGTGTTATTTGTAAGTTTCTCCACAGTATCGGAACTACTTAATATAATCAGATGTTATCTTTATATCTTCTTAAGATCATCTATATAATCAATTATACTAATAGCCTTTTTTCCAATTCCTTACTAACAATTTCCGCCCTCTTTTGAAAGAAGAGATCATAATCATCATTCCAGATACCAAATACATCAATATCATCAATTAAATGAGTTCGCATTGTCTTTTCTAAGTTTTCATTCTGTTCTATAAAATTTTTCATATAAACAGACGGGGCTTTCGCCTTAATTTTCCGTTTGTTTAAAAAATCATCAACAATTGTGATATTTAAAATATGATTTATGTAAAATTCATCTTCACCTTTTCTCTTTAGAAAAGCCCGTGGAAAAAAGTGATGATAATTTTTACTGTTTGCCTGCTTTAACCAGCCATTATTAATCCGTACAATAGAATGATCATTGAATGACTTTGGCTCCTGATAAGCATACAGGCAAAGAATTGACTTTTTATAGCTTCGGTTTGCACTAAACAAGCCATTTTCAATAATAGAGTCAGGTGTAACATCTACATGATAGTCGTATTTAGGCTGCTCACCACCCAAGATTCTATCTATACGTCGTTTATCCTGCGCCAATTTAGTTTCAACTGCAGATGAATAGCGTTCTGATAAAGCTGTTCGCCAGAAAAAACTTTCCAGACGATTTTTCATTTCAGTCTCTGGTTTATCGGGATGATGATAGAAAAAATAAGCAAAAGGTACAACTAACGAGTTGTACGGCAAAATCCTTGAAACGGGGATTCGATAATAATTTCGAAAATAGTCAACTGTTCGTTCAACGGCATCGACTACTTCATCCCACATATCAATAAACTTTTGACGATCCAACTTTAATATATGTTTTTTCGCACATTCACCCCTTTGCAATAAAGCAATGGTCTGCAAAAAGACTATAGCTGGTATAGTATCATACCCGACTTCTTCTAACTTGTCCTTTACTTCTTCATATCTCTCAGATAAATCAAAATTACGCTTCACATCAAAGGTTTTCGCCACCATAATTTCAAAAACCGAGAGATCCTTACCGCCAACATTTAATCTTGTAAAAACTTCGGTTGCTACATCAATTGACGCATCACGTAATAGAATCGTAGAAAAACGATAAGTGTTTAAACGATTTTTATAATTCTCAAGCCTGAATAACTGCTTTTTGGATAATCAGCTAGTATTGAAATACCACCAAATAGTAAGTCATTTAATTTAATAATTTCATGATGATCACGGTCGGTTATACTTGTGATAATAATAGAATCATCTTTATCAGCTACCAAGTCTACATACATATCTTCAAAATGATCACTTTTTTTCTTATCACGTTTAACTGTAAGTCCCTTTAAGCTTGCAAAAAGACTAGTCATTCTCTGCTGACCGTCCAGAACATACTGAACTTTAGCTCCATCAGGCGTTTCCGGCAAATACGCTCATCCTATATTTCGAATCGAACGGAGCCTCTCATCTGTTTCCCATACTATAAAAGTTCCGATAGGGTATCCTTTAATAATACTGTCTAGAAGCTTTGCAGACTGTTCCTTTGACCATACAAAATCACGTTGAAACTGTGGAATCTTAATAATGCCCTTATCGATATCATGTATAAGTGTTGAGAATGTTATTGATTGCGGATCCGGTTGATACATAGTATACCTCCGACTATTAAATTTGTTCTTTATAATCTTTATTCTTTTCACCTGACCACCTTAATCGAATATTACTCAATTTAACGAAGGAGTTAGGCTTTCATTTATTTATTCTTCTTAACTACTAATACCCATTCTTATTTTCTGCTACTTTAGATTCACCTGTAGCTTGATTGTATTTATGTTCCTTCTGTAACCTTTCAAGGAAATACTTTTCTAACTCTTTATCTGTGCAATAAATGTAACAACCTTTTTGTCCTCTAGTCATTAGAGTTCGATAAGTGTTTCTAATAATTAGATCGGCCAACTTTTTAGCTTCTTCTGGCTTTTCTTTCAACATTTTCTTAATGCCTTTAAGGGACTGATCAGATTTTGCTCTTTTTGTAAGATCCGTTATTACTTGTCCGTTTTCAACTCGCAAATCATTACCAATAATGACTCCGACATAGTCAAACTCCAGTCCCTGACAAGTATGAATACAACCAGCTTCGTGAATAGATTTCTTATCAATTGCCCAAGTGTCCGTATTATTTAAGTTCCAACTTATTCCGAAATCATATTCTTCTATCTTAATATCATGATAATTTGATTTTGCTCTATTATCTTTTGGCCATTCCCAACAGTAACCTGAAACAATACGAGCTTTATTACTTTTATCATTCTTCTTCTCAATAGCAGCTTTCATTTCATGCGGATTAGAGTATACTCTGAAATCATAGTCTAATCCCATGTCATAGGCATTCGCGGTTTGTCTAATTCTAAGAACATCATCTAACCAAGCAATATACCCATCAGAACCATCACATCTAAATTGAGATGCTAAGAAACCTGTAGTAATTTCTGCATCATACATTTCTACATACTGCTTTATCATCTCAACATTACCAATATCTTTAAGAGTCACACGTTGATTCTCGTCAATAAAAAAGATGGACATCTTAGAGGAATGGATGATTTCCTTTATTTGATTCTCACCTAAATTCTGAAACATTCCTGATTTTGCGTTCAATCGGTGTGCTTCATCTGCTATTAAAACATCAAATTCATTCAGGTCTGTCTCTGTGAAGGTACCAGAACCTTTAAATAGATTATCAATTCTCCCTTTTTTAAAGTCACCTTTTAACTTGGTTGCGTACACATTTCTCGGGGCAGAATTTTTAGTTATATATTGACAAGTAAGTGACTGATTAGTAAGTGCTACTAATAGGTTAATTGCTAATACTGATTTCCCTGTACCAGGACCACCTTCAATAATCATTACTTGCTTTTTCTCAGTTTCAACAGCTTTTTGCGCAAACTGAAGAGCTGTTTCATAGACTACTTTTTGTTCATCGATCATTATAAATTCTTGGTTTCCTTGAAGCATTAGAGAAAGGGAATCTTGTAGAGATTTAGATGGTCTTATTCGCCCCTGTTCAATCTGATACAGTATTTCATTTTTGTCTCCATACTTAATGTGTTTCTTAATAAATGTTCTTAGACGTTCCACTTCACCTTTTAAATACACAGGTGCTAAATCTAAATAATGATCATAAATAGGATCAGTTAATTGATCTTCTTCTTGTTTTCTATAATTATGTAAATAAGCACATGGCTTCAACTGAATATGTTGCTCTTGAACATTCTCATTGTAATCTTCAATTAATGCTGCATATGACCAAGCTTGATATGAAGGATGGGCAACTTCACGTAAACCACGATTAATTGCTGTCTTTACAATGGCTTCTTTACCTTCAACTTT
The DNA here is from genome assembly GCF_003426025.1 of Paraliobacillus quinghaiensis. Lineage (GTDB taxonomy): Bacteria > Bacillota > Bacilli > Bacillales > Amphibacillaceae > Paraliobacillus_A > Paraliobacillus_A quinghaiensis. The sequence continues at coordinate 13,969 of NZ_QJSH01000025.1, forward strand.
CTCAACCTCAGACCATTGTTTTAATTCAACAATTACAACCGTATCTTGTTCTTGATCATGTCCAGATAATAAAAAGTCAACTCGCTTTGATGTATTTGGAATACTATACTCAATAGCAACACCAGCATCATCAGGTATACTAGAATCGTTTAAAACCCGATACATATGAAGCATTGAATTATCCCATGACCTGATTTCTGATTCACTAGTCCTTCCTAACTTCAATTGAAATTGTTGCATTATGTGCGTAACAATTTCATCCTGATCAACATGGTTCAAAAAGTCCTTTTTACTAGCTTCATAGACAATCATGTTTTACTTCCTCCCCACTACCTTCTGTTCCTTATTTCAGTTTGTTATATTTTTCATTTGAATCATATGCTTTATTGATAGGATATTTCTCTTCATTCTTTGCTAGCTTTTTTCTTATAATCTCTTCTAAATTTAAATTTAGTTCATCAGCAAATAAAATGCTATAGATGAGAACATCTGCTAACTCATCCTGTATATTATCAAAATTCTTTTCAACAGCTTCTTTACTGCCTATCCATTGAAAGTTCTCAAGTAACTCACTAGCTTCTAAATTCAATGAAAGCGCTAAATCTTTAGCGTTGTGGAATCGTTTCCAGTTTCGATCATCACGGAATCTCTTAACTTCTTCTATAAGTTCTAACATGTAGATACCTCTTTTGCTAGTATATTTAAGGATTAGTCTAATTTTATGATTAGTTTTCATATACAAATAACCGGATTCTTTTTATGATCTGGCTGATAAGAAACTTTTATATTCTGAATTGCAAAATATATTTAGCTGAAAAATACATTATAAAATGTATTCATTTTGCTTTGATCCAACATTAATCTGCAAGAAAATACCCCAATAACAGAACGCATGTTTCAATTATCAGTTAATAGGAAAAGTTTTAGAATAATCTCACACATAGTCACTAGGGACGTTTTTAAAATATTTTGCAAATGGTAAATCATATTACCATCTAAATATACCTGGTACTTCCTATAGCCATAGTCTATATCAAGTACCAGGATCCTAAAGTATAGAGCCCTACAGATTAAAACATAAGCGTGGTAGTATCGTATCTTATTACAAATTAATCTTCCTTATTTAAAACTATCATCCAGTCTTTATTAATAATTCCACCTCTTCCATTTCTCGGAAATACTAGGTGTCTATCTTTTATAACATAACTAAATTTCTTCTCTAACTTAAATCCGAACTCTTCAGCTATATCTATGAGGTATTCATTGATTGGGATCTCAAAATTTAAGACAGTATTATTTCCAACTACTATTACATATTTACCATTTTTCTTTAAATGATTAGCTACGCTTTTAATATTGTTTCTCATACCTTCAAAAAATTTATAGATTATATAGGATTTTTTATTATTAATCTTGAATATCTCTTCTAACTGCTTATCTAACTCTTTATGTCCAAATTTTTGTTTCTGCTTATATTGATCTGCATAATATCTATCAGTACCAATATAGTTTTTCCTATGTTCATTAATTTCCTTATCAGCAAAATAACCTAACCACTGATATTCAAGCTTAAATACAGCAGGATATTCGACGGCAGTTACGTATGGAGGGGAGGTGATGGCTAAGTCAATCTTTTCTCTTCCCCATAATTCAGATAAAGTATCGGTTAAATCAAAATTATCGGCACTTCCCTCTACTACTCTTGCAAAGGAATCTTTTTCTAACATTTCATTATAAAAATGGGTCATACCCTGAAGATATTGATTGAATCGTCTATCAAACATATCAAAAACGTTAGCAGGGGGACGTCTGAATCGGGAAGATATATATGTTTTTTGTGACCTATATTCAGCATTAGAACATTTTCTTATTATTGCAGAAAATGTTCCTAAAAAAAAGTCTCTAATATCATCATTTTCGATTTGGTTAATATAGAACTTAAACCTAGAAAGATTATAAATTGATTCTTCAGTAAACCACTTAGAAATGTTAGGCGTTTCCGGTATTACCTCTTCCTTAAGGTTTGGATCATTATTAATAGCTATTAGCAATCGGGAATACTGTTCACTTAAAAGTTTAGGATTTATAGGCGTTGTTTTAACCTTTGAAATAAGTCTTGCTATAGGATTTACATCCAATCCTATGCCATTTCTATTATAAACCATACTTTCGATTGCAGTTGTACCAGAACCTAAAAACGGATCAAGTACAATGTCCCCTTCATTAGAGAATTGCTCAATTGCCCATCTAGGGACCTGGGGTATATATTTAGATGGGTATTTATGCATTATATGTGTGTAATCAGTAACTTTTTTTTCCATGATACTAAAAGTATCATAGTCTTTAATAAACTCATTCTCTGGTAAATTAAAACACTCTATTACTTCTTCCACATTACTATTTGTTTGTTCTTTATCTTTTCCATTGTTTAATACTTTCATGTGGTCTAACCTCCTACTTCCTTAAAAATATTATACTTTCTCTCATATATTTTAATAACTCAGGTTGTTTTTTCATTTCTGGTGAAGAGCTATTCACCTTACGGCAAACCCCTATTTTATCAACCTTAAAACCTAATTGATTTGCAATATTTGCAAGCATTAAATCTGTTGGAACGATAAATCCCTTGTAAGCAGAATTACCAACTACGATTGCAACATTACCGTTATCATTAAGCAGGTTATAAAAGTTTTTTAATACTAAAGTCATATCATCAAAATATCCTCTGATCATTCGAGGTATTTTATTATCCCATAAATCAAATCTATCAATCTCATTAGTGATCCAATTAATTAACTCATATTCATGTTCCATTTTGGGGTTAACAGATCCATTGACATGTGACCTTATTGCCATATTTCTTAAGGTTCTAAAATCTTTATACTCCTTAACAAAATCCCCCATCCACAGTTCCATTTTGTAAACAGCGCAATAATCAAAACAGTTGGCATATGGAGGGGATGTAATAATATGGTCAATTTTCTCTCCACTTATATAATCTGGTGAAGAACTATTTATAAATGTATCATGATATATTTTATTTGTAGTGTTCTTAAAAGAAAACAACTCTTTATTTTGCCTCAAGTCACTTAATATATTTCTGATTGATTTTAAAAATTCTTCTTCTACATCACCTGGTTTAGGACTTTTAACATATTTTATCCCATTACCATCTTTTCTCATATTAGATACCAATTCAATTATAGATAAATATGCTACTTTTAAAGGATAGTAAGCTTTTTTATCAGCAAACTTTTCGATATACTTTTTTAGTTTAAGCAGATCCATCAATTGTTTTTCGTTAAATATCTTATCTATTATTGATAGACCTGGCTTCTCTGCGGTTTCTTCTAACTTGTTGATCTTTAGGTTTAAAATTATGTCATCTAGTAATTTGATATCACTCTCTTCATAATTCTGCATTTTTGACTCAGCAATAAAGGTAGATATTGGACTAACGTCAAATCCAAAAGTATTTAAGTTTAATTTTTTCCCAGTAAACAGAGTAGTGCCGCTCCCAGAGAAGGGATCTAATAAATTTTGCTCCTCCTTATACTGAAACTCTTCAAGTAGTTTATTTACCAACTTTGAAGAATATCCTTCTTTATAATAAAACCAATTATGAAATGGTTCACTTCTATTAGTAGAGAAGTTTACCAAATCTTTGTAATCTGGCATATCTTCAACTAAAAACTGATTTTGAAGATCCTCCAGATATTTTGCAAGTAATTGATATGGGTTATTTGATCCTATTAAATCAACATTATTATTCGGTTTCGGTTCATTCATAATATCGCCTACTCTCCCTAAAACATACGTTCTTATAATAGCTATTATATCACTATAGTGAGTGCTTTACTAGTTAATTACACTTAATTTGTCGAAATACGTAACAATTATTATATCATATATGTGTTTTATATTTTGTTTAAAAAATAAAATTAAACCTATTGCTTGAGTGGTAAATATTATGTAATATGGTGGTGGTATATACAATTGGAATAAATATTGATTTTTTGTATCGGAGGAAAATATATTGGAACTCAAAGGTTGGGAAAATAAAGGTAGAAATCTCGGCGGCCCTTTACAAAAGCAATTTTATAAAATGATAAGTTTATTAAAAGATCCTGCTTTCGTAAGTGGCAGAAATTGGGCGGAACTTAAACAAGATTTAGCTTCAGAAATCCAGACAAGTACTAGCCAATTAGGTACAATCCTTACTGTATTCAAGTCATTACAATTACTCCCGCAAGATAGTCTATTACGTAATAGTCCTATACCAAGGGAAGAAGATTTAACGACCGATTTAGGTAACCTTTTATATTCACTCATAGCAATTGAGGATGAAATTAGTAAATTACCAGAAGGAAGTACCAAAGATAATATTAATGGAAATATCCAAGGAATGTTTCAAGGTTTCTATGCAGAATCAATGATAAACTTCTACTATCCACAAGGTGGAAGAGAAAACAGCCCTAATCCACTTCATCCAGCTAGAGCTATCCTTAAGGCATTAGATAAATATGGGGCGTTAGATAAATACGAATTCTACCTATTATGTACTTTTATTCTTGAAGATGATGATCAGGAAAAAGAAGAACTGTTTGAGAAATATTTATTGCGATATAGGAACAACTTAATTACCTTCACGAATAATGATATTACTCAATATGAAAAAGGACATCAATATTTACCACAGAACCTGTATAAAGCTGGTTTAGTTAATTTGACAACAGGTAGGAACTGGAAAATTTCCGAAAACAACAACATGACTAAATTAAGGGATACACTATTACACGATAATTTTTTAGAAAGCTTTTACTGTCATTTAAATTAGGAGGTAATTATATTGGCTGATTATAATAATCAATTGGATCCTTACCAGTTGTCTCAATCAATTTCTAAGGAAAAAGTAATGGAACACCTTGATAAAATTGTATATTCTTTAGGATATGAAAACAATCATACTAAGCCCCCACGAACATGGATAGAGCTATATAATGAAAGTGAGTTTACCCAAGATACCTTGACTCTAGATAAACAACATTTTGAAGGTAGTGAGCACCCAAAAGTCGGAGATCATATTTACCTTTTTAATAAAGAAAGTTTATTGTGTGATTCTAAATATACTGTAATAGATATAAACAACGTAAATAATACTAATACCCTTGTGTTTAAATTGCAAAAAAATTACTCAATCGAAAATGCTGTTAATTTAGATGATTTTTTAAAAGATGGAAGAGTTAGCAGATCATTAAAGGACTTTTTTTCAAGAGAAACAATGGGAAATTAAATAAATTAACATACTAACACGAGATTCTAAGGAGAAAAATTATGCCTGTGATTAATAATGAGGAAGAGAATGTATTAAATGAACTTGGTGATCAGCCAGATATCGTACTAAGTAAGATAACTCCGGAACAAATCCGTGATAGTCTAACTTCAGACTTCGCAATTTCAGATTTGATATTAAAGCAGCTTTGTTCCGCCGTAAATAGAGGTAATCACATTATTCTAAGTGGCCCTCCTGGAACTGGAAAAACTACACTAGCTGAAGCACTTTGTAAAGCTGCTAATAAAGAACACACGTTAACAACTGCAACTGCAGATTGGACTACTTTTGATACAATAGGTGGTTATATGCCTAATATAATGGAGGGTGAAAATAATAGCTTAGCGTTTGAAGAAGGATTATTTTTAAAGAGTATTAGTGAAAGGAAATGGTTAATTGTTGATGAAATTAACCGAGCACAAATTGATAAAGCAATTGGTCCTCTTTTCACAGTACTATCTGATGGAGATGTAGTATTACCGTATAGAAACAAAAAAACAACCAATAGAATCAAGATTTTGTCTAAAAATGGTGTATCAGGAAATGATACGTACTATAAAAATGATGATTGGCGTTTAATTGCAACTATGAATGAATATGATAAAACTACACTATTTGATATGTCCTATGCCTTCATGAGAAGATTTGCTTTTATTCGAATAGGAATACCTGAAAACTATGTTACACTGATTAAAGAATGGTCAAATTCAAAATTAATAAATGATGATCTAAAAGCTAATTTAATGATGATTGCATCTAGTATTGAAGAAAATAAGTTAAGAGAGATAGGTCCTGCTATGTTTAAAAACATTATTAATTATTTAGCTGAAAGAGCAACGATAGATACTGACTATATCCAACATTACTCCGAGTCAATAGTGATTTATATCTTACCACAATTTCAAGGATTAGATTTTCAAGATGTTAGTAAACTTTATGAGATAATAGAAACTATTGTAGAAAGTAATTCTAAGGTTAAAGACTACTTAGCAAAAAACATTTATGCCTACACCGGTTTCAACGTTCTGGATAATGAGACTAATATATAAGGAGAATAACGGTGGTTGATATATTGAATAACAATGACCATAAAGTACAATTAGAACTTGAAGATAGATCATTACTTATAGACCGTATTAAATATTCATATTTATCATTAAATTTATATAGACATAGTGAATTGTTGGATGGATTAACAACAACTTGCGCCTTTGAAAACGATCTTGATATTGAAAATTTTAGAGGTTTATCACTAACACATTTTTTTATTAAATGTTATCAAAGTGAATTGCATGAAGTACTACCTCAATTGATGAAGAACTTTTCACGGAATACAAATATTCAACAAATAGAAACTAGAGGGTATATTAGAGGAGCAATCGACTGGAATGCAACATATAAAAGAAGAATGGCAGTAGGCTATGACCCCGCATTATTTATATGTAAACCTTCCAACAGAATTTATGATATACCTGAGAATCAATTAACAAAATATTTATTACATTTTATTCATAACAATATTGATAAAGTAGAAAAAATAGCACCAGGGAAAATAGCCGGTTGGACCATGATGTTAGAGAAGATTAAACAATCAATAAAGAAATTTCTGCATCATCCTATTTTTGCAGAAGTTACTCTCCCAGATCGGTTAGGTTATACATTAATAACAAAGTCAAAAAAAAGCCGGAACCCCCATTATCGTACAATTGGATTACTTACAGAATATCTTTACAATTTATTTGTCTTAAATGACAAAAAGACTTTATTCGAAGTCTTGAGTCAACAACTATTAGTACCAATAAAGACTGATAAAATATTTGAATTTGTGGTCTACTTTGAAGTAATTCAGGTACTTGAATCACTAAAAAAGAAATATCATGGAAAAAGACAAATATCCTTGTTACGTGCGGATTACAAAACTGTATTTGAGTACTTTCTAACTGACATCAATACTAATGTGAAAATTTATTATCAAAACGTTCCTGAGGAATATTCTAATAGTAGCAACTATAAACAAATACTACAAAAATACAGTGTACCCAATGTGAAATCAAATATTCCTGATATTATAATTGTAATTGAAGATTTAAATCAGCACCTTAGTAGAACAGCTTTGATGGAGATAAAATATGGGAGAGAGCAATCTTACCTTCTTGGTAACGGCCTTAGAGATACTTTAGGATATCTTAAAGACTTCGAGGATATATTAAATAATAAACCATCTGCATTATTAGCTACCTATACTGGTGAGATTACACGACCAGAAAAAAGTGTTGAACAAAAACAAAATGTATGGATAACTAACAGTAATCAACTAAATAGTTCCTTAAGTGACTTTATAAATAAATTAATTTAAGTGACTGAATTCTATAAATCTAATCAAAGTATACATAGTACTTAAATGAATTCTACTGGTTGAATTTTTCCTATTGGCATGTCTATTTTTAACAAATGGTACCTGGTAATGTAAAAAGACATTTATTATCCCTTTCAAGTACCAGGTACCTTTATTCTAAATTACTTAATTTCTTCTTGCTTCACCCGCGGCTTGATACTTGATCAATTGTTTCACCCTAATTTTAAAAATGCAAACGATTTATTATTTAGTTAGTAAATTTTTCGAAATTGTTAAAGGTAATTTCTTCAATATATTTATAACATGAATCATATCCATCAGCATCTAAATTTACTGCTGTAAACTGGACAATGTTATCTTGATCTAGAAGAGCAAAGAACGAAGAAAATTCATTCTCTTGTCCAAAGGCTTTTACCTTATACTTCTTATTCTTATCACTTATAACTATATTAAGTGGATTAATTTTAATTCTTTTTTCAATATTATACTTAATATACATGGTATAATATGTGAGTGATGGTAATGACATTTTATCTTTATCCATCAGACAAAGATATTCCGAATTTTTGTCTCTTCCAATTAGTAAAATACAATTATTAAATACATATTCTGATTCATCTTCCAAACGTAAAAACTCCATACAATCCTTCCCTTCTAAAATACTATAACGGTTGATTAAAATTTATATTACCCCCCAATTACTCCCACACTCAATACCATCGCAAGGGAATTCAGTATACAATAACTAATAAAGATCCGTATACTCCTCTGATTTGGTTACTTGTCCATTTTAGTAATAAAAATGTTTTCTTCTTTTAAAGCTTATTTATTACATGGAGGATTTCTATAGATATCATCATGAGAACCAATCCTTAAAAAATGCCAGTTGCCCCCTTTTTGAATTAGAGAAACTCTGTAGTCATCGTTAATTCGAAATGTAAACGTTTTGTCACACCCTGTTAGTTTTTCAAAGTTTAGTGAGTTTAGACTAACATCAGTATTTAACTGACCTTTTGATTTTTTGTAAGCCTTAATCATGTCAGAGCGCTTCTTTTGTATTTTTTTATACTCCTTCTGAAATCTAGATGTTTCAAAAATGCTGGAATTAGGTATTGATTGCACAAACTTTATGCCATATGAACTTTTAGGTGCGTCTTTCACGATATACACTGGAATGTTGTATTTTCTAATTCCTCTCATGGTAGGATTTAATATATTTTCATAAGGAGGAATACCTCTAGAAGGTGATGTGCGTAAAATAGTTGCTACTAAATCACTATTAGCTTGTTCAAACGAATTTCGAGTAATAAATTGCTCGAAATTCCTGTAGCCTGCCGGTTGATTTTTCATAAATCCCCTCATACTTTGATTCACTTTTTTTCTAGATATTGAATCCATTGAGTTCATTGTGATCGTATCAAAGAACCGAGTATAAGCAAATGCATTGGCAAGAGCCTCTTCTAGTGGTCCATTTGCAGATCGTTGATAAACATGATAAAAATAGTTGAGATAGTAGTTTGGTATTTTTTTTTCTTGATTTGATAATTCTAACGTAGTAGCAGCTAAATCCGTAAAGAAATGGTATGTTTCATGAAGTAATAGTAAGTGATATGCTAACTTTACATAATCAATAATGTTAAATATTCTTCCGTGTTTGTTTTGTAATTTATTATGATAAAAAACTTTACTTGCGAGACTATATATTCCACTTTCCGTTATATAGATTCCCCAATTATTCTGTGGAGTAAAATGGAAAGAACGATACCATGCTAGTGCTTCCATTCCTTCTGTTTCTGCCTTATTATTTTGATAATTCCAATCTGGAAAATTTTCTAGGTTCTCCACATCAATCCATATAGGAGGGTTATCAAAAGGATTTTTGACCTGGTGTGAATCAAAATCTTTTTCGTGTTGCCATCTTCTTAGGGTCAGATTTTTAAATTTATCCTCTGATGAAATCAGCCCATTTTTTTCTAAAAGGTTAAGAATGACTTTCATATCCATACAAATAATCCCTCTTTCTTCATTACTAGTAACTATAAAGATATATGAAATTATTTTATTATTTATACATAAAAAAACTACCAATTTTGATAAATCAAAACCACAACTGGGAAAAATCCGTTGTGGTTTTTAAAATAGGGTTAGATGACATCAAATTCAATTACACTCCTAACTAAATTAGATAATTTAATGGTTAGTAGAGCGATTAGTAATAATATGGTAGTTTAGAAATAAACAAGTTAAAAGTAAATCTACGGTGACCTAAAGGAAAAAGTGTAAGGATTATACTTTTAACGTCATGCTCAAATATCAATGGAATTGTTCCATAATAAAAAACAAAATTTGAAAGAATAACAGTGTCGTATAACAAAGTGCTTGTGGTCTTACTCCGAAATACGTTTAATATGTAAAAATTTATACTTTGTTATTTTTTTATAAAAGATAATGCAAAGTAATCAAACAAACACATTTTTATTAACATCAACTGTCCACTTCATCATAATAAACTTCAGCAATTTCCTTCCCATGCTCAATAACAGATTTAACCGCACGCCTAATCCAGGCTTCTGATAGTTCATCATTACTTGCTTTAAAGTGAAAATCCTCAATTAAATATTTAGAGAAAATACAAACAATTTTTACAAGTCCACCTTCATCATACTCAAATTCAATATTAGACTTATCTATCGAGGCTGTTTCATATCTCATTACCCCTTTAGCATTTAGTAGGAAATGTGTTAATGATACATCCTTTTTTAAAACTGCTTTTGTAACATTAGTAATAAACTCAGCTTCTTCTTTTGGTATATAACCCTTATTTTTTATCGCCATTTTATCAGCTCCTATTTATATCCTTCATCTATCCTACATATTTCGTCACAGCATTACATATAACCTTCATTTTCCAATGAAATATCCTAATAAATATCGCACATATCCATTTAATTTCTTACTAATTCTCCAATAAGACCTTTAGGTCGTGTTCTATTCCTTTTTCCAACTAGATAATTATTCAAAAAGGATGATTATAATGGATAAAAGGAAAATATTTAAACCTTTAGTAGGACAATATATCAAGTCAAAAAGAGAAACAGCAGAACTTTCACAAGAAAAATTAGCCGAAGATGCAGATATTAGTCCAGACCATCTGGGAAGAATAGAACGCGGAGAAAAGCAACCAACACTTTATACTTTTTTCAAATTAGCTAGGGTATTAAACCTTGATGCATCTCAAGTGTTCAATGAGATAGGTGAAGAATTGGATAAACATAATTTTGAGGAGTAAGGAGTATAACAGTGAGGGAATTTCATACTCAATAAAGTACTACTTATTTAGCAGCAATTAAAAATTTAAGATAGGATTGAACTCAATTGTCAGAAGTAGTTACAGATTATTATGTTACGAATCGAACAATGGCGTTGTTACCTGTTAAGCATTTTGATTATGATACAGTAGTTATAGAAGTTGGCTGTAAGAAATTTGTTAAGCAAACTGCCCTTCAAATAATCAAGCAGGCTTGTTTAGATGGTGCTTCATCCTATGAAGGAAGACGTTCCGCTGTTAGCTATCAAACCGGGATCAAGCGTAAAGTGCCCATTCCTATCAATCTTGTGAAGAACATTTACGCTTTTCCCACACAATCACCAAGTCAATATGATTGTAGCTGGATCTTTTACAACCACATCCTGTTCGTTACACCTAACGTTCCTACTACAGAAACAGATTATAAATCAATCATCACTTTCAAGAACAACCAAAAACTTCTAATGAAAGAGTCGCATTACCTCATACAAAAGCAGATGCAACGAACTGTGATGGCCATGCTGTGTTTCTCAACTAACTGAGGATAGTTACATATAATGAAGCGATTACATTTTTGTTCACTTTATAAAGTAGGAACATCATACACACCTATGTTAATAGGATCAATTCTTTCTTTGATAAATATCTTTAAACCTAGGATGCTAATATCTTCTATCTCGTCCTCGTAATAGATATATGTAAAATTCTCTTGGTGATCATGGACTTTAATTATACGCTTATCTAACTCCGTATTGATTTCTGTACTTACGATCTCATGAGCTCCATCCTTTTTTGTAAAAGCAGGTCAAGTTCATCGTAATATTGGTTACGAAGCTCTATCATACTTCTCCCACAATTGCAATTACATCCCAATAGCACCGCCTGCAAATATCATCCTATTATTCTTGTAACCATATATCCTGTTGGATTAAATTTATATTTACTACAATCTGTTATGTCATTTATGATTTCTACTTTTGGATGGTCTGAATAGATGTCTTTCACCAAATAAACCAGATAGATCTTCCCTACGCTATCCATATACTCAGCTACAGCTACTTCATGAGGTGTAATCTCAAACTCAATATCAAATTTCTTTTGAGACGTTGTTTTCACTTCAATGTGAATAGGTGTACCTTCTTTTGTGAAAGAAAGGATGTCATAACCATTAGTTGGATTCTTTGCTTTTAATTTATCAATTTTGTTATAAAAGATAGTTCCTTTTAATTTACTTCTTTCGGATTCGTAGATGTAATTTTCACCAAGCTCTCCTATCTCCATTTGGTTCTTGAGTCGCTCTAAATAATCGATTTGATCCATAGTATATCCACTAGATAAGTTATAATCTGTATTCTGATCATTCTCTTCCCAATCATCATTTACCGCGAAAAAATCATCTTCCTCGTCATCGAATACATAAATTTCATCATCTTCTTCAAACTCATCTGTAACTTGATTGTTCTCTCCATAAGTCTCATTACTTAATTCGTTTATTTCTTCTTCAAATATTGGATACCAATCTGCATGTAATTCTTTATATTCCGATTCTGCGTCTACATAATAATCCTCACGAATGATATAATTCTCCGCAAAGTTTAAGTCGTTATAATACTCTGCATAACCTTCATCATTTTGATAAATAAATTCTCCTTCTTCGTGCCAAAAATCAACATTCTCTTCATCATAAAATCTGTTATTAAACATTTATATCTCTCCCTTTAAAATAATTTAATTTTAAAAATGTACTATCAAATTGAAAGTACCCCCTTTTAATGATAAAAAAAACCACATCATTCCGTATCTGTCACAGTATCAAAATCAACATAAAGATGCAGATCAGATACATCAATATAGAACATGTCTTTCTTCTTTAAATTAATAATAATCCCTCCTTGAACAAATAATCGGTCAATTATAAGTTATATATGCTTAATGAAAACACACACTTATTAAATATCCCTCTATTTAAAAATAAAAAAGAGTTTATGAAAACACACAATTCATTATCATTAAACATATATTCTGACAATTGGTGTCACTCTCCACCTGTGAAACTTTTATAGAAAAATCCGGATTAAAAAACTGACTCAAAGTTATTTGAACCAGTTCTATGAGATAGATGAAGAATTGGATAAACATAACTTTGAGGAGTAAGGAGTATAACAGTGAGGGAATTTCACATCCAATAAAGTAGTACTTATTTAGCAGCAATTAAAATTTAAGATAGGAATGAGCTTCCTTGTCAGAAGTAGTTATAGATTATTATGTTACGAATCGAACAATCGCGTTGTTACCTGTTAAGCATTTTGAGTATGATACAGTAGTTATAGAAGTTGGCTGTAAGAAATATGTTAAGCAAACTGCCCTTCAAATAATTAAGCAGGCTTGTTTAGATGGTGCTTCATCTTATCAAGGAAGACGTTCCGCTGTTAGCTATAAAACTGGGATAAAGCGTAAAGTGCCCATTCCTATCAATCTTGTGAAGAACATTTACGCTTTTCCCACGCAATCACCAAGTCAATATGATTGCAGCTGGATCTTTTACAACCACATCCTGTGCGTTACACCAAACGTTCCTACTTCAGAAACAGATTATAAATCAATCATCACTTTCAAGAACAATCAAAACTTCTAATGAAAGAATCGCATTACCTCATACAAAAGCAGATGCAACGAACCGTCATGGCCATGCTGTATTTTTCAACTAGCTGAGGACAAAAACAAATATTGAAGCGATTACATTTTTGTTCACTTTATAATGTAGGAACATCGTACACACCTATATTAATAGGATCAATTCTTTCTTTAATAAATATCTTTAACCCTGGGATGCTAATATCTTCTATCTCGTCATCGTAATAGATATATGTAAAATTCTCTTGATGATCATGGACTTTAATTATACGTTTATTTAACTCCGCATCAATTTCTGTACTTACCATCTCATACCTCATATTGTCACCTCCTCTTTTACTATATTTTAACATAAAACGCTAAAGATCAATGAATTATTCACAAAAAGATATCTCAACTCAAAAAGACATTGACTAAGAAGTCAGTAAAGATAGAAAAACAGATATCAGACAAGTCAGACGATTTATATTTGTACTGGTGTCAAATAAGACAAAACTCCACTACATCGCTATATAATGTCAATACCTGTGGACACTTGACACCCACTTTCATTAGTTCCATAATCAAGTATAATTGGAATGATTTAATAACGAGCGCAACCTATTAATATAATAGAATTGAGGTGCATAAATGGTTAAAGTTAAACAAACAAGCAATTCATTTTCTTGGACATCATTTTACATCGAGTTTGCAGATAAGCTTCTACAATACAGAGAGCGACGTCAGGAGCTTTTAAACTTATTAGAAGAAGCCTACGCAACGTTAGACATCAACTTCCCTTTTACTGAACAGGGCAAAACTATTGAAGACATCTGCCCTTTTACTGTTTTTGGATGTTTTAATAAAGGTATTACAAACAAAAATCGAATTGCAATTGCACAAAAAATCGGTGAAAAAATTGGTGTGATGTCATCTGTTCCAACTGAATATGATGGTATCCCTGTTTTGAATAATATGAAGGCATGGTTTTTCGCATATAAAGAGAAACGAAAAGCAGATGACATCACAAATATATGGAACATTTTTGAATCAGCAGTGCACTATGCTGATAATCCATCAGAGGAGCTAAAAGCTAGATTCATCGGAAACTATAATAGGGTAATTAAGCAGCTAGGCGTCAAGTGGAATCTTACTATGGGACTATACTGGATACGTCCGTTTGCTTACTTAAACTTAGATGAAACAAATAGAACTTACATAACACAAAAAAATAGCCCTTATTCTAATGAAATAACAAAAATATCTAATTTAAAGCAACTTCCTGATGCAAATATGTATTTAAGTCTAATCAAGTATTTTCAAGAAAAGTTTAATGATGAAAATTGCTCTCATAGCAGTTTTCCAGAATTATCGCTCACTGCATGGAAGGCTTCACAAAAAAAAGGAGGACCTAATGCTAGTTTCCTAAAATGGTTTGCCCCACTTCTTGAGGCATTAGAGAATCTAGGAGGAACTGGTACACCAGACGAGGTTCGTAATCAAATCATTTCTAATTTAGGTCTACCAGATGAAATAGTGAATGAAACACGAGGAAAAAATGAAGGAAAGAAATTTGATAATGAAGTTGCTTTTGCTAGAAATTATTTAGTTTATGAAGGGTACATAGACAAATCTGTTCGAGGTAAATGGGCCCTTACTGAGTCTGGACGCAATGCTCCTATGGATGAAGGAATTGCTAGTGAGATATTCAAGAAGTGGTCAGATAAATTTAAAAAACGTCGTGAAGAAGGTGCTGCACCTACATCAGATGTTGTAAACAAAAAAGACACAAAATACTGGATATATGCACCCGGTCATAATGCTTCCAAATGGGACGAATTTCACTCTGAAGGAATTATGGGAATTGGTTGGGATGAATTGGATGATCTGAAACAATATCCCTCAAAAGATGCTATGAAGAATAAATTCCAGCAATTATATGGAACTGGATACACATATAAAAATAAAGCTCATGCAACATGGCAATTTGCCAATGAATTGTTGCCCGGAGATATCGTTTATGCTAAACAGGGTAATTCAAAAGTAATCGGGCGTGGAATAGTTGAATCTGAATATATGTATGATCCAAGTCGTAGAGAGTTTAAACACATTCATAAAGTTAATTGGAAAAACAAAGGTGAATGGCAACACCCTGGGCAAGCTGCAAATAAAACGTTAACTGAAATTTCTTCGTACACGGATTATGTTCGAAAATTAGAGAATCTTTTTTCAGATGATATGGATGAGATGGAAGAAAAAGTAGTTGATTACGACCGATATACAGACAATGACTTTCTTAATGAAGTTTTTATGGACGAGAATCAATATAATACTTTAGTAGATCTACTAGGACATAAGAGAAACATCATATTACAAGGGGCACCGGGTGTTGGTAAAACTTTTTCAGCAAAAAGACTCGCTTATTCTATGATAGGTGAAAAAGACGTTAGTCGGGTCATGATGGTTCAATTTCATCAAAGTTATAGTTATGAAGACTTTATCATGGGCTATCGACCAACTAGTAATGGATTCGAACTCTCAACAGGACCTTTTTATGACTTTTGTAAAAGAGCACTAGAAGATGATGATCGTAAATATTTCTTTATTATCGATGAGATTAATAGAGGTAATCTAAGTAAAATATTTGGTGAATTGCTTATGCTTATTGAAAAAGATAAGCGAGGGCAAAAAATTCGTCTACTCTACTCTGATGAATTATTCTCAGTACCAAAAAATGTATATATTATCGGTATGATGAATACAGCCGACCGTAGTCTAGCAATGATTGACTATGCACTTAGAAGGAGATTTGCCTTCTACTCTTTAGAGCCTGCTTTTGACTCTATTGGTTTTCAAGCAATAGGTGCAGAGGTGAACAACCCAAAATTCAATGCACTAGTTAATGAAATACAACTGCTAAATAGTTCTATCAGTAATGATGAGTCTTTAGGGAAAGGATTTCGTATTGGACATAGCTATTTATGTACTGATGATCAAATTACGGATAAATGGTTATCTTCTGTTGTCGAATATGAGCTATTACCTTTATTAGATGAATACTGGTTTGATGAACCATCTAAAGTTGAACATTGGTCCAAAAAACTGCGTGGAGCTCTACATGATTGAAATTAAGAACATTTACCACATGTTAGCTTATGCCTTTCAGGTCTTAAATAAAGATTCCTATGCAAATTTAGAAACTGAAGAGTTTGAATATACATCTGACTTTTTTGCCGCTATTCTGGCTAGAGGGATTCGTAATCAAATCAAATTGGGGCTAGGCAGAGACTATGTTGAACAAACAGAGTCTCTCAGATCTCCTAAAGGGAAAATCAATGTATCACTTTCAGTTAAACATCAGACCTTGCTAAAAAAGCAATTGGTCTGTACTTATGATGAATATACGGAAAACTCCTATTTGAATCAGATACTTAAAACGACTGCTCTTCTATTAATTAGGTCCTCTGAGGTGTCCATACAACATAAAAAAGCATTAAAAAAATTATTACTCTATTTTTCAAATGTTGAAGAAGTAGACCATCATAGAATTCAGTGGTCTTGCATTAAGTACCATCGGCACAATGCAACATATAAAATGTTAATAAATATTTGCTATTTAGTTATTAAGGGGTTGCTTCTAACCGAAAAAGAAGGCTCACATAATTTAGCAAGATATTTGGACGACCAGAAGATGCATCGCCTTTTTGAAAAGTTTGTACTGGAATTTTATCGAAGACACTACCCAGAATTCCATGCTGCACCTTCTTATATTAATTGGAATGTAGATGATAAGATGGTTGAACTACTTCCGATAATGAAATCAGATATTACTCTCAAGTATAAAGAGAAAACGATGATAATTGACACCAAATATTATCGACATACAATGCAATCAAATTATGATAGCAAAAGTCTCCATTCCAACAACTTATATCAAATTTTTACATATGTGAAAAACAAGGATTCAATGAATTCTGGTAATGTAAGTGGTGTTTTGTTGTATGCTAAAACAGATGAAGAAATAGTACCAGATAATGTTTTTTTGATGAGTGGAAATCTTATAGGTGTAAAGACGTTGGATTTGAATACTGAGTTTGATGAGATTGTAAGACAATTAACGGGTTTGGCTGAGCGTTTTTTAATAGATCTTAGTTGATATTCTATATTAATACGAACAGTGCCAGGTGCTGTTCGTGATACTTTTCTACATCACTAAGTTTAATAAGGGGTCTGACCCTTCATATGGACAAGTGTCCACGACGAGGGTCTGACCCCTTTATTATTCTTAATACTTCTGTTATTTTAGTTAACGTCCATTTTTGTCCCAGTCTTCATACGAATCAAAATTATGATTAGGATCTACAGAGTCTCTTCCAGCTTCCATTAAGCTGCTAGCACATCCTTTGCAGAAAGACTCACCATCTACCAGTAATTCTGAATCGAGTTGATCTTTGGAGAATTCTCCTCCACACTCATTACAAATATACTTTTTCATAAGTTTCCTCCTTTTCTAATTTAAATAGCGCATCAAAATATTGATTATACAGCAATAGATAGCTTAATGTTAACTTTGTGGAGACATTATCCACAGTAATAAGTTATAGTATTTATAAATACGAGCGTTTTTGTACGTTATTAAATTAGCATTTGTATAGTATTCAACGTACACATAGATAAAAGGTGCATTCTGTCAATCTTTTGTAGAGAATACTGTAGATAAGTAAGTTAGCAGTAGGTAAGCATTTGAAGTTATCTCCAGCTTCTCCTCTGCTCCACACGAAATATGACAGTTTCCCGTCATTTCGCGCTCCATCAACCACTATTTACTTAGACTATAAGTTCCTCGTTACCCTTTACAACTCTACTTGTTAAGAGCTCGCACTGCGAAAATCTCGCATTCCTACCCGATCGGTGCGATGATCGTGGAAAATAATCATTACATTTTGCTAGACTTGGGGCTGTTCCTCCTCTCCCATTACAGGAGGTTCGTAAGTCGTACCCCTACCTTCGCAAGAATTAATGCGTTTCTACTAAGGGGTCTGACCCCTTTATTCGAGGACAGACACAATTATTAGAGCGGTTACATTTTTGTGCACTTTATAAAGTAGGTACATCATACACACCTATGTTAATAGGATCAATTCTTTCTTTGATGAATATCTTTAACTCTAGGATGCTAATATCTTCTATCTCGTCATCGTAATAAATATATGTAAAATTCTCTTGGTGATCATGGACTTTAATTATACGTTTATTTAACTCCGTATCGATTTTTGTACTTACCATCTCCTACCTCATATTGTCACCTCCTCTTTTACTATATTTTAACATAAAACGCTAAATTTTAATGAATTATTCACAAAAAGATACATAGTATTCCAAAAAGATATTTTGTTGTCCATTGGAAGTGCCAGGTCCCTTCATTCTCTATACCTTGGAAGAAGATTGATTACTTTCTAGTTTAACAATCGACACTCGATTTTGGAACAACATTTACTATAGCGTAGTTTATTTGTACTACGCAACAAATGACTTTGTTTGTTATTAGTTAAGGTTCTTCAACACTTGTTCCAAATTGTTAAATAATATAAAACACTTAGCAAGGGTATTAAATAATTCACTTATTCAACACTTTGGACCTGAATAGCGAAGCTACCTGTGCCCCAGGTACAAACAGCTCGCTCGTCTAGTTACAAAGCCAATAGCAAAATAGCTAGTGAGTGTCTTATCTCCTTACCTCACTCCCTTATGTACTAAGAGAGTCGGCAACCTTTGAATTCGAAGGAAGAGTTTTAAATAACAATACCTAATCATAGAATTAAAAAAAAACAAAAAATGAGGTGTATTGATTGGGGATATGTATATTATTTAGACAGTATCAAAATGAAAATCCTTTTAGAGACCACTTATTTGAATTAGCAGAACATTTTCCTGGTGACGAGTTAATTATTTCAACAGGATATATTCAAGAATCTATTTTTTTTGACTCTAGTGACCCACAACCAAATGGTAGAAATTATATCGATGATTTTGCAATTGCTATAAATGATGGCTTACCTCCAGGAGGAAAATTAAGTATTATAGGCGGACGTTTTTGGCAACATGAGGATACTTGTTTATCAAAGAACGGTCATACTTTTGTTCAAGGTCTAAATTATATTAAAGATTCAAAATGTCATTTGTGTAATTTCTATCACTTTAAAGATTACATAGAAAATAATACTAACATACATACAAAACCAATAAATGTTCAATTTTACCATGATAGTAATTGGCATGCTAAAGTAGCAGTAAAGTTACTAGATGGTGAATTTGTTGGTGGGATAATAGGTAGTAGTAATTTAACTGATCCATCCTTTAGTTCATATCACAAATATCCTAATAAAGAATGTGACGTATTTTTTTGGAATAGGAAGCTACTATCTAAAGGTAATATTGAGTGTAGTATAGATTCAATGACATGGGAACAAATTAAAAATTTTGATGGTATTCATTCAATTACTAGAATCCCAGTACAAATTACAACAAAGGGACTTTCTGAAAGAGATATTTACAAAAACATTATTACTTCGGTTAAGAAGTATAGGTTATGAATTTCTGTGAAAATTATGCATTTTATAATATGGAGCTACTTCGTCACATTTTTATCTTTCGCAATATGGACCGTTTGTGGAAAATTCTTCATCTCACTATTTTTTTCAGCTTGTTGAGGAAGAATAATTGTTGCACAATATGTGTCTACTGCGTAGCAAGGTAAACACGTGTATATGTTAATTGAAAAGTGAACCATATGACAACTTAATATTGAACCACCAAAAGTTTGTGAATTTTATAATAGCAGTAAACAAGAAGGCTTTATACGGAGAGGTGGGCATGATACCCTATCAAAAATTGCGAAATGTTATTATTCCTCACGCTTTCGCAAAACATTCATGCCTGTAGAGGCTCCGTGTCAAGCCAAGAAACACTTTAAATATCACATGAAGGTTTGTGAAAAACACTCTTCTTTACTAGTTCACTTTTAATTGCGAATTGGTTCAATATTAAGTTGCGAAATACAACACGTAATAGGAAGCAAATTCTGAGCGAAAACATTTTATAAATGATTCACACTTATATCTTAACCTCTGATTGCAACTTACTTAGATGTAGGGTCTGCATCCTTTATATATGTCTTTTAAATACATCATTTTTTCTTTCATTATTTTCATTAGTCAGAAAACTTAAAAAGTAATTCAAGTGAACTTTTAAACTTTTTGAATATGCCTACATATTCTTCAACTCTTTCATCTAGTGAGAGTTCAGAATCTTGATAATCTAGTTTGATCATTAATCGAATTAAAGATCGATTTTTTAATCCTGGAACTATGTGCAATTTATGACCGACAAGTAATTCAATATTGGCTTTATACAAATCAAAAACAGATTGTATTTTATCTGCAAATTCCGTTTGATAAGATTCAATAAATAGTTCTGCATGGTGATATTTTTTATAAACAAAGACAAACCGCCAATTCATCTTTAAAAATTGATATCCTACAAAATAGTCTCTACTACCATTATAATTTGCTGTATAATCTGTTTCAGCATTTATTTTATTAGATACTGCTTTTAAAAATAATTTTACATATTTTTCCTCGCGCAATATTCTCATCCTTATATACTATATTTATCACTGTAAATAATTTTTACAATGTTCCTTAAGACATTTAATATAAGTTTTAATGAAATCATTTATTTTTCACTTATATCCAGTCTCTAATAGAAACAACTTACTAATCAATGCAACCTTATTTAGAATTAATCAACAAAACTCGTATGCTTAACTTTCCATTTTTCCAATTTTATAAATAACCAAAATGAATAAATGCCTAATGTGATTACAAATAATGCCCACCATTTAATCCAATTCCCGAATAAACCCACTGCAGATCCAGTAAACTGCAAACGCCTTCCATCAATGACAGTATGGTTAACTTTCCAGGCATACTTCATTGTTATTGACCAAGGATAGCAAATCCCCAATGTGAAAACTGTAACTAAAAATCCAAGAATGCTCCATCCTATATATTGCAACAACCCTCCATCAAAATAAGACTTCCGTTCTACATGAGCCTGATTTTCCATTTTATAC
The DNA here is from genome assembly GCF_003426025.1 of Paraliobacillus quinghaiensis. GTDB lineage: Bacteria > Bacillota > Bacilli > Bacillales > Amphibacillaceae > Paraliobacillus_A > Paraliobacillus_A quinghaiensis. The sequence continues at coordinate 35,711 of NZ_QJSH01000025.1, forward strand.
ATCCTTTATGTCTTACAGTTTCTACAAAATTCTACTAATTCCTGTTATATCTTCAAATTATCTTTAATATATTTATTTGTGCTGATGACATCAGATAGAAGTAACGCAACGCTACTAAACACTTATTGATTTGACTAAATAAAAAAGATACCTACTACTCCCAAAAGACATTTGTCCATTGGAAGTACCAGGTACCTTATTTCTAAACTACTATTTTTATATTTATTAATGTCCTATCATTTTAGGGCTTTACTGATAAATTACCCCTTTCTCTACTTACTGCTTCATCCTTCTTTTTTTTAATAAGGCAACTATTAGGCAACCACCAATATCTAATTAAACTTCACATCAAATACATCAATTTTATACCAGGTGTACTTTCCTTCTTCCAACATCCAGGAGACATTTAACTTTATTGGAATTGTAATTCCATCAACTACTGTTTGCTCAATAATTTCTCCTATACATTCCAATCGCTCAGCATTTTCATCAGTATCTTTAAATCTAAGTGCAGTAATCTTTTCTAAGTCTCCATTCTCCTTAAAATAAAAGGTTGCAGATCCTGTTACACCTTGATGGGTCATTGTTGCTTTTGCTGAATACTGGTCAATACTTTTCCAAGTAATATACGAACTTAGAGCAGCAGAAGGGTACCATGGCATTTCAAGTAAATATCTTTGTAAGGTAGATTCATTTGCTTTCCAATTATCTGAAACATTTGCCACTGATATGAGAGATGCCAGTTTAATTGTCATGTCACTCTTACCATCTATATATAAGTCTCTTCCAACCACGTGCATAAATGGATTGACACGCATATTCACATTCCAAATGAATCCTGGTTCCTCAACAGTTATATATTGCTCAGCTTCAGCAGTAGTCCACTTCTCCTGTGAAGGTTTCAACTTCATAAGACCTTTTTGCTTTAAGCTTACAGTATTTATTTTTTCTTTCCCAACTACACCGACATTTTTAAGCCACTTTTGAACTGGAAGTGGGACGACTTCTACCATCTCTTCCGTAATTACTTGTTTATTATCAACTCTATTTACTTTAGATTGAAGCATTTGAAAGTCATTGTTAGTCTGTAAATTGAAGGACCATCCACCATAGCCAATAAGGACACCAGCTAAAATAATAACATTGGCAATAGTACCAAACTTAGCATCTTGCCACGTAAGAAAGATTAAAAATTGAGAAATAATAATAGCTAATAGACCAGGCATCCACCACCAATCTTGATTTAGCAGGATCGAAAAAAGGGCTAGTAGAAATAAAATTGCTGTAATCAACCATAACAATCCAATAGGTTTTGATATTTGAATTGTTAACTGATTTAACTCTGCCATTCTAAAAGCCTTTAAAAATCCCATTAAATGAATAAGACCATGAATAAAAATTAAAAAAAGAAAGATTCCTTTCATTTGTTTTCCTCCTTAACTTATTTGCCATAAGTTTCACCTGTTACCTTTCACTAAACATCATTCACTTATTTGAACACCGTTTAATGATACAGTAAACCTTCCTAAGTCGCTTTGTCAAGAACTTTCTTTACGAAAATAATTCTTGAAAAACAAGAAACACCTATGTATTTAATTAACAAGACATAAGGGATCTTGCTCTCTTATGGACAAGTGCCCACAAAGAGGGGCTGACCCCTTTACGTATTATTAAAAGATTTCGAGTCTCGTTCTAAAACAAATCCGGTCTTCTTTGTGAAAAGTAATACGGATGCGATTCAATAAAATTTACCGCTTCCGAATCACTTAACACTTCCGTTGTGCTGTCTTCAAATCGTTCATTTTCCTTGCCGTCAAAGAATTTACCTGTAGTAATTTTCGTTACCTCAACACTCCCCCAAGATACACTCATTTCTGTCTGATGACTAGTTTTTCCATAACTGCTGTATGGTTGATACGTATGACTTATTCCATCGAATTCTCCAGCTTTAAGGGCTGTTAACACTTCTTCTCTTTTCATTTGAGCCTTCCTTTCTGCCGCCTATGCGGCTAAAAACAATCATGAACACACCACTTTCTTCAGGGCTTTTTACAGTATATGAATGCTAGTATTATAGTAGGCCATTAAAGTGAACCTTCAATCATTGGCGGGTTTTAAAAAAGGATTCAGACCCTTCATATGGACAAGTGTCCACCGTGAGGGTCTGAATCCTTTATTTTTTTTTGGAAGCAAAGAACCACCGTCTCCTGCTTCCAAAAAAGCCGAGAACACCCGTGACTTCAGTCGTGGGATGAATCGGCTTTGGTTTTGAATTCTATTTTCTAATTAACACAGAAACCTTTTCCGCTATTGATAACCGTCAGTCCTCTTCGTTGTTGAAAGCACCAGTAGGAAGAATTGCATAATCTGACCCATTTTCACCATTTCCTTACATGTCTGACACCTTTATATTATTTAGCCTCTGTTTCTTGAACTACTCGGCACTGAAGTACCGAGATTCCTAAGTACAGAAACCTACCGGTTTCTAATTGATTAGGCGATCCCCTCAGGTCCTGAGGTTAAGAAGTCTTACGGCTTCATTTTTAAGATTGATTC
>NZ_QJSH01000026.1 GCF_003426025.1 Paraliobacillus quinghaiensis
GGGATTTTGTGTCCGGCTTCCTTCAGATTCTATCTCACGATAGACACCCTTGCCTTTCACTAACAGTTCCTACTGCCAAGTCTGTGGTGGACTTTCACCACCTAGTTATAACTCATGCCGGGCGCACGATCCACTTGGTGAAGTGGTTTTCTTTACCAAGTTAGCTGAGACTGAGCCCACGGAAAGGGAATCCATTTGGGACTGCGATTACTCGTCCCACCAAAACCATCTGTTGACGTAGCGGGTTAGAATTTTACGGCGGAGTTTATAGAAACTTAGTATTAAATAGCAATCTTTTAGAAAACAACAAACAAAAAGAAGACAGTTCATTTTCAATGTACTGTCTTCTTCTATATTGGATTATGCTTGTGTTTGTGTCACGACATCTCTAACTGCTGAACGATCATATGTAAGCTTCGTTCCACCAACTTCAATAACGATCGTATCTTCATCGATTGCATGTACAGTTCCATGCATACCACCGATTGTAACGATTTTATCACCTTTTTGAAGATCTGATTGCATCTGTTTTACTTGTTTTTGACGTTTTTGTTGTGGTCGAATTAAAAGGAAATAAAAGATCACAAACATCAAAATAAACGGAAATATTGTTGCGATTAGTTCCAAAATGTTCCCCTCCTTCTAAAAGTTTTTAGCATCAGGTTTATTAAACCCATATTGTTCAAAGAATGCCTCTCTGAAATCGCCAAGACGATCCTCTCTTATCGCTTCGCGGACTTGCTCCATTAAGTTTAACAGAAAAAACAAGTTATGATAAGTAGTAAGTCGAAAACCGAACGTTTCATTTGCTTTTACCAGGTGACGAATATAGGCACGAGAATAATTTCGACATGTATGACAAGTACAATTTGGATCAATTGGTGAATAATCACGTGCATATTTTGCATTACGTATTACCACACGTCCATTTGAAGTCATACAAGTACCATTACGCGCAATTCGAGTTGGAAGTACACAATCAAACATATCAATCCCTCGTATAGCACCATCAATTAATGAGTCAGGTGAACCAACACCCATTAAATAACGAGGTTTTCCATTTGGTAGCATTGGTGTTGTAAATTCTAATACACGATTCATAACATCTTTTGGCTCACCAACGGAAAGCCCACCAATTGCATAACCAGGAAAATCAAGTGATGTTAAGTCATTCGCGCTAAGTCGACGAAGATCTTCATATTCTCCACCCTGAATAATTCCAAATAACCCTTGATCATGTGGACGCTGATGAGCCTGTAAACAACGTTCAGCCCATCTGCTTGTCCGTTCTACTGAATCTTTCATGTATTTATGTTCTGCTGGATACGGTGGACACTCATCGAATGCCATCATAATATCTGCACCTAATGCATTTTGGATATCCATTGCCTTTTCTGGTGACAAAAATAACTTTTCACCACTAATGTGATTACGGAAATGTACTCCTTGCTCTTCAATTTCACGTAAATCACTTAAACTAAATACTTGGAAGCCTCCAGAATCGGTTAGGATTGCTCCATCCCAGTTCATAAATTTGTGTAAGCCACCTGCTTCTTTAACAATATCTTCACCAGGTCGAAGCCAGAGATGATAAGTATTTGATAAAATTATTTTTGCACCCATCTCTTCTAATTCTTCTGGACTCATTGTTTTAACAGTCGCAAGTGTCCCTACTGGCATAAACATTGGTGTTTCAAATGAACCATGTGGTGTGTGCACCTTCCCCAATCTTGCGCCAGTCTGTTTACATGTTTTAATTAATTCATACGTTATTGCAGCCATGTTTTTTCCCTTCTTGTTCTATATTTATATAATTAGCATTGCATCGCCAAAACTAAAAAATCGATATTCTTTCTTTACAGCTTGTTTGTAAGCTTCAAGCACAAAATCTCTATCTGCTAACGCACTAACTAACATAACAAGTGTTGACTTTGGTAAGTGGAAATTAGTAATTAATCCATCAATAGCACGAAAAGTATATGGTGGATATATAAAAATATCTGTCCACCCACTAGCAGCAACAATTGCTCCATCATGATCACGTGCAATCGTTTCTAAAGTTCGTGTAGATGTTGTTCCGACTGATATCACTTTACCATTATTACGTTTCACTTGGTTAATTGTATCTGCTGTCTCTTGGGACATCTGATAAAACTCAGCATGCATATCATGTTCTTCAACCGTATCAACACTCACCGGTCGAAATGTACCTAATCCAACATGTAGTGTTAAGAAGGCAATTTTTACACCTTTGGCTTTGATTTCTTCTAAAAGTTCTTCAGTAAAGTGCAATCCAGCTGTCGGTGCAGCTGCCGATCCTTGTTCCCTGGCATAAACCGTTTGATAGCGTTCCTGATCAGGTAACTGTTCCTTTATATACGGGGGAAGCGGCATTTCTCCTAGTTCATTTAATACTTCTAGAAAAATACCCTTATATGAAAACTTAACTATTCGACCTCCGTGTTCCTTTTGCCCAATACAAACAGCTCGTAGATTACCATTTCCAAAAGTGATTTCAGTTCCCTGTTTCACTTTTTTCGCTGGTTTAACTAAAACTTCCCAGACATCTTCTTCATCTTGCTGATGCAATAACAAAACTTCTATTTTTGCACCAGTATCTTTCTTACTACCGTACAATCTGGCTGGCAGTACTTTTGTGTCATTCAACACTAAGCAATCGCCATCTTCTAAATAATTAATAACATCTGCAAACGTCCGATGTTCAATTGATCTTTCTTTTCGATTCATTACCAATAAACGTGAAGCGGTACGATCTTTTAATGGTGTTTGTGCAATTAATTTTTCTGGTAAATCAAAATCAAAATCTTTTATATTCATGGTACACTCCTTAACGAAACTTACTTATAATAAACAAAATAAGTGATAAAATTACACTTACTACAATAGATGTCATAATCGGAAAATGAAAAGAGAAGTTTCCTTTTTTAAAACTAATATCACCAGGTAGTTTACCAATACTTCCTGATAATAGACCAATTATAATAAGTATAACCCCTATAACAATAAGCATTTTCCCAAAATCGGTCAAGAGTTTGGTACCTCCCTGTTCAAATGCTGATAAGCTTTAGCAGTTGCAAGACGTCCTCTTGGGGTTCGTTGAATGAATCCCATTTGTAGTAAGAAAGGTTCATAGACATCTTCAATTGTCTGTGATTCCTCTCCAATTGTTGCAGCTAGAGTATCTAATCCAACTGGTCCACCTTGAAATGCATCAATAATACCTTTTAATAACTTATGATCAATGTGATCTAATCCCGATTGATCGACTTGTAACATTTTCAGTGCTTCTTTTGTTGTTTCAAGTGTTATTTCTGTTTCACCTCGAACTTGGGATATATCACGTACTCGCTTTAACAAACGATTGGCAATACGCGGGGTGCCACGCGATCTTCTAGCAATCTCAACTGCTGCTTGTTTTTCAATTGTCACCTCAAAAATCGTTGCTGTTCGTTCGACAATCTCACATAAATCATTGGTTTCATAAAATTCTAAACGACTTAGTACGCCGAAACGATCACGCAGTGGTGCTGTTAAGAGACCTGCCCTCGTTGTAGCTCCAACTAATGTGAATGGTGGCAAATCTAGCCGAACAGAGCGAGCTGAAGAACCATTACCGATGACAATATCCAGACAGAAATCTTCCATTGCTGGATATAGAATTTCCTCAACAGAGCGAGGTAAACGATGTATCTCATCGATGAATAGAACATCCCCAGCCTCTAACGATGATAAGATCGCTGCCAAGTCTCCTGCACGTTCAATTGCAGGTCCGGAAGTTGTTCGAAATTGTACACCCATTTCATTTGCAATAATCGAAGCCATTGTTGTTTTTCCCAATCCTGGTGGTCCATATAATAGAACATGGTCTAAAGGCTCATGTCTAAGTCTTGCCGCTTCAATAAAAATAGCTAAATTTTCTTTTGCTTTATGCTGTCCAATGTATTGAGCCAATGTGGAGGGGCGTAGACTTAGTTCGATTGAAGTATCTACCTCTTGTAATTCACTTGAAATCATACGTTCTTCCATGTTTTCACCCCTCTATTTTTGCATGAGTAATGCCAAGCCTTTTCGCACTAATTCATCAGTATTTGTTGATGTAACTTGTTTCAAAGTCGGCGTAATATGCTTTATTTCACGATCAGAATATCCTAGTGATTTTAGTACTTCTACAGTTTCATCTAATGCTTTTATTTGATCTGCGCTAACCTTGACTGTTTCTGAATCGTTAGAATCAGCTGATACATCAAATTCAAATGGTAATTTTCCTTTTAAATCCAAAATCATTTGACGGGCTGTTTTCTTACCTACACCAGGAAAGCTTGTTAGGAATTTTTCGTTCTCCTCTTCAATAGCAACAACGAAATCTTTCACTCCTGCTGTCGCCACAATTGACAGAGCACCTTTAGGACCAATACCAGATACATTTAATATTCTAGCAAATAATGTTTTTTCTTCAACTTTAGAAAAACCAAATAACGTTTGTGTATCCTCCCGAACATAATGATACGTATAAATACGTACAATTTCACCTAATTGGTCTTGAAATCGAAATGGATTTGCACAAATAATCTCATAGCCCACACCATTTGCTTCAATAACAGCTGTTGTTTCTGTCACTGTTTCTAGTTTACCATTTATGTAAGCAATCATCACTATCTCTCCCCATCTATACCCACTATATAATATATGATATCCATTTTACCATACAATCGTATGTTCGCATACAAGTAGTTTTTTAGTATAAAGATAGGTAGTATATGTTAAATAATGATATATAAAAGAGAAAACAAGCAAAGTAATCACGCACTTTGCTTGTTTAGCCTTGCACTTGTTTTGTTGGCGAAAGATCTCTATATACTTCTAAAGTTTCTAAATAGGTTTCTTTTGAATTAATTTTAATACCATTCTCTAATTCTTCTCGTCTCATACTTTCTAACATATCAGTATCAATTTGATAAAAGGATTGAATGACTTGATCATGGGTTGGCTTGCCTTCAAAAATGGATAACTTACCATCTTGCAGACCAAAATATCCATATTTTTTAAGATAAGGAGAAATATCATTAACATTTTTTCTGAAAGTCATCGCACCTGTTTCTTGCTCAATTAATTGCCAACCTTGATAATTTGCCCAAAAGTCTTCCATTGCTCCAATCGTTTCTTCGTGTGTTTCTTCTGCTATTTTTCCATCAACATATTGTTTTTGTAAGGTTACTTCTAAAACAAGTGGTTGATTGACACCCGCTTGTTCTATCGTTGAAGCTACTTCTGATGGCTGTTTGTATTGGGCAATCTCATTATTTTGCTGTACTACCTTATTCGCTAAACCTCCTGTAATTAAGAGGCTAATAGCTAATCCAACATAAAGGATTTTTGTTTGCACTTCTTATCACCCCAGTCAAAAGGACTTATAGACTTGTAGTATTGTCTTTTCTTCATAAGTCTGACCAAAAAGGATGATTTTTATCCATTATTTATCTAAGAAAATAGTTTCATTTTAATTTGTTCTCATAAGGAGGGGAATAGATAAGAATATATTAGTAGTGCGATAATGAATATCCTTGAACAAAATGTCCTTCAGTTCCCCGACCTCAAAATAAAATACCGACCATTAGTTTAGTCGGTATACACAACAAAATCATATTCTTCTGGATCAATAACATGTACGTCATAAATTTCATTATGATCAAGAATAACCTCTTCACCACTATAATAACAAACCGAATCATGCACATCTTCATGATGCATTGCAATTGCGAATTTGTTATTCTTTAGTTCTTTTACTTGATTAAATTTTAATTCACGTTTTACTCTTTGATTTGTTTTTTTGTAAATTACATAATAATCTTTTTCATCATTGACAAAATGACTTAAAAGTTCAAGTGCTTTCTCTCTTTCCTCTGCAGATTGACCATGAAATGCTTCATTATCATTTGCTTCTGCCATCTAAGACACCTCTAATATGTTTTTAACTATTATATTCTAAATTACTTGAATTAGAAACTAATAATTTCAAAAAATTATTTTTATTATTAGATTTTCACAAAATTATTGATATTATTCAATTTCTACATTATAAAAAACCTCTTGTACATCTTCTAAATCTTCTAGTTTGTCAATTAATTCGGTCATTTTATTAAAATCAGATTCTGATAGTTCTGCATACGTTTGTGGAAACATGGTAACTTCAGCTGTTTCCAATTCATATCCGTCTCCTAATAGTGCTTCTTTAACATCTTGAAAATTTTCTGGTTCGGTGTAAATTTCAAATACATCTTCACTAGTTTCCATTTCTTCAGCACCGGCTTCTATTGCTCCTAGAAGCATCGTATCTTCATCTACACTAGTTGTTGCTCTTTCAATCACAATATAACCTTTTCGATCAAACATAAATGCTACACAGCCATTTTCACCTAAATTGCCACCTTGTTTTGTAAAAGCATGCCTGACATCCGATGCTGCTCTATTTTTATTATCAGTTAACAATTCAACCATAATGGCTGCACCACCAGGACCGTATCCTTCATAAATTACTTCCTCATAATTTGCACCATCTAAATCTCCAGTAGCCTTTTTTATAGCGCGATCAATATTATCATTTGGCATATTATTTGCTTTAGCTTTATCAACTGCTAAACGTAATGAAGGGTTCATTTCTGGATCTCCTCCACCTTGTTTCGCTGCAACAAAAATTTCTTTAGCCATTTTCATAAATACTTTACCCTTTTTTGCGTCCTGTGCATTTTTTCTTTTTTGAATATTCTTCCATTTAGAGTGACCTGCCATCTTTTCGCTTACTCCTCTCTTCTGCAATCCCTTATTTATTTTTAAATTATACGTTCAACATTGGCACATTTTTCACTATAACATACCTTTTTTCTTATTAAAAACAAACGAAAAATCCTCTGTTTTTAACAAAGGATTTCATCTTTTACATTTTAAAATTTATCAGGGGCCGCTGCTATTTTTCGTTTATGAGCCGTTCTGTGATGCATCTTCTCAATTATTTCCTTATCTTTAGCAGGAATCTCTTCCCCTTTTAAATATTTATCAATAATGTCATAACTTGTTCCCATTTCATTCTCATCTGTCTGACCTTCCCATAGACCTGCACTTGGGGCTTTATTAATAATTTCATCAGGTACACCCAATACTTTTGCTAATTCCCTTACTTCCCCTTTTGTTTGATGTACTAACGGTACTAAGTCCACTCCACCGTCACCAAATTTAGTAAAATAACCTGTATACCATTCTGCTGCGTTATCAGTACCAACAACTAAATACTGATGATTTGCTGCTATTGCATATAATGTACTCATACGTAAACGTGCGCGTAAATTAGCATCTGCCAACTGTTGTTGATCAGGATTAAGTATATCTTCTTGTCTTAACTGACTGGTTATTTCTGTAAACATTGTATTATGTGTCATTGATAAATCAACAGTTAAACTATCAATACCGGCAGCATCTACTACTTTTTGAGCATGTTCTAAATCTTGTGGGTTACTATTGCAAGGCATCATAACACCTAGTGAGGAATCTGGAGCTGCTCTTTTAATTAAATTCGCTACAACAGCAGAGTCAATTCCACCACTTACTCCTACCATTAATCCTTTTACACCAGTTTCTTCTATTTGATCTTTTAACCATTGTACAAGCCCTTCTACTTTTTCTTGCATGATATTATCCCCCTCTAGTTTTTTATGAAAATTTTATCATAGCATCAACATCAGCAACAAACTTTTTTCTTAGTTCCCAAGCCTCTGAGAATTCTTGAATATATGCTCTAACTTGCTTATCCGTACGGGGATGCATCATATAATACCACCACTCCCGAATTAAGTCAGTTGGGATAGAAATACCGATTAATAACAATCGCCAATCTTCTAGGGAGCACCTATCTATGTATGTGCACAAACGGTCCAGATCATACTCAATATAAGGTATGAACCGTTGCCCCAATTGCATGTAGTCATATAATGATGGAGCCTGAGCAACTAAATCAAAATCAATCATATATATATTATTACTATTATCTCTCAAAAAATTATGAGAAGCAACATCTCCATGAATCCAATTTGATCGGTATAAGCTTTTTTCTTCAATTTTTGGTTGATTAAGTAGTTGATAATAGTTTATTCTATCTAACATTAATTGCTCTATTTCCACATACAATGCTAAATTATTATATTTTTCCAAAACTACTTTAGATTGTCGCCACTTATCTAATCTTTTCTGCCATTTTTCCTGAATACTTATTTTACTTGTAATACTTGAAATACTTAACCCATTAATAACAGTATGAAATCGATCAATTGTTTTCCAAGCAGCTACACGATCAACTTCCTTATTATAATCAAGGCGGTTCGCTACTATATAAGGTTGTAAAACCCAATAGTAACCAAATCCTTTTATATACTTCTTTTGATTGGGAAATTTGTTGAAACCTACTATACACGATTCTTCTATATGTGAAAAAAAGAGCCATTGCTTTTTAATTGTTTCAAACTGTTTATAGCCTTTTAAAACAAAGGATTTGTTACTGTCAGTTGTTATTTTGAAAATAGGATATTTAATTTGCTTTATTAAAACAATTATCATCCCGCCTTCTTGTTGTAAAAAAGAAGCGAGACGACTCTTAATTGAATCGTCTCGAGACTTGCTATTCATTATCCTCTTCATCACGATTCATCCGAAAAGGATAAGGTGATGTTCCCATTGGTGGTGTCATTCCTTGCATTGTGCCTCCCATATACGGTGGCATATTTCCTTGCATTGGACTTCCCATATGCGGTGGCATATTCCCTTGCATCGGACTTCCCATATGCGGTGGCATATTCCCTTGCATTTGGCCTCCCAAATACGGCGGCATATCTCCTTGCATTGGGCCTCCCATATATGGCGACATATTTCCTTCAGCTGGGCCTTCCATATTTGGTTGAGCCCCTTCTTGCGTTGGATAATAAGGCATATTTATTCCAGGTTCCATATCATGTGGCATCGACATACCTGGCATCTGATTCATTTCATTTCCAGGTAAATTTGGCATCATAGAATCATTTGCTGCGCTTTGCGGCATATTATACATATTGGAATTATTATTTGGATTCATGTTCCATTCGTAATGTTTATTTTGCTTTGATTGATCTTGCATTGGCGGTGGTGGTACATCTACACTAGATGATTCCAGATCTTCATCTCCTTGATATGGCATAGCACCTTCTTGCATCGGCATAAAACTATCCGGTGATTGAAATTGCACACAAGGATCTATCATTGGCTGTTGCATTGGCATTGGCCCACAAGGTGGGGTATGCTGCATTGGTTGCATTTGGGTCGGCATTGGATGCATTGGCATGCATGGGTGCATAAAACAGTATATCGGCATCATAGGCTGCTGTATTGGCTGAGATTGAGCCGGTTGTTGTGGCTGTGGCGCATGATACGTTTGCTGTGTGGAATGTTGGTTGATTTCCAAATCATTATCATCGATATCAACATCAATGTTGTAATTGTTTGAATAAAAATTAGGTAATTTCGGCAATTCTATTGGTTGTGTTGGCTGTGGAGCTTCCATTTTTGGCTTTTCAGGTTGCATCATGGTCTTTTCTGGCATTTGTTTTTTTACTGGAGTTGTCTTTTTAACATCGTCCTCTTGGATCACAGGTTGTGCTTTTTTTGTTGTGTCTTTATACGGATGCATCGTCTTGTCATTAGTCGGTTTTTTCTGCACTTGCTTCGTATTAGTTGGAATTTTAATTTTCATTCCAGGCATAATTTGATCTGGGTCTGCTAATTGTGCATTTAATTGCTTCACTTCTTCAAAGCTTACCCCATATTTCTTGGCAAGATTCCACAACGTATCGCCTTTTTGTACAATATGAATTTTCAACTCATAAAACTCCTTCCTTTATTTTAAACACTTAGTGAATTGGGCATTTAACAGTGTAATTCATTATCAACATATGCGATTAACCCAGAAAGTTGATTAAATATCTAATAAAATTTTTAAAAAAGCCCTCACTACATATATGTAGTGAAAACCTTCTGCATGCATAAAGATCAATGAATTTACTGCATTTAACTTATAAGAAATTGCTTTTTAATAAATATCAAAAAGCACATCAACTCCATCTAGTAAAAGCGATACAAATATGCGAAAATATAGTAAATACTTAAGAGAACATTGAAATTTAGTAAGAGAGGATAATTTTATGAGTAAAACAAAGAAATTAATTGGATCAGAACGAAGAAATGCAATCTTACAATGGTTACAAGAAGAGAATCAACCACTTACTGGTACAGATTTGGCTGACAGAGCAAATGTAAGCAGGCAAGTTATTGTACAAGATATTTCTTTATTAAAAGCAAAAGACCATCCAATTATGGCTACTAGTCAAGGTTATGTTTATTTAGAAAAAAAACACTCAAATGAACGACAGCAACGCCTAATTGCTTGTAATCATGGACCTGAACAAACACAAGAAGAGCTAGAATGCATGGTAGATCAAGGGGTTACTGTTAAAGATGTCATTATTGAACATCCTGTATACGGTGATTTAAAAGCTTCTATTATGGTTAGTAATAGGCGCGAAGTTAAACAATTCATTGAGAAGGTTCGTGCAACAAATGCACCTTATTTATTAGAATTAACAAATGGTGTACATTTGCATACGATTGAAGCCGATACGAATGCTCAATTAGAAGAAGCCTATCAAAAGTTGCAACAGCTAGGAATCATTATTGAAAATTAAAAAAGCAGCAAAATAAATTCGCTGCTTTTTTTGTTATACATTTTCACATATAAAGTATGGGTAACTTCCGAGCACTTCAGCTGAACAACCTAATGCTTCTATTTCTGCAATTGTATTTGGAATTAAGATGTCATCCATTTTTTGTTCTACATCCACTAGAAAATAATAATTCCCTAATCCAGTTTTCATTGGGCGTGATTCTATTTTTGATAAGTTAATTTTACGCCACGCAAATGCCGACAATACCTGATGCAGGGCACCAGCATGATCCGTTGGTAATGAAATCATTAATGTAGTCTTATAGCCTTTTGATTCAAGTCTTGGTGAACTCCATTGTATGTCATTTTTATGTAACACAACAAAGCGCGTATGATTATTGCTGAAGTCATGAATGTTTTCTTTAACAATATCAAGCCCATATTCTGTTGCTGCTAGAGTGTTTGCAATAGCTCCAAATTTAGATTCAGGGTGTTCGCTCACATACTGTGCAGCTGCACCTGTAGAAGTAAATGTTTCAGTTGGAACATGTTTCATTCCATTATGCAGAAATCGATGGCATTGTGCTATTGCGTGTGGATGTGAGTAAATAGTAGTGATATCTTTCCAATCATCTCGATGATCCGGATGAACCATTAAATGTTGGCGAATTGGAACAACTACCTCACTAACGATTTTTAACATTTTATATTGAATAAGATAGTCTAAGGTTACATTCACTGTACCTTCCAGGGCATTTTCTAATGGCAAAACACCGTAAGTTACATGGCCATGTTTTACAGCATCAATACATTCTGGAATTGTCATATAGCTCTGTTTTTCTTCCCCACTAAATAACGCGTCTACTGCAATTTTTGTAAAAGTTCCTTTAGGTCCTAAATACCCAACCTTTGTGGTCACAATCATTTCCCCCAGTTCTCTATACACCCGAACTTAGAATCTCTACTTTATCAATAAATTCAAGTTGTTCTAACTGATCAAATAACCTTTCAAATTCAATTTTCATGTTCTTAGTATTTAATGAGATTGTTACATTAGCTCTACCTTGAATAGGGATTGTTTGATGAATTGTTAAGATGTTTCCCCCTGCTTCTGAGACAGTAGCTAAAAGATTAGACAGAGTTCCAGAACGATCTTCTAAATGAAAAAAAAGCGTAATAATGCGCTCTTCTGTCATAGTTTGAAACGGAAAAACAGCATCACGATATTTATAAAATGCACTTCGAGAAATACCTACTTGATTTACCGCTTCAAAAACTGACTCCACTTTCCCCCGTTCAATTAACTCTTTCGCTTCTAATGTTTTTCGCATCGATTCGGGAAGAAAATCACTTCGTATTAAATAAAACTTCCCTTCGTATTCCGTCATTAAAAACAATCCCCTTTATGAAAACCTTATAAATTGAAAGAATAGGTTATAAATATCTAGCGTTAGTTATTCGATAAACTCAAATTCATATTTCAGTAACCTAACTGTATCGCCATCTTCGGCTCCCTTTTTCCTTAATGCTTCGTCTACTCCCATTCCACGTAATTGTCGAGCAAAACGTTGTACAGATTCATCGCGATTAAGATCAGTCATTTTGAATAACTTTTCGATTTTTTCACCATATAATACATAAGCGCCATCTGGATCACGGGTGATCTGAAAGGCTGGTGCTTCCTCTTGAAAACGATAAACAATATGTTCCGGTGCCTCTTCAACAGGTTTTGCATTTTTAGGTACCGTCGCCAATGTATCAGCAATAGCAAATAAGAGCTCACGTAAACCTGTTCGTGTTACGGTTGAAATTGGATAAATTGGATACTTACCATCAATTTGTTCTTTGAAAATTTCTAAGTTTTCATTTGCTTCTGGAATATCCATTTTATTTGCCACAATAATTTGTGGGCGTTCTAATATGGTTGTGTCGTATTCATGTAACTCTTTATTAATAGTCTTAAAATCCTCATAAGGATCTCTGCCTTCTGTCCCAGCCATATCAATTACATGAACGACTACACGTGTTCTTTCAACGTGTCGCAAGAACTGGTGACCTAAACCAATCCCTTCATGTGCACCTTCTATTAGGCCAGGTAGATCAGCCATAACAAAGGCTCTTTGATCTTCTGTTTCAACCACACCTAAATTAGGCGCTAACGTTGTAAAGTGATAATCCGCAATCTTAGGTTTTGCTGCACTAACAACCGATAACAACGTTGACTTGCCTACACTCGGAAAACCAACAAGGCCAACGTCAGCAATTAGTTTTAATTCAATAATGATGTCCCGTTCAATACCCGGCTCCCCTTTTTCTGCTAGTTCTGGAGCTGGATTTTTTGGCGTGGCAAAACGGATATTTCCACGTCCACCTCGTCCACCTTTCGCAATAACTCCACGCTGGCCGTGTTCAACCAAATCAGCTAAAACTTCACCAGTTGCTTCATCACGAACTGTTGTACCTGGAGGAACTGCTAAAACCATTGGTGCAGAGTTTTTACCGTGTTGCCCCTTACTCATACCATTTTCTCCACGTTTTGCTTTAAAGTGTCGTTGATAACGAAAGTCCATTAATGTATTTAATCCTTCGTCGACTTCAAAAATAACATCGGCACCATTCCCACCATCTCCACCAGCAGGACCACCCATTGGTACATATATTTCACGACGAAAAGCTGCTAATCCATCTCCGCCATCGCCAGCCTTAACATAAACTTTTACCTGATCGACAAACATCCTGTCACCTCTTCATTCACCTATCCATGTCACGGTATAAATTTCGTGATCATGCTGACTTTGTTGTATATCAACATCTATTAATTCGTCAGAGTGTTCTATTTGATTTTTTAACTCTTTTGATCTTTCAATAATACCAGAAAAAGAAAGCTGTACCTTTAATTGTTGCTGATTTAACTGTTGAATGTTCATTGTACCATGGTACATCTCTGTTTTCATTCCGAATGAAGTAAAAATCTCCATTATTCTTTCTAACTGATCATATAGTCTTTGGTCATCAATCGCAAGCTTCTCATTCGCATCAATATTATATTTCAATCGAAAATTATCAAAACGAAAGTTAAACTGCATGACCCAGATGACAGTTTTAGGTAATGGAAGGTTTTGCAATTTTCGGTCAGATTCTGCTTTTTCTACACTTTGTTGTATCTTTTTTTGTACGGTATCTAGCTTTCCCATTTGTGCATATCCCATGATAAGTTGTAATTCATTCATCCAATCATGTCGATAATGACGTAACAACGTAACAACGTCTTCTTCTTCGATATTAGTCACCGCCTCTTTTATCGTTATTGAAATTATAGCAAAAAAGCGAAGCGGGTGAAAGTTAATAGAGTTAATTTCATGTGTTTATGAAATTAACCCTAGATTATTGGTTAGGAAAACATCATTCTAATGTGTACTAATCTTTCTTTTCATTCAAAAAACATGAGCTATTTTTGAACCAAAACTCTTTCTAATTTTAGTGAATCACCACTATTTTATACTTCTTATTATCTCAAAAAAGACTCTAGCCTACTAATCAGGCTAGAGTCTTTTATCATTTCTATTAAGCTTCTTGCGTTACTGGTAATGGGTATACACTCACTTTTTTGTGATTACGTCCCACACGTTCGAAACGAACAACACCATCTATTTTAGCATAAAGTGTGTCGTCTCCACCACGTCCTACGTTGTTACCAGGATAAATTTTTGTTCCACGTTGGCGATAAAGAATTGATCCACCAGTAACAAATTGCCCATCGGCACGTTTTGCACCAAGACGTTTTGATTCTGAATCACGACCGTTCTTTGAACTACCTACACCTTTTTTCGAAGCGAAAAACTGAAGATCTAAACGTAACATCGGTTTGCACCTCCTTATTTTTGATTGATAGCTATATATTGACCATAATCACGTTCGATTGTTTCTAATGAGACAAACATTCCTTCTAACAACCATTCAGCACGCTCACGAGCAGCTTCTTCTAATTGCTCAGGAATCTCGACATATAGATAACCGCCTTCGCCACCTTGATCAATAATTGGTTCAATCTCACAAAGCTTTATCACTGCATTAACGGATCCAAATGAGACAGCAGACACAGCAGCACAAACTAAATCATGACCTGCTGGGCCACTCTCTGCATGTCCACTCAGTTCAAAAGCATAAATTTTAGTGTTTAGTTTACGATAAATCATAACCTTAATCATCACAAATCAACCTTACGCATTGATTTTTTCAATTGTTACTTTTGTATATGGCTGACGATGACCTTGTTTACGATGATAGTTCTTTTTAGCTTTGAATTTGTAAACTGTGACTTTTTTCTGACGACCTTGTTTTTCAACTTTAGCCGCAACTGAAGCACCTTCTACATATGGAGCACCAACTTTAACGTCATCTCCACCTACAAAAAGAACTTTGTCAAAAGTTACATCTTCACCAGATCCAGCTTCCAATTTTTCTACATAGATAGCTTGACCTTCTTCAACTCTAACTTGCTTACCACCAGTTTCAATAATAGCATACATACTGCTTGCACCTCCTTCAAAAACTCAGACTCGCCATAACAGGTGTCGTAATAAGACGACTTAAAATTTACCTGTTCTGTGCGGTTGTAGCAGCGGGTGCTACAATGAATAACGTATTGATATTATCATGAATTAGAACTCTTTGTCAACTAGCAAGTGTGAATTCATCGCTAGATAATCTTCTGTTAATTCACTACTACCAGCTAACTTAATCTTATATGATGCAACTTTTTTTGTGCTATACATGTATAAAGAATAATGCATCATTTCTTTTAATTTAACTAGGTCAACTTGCTGCTGCCACAATTTATAAATTGTTGGATTAATTTCTACAAATAACGATTCCACATCCGAGTTAATATAAGAAAATAATTCGCGTTCTAGTGCGTACACATAAGTTAAATTAGCATACTTTGTCCGATTTGAATCTTCTGCTCCTATTAATAATTTACTGTGAGGGGGGGCTTCCCTTTTACGTGTTATTTCTAATAACCCTAGTCTTGTAAACCCATAAATTTCAGATCGGATTGGATCATCAATAAGCTCTTTTTTCAGTACATCCATTACCTTTCTTTCATCTGAAGAACTTTTCATATCTATAAAATCAATAATGATAATACCAGATAAATTTCGCAGTCTCATTTGTCTTGCAATTAGGCGTGCAGCAGAGATATTTACTTGCAAGTGTGTTCGAGCCTTATCTGTTTTTCCGGTATACCCTCCTGAGTTAACATCAATGATCGTCATCGCTTCAGTTTCTTCTATATATATACTAACACCATTGTTAGCTTCGACCTTAGGTTGTACAATCTCATCTAATACTTGATTGATTGTTTTTGGTAAATGTTTTTCAAGTTTTCTTTCCCAAGTTATTGGTGCTTCGAGATATAGATAACGATCACGTAAATCTTTCGCAATACTTGGATCATCTATATAGATATGCTCTATCTCTCTTGGGGAGAATTTTCGAATGAAACGGTCCAATACTGGTGCGTCATAGTGTAAGCAACTTGGTACTTTTGATTTCCTACTTATTTTTTCTAAATGTATCCATCGCTTACGAAGATGCAGAAAGGTCTGTTCAATTTCTTTATCTGAATAAGCGACTGCTGCAGTTCGGATAATTGCACCTTCTCTATCATTACGAAGTTTTTCAATTAGATTCTTCTTCTCTTTACCAGAATCGCCTTCCAATTTCTTTGATGCGGCAATGTAATTACCGTAAGGAAGATAGACTATTGACTGGTCCGGAATCGTAATATTTGCTGTCAAGCGTGCACCTTTTGTATCATAAGCATCTTTGATTACTTGAACAATAATACGGGCTCCCTCTGTAATAAGGGACTCTATTTTTTTATCTGGATTTGCTCGTGCTATTGGAAGTTCATTTCGTTGTAAGAAACCTAATTTATCTGCACCTATATCAATAAATGCTGCTTGTAAACCTTTCTCGACTTTATTAACCTTACCAACAAAAATAGAGCCAACTAATTGACGTTGACTCGGGCGATCAATTACCACCTCTTTGATCTCGTTATTTTCTATGGCTAATGCAATTTTTTCAGTTGTTTGTGTACTAATAAAAAGTGAAATCAATAGTAATCCTCATTTCATTTCTGCATTTCCCTGCTAACATCATTTATTGTAGCTCTATATTGTTTTAAGTTAAAATACGCATGTAAACAATTTGCTTCGTGTGTTACACGCCAATCATTCTTAACAAAAATATCATGACGGTATTGGCGACGAAACTTAGAGAAAATATCAATCAAACGTGCATCTTTTTCTACAATAATTGGTAAAACCTTATGTTTTGACTGGTCGACCTCATGCCTCTTCAACAAAAAACGCATAAAAACATAAAATCTCTGTTTCCATTCTACTCGATTTTCCCAAAGGATAAAAGTAAACAATAAATATGTACTTAGTACAAAGCTAGAAAAACCTAATAAAACTAAAGCAAAAATTACTATAAAAAAGATTGAAGATGTGATCATGATTGCATGTGCTTTTCGGAATGGTAAAAACTTCGATAAAGTTATAAAAGACAATTTCCCTCCATCTAAAGGCCAAACCGGTAATAAATTAAATAGCAATATAGTAGCATTATATTGCAATGCTAAATTCATTAAGGATGGCGTTAACCAACTAGTCTGTTCTATACCTAGTAATAACAGAAATATTACAAGGTGCTGAAAAGGGCCAGCAATTGTAACCAAGGTTTCTTCCTTTAACGTTCTGCTAAGGTGTTCATCTGTTTCCATTACCCCACCGAACATCCAGAGCATTACTTTTCTAATTTTCCAACCATAATAAGTTGCTACTAAAAAATGTCCTAATTCATGTATTAGGACTATAGAAAAGATGATAAACATTTCCATAAATGTTCCAGTTAAGATAGATAGAATCAAACTTAACCACAGTGTTGGGTGTATGCTAATTGGTGGAATATAATTACGGACTTTCATCAACTTGTATCACCTTAACTGGATCAAGAAATTGATTATCTTTTTTAACTGCAAAATAAAGGTTACTTGCATTAGTATCTGTCGGAGTAAATTCACCAATAACTTGATTACCATTCACGAATTGATATTGATTTACTTTTAAATCAGATAAATTACCATAAATGGATTCACTTTTATCAGCATGTTGAATAATAATTGTTTTGTTTGTTTCTTTATCATTTCCCGCAAAAAGAACAACCCCTGCCTCCATTGCATACACATGGGATGTCTCATCTGTTGTGATCCAAACTCCTTCACCATTTGCTTGGAATGGCTGACTAACCATACCACTAACTGGTAATACCGGTGCATCAGTAATGCTTGCCATTTGATTTTGAGAAGTAAGCGCAAATGGTGAACCAAACTTTTGTTGGTACCACTGGTTAACTGTAGCAAATGGGAACTCTTCTGTTAAAGCACTCGTTGTCCACTCTTTAGGTTTTGTTAATAGATTACTATCTACTTGATTTCCTAAAGCTACTATAAAAAAAAGAATGCCCGCTATGCTTGTTTTCAGTGCAACCGATGAAAAAAACTTTGATTCGTTTTCTGATTTATCAGCAGTTGGGTAGAAGGTGGACATATAACCATGCTTTTCTTCATCCTGTGTAATATGGTTAGCTAAATTCTGTTTATACGGCCTATTTCCATTACTGGCCATTGAAGGTAATTTTCTTTGCTTTCGTTTTGCAATTTCTTTTCTAACCTGTTCAATATCTTTTGTCATCGTTCCTCACTATCCTTCATTAGCTATTTGTACAAGTCTATGAGCTAAATCAAATGATTATGAGTTTATATATTCTTTTATTAATGGCAAAATAAGATAAAGTGCGCAATAAAAAACGATACAAATTTATGGATAATTCAGCAAACACCGGAATTAATTCGACGATCACCGGATTTCATTGAATTATATCTGATTTCTCCGAATTATTGGCTACACTTTTTATATCAACTGCGACTTTTACTATTAAAGACTAAAAAAGAGGCTGGACAAAATAAAATCCCTTTACTCAAAATACGAATAATCTTCTCTCATAAATAAAAGTACGATCACCGCAACTGAAATATACTCGCTTTCCGTGGGCAAGGCTTCAGCTAACTCGGAGGCAAAAAGCACCCCCCGAGTGGATCTTCAGCTCGCGCTGTTCCCACAGGACAAGGAAAGCTTCTTGAATTGACATCGCACGCAGAAAATTGGTTTGTATTTTCAAGGAGTCTCGCATATTCAGTTGCTAGATAATGCTTCCCGAAAAAATAACCGTACTATAATAGGCTAACGCCTATTATAGTACGGTTATTATGTTGCTTTATTTCCTTTTGTCCCAGGCTCTTTTTACATTTATGAACGCATTCCAAAGAATTTTTTTACCTTTGAGAAAACACCTTTCTCATCGTCTAGAGATAGAAGTGGAACAGATTCACCAAGAATACGGCGAGCAATATTTCTGTAAGCAATCGATGCCTTGGTATTTGGTTGAAATGCAACAGGTTCACCATGGTTTGATGCTTTAATTACTTCGTCATCATCTGCAACAATTCCAATTAAATCAATAGATAAAATTTGAACAATCTCATCAATATCTAACATATCGCCACTTTTCATCATGTGATTTCTGATTCTATTAATAATAAGATGTGGTGATTCGATTTCTTCTTTCTCAAGCAACCCTATGATTCTATCAGCGTCACGTACACTAGATTTTTCAGGCGTGGTTACAACAAGTGCTTTATCAGCTCCTGCAACAGCATTTTTGTAACCCTGTTCAATACCAGCTGGACAGTCAATTAATATATAATCGAATTCTTGCTTTAATTCTGTAATCATCTCTACCATTCCATCTGGAGTCAAATCAGATTTATCACTCGTTTGTGCTGCTGGAAGAAGATACAAATAGTCAAATCGCTTATCTTTTATTAAAGCCTGTTTTAATTTACAACGCTTTTGAATGACATCAATAATATCGTAGATAATCCGATTTTCAAGACCCATAACTACATCTAAATTACGTAAACCGATGTCTGTATCCATTAAACAGACTTTTTTGTCCATTAACGCTAAGGCTGTTCCTAAATTAGCGGTTGTCGTTGTTTTCCCAACCCCACCTTTTCCCGATGTAATTACGATTGCCTCACCCATTTAAAATTCTCCTTTCAAACCCATTTAAATCTGGTCTTTTTTGTGCTAAAACTTGAAGACGATCGATCACAATCTTTTCTTTGTTATCATTAATAAAGCCACACTCCATATACACACCGTCCGCCTCGTAATCTGGTGATCGACTAATAAAATCAGCAATACGCAATTGCATTGGTTGCATATAAGACGATGCAATTACAGCTTCACGATTACCAAGGCAGCCTGCATGCGCAATTCCTCGTAGATTGCCTAGAACAAAAATATTACCTGTTGCTGTAATCTTTCCTCCTGGGTTAACATCACCAATTAAAAGTAGATCTCCTGTTATATCTAAAACTTGACCAGACCGAATCATTTTTGTGATGACTTTCATTTCACTATCTGCTTTCCACTGCAGTGCTTCTTGCTTTGAAATAACATCTGAAGCAATTGTCTGTACGACTAACTTTTTCTTGCTTCGAATCAAATCACGCAACTTTTGTTCTTGTTCTTTATGTAAATAACGATTACCTAGTTGAATCGTTACAGTTATCATTGGTTCATCATCATCTGTGTATTCGGTAGATAATACTTGATCTAACTCCTCTAATACCGCCGTGAAAGAACAAGTATCATCGATATATAGTGTTAAGCCATCTCGTGTTCCTTTTATCGTTATTAACTGCTTGTTAGTTATCACGGTTCCGTCACCTCAATCTTCCTATTTTCACTATCATTAAGACTTCTTTATATCAAATCGTTCTTTAGACCATTTAACCATTTTTTTCTTCAGTGATACGTAAAGTATTAAGAAGAAAATCAGATTGGCTACTAAACTTGGTAAAAGGCGATTAGTGAAGTAAACTGAGCTATCCATTTGACTAATTCCTATAAATGAGTAAATCAAATAGATACCAAAATCAACTACACTGATACCAACAGCACTTAATAAAAATGCAACAAAGAAATTCGTATGTAACATTTTACTCATTCCGTGAACAAAATAGATAGTAAAACCATACATAAACATGTACACGCCAATTACATTTGTGTAAACAATATCAACCATTAACCCAAAAATGATTGCAAACAATACCGAGTAATAGGTGTGCTCTAAATCATAAAACAATGTCATTAATACGAGGAAGATAAAAAGCCAGTGTGCAACTAATATCCAATCATTTTCGATAATTTGGCTTGGTATGAAATCAAGTGCTACACCTTCCAATACAAGTAGTAACAGTAAGAAAAGTGGAAGAAAAAGACGTGACATTATTCAACCTCCTCTTCAACCGTTTCTTCATCTGATGTGATCACATTACGATCAATAACAATAACATGATTTAGATTATACAAATCTGCAGATGGTTTAACATAAGCAACTTGTGTTAATCCATATTGATCAGTCGTCATCTCTTGAATTGCTCCAATTTCCAATCCTTTTGGAAAAACACCGCCTAACCCAGATGAAAAAACGAATTCACCTTCAGGAATTTCCCCCTCGTAATCTGTAAATTCAAGTAGCAATGCCTCTCTATCTTGATCATAACCTAGAATGAATCCACTAGCATCCTCTTCGCCTTCCAAGTTAACATTTACAGAAATTCGATTAGATCGATCAAATCCATTTAACAGTAATACAGTCGAGGTAAACTGAGATGCAGATTGAACTTTCCCAATCATTCCTTCTCCTGTAATTACAGCCATATTCGACTGCACACCATCTTGTTTCCCTTTATTAATTGTCACCTGTTTAAACCACTGTTCTGGACTACGAGCCGAGATGGTTGCATGAATAGACTTAAAGGCAGTAATATCATCGGACTGTGCCTTATCAAGAATACTCATTAATTCTTGATTCTCTTTTCTCAGTTCTTGCACTTCATATAAATTTCGCTGATATCGTGCTAATTGCTCTTTTAATATTTGATTTTCTTGATACACATTTTTTACATCATTAATATTCGATATAATATTTGTCGTATATTCAACAGGTGTATGGACAGCTTGTTGCATCCAGCCTACTACATCTTGCAAAAATTGCTCAACAGATGATAACTCATCTCGATCACGTAATGAGAACCCAATTAACCCTACAAGGATAATAAAACCAATTAGAATGGTAAACAATCGTTTTCTACGAAAAAAAGACATTCAGTAACACCTTCTTAATTCATTCTGGAACGGGAAGAGATATTTGGTTGTGTTTTAAAATGATGAATATAATCCAATGATTTCCCAGTTCCAATAGCTACGCTGTCAAGTGGGTCTTCTGCAACAAAAACAGGCATCTTTGTTTCGTCACTTATCACTTGATCCAAACCTCTTAATAGTGCACCGCCACCTGACAAGACAATACCTCGATCCATAATATCAGCAGCTAGTTCTGGTGGAGTTTTTTCTAATGTATTTTTAACTGCTTCAATAATTGATGTAACAGTATCATTTAATGAATTTGAAATTTCTTCTGAACTAACGGTAATTGTTTTTGGAAGGCCGGTTAATAAATCCCTTCCCCTTATATCCATTTCGTCATTTTGTACTGGTTTTCCTGCATTACCAATGTCCATTTTAATTGATTCTGCTGATCGTTCACCGATCATTAAATTATACTTCTTACGAACATATTGAATAATTGATTCATCCATGTCATCGCCAGCCGTTCTAATCGATTGACTTGTTACAATACCACCAAGAGATATAATCGCTACTTCAGTAGTACCTCCACCAATATCAACAATCATACTACCTGTTGGTTCCCACACTGGAAGACCAGCTCCAATTGCTGCTGCGAACGGTTCTGCAATCGGATAAGCTTCTTTTGCGCCTGCTTGCTTTGCAGCATCGATAACTGCTCGTTCTTCTACCATTGTAATACCTGATGGTACACAAACCATCACATTTGGTTTCCTTGCAAAAGCAGAACGATTTTTTTGTGCTAATCGAATATAATATTTCATCATAGCAGCAGTTGTATCATAATCTGCAATAACACCGTCTTTCATTGGACGAATAACAGAGATATTACCAGGTGTTCTACCAATCATATTACGTGCGTCGCTTCCTACTGCTTCAATATCTCCTGTGGAGTTATTACGCGCTACCACAGAGGGTTCACGCACTACAATCCCTTTACCTTTAACATACACCAATGTATTTGCTGTTCCTAAATCTATTCCTAAGTCTTGTGAAAAACCCAATCCTGCCAAGTCAATCTTCCTCTCTATTCTCTCGATGCATTATTCATCTCTTAAATTTTTAATAATCATTTAGTTTAAATTAATTATCCATATCATAACACGAAAAGGTTATTATGGTTTAATACACCATAACAATAAGCGCCAAACACAAGAAAAAACTTGCATAGTGGCGCCAAAATTAAAATTTCGTCTATATAATTATACGAAAAAAAATATAAAATAGATAGTGTTATACGTATCCTTTTTCTTTTAATGAAACAAATTTTTGATCTCCAATTACTAAATGATCCAAAAGTTCTATGCCAATCATCTTACCACATTCCGCCAAGCGTTTTGTTACATGGATATCTTCTTGTGATGGTGAGGGATCACCAGAGGGGTGATTATGAACACATATAATTGAAGCTGCTGAACGTTTTACAGCTTCTCTAAAAACTTCACGAGGGTGTACAATAGAAGCGTTTAAGCTACCAATAAATATAGTTTGTCGATGAACAATTTGGTTCTTAGTATTTAAAAAAAGAACTACGAAATGTTCCTGATGAAGTAACCGCATCTCTTCCATGACAAAATTTGCGCCATCTTCAGGGCTTCGTATAACATAACGCTCTTGTGGTTTTAACTGATTCATTCGCTTGCCAAGTTCAATCGTTGCTAAAATGAGAACTGCTTTTACAACACCGATACCTTTTATAGCTGTTAACTCTTCCAAAGTTGAATCACGCAATAAATTGATACCTTCAAAATGCATCAATACCCTTTGGGCTAGATCTTGTACAGATTCTTCTTTTGTTCCAGTGCCTAGTAATATCGCAAGTAATTCTTGATTTGAAACGTGGCTAGCTCCTAATTCAATCAACCTTTCTCGCGGCCGATCTTGTTTTGGTACATCTCTCATCGTCACATGTGCATTTGTCATGTATCCGCCTCATCTCTGCTAATTTACTATCATTTTAGCAATCGATAAACAAGAAAACAAATGACTGTTTTCTTGTTTTTGAATACAATCACATCGTTAAATACAAAAAAAGCCTTATTAAAAAATTAATTTTTAATGCTAGTTAGAACCTATCAATTTAATTTTGGTAAGATTGATGAAAATTAGAGATTTTGATAAAGATACCACATCTCTAATAATCGAACTTGAATTAATTGATCTTGTTTTGCTTGAGTTACAAGTAAATCATACATCGTCTTTGTTTTGCCTTTTAATGCAAGTAAGGGGTCAGATAATCCCTCAGGTGCTGTGTTCAGCCACTCTTCCCACTCTTGATCATTTAAGTTACCTGCTGTCGTCTCTACCCATAAAGGAGAAAATGATTGTAACCACTCAGCTACTTCAGCATTAACCTCGATTGTTTTCTCACTAGTCTTCCATTCACGTACATATATATCCTGACCAGACTCCTGTAATAGTTGTGCTTGGAATTTTGCCTCTTTTTTAGTAGAACTAACACCAGCAAATAATCGAAACTCTCCATCTATTTCCCAGATCATAGATTCTTGACCCGAATTTTTCACTTTTTCTTGCCATTCTTCTGCCTTTAATTGATCAGAGAATACACCAAGTTGCAAAACAAACGCTTGTAAAGCTGGTATTGCTAGATCTGTCTCTTGTGAATCTGTTACTACAGGCGTTGTCGTTGATTCGGTCGAATCTGTTGTTTGTGAAGTTGTTGTAGCATTACTCGGAAGAGCATTTTGATTATCAATTTCGACAAACATTTTTAACATTATAAATCCAAACCCTACAGCAATAATAATTGCACAACAAGCTGTAAGAGCAAAGAGTTTAAGATTTGATGAATTGATTTTGCTTTTTTTACGCTTTTGCGGCATAGAATAGTCTGTTGACTGATCTTTTTCCAATAAATCTATCTCTTCTCTCTCATCATCTTCTAGTGATGCAGCTTGTTCGAACCAAGCAGATCTATTTGGAAAAGAATCCTCATTCATACCAGTTGATTTATCACCATTAATTTTCACAGTTATTTTGTTCTTATGTGTCATGAAAGTTCCCTCGTTTCCGTTTTCATTGCGTTTACTCTATCATATTTCAAATAAAAAAGTAGACGAGTTTTGTCAGAAGATTACAACGAAATAGTTACAAAAAACTACATTTATCTAATAATAAAGAGCAATAAAAAAAGAACCATTAATCTTGGTCCTCTTCTTGTTGGTTATATTCAAAAGCTGGTGATTCTATTTGTAATGCTGTAAGCGAAGGGTTGTAAAAAGCTGTTACACCAATTGACAGTTCAAAATTCTCTACATTTATTTGAGTGAATTCAATATTATTTATCTCTACTAGGCGATCCATGTTATTCAACTCTACTAAAAATTGATTCATGTCATCATAATTTGTTGATATTACGTTTAGTTGATAATTTATTTTCTTCAAATCAGGTGTAGCTTCTTCACTTTTGCTGTTAGATAATTGATCTTCACTTTTAGTCATTAATGTTATTGTAGTATTTGTTATTTTCTCTATTTCTTCAAAATTCAAAATTAGTTGATTAACAGCCTTGTCAATTGGAAGTTGTTTTTGTAAATTCAATGAACTAGCAACTTCATCTTCTATCTCTTGACTATTTTGATCTGCATTTTCAATCAGTATATCTTGTTCTGCAAGCTTTAATTGTAAGTGCTCTAATTCTTGTTGACGTGGATATATATATTGGTAAAAAGAGAAAAATGCAATTAGAATAACTAGTAAAAGTGAACCTATTAATATGATTGAGTGCATACGGGACCATCTAAATATCATTTAAATCAGCCCCTTCTACTAAATATTCTTTATTGACTCCAAAATTAAAAGTTGCCAAGTAGTAATCATCTATTTTTTCCAAATTAATTAAATTTAAATTCTCCGCATATGAATTCTCATTAATGTTATTGGTAAATTCGGCAGCTTGTGACAACTCACTTACATGAATACTCATTGTTACACCATCCGCAACAGTAAATATATAGCTTTTTATATAAGTACCATTTGGCAAATTAGCGTTGATATCGTCTAACAAAAATAAAGACGGATAAACAGAGGTTTCTAATTGCTCAATTTGCATTTGTAATGTTTGTTGTTGTCGTTCTACTGTGTTAAGTTTAGTGATTTCAGCTATAATCTCTGTCTTTTCAATTCTTTCTTGTTGTAAGGAAGCATACTTGTTCTCTATATTTGTATGGTAAAAAAAGAAGCTAACACTAATAATAAGCAGACTCAATACAACTGCAGCAAATAAAATGTATGGAGACATATTTATCTTCTTTTTTTCTACAAAATTTATTTCTATCATAAGGTTAGGTCCCCTTACCATGAAGTTTGATTTCCCTCTACTTTCTAAGCGTCAATCCATTTACAGCAGCATACTCTTGTGGTAAATCATTAGGAAGTGTAATTGTTTTAATTGGTAAATTAAATCGGGAAGATAATATTTCATTTATTAACAACTGATTTGGAAAATCACCGACTAATAGAAGATGCGATACCTGCGCTTCACCTGACATAATAGAATACTGATAGAAGTCCATAAAACGTTCTATTGTAATTAATTTTTCGTCTATCATTTCTCTATGTATCAATTTATGTTTATCTAATGCGCCTTTCATTACATCTCTATCATTATTATTCAAATGGATATGTCGATTGAAGATTGGCTTCTGTTCATGAAAAACAGTTAGAACTAAATCAGTTTTAGACCACTGTATCATAAGCAAATGTTCATCTCTATTAGCAAGATCCATATTGTAATAAGTCCTATATATAGATAGAAATGAAAGGTCAGCTACAACTAGTTTCAAATTTGCTTGCTCAAACACTTCTATATAAGCTTGCAATCGTTCATTTGGATAAGCAAATAAAAGAATTTTATTTGTACGCTCTTCTTCTTTAATAACTTCAAAGTCTATTACTGGGTTTTTAAAAGGAAGACGAATACTGCTTTCTAATTCTAATTCAATATATTTTTTTACTTCGTCCTTATTTAATTGTTTAGGAACTGATTCTTCACGCATAGTGACAAAAGAATCCGGAACACAAAATGCAACATTTCTATTCTTCCACTTTTTATCCTTAACTATATTTTTAAAGATAGTGATTAATCTTTGTTGATCTAAAATTTTACCATCCTCAACAATACCTTGTTCCAACGGTATTTCTCCATGATCTTTAGAAACCGTTTCGTTTTTTTTATTTGTAACAAGATACTGAATCATCGTATCATTTATGGCGATGTTTATTCTATCTTTGTTGAGTAATTTCATTTCAGTTCATCCTTTAAAAAAATGATGTAATATACCAATTGATTATTTCATTACCAAAATAAAAAGTAGTTAATGAAGCTAGACAAATATAAGGACCAAATGGTATAGCACTTTTACGGTTAATTCTTTTAGTCAGCAACAACAATATTGTGATAATTGTGCCAAATATAGTTGATAGAAAAAAGGTAAGAAGAATTCCTTTATATCCTAACACAATTCCAAGTAAAGTGAATAGCTTCATATCACCTGCCCCCATACCACCCTTACTAACAAGAATAATAACCATTAATAAAATAAACCCAATTGCTGCTCCGACCAATGAAGACCACCAAGGTTCTATCGGATCAATGATACGTACAATAATTAAAATTGGTAGAAAAACCAATAGAATCTTATTGGGAATTAGCATATATGTAATATCTGAAACAATGATAATCACGCACAAAGAAGTTAGTAAAAGCGCCATTACCAGGTCAATATCAAATCCATAAAGATAATAGCTAAAACTAAAAAGGATAGCAGTAGATAATTCAATTGTAGGATAAAGAGGAGAGATCCTATTTTTACAGTTTCTGCATTTTCCAGTTTGAATTACATAAGAAATAATTGGAAGCAACTCGTACCAATGCAATGTTTTTTCACAACGGGGACAATAAGACCGATCAGATTGAAAAAAACTGTTTTGAGGTACACGTAAACCAACAACATTGTAGAAAGAACCAAATACACTACCAAAAATAAAAAACACAACAATATAATATAATTCCATTTATTTATCTCCTAATTAAGTAGAAAGACCCCTTAGGGAAAAGGGATCTTATAATTTATGCAAGAAATGATTGGCTATAGCTTTTATTATTTAGTCGGGTTAGTAAAAGTGTAAGTTGCGCCATCTTTATATATTACTTTTGATTTGTCAAATTCTTTAGTTCCATCTCCATCTTCATCTTCTATTCTATCTTCTAAATAGTCATCCGTAACTAAATCTCCTACCGTAGTAGTGCCACTCTCAAAATCCCCTTGTACGTCTGCTAGCCTTGCAGCATCAAGGATTAGTTCCTCTTGCGCATCTTCTGCATCGCCCTCTGCATCACTAATAATGTTCCCAATCGCAGGAACGGCAATTGTTACAATAATACCCAAAATAACAATAACTGCTAATAGCTCTACTAAGGTAAAACCTTTCTCATTACGTAACATTTGTTTCATTTTCGTTAACATATTATTCCTCCTCTTTATTTTCTTTTATAAAAAAAGACTCACAGCATCAAAAATGTTGTCAGTCGGTTGCACTACTAGCTCTAGTTTACCCAAGTGCCCAGTTACAGATAAACCTTCATTGCTTCTACTATTTATCTTATCCTATGGTTCTATTATACTATATATTCATAACCTGTCTACACTTTTAGACGTTTTCAAATAAACTAAACATAGGTATAACGATGGCCATAACAATAGCTCCTACTATTAAAGCTAAAAATATAATCATTACAGGTTCAATCAAAGACTTTAACTTTTCTGACGCTTCATCTAGCTCTTGTTCATAAAAGTCAGAAACCTTTTTTAACATAGCGTCAATTGATCCTGTTCGTTCTCCAACTACAATCATTTGTGTAATTAATTTAGGGAAAACCCAATGTTTTTTCATAGGAGTTGCTAACGATTCACCTTTTTCCAGTGAATCTCTGCTTTCACGTAAAACTTGTTTTATTACTTTATTATCTATTACACGTTCTGTTATAGTGACTGCTTGTAATATTGGTACAGAACTGTTTAATAAAGAGCTTAAAGTTTGAGTCATTCTAGCAAGTAAAGATTTTTGAATAAACATACCGAAAATCGGAATTCGAAGTTTAATTACATCAAATAAATATGAAATATTTGGTCTTCGGTTTAAAATCCTAACAACGACACCAATTATCAGTATGAATATCATAATGATCCACCAATAAGATTGAACAACATCACTAATGCTTAATACAGCTGCTGTATATGGAGGAATCTCCTGGTTAAAAGATAAGAACATATCAGTGAAAATAGGTACGATATATGCGAGTAAAAAAATAGTGATAAATACGGCAACAATGCCAATCACAATTGGATAAGTTAAAGCAGTTATAATCTTTTGTTTTAATTGGTATTGTTTTTCATAATAGGCAGCCATTCTATCAAGTATTTCATCTAAATTACCACTAACTTCTCCAGCATGAATCATACTAATTAATAATTCCGGGAAAAGGCGAGGGAATTCTGCTAACGCATCAGATAATCCGATCCCTTCTTCTAGATCATTTTGAATTTGTTGTAATGCTTTTTTAAGAGGTTTACTTTGCGTTTGCTCTTCAAGAATAACGGTAGTTTCTACTAAAGTAATACCAGCATCTATCAAAGTTGAAAATTGGCGCAAAAAAATAACAAAATCTTTATTTTTTATTGGATTACCTATATAAATATCTTTATGTAACAATGAATTTAATTCATTTATTTCAAATAGAATTAATTCTTGATCCTTCAATTGTTTGATGGCTTCTTTTTCATTCTCACAACTAATTTTTCCTTTTTTTATTTTTCCATCTAACGTTTTTGCTTTATACGCATAGTAATTCATTCAATCTCACCTCTTTCTCAATAACAATTTGCATTAGAAAGTCATATCTTTAAGATATGGAGAAGCATGTTTATGAGTTATAATCCCTTGTTGCAGCATACGTTTAATATCCATCGTCATCGTATGCATGCCATACTCTTTAGACGTTTGCATGGTGTTGGGGATCTGATGCATTTTTTCTGATCGAATTAAATTCTTAACGGCAGAAGTATTGATTAAAATTTCTGTAGCAGCAGCTCTACCAACCCCTTTTGCCAATGGGAACAAGCGTTGAGAGACAATAGCTTCCAGTACGTTAGCTAATTGGATTCTGATTTGACTTTTCTGATGGGCAGGAAAAACATCAATAATTCGATCCATTGTAGAGGATGCGTCTGTTGTATGTAAAGTACCTAGAACTAAATGGCCAGTTTCTGCAGCAGTTATTGCTGTAGAGATTGTTTCCAAGTCTCGCATTTCTCCAACTAATATTACATCTGGGTCCTGACGTAAGCAAGCACGTAATCCCTTTTGAAAACTACTTGTATCAAATCCAACTTCTCTTTGGTCAATAATGCATTGATTATGTTGATGGAGATATTCAATCGGATCTTCCAAAGTAATAATGTGGCGATTCATTGTTTTATTCATATAATCAATCATTGATGCCAAAGAAGTACTTTTCCCACTCCCAGTTGGACCTGTTATCAATACCAAGCCTTGTGGTAACTCCGCTATTTCCTTTAAGACTTTCGGTAAATCTAATTCTTCTATGGAAGGAATGGATGTTGGTATTGTTCGAATAGCTATTGAGATACAATTACGTTGGAAGAAAATATTCATCCGAAAACGTGAAACTCCTGCAATTCCGTGTGATAAATCCAATTCTCTTTCATCTATTAATTTTGACCACATCTCATCATTAAGTAATGATTTAGCCATTTTTTCAGTATCAACAGGCTCTAGTTTATTATCTCCATACACCTGTAGCCGGCCATCTACTCGAAAGATCGGCTGAGAACCAACAGTTAAATGGATATCTGACGCATTTTTGTGAAACGCAATAGTTAATAATTCTTCTAGCTTATTTTCCACGATTATTCACCTACTCTTCCGTCGCCACTCGTAATACTTCATCGAACGTTGTAATCCCTTGTTGCACTTTTAATAGACCATCAACTATTAAGAACCGCATACCATTTTGCTTTACATATGCTTTAATCTCTGTCATATCAGATTGGTTCATCATCATTTTTTTCACTTTATCATCAATTACTAAAAGCTCATGAATTGCTGATCTACCACGGTATCCGGTTGATCTACAACTATCACAACCAGCACCTTCAACCACCTCGTTTACATCTATATCGTATCGACTAAAAATTTCTTTTTCCATTTTAGTCACAGGCCGTGTTTGTTTACAGTCTACACAAACTTTTTTCACTAAACGTTGTGCCATTACAGCAGATAAAGCTGACACAACAAGATAAGGTTCAACATCCATATCAAACAGGCGTGGTATAGCTGCAATAGCACTATTTGTATGCAACGTACTAAATACTAAGTGCCCCGTTAATGCAGAACGTATTGCTATTTCAGCAGTTTCTCGGTCACGAATCTCACCAACCATTATTACATTTGGATCTTGTCGCAAAATCGAACGTAAACCTTTTGCAAAAGTAAGTCCAACTGCGCTATTAACTTGGACCTGGTTAATACCTTCTAATTGATATTCAACAGGATCTTCTATCGTGATAATATTAACACCTTCCTGATTCAATTCATTAATTGAGCTATATAGAGTTGTTGTTTTCCCAGAACCTGTAGGCCCCGTTAATAAAATTAATCCAGATGGTTGTTGGATAACTCCTTGATATTTTTCTAGAATATCCTTTGAAAAATCAAGTTCAGTCAATGTTTTAAAAATATTACTTAAATCTAAAATTCGGATAACAATTTTCTCACCAAAAACTGTTGGTAAGGTTGAAATACGTAAATCGACAGGTTTAGCATCAATGATGAGACGAATTCTTCCATCTTGAGGTAAGCGTGTGTCCGTTATATTTAATTCCGATAAGATTTTCACACGTGCAATTAAAGCATTTTGTAACCGCTTTGGAATTGTTTTTTCTGTTCGTAACACACCATCTACTCTATATCTTATTACGACTTTCGTTTCTGCAGGATCAATATGAACATCACTCGCTTTTAAGGTTACACCCGTTTGTAATATTTGATCTAATATACGAATTGCTGGCGCTTCTTCATTTTCTGATATTTCATCCGTATACGCGTCTTCCATGTCATAATATTTATTAATTGCTTGTAATATATCATCTTTTGTTGCAATTACAGGTTTAATCGAAAACCCTGTTGATAACTCTAAATCATCAATTGCAAAATAATCCAGTGGGTCATTCATTGCAACCGTTAAAATACTCTCTTGTTGCTGAATAGGAAAAAGAATGTTCTCTCGTGCTGTTTCTTTTCTGATAAGTTCTATCAAGCCCTCATCAATTGGAAAACGATATAATGAAACACTTGGGATTTTCAGATGCGCTTCTAACACTTCTAATAATTGCTTTTCCGTGATATAACCTTGCTCAACAAGTGCATCTCCTAATTTTTGTTTAGCTTTTTTTTTGGTTATTACTTCAACTATTTGCTGTTCTGTAATCAATCCGTTTTCTTTAAGAACATCTCCAAGCTTCCGTTTGTTTCGCATCGCCATTCGACCCCTCTTTTCGCAACTATATTAAAATATTAATCTAACTCTACAGTAGGTTGTCTTTCAATTAAATCACCAGCAGATGGAGAACTGTTAGTGCCGAAAGGGAAGTTAGCAAGGTCAATCGTGTTGAATGTTGCTGATACACCGCCAACCCCTTCTAATTTATTAGCGATAATCGTACCATCTACACCGGCTCCTCCCTTTAATACCACATCTGCATAAGGTGCAAGAACAAATGCTGAGGAATATGTACCACCAGCGTATGTAATACTCGTCCCTCCACTAACTAAAAAACCTTCAAAACTACCTCCACCTGTCAATTTAATATCTGCTTTCTCTACAAAAATTGAACCGTTTATTGATTGTCCTCCAGAAATTTGTACAGGTTTAGAGCCCTTGTAGTAAATGTTTACCTGATTTGTATTACCTGAGCTATTAATTGTACTACCACTACCTATTGAAAATGTATCTTCAACATAAATGTTCACCTTACCACTACCAATTATATTAATATGACCATTACTTAAATCTAGATTTTTAACTACAATATTATAATCTTTATTATTCGTAATAATATCCAATGTATAATTAGATCCAAAAGTCATTCGGTTAAACTGAAGGTTTTTAGCCAAGTTCAAAGTGTAGTCGTAGCTAGATACTTGCCAACTATTTATATTTAAATTACCATCATCAATTACATTGAAGCGATTATACTCTCCTCCTATTGTCTCGTCATTTGCTATTGAGTAAGTTGGAAAAGTCGGAAAATCAGCAATAATTTCTTGATAGACATCCCACAATATAGAAGTTGAATTAACTTTATCTTCAGGTATAGTTCCTCCAAAGTTATTAGGTGTTTTGATTGCTTTTCCTACTGCATTCTCAGGAACATAAACGTCACCATTATTAATTGAAGCTCCACCCTTCATTACAATTGTTTCAGATTTAGGTGAATCGATATATACATCTCCACTCAGAGAAGCACTACCTTTTAAAGAAATAGAATTTTTAATAATTGCGACGGCATTTTCTGGTACATCCATTGCACTACCAGACTCCCAATTTATTTGAAAGGGTTTGATTACCGTCCGTGTTCTTTTTCCAATTATACCTTCTGATGTAATTTGATACGAGCGAGGATTGCCATCTGTTATTTGTTCTACTTTAACTTCTGCTCTTGGTTTTTCAGTAAAACTCTCCTCAAAGTTTGAGATACTTACACCATTCACTCTTTGATCTATTTGCGTATTAAATTCTGCAAAAAACGCCGCTTCAGTATGTGTGTTTTCGTATGACGATTCAACAAGTCTTTTTATATCAGCATAAGTCTGATTTGCTCCGCCTTCAGCTATATAATAGGTAGCTTGATAATCTCGATCAACAGTGGTCAATTTGATATTAGCATATGAAGCTGTAGCAAGTGCCAATCCTAATAACGACAATACTGTTAGAGCCATCATTACGATTGCTAAGATTGCACCATCTTCATTTTTTTTCATATTTTTATATTGATTTTGCATAAACGTTACCTACTCTCGTAAATAAATTACTGTAGACAATGTTTCTATTTTCCCATTTCGATTTGGAAGACTACTAATCGATACTTCGATTTTTCCATCTTCTTCATTGATAATAAAATTTGAGATTTTATCACTAAGTACAGTACTATTCTTATAAAAATTTGGTTGATCTAGTTTATAACTAGTTGTTCCAAGTGTTATTTTGTTTATTTCATTTGTAATCATTACCTTATCAGATTCAGTTGATCGTATTTCTTTCGTAATAGTAGCCATAACATAACGAACCTGTTCCTGATAATTTATTTCTTCTGTTTGATTCCGGTACTGCTTTTGACCAAATATATGTGCAGATCCAATTAAAGCAATTATTATTGACATTAAAGCCAAAGCAGCTAATAATTCAACTAATGTCATACCTTTTTCATTTTTGAACATTAGCTCACCTTCTAACTTCCCCATAATAGTTTTGTTTCTAACTGTGCTTCTAATATATTTAAATCACTATAAACCTTTACTATTACTTTCTTTAAATCTTCAGTGGTAGATGTAAATGAAATACTAATCTTATAGTTATTACTGCCTTCTGATTGTTTAGTGAAAATATACTGATAGTAGCTATCTGAACTATCTACATTATAATTATTTGATAAATAGGTAATTGTATCCACATAACTCAACGTGTTGCTTAGATGATAAATTTCTTCCATTACTGATTGTGCAATGTATGATGCATCAGTAATATCCTTTGAAGTATTATTTACTTTAGCAGATTGGATATAAAAAGTTAAGAATGTAAGAACTATTATTGACAGGATAGCAATTGATACGATTATTTCTACTAGTGTCATGCCGTCTTCCTTTTTTATAAATATAGACCTTAATTTTGTCAGAAAACATTTAGTCATTATCATCTCAGCCTTTTTAACTATATTCTTAACTTTAATATAGTATAATTTAATCTATTTGTATATGAATTTCCTATTATGACATAGACATCCCTTTTAAAATTATCAGAATATATTAAAAATAGCATAATGATCCTTATTTCTCAAAAAATCCCCTGACTTTACCAATAAAATCTAATGAACCAGTCACAAAAGTAATTGTTTGATCAGCCTCATTCTTTAAAAGTCCATTAAGTGCTTCCTGCCAATTGTGTTGGTACTCTCTATTCTTATTTGTGGAGTACTGGTACAATTCAGATGCCTCAGCTGCTCTTGGGTGATCAAAGCTTGTAAACACAACTTTATCAAATTGGTCATCAACCTGGTTAATCATATTTGTTAATGGTTTATCAGCAAAAGCTGCAAACAATAATTGTTTTTTTTCTGCAGGAAAGTAGCGTTTAACAGTTTCTATAAAACCAGCAATACCTTCAGCATTATGCGCACCATCAATAATTACAATTGGATTTGTTGCTATTTGTTCAAACCTACCGATAAGTTTGGTACTACCAATTGTATTTTCTATATCACTAGTTGCCCTACTAAACCCAATACCTTCAAGCATAAGTAAAGCCATCACGGCAAGTGAAGCATTATGTACTTGGTGCTTCCCATGCATTACTAATGTAAATTTAAACGTATCTTTTTCAGTTTTGAATGTGAATGTTTCTTTTTTATTTTGATCTAATTGGCTATTTTGATAGTAAAAATCGGCACCTAACTGTAATAATCTTGCATTATTTTGCTTAGCAGTTGCCTGGACAACACTTTCTGCTTGTTTCGGAACTTCACCTAAAATAACAGGTGTTTGGCGTTTGATTATTCCAGCTTTATGAAGTGCTATTTCTTGATACGTTTTCCCTAGAAAATCGCTATGATCTGTTCCAATTGTGGTAATAATCGATAATATTGGATTAAGACAATTCGTGGCATCTTCTAAACCACCCATACCCGCTTCAATTAATGCTATATCCACATTTTCAGTATCGTAATAACCAAATGCAATCGCAACGATAATTTCAAATGAACTAGGTGGATTACCTTGTTGATCAAGTGCGTTAATTCCTGGTAACAGACGGTTAAACTGCTCTAAAAAAGATTGATCGGAAATTGGCCTTTTATTTATCTGAATCATATCATTTCGCTTAACTATACTTGGTGAAGTAAATGTTCCAACCTTATAATTATTTATTTCTAAACTAGTTGCTATATACGCTACTGTTGAACCTTTTCCATTTGTACCAGCTACATGAATAGATTTAAACTTTTCTTCTGGATGATCAATTGTTTCTAACAAATTTTCAACTCTATCTAATCCTGGCAGTATCTTTCCACGCTTCCGTTCATCTAAAAAATGGTTTACTTGTTCAAATGTGTGGAACAATCTAATCGACCTACTTTCTAAAAACTAACTTTTCCTTCATAATGGAACCATTATAACAAAAAATACAAACTATTATTATAGCTAGAGAGAGGATTCTAATATGTATGGCTGGGTGATTTATAATGGACATTTAACTGGGAATAAATTTATTACTTTTTCTAAGTGGATTCAATATGCGGGTGAAAAAGAAGGAATCGACATTAAATTAAAAAGGAATGACCAAGTATTACCTATAGTAAGTTCAAATGGGTTAGGCTTACTAGATCATGATCAGTTTCCTGCTTTTGTAATTTTCATTGACAAAGATATTGTTCTAGCTCGACAACTTGAACTACTTGGAATACCAGTGTTTAATTCTGCTAATGCTATTGAACTTTGTGATAATAAAGTGTTAATGTATCAAGCCTTAGGACAGAAAAAACTCGCTATCCCATTAACAATTATAGCCCCCAAAATATTTACCGGGTCAAAAATAAATAGCGAGAACTTTTTACATATAGAGAAGTCCTTTGATTATCCAATGATAATTAAGGAAGGTTATGGATCCTATGGTGAGCAGGTTTATTTAATAGAGAATCGCACACAACTAATTGAAAAAATCAATCAAGTACATGATCGACCTTTTGTTTTTCAAGAATTTATAAAATCTAGTTACGGGCAAGATATTAGAATATATGTAGTTGGAGATGAAGTAGTTGCTAGTGTAAAACGCGTTGCTGAAAATGACTTTCGGGCAAATGCACAGTTGGGTAGTACAATGGAGGCCTATCAACCAACTAGAAAAGAAAAAGAACTTGCTATCCAGGCTACACGAGCTTTAGGCACTGATTTTGCTGGGGTTGATTTATTAATTGGTGCAAATGGTGAGCCTATAATTTGTGAAATTAATACGAATGCACACATTGAGAATATATATAAATATACTGGTGTAAATATTGCGGAACATATCATCTCACATATTAAATTGGAACTTAATTGCTAATTTTCAATCAGGTATATTTCGTGGATGACTGAATATTTGGCTGACGACCGATATATTCTGCTGACGACCGATATATTCTGCTGACGACCGATATATTCTGCTGACGACCGATATATTCTGCTGACGACCGATATATTCTGCTGACGACCGATATATTCTGCTGACG
>NZ_QJSH01000027.1 GCF_003426025.1 Paraliobacillus quinghaiensis
CAGAGTTCCATATTGCTCACGGACGTGCCAATGCAATCTTGATGCCACACGTTATTCGTTATAACGCTAAAAAGCCAACAAAATTTGTTTCATTCCCTAAATATGAGTATTTTGTTGCTGACAAACGTTATGCAGAGATCGCTAGAGTATTAGGCTTACCTGCAAGCACAACTGCTGAAGGTGTAGAAAGCTTAGTGCAAGCAATTTATAAATTAGGAAAAGAATTAAACATTCCTATGAGCATTGCTGAAAACGGCGTAGACAAGAAAGAATTCGAAGCTAAGGTAGATTACTTGGCAGACCGTGCATTTGAAGATCAATGTACTCCTGCTAATCCTAAATTACCATTAGTAACTGAATTAGCAGATGTTTACCGTAATGCTTTTAAAGGCTAAAACTGTTTCACCCCTTAAAGTTAATATATAGAAAAGCGGCATGATCATGAGATCATGCCGCTTTTCATTTTTATAAAGATTAATTCCTCCCTAATCTGTGCTACCATATAAGAAAAGGAGTTTTTACCATGATTTTTTCAGGAGATGCTTTAAAACAAAAACATGCACTGATTACAGGTGCTAGTGGCGGAATTGGTTATGCAACTGCTCTTCTTCTTATACAAATGGGAGCAGATGTGACAATCACGGGAAGAAATCAAGCAAAATTAGAAGAACTAAAAAGAGAAATAATTTCAAAAAAAGCAGATGCAAATATTCATATTCATACAGCTAATTTAACGAGTGATGTAGAGCGTCAAAAATTAGTTGATACTGCCGAAGAAACCTTTGGTACTATATCACTTTTGATAAACTCAGCAGGAATTTTGGGAAATGGTAAAGTTGAGGAACTTTCACAAACACAAATTGAGCAAACAATGAACCTGAACTATACCGTTCCTATTCTTTTATCCCAACAGGTTTTCACTAAGATGAAGGAAAAACAAGAAGGAGCAATTATTAACGTCGCTTCTTTATCAGGATTACGCGGAACATTTGGTGGAACAGCATATTGTGGGTCAAAATTTGCGCTAATCGGATTCACGCAATCATTTGCACTTGAAGCAATTCAACACGGGATTCGCGTAAATGCTGTCTGTCCTGGATATGTAGATACAGCTATGGGACGTAAAAGCATTAATGATAAAGCCGATCGAGAAGGTCGTACGTTTGAAGAACAATATCAAATCGCAAGTGATGGTCTACCTTCTGGAAGGATAACCACCCCTGAAGAAGTAGCAAATACAATCGCCTTTCTACTTACAGACGCAGCTGAAAATATTGTTGGTGAGTCAGTTAAAATTTCAGGAGGAGCAGTAATGAGATAGCAAAAAGAGGAGGTGCAGCAGCTACATAATAGACTGTTGCACCTCCTGTATTCTCACTACTTCACTTGCTGCGCTAGTTCTGTAATATACTCAAAAAAGTCAGTTGCGGTAACATCGTAAACAACACTTACTTCTCGACCATTTTCTGATAAAGCTGTTCTTCCTTGACTTGGCACTTCTGTTATTACAGTACTTTTAACTAATTTAGTCTTTACCAGCTCTTCCTTTCCGATAAATGCAGTTGTTAAAACATCCCATAAATAATAGGTAGAATTTGTTTCAGCATAAACAAGTGGTGGCACCGCAGCATAGCATTGACCTAAGAAGTCCACACCTTCATATTTACGTAATGACGCCCATTTCTGTCGCACATCTAATGTTAAGGGTACTTGCTTTGTACTTTCCAAAGCTACCATTTCGATCTCTAAACCACTAGCCCATACACGTTGAACAGCAGTTGGATCCCAAAATGCATTCCATTCCGCAGTTCCATCATGCTCAGGTTCTTGAACATTACCAATATCTTCAAATGTTCCACCCATCCAAACTAACTTCTCAATTTTATCTTCTATTTCAGGTGATTCATCTAAAGCTCTTGCTAAATCTGTAAGCGGACCAGTAAATAATAACGTTGTTTTACCATCTGTTTTCAGTAATGTTTCGATCATGTGCTTATGTGCATATGATCCGCTGACTGGTGTTTTCATTTCTCCACTTTCATTTAAAATTGGTAACGCATCAACCGTAAATGTATGTAATCGCCAATCGTTTGGAAAAGGGTTCTCACCGCGCGAATTTGACCTGGCAACCTCAACTGAATAACTACAAAATCGATCAATAATTTTACGACTCGCATTTGTACCTGGCTCAAGATAGCCATCTGCTGGTATAACAGAAACACCAGTTAATTCGACATCTTCCATTTGTGTTAGTAAAAATAATGATACAAGATCATCTACCCCTGCATCATGATTAAAATAAACTTTTTTAGTCATCTTCATATCCCCTTTGCTTTTTTCTATTTGTAGAGCTTTTTTTAAATTTTTGTTATTGACAAACTATGTAACTCTAAACATTTTTTAAAATATTTCAGTTTAATTTGCACTACCTGAACCATTTCATTCAACTCTTCTTAAATACATTTTCTATAAATGTAATTTTCACTTTATTATAACATTACTAACCAGATTACCGTCGATATTCGCACAAAAAAAGTAGAGGTCACCCCTCCACTTAAAATTTAATTAGCTTCTTTTCCTAGCAAAAATTTGACGTCAGTAATATGAAATTATTTTCGTTTTATTATTTTTTTCCTACATCCGCATCCACCACTTCGTCTGGTCGTTTTTGCTTTAACAACTCTTCTTTGCGGCATCCTCTTACCTCCCTTTTAAACATAGACTTTTATATAAAATAATTTACAATTGTCTGCAGAACCCCTGCAACGGCTGCAACAGCAAAT
The DNA here is from genome assembly GCF_003426025.1 of Paraliobacillus quinghaiensis. Lineage (GTDB taxonomy): Bacteria > Bacillota > Bacilli > Bacillales > Amphibacillaceae > Paraliobacillus_A > Paraliobacillus_A quinghaiensis. The sequence goes on from NZ_QJSH01000027.1 coordinate 2,784, forward strand.
ATGATGATAACATGTATAAATATTGCCGGATATAATATGAAGCCTGTATATAAAAATACACCAGACAATACCGAGACACACCAATGACAAGCTAGTCTTTCACCAATAAAATGTCTTAACCCTTTTCCTTTGCCGCGTACAATTACCTCAAGCGTGCCACCTCCTAAATCGTTTTCTTCTTCTACTAAGAAGTAGGAGCGGATCTTTTCGGTAATCTGATCAACTGCAATTAAACGCATCAATCGAAACGTTGCTAATGCTAATAAGATAAATTCAAATATGGAAAGCACTTTTTCACCTCATTCACCTTTTTTCTTTCTATCTATCATATGCAAAATAGAATACAAAGGTATGAGGTAACTGTCCTTAAAGTTGATGAATAAAATTTATGACATACTAAATTAAGTGGCATCAGAATGAAAAAATAGTTGCGAGGCAACGTAAAGAGTTGCTCCTGAATTAGCTGAAAGTGTTGCTAAAGAATTAGGTATCGCTGTACCAGAAGAAATAAAATAATAATAACCTCTATACAAGAAACTGCAAATTCGCAGTTTCTATTTTAGGGTATACTAAAATAGGTTAGAAATTAAGAGGAGTGCGATTAATGTTACAAACTTTATCAGAACTAAAATGTCTAGATTCTTCTATTTATCATCTTCCCACTCTAGATATAGCAAAGAAGTTACTTGGTTGTATTTTAATAAAAGAAACCACAGAAGGTACTGCTGCTGGAATAATTGTTGAAACCGAAGCTTATATCGGGCCTGAGGATCAGGCGTCACACAGCTTTCAAAATCGAAGAACAAAACGTACAGAAGCGATGTTCGGAAGACCTGGTACAACCTATATGTATACAATGCACACACATAACTTATTTAATGTAGTAACTGGGAAGATTGATCAGCCAGAAGCAGTCTTAATTCGTGCAGTAGAGCCTATTTATAATATCGATTTAATTAGAAAAAGGCGATCTAAAATAACAAAAGATACACATCTAACAAATGGCCCAGGCAAATTAACTAAAGCTTTAGGGATCGATATGGCGGATTATGGTCATGATCTTACACATTCTCCATTGTGGATTGCTTCTTACAATACACCTACCTCGGAAGTGGTATCTGGTCCACGTATTGGAATAGATAATGCTGGTGATGCAAAAGACTATCCATGGCGTTTTTGGTTAAAACACAATAAATATGTCTCTAAATAAGGTAACGAAAGTGAGATGTCAGAAAAACATGTATATTATTTGATCTTATCCTAAAGCTAATGGAGAAAAATTATAATAAGAAAGGACTGTATTTAAAATGAGTGACAACAAGGATAAAACTAAAGGTATCGCTAAAAACGAAGATGTGGAATTTTCACGCGAGCTAGCTGATCAAGATGATATGGAAGCAATAGAACGTATGGAAAAGGCAGATAAACGTGCCCAAAACAAAAACAATAACCAATAATCACTAATTACACATTCGGCCTTTTTCCTATTTTTAGAAAAAACGGTCGAATTGTAAGGATACTTAACAATACGCAAGCATTTTTAAATTTAAGTCGATCTCATACAGCTAATCGTCCTTCATCGTGATTAAAGCCATTTAATCACGATTTAATCTGTTTGCGATCCATTCAGATTGCCCGTATTATAAGATATGGAAGCAATACGGCTATATCCAGTTTAAAGAAAGGGGTTTGTTATCATTAACAGTCAAATCACAACTGCTCAAAATAACACCATTCGGTTTGAAAAACCCAGTGTTAAAGATGGAGCAGCAATGTGGGAATTAGTTAATCAATCAACTTTAGATCAAAATTCTGCTTATAAATACATTATGATGTGTGAGTATTTTGCAAATACATGTGTAGTTGCAAAAGAAGCTAATAATCTAGTAGGATTTATTACTGCTTTTATCCCCCCCGAAAAACCTGATGTAGTTTTTGTATGGCAAGTAGGTGTCGATTCATCACAAAGGGGAAAAGGAATCGCATCGAAACTATTAAATGAATTAATCAGACGTCTTTCTTCTGAAGGAGTTCGTTTTATAGAAGCGACTGTAACGCCATCGAACAAAGCATCACAGGCACTATTCCAAAGCCTAGCTCGCAAACATAATACACAATGTGAAATTAGCGAGTTTTTCACAAAAGACTTATTCCCTGATGATGACCACGAGGAAGAGTTGAACTTCCGTGTTGGTCCAATTAAATTGTAAATAAAAGATCGTATAAAGATACCGAATGAAGTATAGAGACTATGCTATAGTTTCATGCGCGAAAAAATAAGGAGGAAAATTTGTGAATAAAGATCTAAAAATATTTGAAAATTCAGAATCCGAGGTTCGTAGTTATGTAAGAAGTTTCCCAACTGTTTTCACCAAAACAAAAGGGTACAAGATGTGGAACAAAGAAGGAAAAGAATATATCGATTTCTTCTCTGGTGCTGGTGCACTTAACTATGGTCATAATGATGATCACATGAAAGAAAAATTAATTGAATATATCACTAACGATGGTATTACCCATTCATTGGACATGGCTTCAGTTGCCAAAGCAACTTTTTTAGAAAAATTTCAAGATGTTATTTTAAAACCGCGTGATCTAGATTATAAAATGATGTTTCCTGGTCCTACTGGTACAAATACAGTAGAAAGTGCATTAAAATTAGCACGTAAGGTAACAGGAAGAACTGACATTATCAGTTTCACTAATGGTTTCCATGGTATGACAATTGGTTCTTTATCTGTTACAGGTAACTCCATGAAACGTAAAGGTGCTGGTATCCCACTACAAAACGTTGTTACCATGCCTTATGATAACTATGTAAATGATCAAGACTCACTTGATTATTTAGAACGCTTTTTAGAAGACAGTGGTAGTGGTGTTGCAATTCCTGCTGCTATGATTTTAGAAACTGTTCAAGGCGAAGGCGGAATTAACGCTGCAAGTTTCGAATGGTTAAAGAAAATTGAAGCAGTTTGTAAACGTTGGGGCATCTTGCTTATTGTGGATGACGTCCAAGCGGGAATAGGTCGTACTGGTACATTCTTTAGCTTTGAACCAGCTGGCATCAAACCAGACATTATCTGTTTATCAAAATCACTAAGTGGTTATGGTACGCCATTTGCAATGACATTAGTGCGTCCAGATATCGATAAATTTGCACCTGGTGAGCATAACGGTACTTTCCGTGGTAATAACCATGCATTTGTTACGGCAGCTGCTGCACTTGACTACTGGAAAGATGACACATTAGAAAATAATATAAAAATTAAATCACAAAAAATTATAGACTTCTTAGAAAAAATGGTTGAAAAATACCCTGAAATTAAAGGTGAAGTGCGAGGACGTGGCTTTATGGTTGGAGTAGCTTCAGAAGTTGATGGACTATCCAATAAAATTGCTGCAAAAGCATTTGAACTTGGTCTTATTATGGAAACATCAGGACCAAATGATGAAGTATTTAAATTATTCCCTGCTTTAAACATCGATGATGAGGGATTGAATAAAGGGTTAGACATTCTTGAAGAAAGTATTAAATCTGTCGTAAAAAAACCCGTAACAAACTAAAAAAGAATATTAACACAGGAGGAGTAACTTTATGAAAGTAGTATCACTAGAAGATGTATTAGGCACAAAGCATGAAGTAGACGGAGGAAACTGGATTAGCCGTCGCTTAATCAATAAAAATGATGGAATGGGTTACTCTGTCAATGATACAATTATTAAAGCAGGTACAGAAACACATATTTGGTATCAAAACCATTTAGAATCTGTTTACTGTATTGAAGGTGAAGGTGAAGTAGTCACGCTAAGCGATAACAAAGTGTGGCCAATTAAAAAGGATCAACTCTATGCATTAGATAAAAATGATGAGCACTTATTACGTGCAAGAACAGATATGCGCATGGTTTGTGTTTTCAATCCTGCCCTATCAGGTAATGAAGTACACGATGAAAATGGTGTATACCCAGTAGATGAAGATTAAGTTTAAGACCTCCCAAATCGGGAGGTTTTTTTTGTTTGGCTTTTTCTAAAAAATTGTTGCTTATGACACATTTTCTATAAACTGCGCATTAAACACTTACCCGCTCCATCAGCAGGTGATTTTGGTGGGGCAATAATCGCAGTTCCCAAATGTGGATTCCCTTTCCGTGGGCTCAGTCTCACCCATTTGCTTCCTACGCTAGTTAGAGGAACTAATTAAAATATGAGATACTAACACTCAACAAGTTAGATTGTAATGCACTTTCAAATTTTTAGACTATCTAGCGGATCAAATGAAATTGATGACACTCCTCGGAAATATAGATCGATTTCCTTCGTGCGATGTGGGTTCATTGAAGCGTTCCTTGTCCTGCAGGAACAGCGCGAGCTGAAGATCCACTCGGAGGTGGTTTTTGCCTCCGAGTTAGCTGAAGCCGTGCCTGCGGAAAGGGAATCAATTTCATTTGAGAAGCGGTAACTCACGTTACTAATTAATTTAGATTTTATATCATGTCCGAATATCTAAAAACAACATTATTTACTAAAAGAGCCTTTTGTTTAGCAAAATTAATTGTATAGGATTACATGGAAACAAAAATCATATATAATAAATATGGTTATTTTTTTCTAGGAGGTGGCAAGGAAATGGCTAAGAAAAATATAGATGATTATTTGCAGGAAGGGATGTATGGTGCTAAAGAAATTAATCCTGCTGAACGCAAAGTATTTTTAGGTACACTTCGAGAAAGAGTCGTTTTTGTTCTCACTAAAGGGCAGGTAATGAAAGCAAAAGGTTTAAAAGAATTAGAGCAAAAAATCATAGCACATCCCGATGCAACTATTTTATTAAATGGCAATATTACTTTCCGTTACTTTAAACCCTATCGTCAATTAGCAACAAAACACAACGTACTCTATACAACAGTTAATAACAGAGATGCTGAATCAAATTATGGACTAGTATTAACCTATGGTCATGCTGTTGATCATGAAGATATATTTTTAGAAGAAAAAAAAGCACCAAAAGTAGAGCAGAAGAAAAAGAATTCTTTTTGGAAAAAGCTTTTTGGGATTAATGAGTAGCCAAGTAGCCAGCTTTCTATATAAGCAAGCCGGCTACTTTTTTTGTAGATTAAATGAGCTATGTTTTCTACTTTTACAGATAAAAAAAGTGCACTAGCAGCAACTAGTACACTTAGTCGTTATCCTAAAATAGCACGGTCATTATCCATCTGGATTCCACGAATCCTCTGGAACTCATGTAATAATTTTTCAATTGTCAGAGCTTGTTTTTCTTTTCCAGATACATCAAATATGACCTGACCCTTATCCATCATAATCAATCGATTTCCAAGGTCTAGTGCTTGTTGCATATTATGTGTAACCATTAATGTTGTTAAATGAAACTTCTCTACAACATCGCGTGTTAAATTTGTTATTAACTCAGCACGTGATGGATCAAGCGCTGCTGTATGTTCATCTAAAAGCAAGATATTTGGCTCAGTGAAAGTAGCCATCAGTAAGGATAATGCCTGCCTCTCTCCTCCGGACAATAATCCTACTTTCGCATTTAATCGATCTTCTAAACCTATATTTAATGTTGATAAATATTCTCTAAATAGTTCTCGACGTTTTTTATTTACTCCAGGTTTTAATTTACGCTTTTTGTTTCGAGCGTAAGCCATAGCCAGATTCTCTTCGATCGTCATAGCAGGTGCTGTTCCTGCCATTGGATCTTGGAAAACACGTCCAATATACTGTGATCTTTTGAATTCTGGGTACATTGTCACATTCTTTTGACCAATAGCTACATCGCCGACATCCGGCGTTAAACTGCCTGATATTACATTCATTAACGTTGATTTCCCAGCACCATTACTACCAATGACTGTAACAAAATCACCTTTTTTAAGTGTTAAATTAATTCCTTGAAGAGCCTTTTTTTCATCTGGAGTGGCCTCATTAAACGTTAATGAAATATCTTTTACATTTAACATACTATGCCTCTCCTTTTAAACGTTCTTGTAATTTGTTTCTTTTTCTTCTTTTTCGTCTAGCTTCTTTTTGGCCGTCAATTACCTTCGGAACCACTAATGCAATAATTACAAGCAGGGATGTAATTAACTTCATATCACTTGACTCTAAAAAATCAACTCGTAATGCCCATGTTACTACAATTCGATATACAATAGCTCCACCTATTACAGCTAATGTTGTTCGCATGATTGTTTTTGTTCCAAACAATGCTTCACCAATTATAACGGAAGCCAAACCGATAACAATCATGCCTATTCCCATACCTGCATCAGCAAACCCACCATATTGTGCTATTAAAGCACCTGATAGAGCAACCAAAGCATTCGATATACCTAATCCTACAATTTTTAAGTTATCTGTATTTGCAGAAAAACTTCGAATCATTTTTTCGTTGTCACCAGTTGCACGTAATGCGAGGCCAATTTCAGTCTTTAGATAATAATCTGTAATAAATTTAATAAGTACAGTAACCACAATCATAACTAGTAGTGTTGACCATGTCCCTGGTGTACGATCTACTCCTAGCGATAAAAGCATCGCATTCAAGCTTTGATCGATATTTGTCCCTTCCCAAATCTCTTGTAATTGTGTAAAAATAGTTGGTTCATTTAATAATGGTATATTAGATCGCCCCATAATTCGCAAATTAATAGAATATAATGCGATCATCATCAAGATCCCCGATAAAAGTGGATTTATTTTACCCTTTGTGTTTAATATTCCTGTGATACTGCCTGCAACGAATCCTGCAACTACCGCTAATAACGTTGCAATAATTGTTGGCACGTCATGCATGATAGCAATTGCAGCAACTGCAGCTCCTGTTACAAAACTGCCATCTACTGTCAAATCCGGAAAATCTAATACGCGAAAAGATAAATAAACACCTAATGCCATAATCGCATAAATAACACCTGATTCAACCGCTCCAAACATTGATATAAACATATTAAAACGCCCCTTATATTAACTAAAAAGAAAACCGACTATTAAACCAAAAATAAGAGTCGGTTTACCTTCTATATACATCTAACTTTCTTTATTCTTCTGCAGTTTCCTTGAACTCAGCTTCATCATCCCATGTGTCATTCCATTCAACACCTTGATCTTCTGCAGCACCTTTATTAATAAACAGTTGCATACTTGGCGGGTATTCTGGTGGAATATCTGCAGCTGTCTTTTCACCAGTTAAAATCTCTACTGCCATTTCTCCTGTTCGATAACCAATTGTATGATAATCTATACCATATGTTGCAAAGCCACCACGCGTTAATGAATCAGGTTCTCCAACAATTAATGGAATATCTTGTTCATTTGCAACACCTACAACCGCTTCTAATGCTGTTACAACAGTATTATCCGTTACAATATAAAAAACATCTGCATCTCCAACTAGTGATGTAGCTGATTGCTGTACTTCAGCTGATGTAGATACCGTTCGTTCTACTAAGTTAAGGCTGGTACCATCAATTGCTTCTTTAACCAGATCAATTTGTGATACGGAATTTTGTTCACCCGCGTTATAAATCACTCCAACCGTTGCTCCTTCAAAATAGGTTTCAATGAAAGATACGGTGTTACTAATAGCATCTGGATGTAAATCCATAACCCCAGTTATATTGTCACCTGGTTGATCCATTGATTCAACTAAACCAGCTTCAACTCCGTCTGTAACAGAGGTGAATAATATTGGTATATCTTTTGTCGCTTGATAAGCTGCCTGAGCGCTCGGTGTTGCATTAGCAAAAATTAAGTCTACATTATCTGCAACGAAACCTTGTGCGATTGGACCGGTATTATTCTGATCTCCTTGTGCGCTTTGCAAATCATAGTCGACGTTTAAACCTGCATCCTCAATTGCAGCTTGAAATCCCTCGTAGGCTGCATCCAAAGATGGGTGCTCAACAAATTGTGATGCACCAATAGTATACGTCTCTTCCCCTTCAGTATCTGAGCTTGAATCTTCATTAGCACCACATGCTACCAATACCAATATACTTATAATTGCAATTAAACTCATCCAAAAACTTTTATTCATACATATCCACCCCTATCAGTATTTTCTATCTGTTTTAAATTTTCTGAATTATCATGCAGATTATTATATCACATTATTATAGGTTAAGGTACATGTTTATTCAGATATTTTAATTGAATTAACAAACATTATTTTCCTTTGGTTTATCCCAATTGTTTGTTCTAACTTGCTATTTTCTATTTTTTTTTGCACACTAAAGATTATCATGTTAATAAACATAAAAAGGAGTATTAAACAGTGTCAGACTATATTGTAATTGGAGCTGGAATTTTAGGGGCATCAACCGCCTATCATTTAGCAAAATATGGAGAAAGTGTAACTATTATCGATAAAAAACATGCTGGACAAGCAACTGAAGCAGCTGCTGGAATTGTTTGCCCCTGGTTATCCCAACGTAGAAATAAAGCATGGTATTCGCTAGCCAAAGCTGGTGCGAGCTACTATCCTACGCTAATAAATAAACTAAAAGATGATGGCGAAACAGAAACTGGTTATAAAAAAGTTGGGGCTATTAGCATTCGTCAAGAAGAAAAAAAGTTAGATGCTATGTTTGAACGTGCTCAAGATCGCCGCATTAGCGCACCTGAAATTGGTGAGATTACCAAACTATCACCAACAGAAACTAAAAGTTTATTTCCACCTCTTGCAGACGGATTCGGTTCAGTCCATATTAGCGGTGCAGCACGTGTTAATGGACAAAAATTACGCGACGCTCTCTTAAATGCAGCTAAAAAACATGGTGCTGAAGTTATTACAGGGGAAGCAGAGTTAAAAAGAGACAATGAAAAGGTCTCTGTTTATGTTAACGAAAAAGTCTTTTATCCCGATAAAATTATTATTACTGCTAGCGTTTGGGCTAATGCGTTACTCAAACCACTTGATATTGAATTTTTAGTAGAAGCACAAAAAGCACAAATTATGCATTTAGAGTTACCTGAAAACGAAACTAATAATTGGCCAGTGGTTATGCCACCAAGTGACCACTATTTAGTTGCTTATGATGATCAAAGAGTTATTGCGGGGGCTACGCATGAGAATAACCTTGGTTTTGATTATCGTGTCACACCAATTGGCATGCAAGAAATTATCGAAAAGGCACTAGATATTGCACCAGGCTTAGCACAAAGTACTGTTATGGAAACACGTGTTGGCTTTAGACCAAGCACACCTGGTTATCTTCCTGTAATTGGAGCATTACCAGGTTATGATCATATTTATGTTGCAAATGGTCTCGGTTCTTCCGGCTTAACAACCGGACCGTATCTTGGACAACAATTAGCACATTTAGCCTTAGGTGAAGAAACTACCGTCAATGTAGCTGATTATCCTATTAGTGGCGCAATTAAATAAGTTTTAAAAACCCTCAAGACAAATTTCTGTCTTGAGGGTTAATTTTATTGTTAATCTTGGAAATCATCAGTAACAGCGCCTTTGGAAGAACAGGATACAGTGTGTGCATATTTTCCAAGTATCCCTTTCTTATAAAGTGGTGGTGCTGTCCATGATTGTTTTCGTTTCTCAATCTCTTCATCTGAGACATACATTGTAATCTCTTGTAAATCAGAGTCAATCATAACTTGATCTCCTTCTTGTAGATAAGCAATTGGACCACCAACTTGCGCTTCTGGGGCAATATGACCTACAACTAAACCATGTGTACCGCCAGAAAAACGGCCATCAGTTAGTAATGCAACCTTTTCTCCCATGCCTTTCCCAACTAAAATAGCAGAAATAGATAGCATTTCTGGCATACCAGGTCCGCCTTTTGGTCCAACATTACGGATTACCAGTACATCACCTTCATTAATCTGATTGTCCATGACTGCCTTTGTTGCTTCCGCTTCATTTTCAAATACACGGGCAGGTCCTGTATGTCGTTTAACTTTTACACCAGATACTTTAGCAACCGCACCTCTAGGCGCAAGATTTCCTTTTAAAATAACTAGAGGACCTGTTTTACGATATGGTTTATCAAGAGGTAATATAATTTCTTGTCCCTCTTTTAAATCATTTGCATCGGCAAGGTTTTCAGCTAGTGTTTTACCAGTTACTGTTAAGCAATCCCCATGTAAATACCCATTTTCATAAAGCAACTTCATTACAGCTTGCACACCACCAACATTATAGAGATCTTCCATTACATATTTGCCACTTGGCTTTAAGTCAGCAAGGTGTGGTACTTTTCTCTGAATACGATCAAAGTCATCAATTGACAGATCCACTTCTGCAGCGTGCGCCATGGCTAGTAAATGTAAAACAGCATTGGTAGAACCACCAAGTGCCATAACAACCGTAACCGCATTCTCAAAAGCTTCTTTCGTCATAATATCTTTTGGATAAATCCCTTGTTCTAGTAGCTTGTAAACCGCTTCCCCAGCCTTTTGCGTATCTTCATGCTTGTCTTTTGATTCAGCAGGGTGTGATGAACTACCCGGTAAACTCATCCCTAGTGCTTCTACAGCTGAAGCCATTGTATTTGCTGTATACATACCACCACAGGAACCTGCGCCTGGACATGCATTACATTCAATACCATGCAGCTCTTTATCTGAAATGTCTCCATTATTATGCTTTCCAACACCCTCAAAAACCGAAACAATATCTAGTTTTTCACCATTACGATAACCAGGTGCTATCGTTCCACCATAAACAAATACAGCCGGTACATCTGTACGCGCAATTGAAATCATACATCCCGGAATATTTTTATCACAGCCACCAATTGCAACGTATGCATCTAAGTTCTCTGCCCCAACAACCGTTTCAATTGAATCTGCAATAACATCTCGACTTGGTAGAGAGTAGCGCATGCCAGCCGTACCCATTGAAATTCCATCAGATACAGTGATGGTATTAAAAATAAGAGGTACTCCCCCTGCATCCTGTGCACCTTTTTTCGCTTTTAAAGCCAGATCGTGTAAATGGATATTACATGGTGTTACTTCACTCCATGTACTTGCAATACCGATCATCGGTTTTTTAAAGTCTTCATCAGTTATCCCTACAGCGCGTAGCATCGCTCTATTTGGCGCCCGTTTTGGATCATCAAACACATTACTTTTAATTCGTAAATCTTTTGGATCTTTAGACATTGCTCACCCTCCAATTCTCTTTCTATATACTATAAATGCTTTTAACTAATTTTTCAATATTTTTGTTATTTTCAGAAAATATTTGTATTTATAAGTGTATGCGTTTTCTTGTGCTATACTAAAATATATCATTAGTTTTGGAGGATACAATGACTAAACGATTTTTAAAACTTTTTGGAATACTTATTATATTATTCATTATAGGTATAATCATTTATAAGTACAGTGAATATCAGAAAGAGTTATCGAGACAGCCCCTACCTACTACACTTCACCCACTTGTTGCTAAGAAAAAGGATATTTTAATTGATCAGGCTTCTGAGAAAGGCATTACGATTTTAATAACTGATGGATTTCGAACCGTTGAAGAGCAGGATGCTTTATATGCTCGAGGAAGGAACAATGATGCAGCTATTGTCACCAATGCAAAAGGTGGGGAGTCCTATCATAATTATGGATTAGCAATTGATTTTGCAATTAAATTAGACAATGGATCTGTTATTTGGGACTTAGAATATGATGGTAATGAAAATGGGCAATCTGATTGGCTGGAAGTAGTAGCAATAGCCAAAGAACTTGGTTTTTCCTGGGGTGGCGATTGGGATCACTTCACTGATAATCCCCATTTACAAATGGATTTTGGTTTAAGTATACGGGATTTGCAAAAGGGGCACAGACCTGATACAGAATAAGGTGGAGAGATTTACATCATTAAACAAATTGATACATTAATACATCATCAACGTAAGTTTGTCACTTAATTTGATATGTTTTAGTCTTGTGCCTTCTTCTTTAAGACTAATACTTTTGTACAAGATAATTGCTTGATTTGAAGAAAAGACACCTAATGATGCGTTATAACGTACTTGAATCTCTGCAGTGCAGATTAATGGATTGATGATTATTTCATCAAATGCTGAATAGTTTAAGTTTTTGCCGAAATCCTTCTTGAGTTTGCCGAATAATTTAAAATTTTGCCGGATTACATATTGATTTTGCCGAATTAGCGCTTCTGTTTCACATTTTTAAGTTACGACGCATCATGTATCAACTGCACAAAGATTTCTATAAAAAAATTTGATTTTATTGCTGCTTATCACGATAAATCACAGTACTATAAACCTGGTCACTTGCTTTGGGGTCAACATATTTCTTTGCACTATTAACCGCAGTCATTGCTTCAGTGTAACCTGCTGCTATCAGTATCATTTTACCAGGGTAGGAAGCTGCATCTCCAGCGACAAAAACCCCTTCTATATTTGTGTGCATTTTTGTATCTGTTGCAATACGACCCTTATCAAGATTCAATCCCCATTTTTCAAAAGTAGCGCTTTGCAACTCAACACCATTATAAACTAGAATATCATCTACTGCTATTCGTTCTGAAACGCCATCCTTATTTTTAACTATTATTTCTTTCACTAGGTCCTGTTCTCGTATAACCTCTTCTACTAAGGTTTCTGTACGGACGTCCACATTCGACTGGTTCACACGTTCGATATCAGTAGTTTGCGCTTTTTGAAATGCAGATTTTTCATTAATCAGAAAGACTTTCTCCGCAGAACCATCTATTTTTAATGACCAATCAATTCCTGCCCTATTGCTAGTGAGTATTGCAACTCTTTTATCTTGATATTGTTGCCAATCACGAATTGACGTATGAACATTTTTATCATGCTGAAGATCAAAACATTCTGGACCACGTACTGTAAATCTACCTGTACCAGTTGCTAGAATAATTGTTTTTGAAAAATGTTGTTTTCCACTAGCTGCTGTTAAGATAAATGTCCCATCATTCAGTTTTTCAATATCTTCAATCCATTCATTTTGAACAAAATTTGGCTGATAAGTTTGCGCTTGCTTTACTGTTTCCGCAACAATCTCTTCACCTGTTTTAGCAGGAATTGCTCCAACCTCATGGACTAACTTCTCAGGATAAAAGAGCGAAACTTTCCCGCCAAAGATTGGACTTGCTTCAATTAATTTCGTTTTCATATCTCGTAAACCACTATAAAATGTTGCGTATAGCCCTGTGGTTCCGCCTCCAATAATTGTAACATCATACAATTCCTGCTTTTCTTTCACTTTTAAAACCCCTTACTCTTCTATTGTTTCAATCGTATTTTCTGGATAGGAGATCCAATCACTAAAGCTGCCCGGATATAGCTTGACATCTTCAAATCCAACAGCCCACAAACCTAAGATATTCATACATGCTGAAACACCAGACCCACAAGACACAATAATCTCCTGCTTTTTATCTAAACTAGCAAAGTGTTCTTTAATTTCACTTTGTGTCTTCCACCCATTATTAGCTGTTAATAAATCATGCCAATCATAGTTTTTTGCTCCAGGAATATGGCCAGCCTTTGCATATAACGGTTCTTCCTCGCCAAGGTAACGAGGACATGATCGTGAATCAATTAAGATGGATTCAGCTTTTTCTTGCTTATCTTTTAATTCTGCCATATCAACAATCAGATTATTGTTGATAGTTGGTACAAACGTTTTGGGAGAAGGCTCGGGGATTGTTGATGTAATAGAATATCCACCTTTTGCCCATGCTTGCACACCACCATCTAAAATAAATGTATGTTCATGTCCAAAATATTGTAATAGCCAATACATTCTTGCTGCAAATATGTCATTTGTTTGATCATAGATTACAACAGTTGTATTTTGATCAATCCCAGCTTCCCCTAGTTTTTTAGAGAACTCCTCAGAATCAGGAAGTGGATGATTACCTCCATGTTCTCGACGAGCTGATGCTAGATCTTTGTTTAAGTCAAAATAGACGGCTCCTGGAATATGTCCTTTCAGATATATTTTGTGCCCTTGATCTGGATTAAATAGATTAAAACGCGTATCAATAACAACTACATCGTCTAGTTGTTCCCGTAACTTTTCAGGTGAAATCAAAAACTTCATTATTATCCCCCCAATTTACTAAATTTACGTAACCAAACTAAATAAACAATCTCAAGTACAAGTGCTAGTAATGTAATAACAACTACTAATGAAGTAAAGACTGGATTAACAACACCAACAGTAAATATCGGTAAGATAAGTGCAAGTATCATAACAGTCATATACATTTTAAATAGAATTGTCGTTCCTCTTACAAGTTCATTTTCTCCAGCTTGATCAGCAACTTTCAGTAATAATTGAAAGACCATAAATACGAGTATAAGGTTCAAAGCCTGCATAATAAAACCGTATGTTCCTGATGCTGACCCAAATGTACCTATCTGATTTACAGCTTGTTGCGAAATAAATACGGACGGAATTGAAAGTACAGTAAGCACAATTGCAAATTGATGTGCTTTTTTCGCTTCATTATATGATTCACGGAACCAAGCAAGCCCTAGAATGATCAAGATATAGCCAATTGGATCTGGTAAAATATCTACGACAATAATATGAATCTCCAATAATACAAAAAGAAATCCCCAAAACATTTTATGAAAAGCTTCGCGCATAATATATTTCCTCCTTTATTACATTTGTTAAAACTCTTGCCTCATAACTTTAATTCACAGTTGCTAAATGATGCGACGTAACTATTAGCGTGAGTTACTACCTAATCCGCTACGTCACCAGACGGTTTTGGTGGGATGTCAAGCCTTTGCTTCCTTCGCTAGTTAGAAGAACTAATTTTGATTTATATACTACAATCAATAAGCTTTCTGCAGTTAAAATAGGTTGTAATGTATTATATTTTTAGACTATCTAGCGGATCAAATGAAATTATCGACACTCCTGCAGGAACAGCACGGGCCGAAAATCCATTTTTAGAAGTGCTTTTCTTCTAAAAATTAGTTGAGGCCGTGCCTGCGGAAAAGGAGGTAATTTCATTTGAGGAGCGGTAATGGAAATGCCTTTTACGACGCATCATGTTTATTCTGTGCACTAACAAGGAGTTTGCATTTCTGAAAAACCTCCAACTTTTATTAGTTTATCATAAGAAAAGTTGGAGGTGATAGTTGCTTTATCCCTAGATCAGTTAACTTTATTATCTAGCCAATAATAACCCGCTCTGTTTGCTTCAATTCATCTATTGAACCTACACCTAATCCAAACATCGCCATTTGCAATTCAAGTTCTCTCGTCTCCATTAAAGCGATTAGTTGTTCAACTGATTCTGTTGCTTCTCGTAAAATCGAGCGTGCAAATCCTACCATATCAGAACCGATTGCAATTGCTTTAGCAGCGTCTAAACCTGTTTTCATCCCACCACTTGCGATAACAGGGATATTTGTAACATGTTCACGAACAGAAACAATACTTTCTACCGTAGGAATACCCCAGTCAACAAAAGCTTCCGCAGCTTCCCTTTTCACTTTGTCCTGTGAACGTAATTTCTCTACTTGGCTCCAAGATGTACCACCAGCTCCAGCCACATCGATAAATGCTACACCTGCATCTCGCAGTTTTTTCGCAGCTCTTCCATCGATACCCCAGCCAACTTCTTTAACACCAACTGGTACTTCAAGCTCCTTACATAGCTTTTCAATCTTACCTAACAAGGCTGAGAAATTAGTATCTCCACCTGTTTGAATAACCTCTTGAATCGAGTTTAAATGTAACACAAGTGCATTGGCTTCTGTGATCTCAATAATTTGACGACACTTATCCACACCGAATCCATAATTTAACTGAACAGCACCTAAGTTAGCGATAATTGGTACAGTTGGTGCATATTCCCTTACTTGAAATGAAGGACGATACTCTTTATTTTCTACAAGCGCTCGTGTTGAACCAAGAGCAAATGTCCACCCTTTTTCTTCAGCGGCTATTGCTAAATTGCGATTTATGGTTTCTGCTAATTCAGCACCACCAGTCATAGAGCTGACCAAAAATGGTGTTGCCCGCTTATGACCCAAAAATGATGTTGCAAGTGAAATCTGATCAAAATCAATTTCAGGTAAAGCATTATGTACCAAACGAACGGAGTCCATTCCAGTCGTAATGTTGTTTCCTGTCACTTGGTCCGTAAGGCATAGTTTAATATGTTCCGCTTTTCGTTTATTAATTGAATCTGTCATTTTGCTAACTCCTTTGTATTTTGTATCTATCAATAATATCGTCCGCTACTAATGAACCTGAAAGTGTCACCATTGGAGTACCTCCTCCTGGATGGGTTGAGCCGCCAACAAAATATAAATGTTCGATATGTGTATCCTTATTCGGAACTCTAAAAAACGCTTGCTTAAACCTATTGGAAGACATTCCATAAATTGTACCTTGATAAGCACCTGTTCTCCTTTTTATATCATCTGGTGTCATTATTTCCTCGTATTCAATAGAATCCTCAAGATTGGTAAAGCCGTTACGTTCTAAACGATTCAATACTTGGTTACGAACCGTTTCATTCATGTTAGATGACCACATCGTATTTTTCGATAAACTTGGCGCATTTAATAGAACAAATAAATTACTGCCACCTACCTTAGCCCTTGAAGGTTCAGAGTAACTTGAATTACAAATATATATTGCAGGATCAACAGGCATTTTCTTATCTTTAAAAATCGCGTCAAATTCCCGCTTATAATCATCTGGAAAAAAGATATTGTGATGGCGTAATTGCTGATATTGTTGTTTGATACCTAATAATAATGTCATTCCCGATAAAGAAGGTTCCTTTTTCGTGATTTTCTGATTCATCGGATGGTCTTTTAACCACTGCTGATAAACTGTAAGTGCATCTACATTAGCTATTACCTCATCCGCAGAAAATTCACCATTGTTCGTTTGAACGCCAACTGCTTTTTTATTGTTTATGTTTATTTTTTTTACAGTAGTATTCTTTTTTATTGTAACATTTAATTCTAATGCTAACCTTTCTAAAGCTGAAACAATTGCATAAGTTCCTCCTTTTATACCATAAACGCCTTGTTTTCCTTCTAAATGGGTCATCATGCTAAAGATAGCTGGTGCATGATAAGGGGAAGAACCTACATATGTTGCATATCGACCAAACATAGCAAGGGTATTAGGATGATTAAAATAACTTCGGAGTAGCTTTTGATACGATGTAAAAGGTTTAATTCTCACAAAATCAAATAGTAAATGTGGGGAGAGTTTTACTTTCCACGCATACATGAGTTGACTAAAAAACTGTCTCTCTGCAATCTGATAAAATGAGGAACTCTTCTCTAAAAAGGCACGATAATTTGTGGCATCATGCTGACTAAAGACTGCAATTTGTTCCTCTACTCGATCCACATCTGTACTATAATCAACAATATTACCATCAGCAAAAAAGTTACGTGTTCCGTCCTTGATTGGATAAAAAGTGAGGTAATCTTCTATACGACGATCGCATGCAGTAAAAAGATCAGCAAACACGTGTTGCATCGTGACTGTACTTGGACCCAGATCAAACTGGTAATCAGCAGTATCTACAGGTTGTAACTTACCACCACTTCTACTTTCTTTTTCTACTATCGTAACTGAAAAGCCATGGTAAGCCAATCGAATAGCACATGCAAGTCCACCAATCCCCGCTCCAATCACAACTACTTTTTTCACAAATAACGCCTTCCTTTCCATTCGTATCCACGTTTCTGGTAACTTCTTAATAAAGAATCTGTTGCAATTGACAACATTAGCACAACACTAATTGGAAGTAAGAAACTAGCTAGTGTAAACACACGATTGGAGAGATCAATAATAATTTTGGTTAAAGCCCCCAAACCATATGCTGAAATGACATAAAACATATTTCCGCCAAATAACAAAATAAACCATGGTAAAAGATATAAAAAACTATAATAGTAAAAGATACTAGAAAACAAAAAGCCACTTCGATTTATACCTGCAAATAAGTTCTTTTGATAACCTAACCATACTTGTCTGGCATTGGCATACATACGCATATACACAATCGAATCAATTTTTGCTAAAGTTGCAGGATAACCAAACGATTTAAACTGTTTCATTAATTGCATATCATCCAATAGGCTAGTACGAATCGCTGCATGTCCACCTACCTTTAGGTAGCTGCTTCTTTCGACCACAATAAAAGCACCATGTGCTGCTGCAAACTTTGGACTTTTAGCTTTCTGAACATATCGAATCGGAAGATGACAAATAATAACAAATTGCATCATTGTCACTACTAACTTCTCCATCCAGGAACGAACAATTTGTCTAGGAAACCCAGAAACAATCCCGCTTTTTTGCTCATGCAACAAAGGAATTAACTTTTCTAATGCATCATTTTCTAACCTAGCATCTGCATCTAAAAAAACAAACCAATCCCCTTGCGCATGATCAGCTAGTTGCTGACAAGCAAAAGATTTTCCCACCCAACCATCTGGCAAATCTTCACCTTCTACCAAACGAACAGGTGGCTCACTTGTATTAAAACTTTCTACGAAAGATGCTGTTTGATCTGTAGAGTGATCATTTAATACTACTATTTCATAGGGTGCAAAGGTTTGCTTTATAACAGAATCTAAGCACGCCTTAATATTCTTTTCTTCATTACGTGCGGGAATTAAGACCGAAATGCGTGGTTGAACAGCTGTTTCATCTGCTGTTTTCTTCAATGTGGGAAACGCCGCAATGTTCCACAGAACAAATAAGAGCTGAAAAATTAGAGTTATGATAATTACTAAGAGAATGGCATCCACCTTTGCACACCTTCTTTCCAGCGATTCAAATGATCACTTGTAGACTTGCTTGGTTTTATTACTTGATAGACAGATGGTAATTGGTAAAAGTCCAAGTTTTCAACAATCTTCTTTCTTTGTGCATTTGCTTGTTTTTCCAATACGTTCTGAAAATAAGCCGTCCATTCCTTTCGACTTTTACTTGTACCATTCACCGAGAAATCATCACCGATATGTATCGATGCAATCGGCTTTTGCATTTCACCAAATGAATAATAAAAAGTCACAGGTTTTACCGTGATACGTTCAAACCGCTCCAGCAAATAACCAATTCCAGATTGAAATTGTAATGGACGTATGTCTTGATGTTGAACTTCTCCTTGAGGGAAAAGCCAAACCGACCCATTTTGTTCAACTAATTTTTGACTATATTTCAATGACTGCACAATTCCTTTAGGTTGGTCACGATCTATCGAGAACGCACCTAATTTTCGAAAAAAAGGATATTGTTTCAAACCTTCTTCATCCATCATAATAAAATGATGTTGTGCAGATTGTTGCTGCGTTAGGTAAAAAAGTAACAAACCGTCCCACCACGAGCTATGATTTGCTATATAAATCACGGGACCTTTTTGATCTGTATCTATTTCACCTTCCGCAACAACCGTATAAAAATGACGTTTCAGTAAGTACTTCTGCAGGTATAAATAAAACAATTTTGAAAAATGTTTATTTTTTGCTGCGGTAATCATAGCGATACCTACTTTCTACTATTAAGATAAATAAAATACTCAACCAACCTATTGGCATTAATCCCGTTTTAAAACCAAGCATACCAAATAAGAAGAGCATTAATTGAAAAATAAAAGTTACCTTACGATGAACAGACTTATTTATTTTATATAATGGGAATAGATACGCTAAGAGCGCAGCCAGAATAAACCATGTCACAAAATTGGTTAACGGAATCCCAAAGTAAGCTCCAGCACCGTGCCATTCCCAAAAAAGAAGTTTTTCTGCAACTGGATCTAAAATAAGATCAAGTACCACGACCCAAGCACCCGTTTCGATCGCTCGAAGCGTTTTGGAATTTTGATTTGCCAGTAGTAAACTATTAAGAATCACACCTACCCAAGCTAGCGCAATTGTAAAAGGAACACCAATAATAAGTGGGCCAAGTGTATTGGTATAGTCATAAGAGCCAAATGGAAACCCTGTAGCAACACTAACCGCCTCTACCGAAAAAGTTATTATAGCAATAGCCGCGACTCCTTTTAGTAATGATTGCCACTTACCTGTCATATCTCCTATTAGTTCCATTAAACAAAGCGCATAGAATATGAGAAAGAGTGCCTTCGAGAAAGCTAGACTACTAGGTACGTACCAAAACAATTGTAAAACAAGACCAATTGAATACCATATTAAGAATAATGGATATAACACGAGTCTTTTTTCTTGCATAAAATGCCTACTTTCTATTTCGTCAACTGTAGCAACAATTGACTTTTTCTTTTATTCGTGACAATTGCTCTTTCTGTAAATACATGATAATCATTTTCTCGAACAACTCGAATAATCTCGCGATAATAGCCTGCTGCAAGTTTCATAGATAAGGCACTCTTAGGCGGGTATAGGTCTATATACTGCATTCCATAACTAAACCACACATCAGCTTTGTTCGTTAAATCATGAATGACATCTTTCAACGCATCATTTACAATTTGGTTTCGCCACTCATGTTCCGT
This sequence comes from Paraliobacillus quinghaiensis, assembly GCF_003426025.1. Lineage (GTDB taxonomy): Bacteria > Bacillota > Bacilli > Bacillales > Amphibacillaceae > Paraliobacillus_A > Paraliobacillus_A quinghaiensis. The sequence goes on from NZ_QJSH01000027.1 coordinate 23,293, forward strand.
ATAGCAATATTTCTCCATTAATTCTAATGGTACATATCTTCGACCTAATTTTTGATCTGCTCCAATATCACGAATAATATTAACGATCTGCATCGCTTTTCCTAAATATATACCGGCCTCAACAAATTCCTTGTTTGCATTATCACGCAGAACTGGAATTAACATCTCTCCAACAGAGCCCGCTACTCGATAACAATAGTCTTCTAGTTCTTCCATCGTTTGATAAGTGGTGCGGACATAATCTAAACGTTGCCCACTAATTTGCGTATAATATGGTTCCTTTGATAAATTATATTCGCTGAATACCCAACGCAAGGCTGGCCAAATAAAATGACCATTCGCTTCGTCTAATTGATTAAAGTGATATTCTAACTCATCTAATGTATACGGGGAATTTTCTGGTTCATCAACTGCATCATCAATCATTCGGCAAAAAGAATAAATGACATAAACAGCTTCTCGTTGTTTTTTCGGTAAAAATTTAAAAGCATGATAGAAACTAGATGAACCCTTTTTCATCATATCTTTACACGCTAATGCTATATCTTCATTTAACATTTTCCTTTACCTCCTTTTTGATATGTTGACTCAACAGCCTAGCCCCTTGCATCACAATTGGAATCCCACCACCTGGGTGTACAGAAGCACCCACCGCATATAAACCTTTAATCGTTGGATGAATAATTTGTGGTCTAAATCCACCCGATTGCTTGATATCTGGTGCAATCCCAAAGCTTCCACCTTGAAATAAACCTTCTGCTTCTGCATCCCTTGGCGTCCGAACATCTTTCCATTCAATTGAATTACGCAATTCAGGAAAACAAGTTTGTTCCACTCTATCAATCTGTGTTTCTATTAAACGTTCAATAGCTTTAGCATCTTCTTTCATATTAGCAGGTACAGGAATAAGTAGATATAAAACACTTTTATCCTCTGGGGCGGCTTCATCATCAAGTGCTACTGGGTTAAATACGTAACAAGATGCGTCATGCGGAACATTACTTCCTTCAGTTACCTGTTTCATATAGCCATCGAAATCCTCAGATAAGAAAAATTGATGCGGTATTGCCTGTTCCCATCTTTTCTTTACCCCTAAATAAACAAGCAAACACCCTGATGAAGGATTTGTTTTCTTCTTTTGCACGTGCTTCTCAGGAATCAATGATTGAATCGTCGGATAATCACCATTAAAAACAATCGTGTCATGTAAATGTGTATCTCCCGCCACTTTTATTCCTGTTGCGCGATCGTTTTCTATCACAATTTCATCAACAGTTGTTTGCTTCTGAATGGTAACCCCACGAGCTATACATGCTTGTTCTAATAGAGGAATCAAACTTGCATAGCCACCTTTTACATACCAAATACCGAATTCGTGCTCACTATATGAAATCAAACCGTATAGGGCAGGAACACGATGGGGCGCTCCCCCAATATATAAAGTTTGTAACGCGTAGGCATGGCGCAAACGAATATCACTAAAGAATTTTGATAAATAATTTGTTACACTCTGATAAGACTGCGATTGCAAGATGAATTTAATATTTTGATAGGAAAGAAAATCTCTTTTGCGCCCAAAAGTACGCGATAAAAAGGCTTCTGTACCAAACTGATAGATTTTCTTCATTTCCTCCATATATTGTGTAAAGCCCTTCACTTCATTGGGAAACACTTTTTTTATTTCTTGCTTTTGTTTTTCTGTGTCGCGCCATTTCCTGTATATAGTTCCATCTGGGTAATGAATATCATAAAGAGGATCACATGGTATTAAGTCAACTGCTTCTCGACTAATTCCAGCCTCTTCTAATATTTCAAGTAACATCTCTGGTAGAAGTACAATTGTTGGTCCTTGATCTATTTTGAATTCACCGTTGGACTGAAACACCACTCTACCGCCAAGCTGTTCTTCTTTTTCATAAATTGTTACATTATGACCCTGTTTTTCTAAAAGTAAGGCTGCTGTTAGTCCACCTATTCCCGCTCCAACAATCCCAATATCCATTAGACCTGCTCCTTTATTTGTACCGTATCTTGTTTAATATCTTGCGGAATATTCCTATCGTATTGTTCATCTAATAAATCAGAACTAATCATGGCAGATTGAAAGATGGTTGGTAATCCACTTCCAGGGTGTGTACCTCCACCGACCAAAAAGCAATGATCAACATCTTCAAACTTATTATGCGGACGAAAGTACATCATTTGATTTAAATTGTGTGACAAATTAAATGTAGCGCCACGGTAAACAAAATATTCATTTTGCCACTCTAATGGTGATACAATTTTTTCCACTTCAATATGCTTTTCTATATCATTAATTCCAGTTTCTAATTCTAAACGGCGAATAATCTTTTCACGTAAACGAGGCTTCTCTTCTTCCCAATCAATAGCAGCGTCTAAATTCGGAACAGGCATCAATACATATAAGGCTGACTTTCCTTCTGGAGCCAATGTTGGATCAAGTTTAGATGGATTATGAATATAGATCGATGCATCCTCTGAAAGGCGTCCTTTTTTCGTAATATCATCTACATTTTCTTTATATCCATCAGCAAAAAGCACCATATGATGGGGTAAATCAATCTTTTGGTCCACACCCAAGTACATCATAAACGTAGATAATGAATAGCTTTTTTTCTCTATCTTTTCTTTTTTATACTTCGTTAATTGATCTTGATCAAAAAGATGGGTCATGGCATAGGCGAAATCTGCATTAATTACCACATCATCCGCTAAAACTTTTTCTCCAGTTTCTAATTGAACACCTTTTGCACTACCATCCTCAACCAAGACACGTTTAACACCGGTACTAGTGAAAATTTCACCACCCTGCTCTCTTATAACACGTTCCATTGCAGCACATACTTGGTTGACTCCTCCAATCGGGTGAAACAACCCATAACGATGTTCTAAGAATGATAGAATCGTAAAAGTACCCGGACACTCCCATGCAGACATCCCAAGATATTTTGATTGAAAAGAAAAAGCCCATTTCAACCTTTCATCTGTGAAATATTTTGAAAGCCGTCCATATACTGTATCGACAGCATTCAACTTCGGAAGCGCTCGCCACATTTCTTTACTAAAAAAGTCACTCCACTTTGTAAATGGTTGCTTCAACAATGCAATAACACGTTCAAATTTTTCACCTTCACGCTCTAAAAACCTTTCATACCCTTCTTCATTACCTGGAAATAAACGTTTAATTTCCGCTTTTGTTTCCTCCGGATCTTTACTTGGTATAAAGGAGACGTCACCGAACTTCAGTGTATAAAGTGGATCAACTTCTCGCATGTCGACATAATCATGCAAATTTCGCCCTGATTTCATAAATAACTCTTCTAACATTTGCGGCATCATAAAAAAGGTTGGGCCTAAATCAAATGAATACTCGCCTAACTCTATTTTTGATGTACGACCACCAATATGTGGCTGCTTTTCAAATACTTTTACTTGATATCCTTCAGCACCTAACCGCATTGCTGTTGCTAGACCTCCTGGACCAGCACCTACTACAATAACTTTTTTATTCATGTAATCGTCTCCTCTTCCGCCTTTAATAATCCAAAGAATTAATTCGTGACAAATCTGTTGTTTTCATTATATAATATTTGTATAACTTTTGTATAGATTTTTGTTTTATTTTTAATCCATGATATAATCTAAGAATTGATGTTTGGAGAAAAGAGTGGTCCTCATGTACGGTATTAAAAAAATATCTGAATTAATTGGTGTATCGCCGATAACATTACGAGCGTGGGAAAATCGCTATGGTGTAATTAAACCAACTCGTACAGAAGGTGGCACTAGAATATACACACAAGAGAATTTAGAAGATCTAAAGTGGGTATTGAAAGAGAAAGAAAATAATAAAGTATCGATTCGCCAAGCAATGATTGCGTTAAATAAAATAAAGAATCAGAAAAACAAACATGAGTTATCAATTTTAAATGATATCAGTTATGTACAACTGACCCATGACATTTATGATGCTTTAGTCCATTACAATACAAGTCATGCATCAAAATTGATACATACAGCTCTGTCAACTTGTGATTATGAAAAAGTCTTCCACCACGTCTTCGTCCCGATATTACATAAAGTTGGAGAACAGTGGCATAAGGCTGAATTAAGTGTTGCACAAGAGCATTTTATTAGTCACTATTTACAACGAAAAATCCTTCATTTTTTTGAAGATAATCCAATTGGTAAACAGCCTATTAAAGCGTTAGCTATTTGCCCCTCTAAAGAATTGCACAACATTGGTTTGTTACTTTTCTCTTTATTCTTAAGAAAAAGAGGAGTCGATGTCATATATGTTGGTGAAAACACACCAAAAGATAATATCTCATCCATTATTAAAATAAATCATATCAAACTAGTTTGCTTTTCTATTACACTAGATGATCACATCATCTATTTAGAAGATTTTATTAAGGAAATAGAAAAACAACAGAATCAACCTGATTATATAATTGGTGGACATGCGGTAAAACATTTACCCGAAAAATATCAAGACCATATTCTTTCAGGTAAATTAGAAGACTGGGAAAAATGGTTTGAATCAATTCATCTAGACAAATAAAAGATCCAATATTGGACAAGCATATTAAGCCATTACAAAGGAAAATCTACTCAAGCTAGAGTAGGTTTTTTTGATTTTCTAAAAGACAGTTGTTTATGACACAATTTAGATAGACTCTGCATTAAAAACCTAAACCAGTCAGTAATAAGGAACGTAAGTTATCGCTCCTCAAATGAAATTGACTCCCTTTCCGCAGGCACGGCTTCAGCTAACTAGGAAGCAAAAAACGCTTCCTAGTGGATCTTCAGCTCGCGCTGTTCCTGCAGGAGTGTCGTCAATTTTATTTGATACGCTAGATAGTACACTATAATTAAGAAAAGCTTACAATGTGAGTTATAACCGTAAACATTGCAACCAATAAAAATATAGATACGCTATCCAGCGCAGTCAGCAAATGGATGACACTCCTGTGGGAACAGCTCAAGTCGAAGATCCACTCGGAGGCGTTTTTCCTCCGAGTTAGCTGAGACTGAGCCCACGGAAAGGGAATCCATTTACTGACGTAGCGGATTAGGGTTAGTAACTAACGTTACTAGTTACGACGGAGTTTACCTCAACTCTGTATTAATAGGGAATAATATTTATGAGAGGTGCCTGATAAAATAAATAAGTTAATTATGCTAAAATAGGTGTAGTTTAAAAATTGGAGATGAATAGATAATGAAACAAGATTTAATTAATCGGTTTACTACATATGTCAAGGTTGATACACAATCAAACGAAAATAATACTACATGCCCTTCAACAGAAGGCCAATGGGTATTGGCAAAAATGCTTGTTGATGAATTAAAGCAGATTGGAATGACCGAAGTAACAATCGATGAAAATTGTTACGTAATGGCAACACTCCCACCTAATACAGATAAAGATCTTGCTACTATCGGCTTTTTAGCCCATATCGACACAGCAACGGACTTCACAGGAAAAGATGTAAAGCCACAAATTATCGAAAATTACGATGGGAATGATATTACATTAAATAGCGCATTAAATGTCGCGCTAAGAACAAAGGACTATCCAGAAATTAAGAAATATCAGGGACATACTCTAATTACAACTGATGGAACGACATTACTAGGAGCGGATAATAAAGCAGGTGTTGCAGAAATTATGACCGCAATGGATTACCTAATTCAACACCCTGAAATAAAACATGGAAAAATACGTGTTGCGTTCACACCAGATGAAGAGATCGGACGTGGGCCTCATAAATTTGATGTCCAAGCATTCGGTGCTGACTTTGCCTATACCGTTGACGGAGGGCCACTTGGTGAGCTACAATATGAAAGTTTTAATGCTGCAGCAGCAAAGGTAACCTTTAAAGGAAACAATGTACATCCGGGTACAGCGAAAAACAAAATGGTTCATGCTTCAAAGATCGCAATAGCTTTTAATGATCGATTACCCGCGCAAGAAGCACCAGAGTTCACTGAAGAGTATGAAGGGTTTTATCACTTACTTTCATTCGAAGGTGATGTTGAAACAGCAAAGCTCTATTATATTATTCGTGATCACGATCGTGATAAATTTAACTCAAAAAAATCAACCATTACTAAGTTAGTAGATGAATTCAAACGAAAATATGGGGAAAACAGTGTAACACTGGAAATGACAGATCAATACTACAACATGCGCGAAAAGATTGAACCTGTTCGTGAAATTGTCAATATTGCTTCTGATGCAATGAAACAATTAGCTATTGAACCAATCATCCAGCCAATCCGTGGTGGAACAGATGGTTCACAGCTTTCCTTCATGGGACTACCCACACCTAACATCTTTACTGGAGGGGAAAATTTTCACGGTAAATATGAGTATATCTCTGTTGACAATATGGAGAAATCAGTAAAAACAATTATAACGATTAGTTCGTTATTTGAAGAAAGAGCTAGATAATTAAAAAGCCAACTATACAAAAATATAGTTGGCTTTTTGGCTTATATTACTTTCTCTTCATACGCGTCTTCTGGCGGTTCTGTCAATTCTTCACCATTCTTACCTTGGTAGCGTAAACCCCAACCTGTAAGAGCAGCAACCAACATTACAATTACCAAGAACCAACCCTGGAAAACAAATGGGAATACTGCTGTTGGTGCAACAATTGGCAACCACTCATAGGTACCTTGCATCATGTTAATCGTAGACCACCCAAGCAGAACAGGAGCACCCCACGGAAAAATATAACCTAACGCAGAAGTAATTGCATCCAGCATGTTCGCACGTCTGTAACTATGAATTTTATATTTTTCACCCAATTCACTAACAAAAGGGGCAGCTGCAATTTCAGCCGCTGTATTAATCGTTATTGCACTATTTAATAGTGCAACAATAGCCCAAATAGAAACTTCCGCACGCCTTACAGATTTCTTTATCCACTTAACTAATGTCGTCGTAATAGCTTTCATCGTACCACCTAATTTTAATAGATGCGCTGATGCAACAATTAATAAAATTAAAATTGCCATATTCATATAACCTGTGATCCCATTTATTAAGGCTCCTTCAACGATTGCATCGGCATCTGGATTAAAAGATATAATTGCACTTAATGAACCTATTGGGAAAATAGCAATTGCAACAACAGCGGCTAGAATACCCCATGTTAAGGAAGTAAGTAGATGATGACCAGATAATGCTAGAACAAGCACAATAGCAAACGGAATTAACATAAGCAACCCAGCTGGACTAAGTCCTTCTTCAATTACATTTTGATTTCCTACTGCGTCACCCCCACCACCAAATATCATAAATAAAATTACGGTAGGAATTGCTGCAGCAATAGCATACTTAAAACGACTACGTACCACACCAGGTACATCTGCACCTTGCGTTGTTGCTGATACAATTGTGGTATCAGAAACTGGTGCTAAGTTATCACCAAATACAGAACCAGCCAAAATAGCTGCGAATAACATTGTCGGATCTGCACCTGTTGCAACTCCTGCTGGATACATTAAAGTACAGAATGCAACAGTTGTACCATAACCTGTTCCAACTGCTGTAGAAAAAGTAGCTGCTAAAATAAATGTTAGACCAACAAACAAACCACCGGTAAATCCAGTTGCTGTACCAATCCATACAAGCCCTTCAACTAATCCTCCGACTTGTAAAACTTGTGCAAACATCCCCGCATAAAACCATGCGACCATTGCAACGACACCAATTGGTTGTGCTAGACCATCAAATAGACCTTGCGCATAATCAGCCCACTTGCTTTTACAAAAAAATAACCCGAGCGTAATACCAAGCACAGCACCCATCACAAGTCCCGCTTCTGATGATAATTGCAATACACTTGTTGTAATTGCCCATATAACAAAAAATAGTAGCGGAACAGCAGCCCCGAATGCACCAAATCGGAATTTCAATGTCTCTATTTGTGCATCTCCCGTTGCACGCGCTAGTTCTTCATTTTCCTGTTGCATATTGCTCCTCCTCATTAAATATAATTATAGATACCCTACTCAAAATTGGGTTCTTATCATTTTATCACAATTATATGAAATTTCTGAACAATTTAAAAACAATTTTGTGACATTTTTTCTATTATATACTCACTACGAAACTTTCACCTTGTCTCATATGCTAAAAAACACATAAGAAAGGAGTGATAGTGATTGAGCAAGAGAATAAAAGTACTTGTATTAGTCAAACCGTTTTGGCTCCAATATCCAAAGCACAAAGCAAAAGCAGCTATTTTAAAAACTATAACAACTTATGCTGATGTCTATTACTGGTACAACGACGGTGATATTCATGATATTCTTACTCATTTAAACCTTGAACCTGATTTTATTTTTCACTATGATATAGCTTGGGGATATCGACTATCTCCCAGGATCACAGGATTGGAGCAAATCACAATTCCTAAAGGATGTTTTGTAATAGATCTACATTGGAAACCACAGAAGAGAATTGAATATATTGAACAAAATAGAATAGATATTATTTTTTCTGTAAGTAACCGTCCTTTTCTTACTGTTTTCCCGCAATATGCATCTAAATTAAGATGGCTTCCATGGTCAATAAATCCCGAAATTATAAAAGATTGGAAACAAGAAAAAACGATAAATTACTTATTAATGGGGTTAGTGCATTACAACGTAACAGGACGACCAATAATAGTCCCTAAAGAAGATCGTTATCCATTTAGAAAGGTAGTATTGGAAAAGCTAAAAAGTGAACCGGGTTTTTTATGTCATCCTCACTCTCGCTATCTTGAAGAACAATCAAAGCATGTATTTTTCAATGAGAAATATGCACAAGAGATAAATAGAGCAAAAATTTTCTTTACCTGCGGTAGCAGAAGTAGCATTGGTGGATTACCCGTCTTAAAGTTCTTCGAGGCACCTGGGTGTAAGAGTTTATTATTAGCAGAATCAAATGATGATATTGACGCATTAGGTTTTATCGATGGAGAAAATTTTGTAGCATGTACAGAAGACGATGTTTACCAAAAAGCAACTTATTATCTAGATAACGAAGTTGAGAGAGAGAGAATCACAACTAACGGTTATAATTTCATTAGACAGCATCACACAAATCAAGTTCGAGCTGAACAATTGATCAAATACATTACTACTTATCTTTCATACTAATATTTTAAATTTCTTTCAAAAAATGGGAACGTTTTCATTACTTTATCCGACTACTATATAACATATAGAAAGGTGGATATAGTAATGAAAAAAATTCTATGTTGTGGATTAATATTATTATTTACAATACTCCTTATGCCTACAGCAATACTTGCAACAGAAGATAAGGAAGACTTTACAACGATTAACATAACCACTAACACAACGGACTATATTCTAACAACAAAGAATGACATAACAGAGGTTAGTAATACAACAATTGTTTCAAACAGTGCAACCAGCAGTATTACACGCGTTGATACCATTGGGTTACGTCTTTACCTTCAAACAATAAACCGTACAACAGGAATTTGGAACAACACTGGATTGAGTAGAGAATTCATTGATTACAACTCATCTTCAATTGATAAAGCAACCCTCTTTTCTGTTTCAAAGGGTTACCAATATCGGATAAAAACTGTTCATTTTGTAAAAGAAGGCGGCACTTACAATAGTGAAACTACTTACAGCAGTATAATTGACCTTCGATAGTAAATTTATTTTAAAAAAGGTATACTACTTGGAATTTATAACTCTTTTTACCTTTAAAATGTTTGAGACAGAATTTATAATTTTTGCGTCATCTAATATTGCATTACATTTAATAAACAAAAAAGGAATGCGCATCGCATTCCTTTTTTGTATGGTTGAGTTAATTAATTGGTTTAATTCAACGAAGCAGCAACTTTCTTCATATCACTTAAAGAAAGTTCACCCTTTATAGTAATTAACGTTCGCATGCGTAACCAAATTAATTCGGCCTTTCCATTACTAAAACCTAGATAAGTCGCGTCTGAACCGTTAATGTTAATCGTTTCGACAATTGCATGTTTATTGTTTACAGTTATATTACTAGAATATTGTTCACCCACTATAGGTTCTTGATGAATTGTAAACTCACTTTCAGCACCCTCGTATGTTAAAAATGCTTTTTCTTTTGGATAATCAGCAAATGTAATTACTGTCACATCTTTTAACGTATAACCCTCAGGTACGACTGTAGGATTTAATAATGTAAAACTAACAGTTGCATTCGCCTCTGTAAGGCTCATTTTCTCTTCTATTGGAATAAGCTCTTTTACTTCTAAATCGTCTCTATTAGGTAATGGCGGTAAATTATCCGTGGTGATTTCTTTATCTGATAATTGGTTTATTATCTGGGTTGATTTTCCTTGATCCCGGATAAAATAATCCGTAAACCAGCCAAATGCTTCTCCTCCCTTTAGCTGAAAAAACATCGAGCTAATTACTAAAATTAAAAATACGCAAGCGACACTTAATACCTTTGTATTTATGAAGCGCGAATGTTTTCTTGATGAATCTTCTGTTAATTCACTATTAATCCTTTGCCAGACTGCTTCTTTGGATACTGGGCCATCTGGTGCTTCATTATAATTTTTTTTAACAGATTCTTGTAAAAAGTGATCATTCCATATCTGCTTTTCGTTCGATTGATTCATGATATTTCACCACCAAATAGAGGTTTACATGACTCGTCTTTTTGTATAAGAACACGTAATTCTTTCTTTGCCCGATGAATGCGCGATTTAACTGTTCCTTCTTTTAAATCTGTCCATTGTGCAATTTCTGTATCTTTCAGTTCATGAATATACTTTAGTACAATTACTTCTCTATACTCTGGTTTTAGTTCAGAGATTTTTACAATGAGCGCCTCCTGAATTAATTCATTTTCCACAATCACCTCAACAGAAGAAGCTATCTCCTGCTTCGAGTGCATATAGTTTAATGCCAGGTCTTCTGTTGGTATACCATTCCAAGTATTTTGTTTGCGGATCAAATCAATTGCTGTTCTTGTAGCAATAGTCGATAACCATGCTCCTAATTTTTCTCTGCTTTCCAAATTACTTATATGCTTGTAAGCTTTGACAAAAGTATCCTGGACAATATCTTGTGCTAAATATCGATCTTTAATCACAAAATATGCATCGCGGTATACTCGTTCATAAAACAGATCATATATTAGACGAAACTCTTTCTCAGATAGTTCCACTTTTTTTCTATTTTTTTTAAATAGCACTTTATCACACCTTTATAGCGAAAATCAGACCGCCCCATGAATTCTTATTTAGTTTATCATAGTTTAATAGTGTAAGAGTATATTTTATTCATTTAATGACAGAGTTTTAATGGCTGAAAATCAAGAGGATAGTAAATATTGAAATATGATTAAAAGAGAAAGGAATTTATAAAATAAAAATAAGTTAGTTTGAAATTGGTACATATAGTTTTTATTGGCTATTAATTTTTTTGTTCATCATTTTCGTTTGCTAGCATTAGACTTTCAATCTTTGCATCTAAATCTCTAATTCGCTTAAGTGCTATGTCATAATCAATTTGTCTATAATGATGCGCACCACCAACTTCCTCATCAGCAGTATCCGCTTCTGCAACGATTTGTTGTAGGGGACGCAACTGCAATTCTCCTTCAGGCAAGTAAGAATCAGTGTGTAATAAAATAGCTAAGGCTACTTCCTTTGCATCTTGCAAATTCTCCTCACACCTCACCAATAACTTATGCGCCCTTTCTGCACCTTTTATGGCATGAATATCATTCTCTTTATAAAGTTCAAAATTCCATTCGCCATTTTGATACCATTTGTAATGACCAATATCATGTAAAAGGCCTGCTTTAGCAGCAAGGTCAGGGTTAACATTCTTTTTAATCGCTATATCAACAGCTTTTTCCGCAACAGCAATAGCATGTGCCATTCCAGATCTTCCGACATATTTTTGAACAATTGGATGAACAAAAAGCTTTTCCATAGTAACATGGCGCATTTTACTACCTCCTAGATCTTTTATTACGAAAATTATATTGTTCTAAAAAATAGCATATTTAAAATTTAATTGCAATTCTTAAGCTATACACTAAAGTATACGCATTGTATCAATTTACAATTCCACAATGTATATCAAATTAAACTTGTGAGCTTTGTTAACAAATCATAAAATAAATTCAAAGAATTTGAACAGAAAGTGAAGTATTTAAAAGAAATTAAAAGAATTTCAATATATATATTTACTTATTCGTATTATTTGGTATTATATAGATGAATTCATTTATATATGAATGATTTTATATCTTGAAAGGGGATAGATGAGTATGTTATTGTCTCTTTATCTTTTAGCGGTAATTTTAATCACTTTCAAAGTAATTTCTATTATTGACAAATTAACAACACGTCGTAGTAAGCGAAAATCACTCATTGATGCAGATGCAGCACAAGTCGTATTTGCTGTCACAAAGCACTAAAATTAACTAAAAAAATTAACTGACGTAAAGTCAGATAAATGGCGCCTTTTGGGGAAACTCAAAAGGCGTCCCTGTATATCCAACCAAAAAAAGCCAAGATACTATAAAAGTAGCTTGACGTCTTTCACATCTTGAACTAGTTGTGCTTCAGGTTATTTTGCTCTTGATACATTTTCAAATTGAATTTTTTTGTGAGCCCCATCGCAAAATGGTTTGTTTTTTGAAGCCCCACATCGGCAAAGTGAAAATGCAGGCTTCGTTTCGTAACGATTTCCCTCGGCATCCAATAATTCCACATCACCTTTGACTAAAATAGACCCATTATCTCTTACTTGAATAATTGTTTTTTGTTGATCGCTCATCTTCATCACCTCTTTACTTATTTTACTGCGTTAACAGTCACATGTCTATTTCATTAATCACAAGCGGACCATCATTTTCCACACATAAGTTACTTTATTAAAAGCCACCCTACAATTAACTACAAAGAAAGGTGGGATGATATGGATATGAATCAAGAACTGCCCGATAACTTTTATGATCAATCTATTTTAAACTACAAAGAAGGAACTAGTCACCTAAAAGCACATTTACCAAGAGTCACACAACAATACATGGATTTTACTGACGCCTGTTTTGAAGCTGGAACGATTGGTGAAAAAGAAAAGCAGCTTATGGCTTTAGGAATAAGTATTTATGCCCAAGATGAATATTGCATTATTTACCATACAAAAGGTGCCGTCGAACACGGTGCTACTGAGGAAGAAGTTGCAGAAACAATTGGTGTTAGCACTGCATTAGGTGGAGGAGCAGCCTTTTCTCAAGGAGTTACCCTTGCAATGGAATCCTTTCACCATTACACCAATCAATTGCATTAAGACTTTAAGAGCCTTTTCTACATTGAAGGCTCTTTAATTTTGAGCGCTTTAAACATTATTTCATTTTAATTAAGATTTGATATAAAATGCGTCGTAACTATAGACATGAATTAAATACACGCTTCATAAGTAAAATGGACTCGCTTTCCGTGGGCACGGCTTCAGCTAACTCGGATAAGCAAAGACCGCTTTCCGAGTGGATCTTCAGCTCGCGCTGTTCCCACTGGAGTCTCGACCATTTTACTTACTCCGCTAGATAGCGTATCTTTTTTTATATGGCATTCAATTTATATTGTAGCTAATTCATGTAATTAAATATAATAAAGCATTTTACATGCTACTTAATTCACGAGTTACACACTAGCGTATCAAATGAAATTGGTGACACTCCTGCAGGAACAGCGCGAGCCGAAAATCCATTTTTAGAAGTGTTCTTCTTCTAAAAATTAGTTGAGGCCGTGCCTGCGGAAAGGGAACCAATTTCATTTGAGGAGCGACAGCTTCCGTTACTAACTACTGACTATATGATTTAAGTTCTTAATGCATAGTTTATAGAAATTGCGTCATAAATAATACAGTCTTTTAGATAGTGATTTTGCATACTATTTGCATATTTCTATCATATTTTTTTAATATTCGGTATAATTTGCATAGTTCATCTTATTAAAAAGACAAATCATATCATAAAAGGAGTTATATAACATGGAAACTGTATTATACATCACGGCAAACCCAAATGACGCATCAACCTCCTACAGCAAAGCTGTTGGTGAAGCTTTTATAGCTTGCTATCAGTCTGAAAACCCTAATGATGAGGTAGTTGAATCGAGTAGGAGGGGCTTCACAGCCCCGACCTCTCACACCACCGTACGTACGGATCCGTATACGGCGGTTCAACCTTTTGAGTATCTTATCTGGTAGAGGATGTTCATATCCTTAAGTCCCCATTTC
>NZ_QJSH01000028.1 GCF_003426025.1 Paraliobacillus quinghaiensis
GAGTAACTAGGAACTTATAATTTAGTACATATCTTTAGATGGAACGCGGAGTGCTGGGAAACTAGCACGCTCCGTGTGGAGCAGGGGAAAAGCTGGAGATAACCTCAAATGCTTACCTATTGCTGACGATTGTTTAATAAGAACAGTCGCTTTTTCACTAACTGGCAGGATAGTTCAATGAAAGAAATTGCACTATACTGGAGGGGATTTTGAGAAAAAAAGCATTGGATTATCATTAGTATAGTTGTAGGGAAATAAGATTTAAAGGAGGAATGTATTGTGGGGAAAGTAATTCAGTATGTGATTGTTGTAATCTTGGGGTTGACTATAATAAATGCAATTTCTGCAATTAATGATGTCGTTACAAGTAATGGCTCAATAATGCTAGGACAGGATACAGATTGGAATTATTTCTATATGACCTTGCTAAGTATTTTGTTAGGGGTACTAATTGAGTGGAAACGTTTATTAAAAATAATAACAGGTAATTTGAAACTTAATTGGCTCATAGTTCCTTCTGTTATCTTACTAATTATAAGCCTTATTCCTATGTCACTCATAGTCGAACAACTTGGGTTTGTCTCGTATCATAATTTTTTGCAGGGTATTCTGTTCGCCCCGTTACAAGACATAAATACAATATTAATATTAGGTATTCTCTCAGGGATTTTACTTATAAGGTCACTAATTAAAGATATTGAATAGGATTTATTTCAATAAAGGGTGCTTTAAAAGGAGTTGTCGCTTCGACAGCTCCTATATTCTTATTCAAGTAAAAGACAGAATTCTTCAACTGTAAAGGTAATGGGGAGGGCAAAATGTTTATTAAAAATTATCTTTTTTTTATTTTATTAACCTTGTTACTGGTAGGTTGTACATCAGAGGATACAAACGAACTAAAACAAGAGGTCAAGCGTTTAACAGTCGAAAATACCCAATTAAAAGATTCTAAAAACAAACTTGAAACTGAAGTAGAAAACTTTAAGGAAGCCAATACGGGTTTAGAAAATGAAATAAACACACTGAAAGATTTAATTGAAGAATATGAAGATGTAAGTTTTAACGTTGATTTTAACATTTATGACGAAGGATTTTATATTGAGCCAGTGTTGATGTTCCGAGAAGATTTAACCCTGGAACAGACTAAAAATATCATGGGGAAACCAAATAATGTTAGGAGTTATATTGAAGAAGCTCACTGTGGATGTGAAGAAACAGAAGTCAATTATGACAATGCATCTTTTACTTTCCAGGATGAACTAATTAAGTGGATGACTTTAAAAGATGAAACTTTTGTAACTCAACGTGGTATCAAAGTAGGTTCAACTAAAGAACAGGTAATCGATTCCTACGGTGAAAACTTCTACCCAATTGAAGATGGTAGTAATCACGAAGATAATAGTATTAACTACGGTGAAAAAACAGGTATCAGATTTTCTTTTGCCGAAAATGTTGTTAGTGAAATAACAATTTGGTATATGTACGAATAAGATAAACGCTTATTTTATGAGAAACTTTCTTCAACTAAAGGAGTGCTTTAGTGCAACAAGGAGCTGTTAATGTCGCAACTCCTATTGCTTATTGTTTAGTTGAATAAAATGTAATTAATAATTTTTGATTAACAAGAAGGTGATTTCTTGAAAAAGTTTTTAGTAGTTATTTTATTGGTATTGATAGTTGCTATTGGATTTATAGTAATTAGATTTGGAAATGCCTTGTTTCAAGAAGAAAATACAACTGAGATTATTGCATCTATAACTAAATTAGAGTTCACAAACAATGATTACATTAAAGTTACCGATACTTCTCACGGAATTAGGTGCGTTTCAAAGAATAAACGTGGCTCCCAAGAAAAAGTAATTAAAGAATTTATGAAAGATAATGAGTGGCAGTTTAAAGAACAAATGGGTTCTGGCTTTGTATTTACGAAAGATGGAGTGAATGTAGTAGTAGAAACAAGGTTATTTTCAAGAAACTATTTCCTCTGGGATGTTCCTGAAGAGGTTTTTCACTAACGAAGAGCCTTAGTGGAACAAGGCGTAGTTGACGCCCTAACTTCAATTACTTAATGAAATAAAGGCGCATTAGACTTTAATAAAAGACAATTTAGAGAGGGAAAACCTATGAAAAAAGGAATAGTCTACTTAATTACACTTATATTTTTATCAATATTTTTATTTGTGGTTGTTGCAGGAACACTTAAAACTAACTTTCCGACAATATCATTTTTCCTTGCAATGTTAATAAGTCATTTCATTATTGATAAAAACCAATGGATTGTTGATTTTTATGAAAATGCTTACTCAGGAGAGAATGAAAAAGTTGGTGATGATGTGGGGAATAGTCAATAATTCAAACAATATTTTGAACAAACTGGATGCATATATGCAACAAGGATTTGGGATCAGGATGGTCTTTTTTTCGTAATGAGTAATGTAGAATAAGAAGCCATATAGATAATAGAAGTTATACTTTCTAGTGTGTTTTAATTGTGAAGAATATACTAGAAAAGTGTATAGATAGATTCTAAATTAAAAAATATATTTAGAAAGGAATGAAGTTATGGTTGTGGAATTTATAGATCTTAAGCCTTCATATGTAAATGAAGCGATTGAATTAGTATTATCTTCTTATCAAGATGAAAAAAAATCTGTTCCTTTTCTACCGCATGAGACGCAATTATTAGGTGATTTGAAAGACAAGGTGTTGCACTTGTTTCATAATGGATCAGGAGTCCTTGCTATTGATAATCATAAGTTAGTAGGTTTTATAGCTGGGTATTTAATAAATGACAGCTTCTTCGGTAAGAACAAAGGCGTTTATGTACCTTTATTCGGACATGGAGTTTCAAAGCGGTATAAATCTAGTTTATATGAAGAATTATACAAGTATTCTGCTGGTAAATGGGTTAAACGTTCGTACACCTCACATGCTATAACGTGTTTTGCGCATGAGCACAATACGATAAATAACTGGTTTTGGTTAGGCTTTGGGTTAAGAGGTGTCGATGGGTTACGAAGAGTTCAAAGTATACCTTATAATAATGGGTCTATGATTGAAATTAAAAAAAGTACGACAGACGACATAATTCAACTTGCGAAGCTTCATAGAGAACATAATTTATATTACAGAACTTCCCCGATTTTCATGCCGAATGCTGAAGAAGATCCAGTTGATGACCTAATAGCTTGGTCCATGGAAGAAAATCGGCATATTTGGATTGCTTATAAGGATAAGAAACCTGTAGGCTATATGAGAATCCAACCGACAGCAGAGAATTTTATATCAGACCATCCTGAGGTTATGAATATAACAGGTGCCTATGTATTCCCTGATGAAAGAGGGATTGGGGTTGGATTGAAGTTAATTAACGAGATACAGGATTGGCTTAAACTAAAAGAATATTCATTATGTGGTGTAGATTTTGAGGCATTTAATACAACCGGGAGATCTTTTTGGAATAAACACTTTACTCCTTATACATACAGTATGGTAAGAAGAGTAGATGAACGAATTACTGAAATAGAATTCCTTTAAAGGTCTATGTAGCAAAACGATCTCTCTATTTGCGCTGACTTTGTGAAGAGTTGTACTTAAAGTGAAGGGGGCTTTAGTGGAACAAGGAGCTGTTGATGTCGCAGCTCCTATTGCTTATTGAGCTAATGGGTAGGTTAATGAAACATTAAAGGAGAGGATACTATTTTATTTTTATTTTTGAATATTGTTTTACTAATAATTAGTATTGCATGTTTTTATGAAGCAAAGAAGGAGCGAAAAGGTTTAAGGTTTATACTAAGTATTACTTCAACTATAATTTTATCTCTTATCATGGAAGGAACAGCACATAGTTTAGTAGAAGCCAAAGTAATGGAAGGAACTCCCCTTATCATTTTATACTTTGCTTTACCTATCGTTTTTTTTATAACATTTCAGCTTCTTTTCTATGATATTAGAATGATTGATGAAAGATAAGAGTTAATTCATTTCGGTAAGCGTTAGTGAAACAAGGAACTATTGATGTTGTAGCTTCTAGAGCTTGTTGCGCTAACGGGAAGGATTATTGTATTTTATGCCAATTTTAGCTATTATCTTTTATCTTAATCTAGTAGCGATTCTAAAAAAGATTAAAAACATTGAGTTTATTGCATTAAGTGGTGCGATTGTTTAATAAGAACAGTTGCTTTTTCACTAACTTGCAGTTTATTTTACTAGATAAATATTCGGAAATTAGCTCACCAGAAAAGAAAGACCTAATTTCTTTAAGACAAAAGCTTGTAAAACAATGAAAAGGGAATTGAAGAATAAAAGAGTTAAATCAAATGTTATTCTTAAAGTAGTGGAGGTAATTTTTAATGGATAAAAATATGAAATATATTATTTTTGCATTTGCTGGATGGCTAATCTTTTCTGTCTCAATGCCTGCTTTTGAAATTGTTTCTGATGTCCTAGATGATATAGGACTATGGGATTTCTATTTTGTATATACTTTTTTTAGATTATTGAAGTTTTTAATACAAATCGTAGCATTAGGAACTGTTTTTGTATTTGCATTACCAATTATCCTATCAGCATGGAGAGGATTAAGGAATAATTAATATTACTAATGGGTGGCGATTGTTTAATAAGAACAGTCGCTTTTTCACTAAAGGGAAGTAATTTTTAATAAAGATATTAGATTGTTCTGGTAAAGGGTAATCAAATTGGGGGGATGTGCTATTTTTATAACGAAATATTACAAAAGTGTACTTACTGTTATTGTTATTGCAGTTTTAGTTTTTATAGGCTATTCCCAATATAAAGAGAAAAAAATGTATGAAGAATATATCTCACTAAGTGTTAAAAATGATATGCAAGATTTAGTTAATGCAATTGTTGATAATGAAAGAATATACAAAAATATTATAGATGAAGAAGTCATTACTAAAGGTGATGCATACTTTTTAGCAAGGAATAGTGGTTACATGATGGAGCTTTATCAAAAATATAACGGTCTCGCTAAAATTTTTGAACGTATAGAACACGGTGCTACACAAAATACAACTGGTGGAACTGCTCAAAAAATAGCTGCTTTTTTTGGTGAAATGATTAAAGAGGAAAGTATAGACAGTAGTAATTTGGATGAGGTGAAAATTGAACTTAATGATGATATGAGGCAAAAAATTATTACAATAAAAGAATTGAATTCACTATGGGTAAGTACCGTGAAGGATAATGTATTCGGTGTAATTGATAATGAAGATGATTTAGTCTTTAATACACAGCAGTTCCGAGAGCATTACGGTGAAAACAGTTTATCACAACAATTTTGGGTGAATTTAGTAGTGGATATTGAGCAAAACACACAAAAATTCTTATGGGATAACGATTTACTCGATATAGATAATGTCTTATTGAATTAACGGGCGGCTATTATTCAATAAGCGTCGCTTAGGCTTAGGGAGGGAAAGAATTGAAAGCCATTTATAAGCTGTTATCATCCTTATTCTTAGGTCTATCTCTTGTCTTTTTTATTAGTCCGATTTTTTTGTACTGGTTTATTCACGGGGATTATGACAGATACATCTGGATAATCAATGGTCCATTTCCTTTTAGCCATTTTGGTGGAGGACCATTTCAACTCTGGATGGGGACAGGATTAGTATTCTCTGGCTTGATATTTGTGATAATTTCATTTGTGTTTTCTATACTAAATAAAAAAAGTAATCGCTATTGAGCTAACGGAGAGCTTTTCTTCAATAAGAAATAGCATTGTTCGTCTTACTATAAGTAATGTTTAACAGGACTTGGAACTTTTAGTTATTATTTAACGTCTGCCTTAGTAAAAGGGGGAGAATTTTAATGCCAAAAATTAAATCATTATTCGTAGTTCTTTTATTGTCCTTCATTTTAATTGGATGCCAAAATAATAATCTTAATTTAAGCGAAGATGTTTCCAGTATCGAGGTTTATGAATGGAGCAGTGAAGAATTGATGGCTACTATTGACGATAAAGAATTTATTAATGAACTTGTAAAGGAATTAGATAATGCTAAAACAGGTACCACATCAAATATGGATTTTGAATCGCCTGACTTCAGATTACACTTTAAAAGTGGGAATGAGACATTATTTGAAATGGGTTATTACAAGAAAGTTATAAATTTGGATGTAGAAGGTCGATATTGGGATTTTAGTGAAGATATTATGTATAACAGCGAACTCCAGTTACCTTTTGAATAACCTTAATTTATTCCACAAAAGGCAGCATTACTGCAACAAACAATAATGCTTTCTCACTAATAGAAACAAAAGAGTTTAAGAATGAATAAATTTTTACGGTACATTGCATGGGGGGGATAACAGTTAATAAAAAAATTTTATTTGTGTTCTTAGCAGGTGCTTTAGTCTTTACAGGTATTTATGCAGCTATTGTAAATGGTCAAAGAGCAGATTTAGAAAGAAAAATTACTATATCCAAAATGAGATTAACTAATGCTATGAGCTACAATTCATTATTTTACTTATTTGACAAAGTAATTGAGAACCAATCAAAAGAAAATAGAGAAGCCCTTAATT
The DNA here is from genome assembly GCF_003426025.1 of Paraliobacillus quinghaiensis. Taxonomy (GTDB): domain Bacteria; phylum Bacillota; class Bacilli; order Bacillales; family Amphibacillaceae; genus Paraliobacillus_A; species Paraliobacillus_A quinghaiensis. The sequence continues at coordinate 6,556 of NZ_QJSH01000028.1, forward strand.
CTGCATTAAGAAATAAGGAAAGCCAAATGAGGACTTATCTTGCTTTATCTCTTTCTGAGGAGCAATTAAACGAAAAATTTTCAACTGAAAATGGAAAAACAGGGTTATTGGATTATCGGCTTTCTAATGCAAAGTTGTTGAATATGGACAACAATAATAAGCCAGTTGATATAGAAGTTCTCCAAGAGATGAAAACGGCGTGGCAAGTTTTTAAACAAGATACAGGAGGTTCTCCTGAGTTTATGGACGCAAAAGGACCGTTTATCATTGCCGATGCTTATAAAAAGTTAGTAAATAAAATGGAGAATACTTACTCTAAACTGGAATAACCATATTGTGCTAACGGGTGGCTAGTGGAACGAGGAGCTATTGATGTCGCAGCCCCTATTGCTTGTTGAACTAACTGACAGGATTATTGAACAAGGAAGTTGGATTTTTATGTTAAAATATGGAGAGCTATAAAGGGAGGATTCTTTGAGAAAAGTAGTAATTTTTATTGCCTGCTTAGTGTTAATTGCTATTAGTATATATATCTACAATTATTGGGCAAATTATCAAGCAAGTTATGAAGAAAAAACAATTATTGAAGCAATTGATATTAAGAATGAGGACATAACCGCTTTGGTTTTTATGTCGTCTGATAAGTCAACTTGGGAGGTACAAGACAAAGAAACAATCAATAATTTCCTGAAATTTTTAGATGAATATAAGGTTAAAAAAATGAAAGTAAGCGGATACAACTGGCAAGATGAAAACATTTCTATATCTCTAATAACTAAGGATGAAAGCTATTCTATAAAAGTAGAAGAAGCTGTTGTTAGAGTAAATAAAGGAGATTTTAATAAAGGACATTATGAAGTATTAAACTCTCCTATTGACATAGAAAAGATAAAGCATTTTTAGTTCAATTATCTTATGGTGCTAACGGGGGCAAGAGTTGAACAAGGTTAGTTTTAGAGGAGTTGATTATTTGGAAGCTACGGGATTTATAATTTTAATCATAATTGTGGTGGCAATTGGATTTGTTGTTTGGACTATTTCAAGTATAAATGAAAAACTTGATTTATTAGTCAGAATTCAGTTGAAAAGAGATGAAATTCACTTCGAAGATAAGAACATGGAAGAAGATGCAGAAAAATATAGAGACAATTAATCTTATTAAACATAAGGGATGCAATGGTTGAACAAGGAATTCTTGATGTCGCAGCTCCTATTGCTTATTGAACTAAAGAGACAGAAGAGTTTAACAATAGACGATCATGGAGAGGAAGGGATTGTGTGAAAGGTATTAGATATGTGTTACCAACAGTGCTTATTATTGTCATTTTTATATTATCTATTATGCTATATCAAAAAACTCAAGAGCTGAAGAATATTAAAATACGTAGCTATTTAGAATTTACTAATGCAGCGGATGAAGTATCTGTTCTAATTGGAGAGGATGCGAGCAAAGAGCGGATTCATGAGTCATTACTTGATCTAGAGGCATCCTATTATCATAATATTGCTAGATTCCATCGAATGAATCTTAGAAATGCCGATTTCTTTGATGATGTGGAAAACTTTGTGGAAGAACAGGACGATATAGATTGGGATTTATTTAACGAATATATAGCTTCAATGGATGGAGAGATAGGCGAATTTATTAGGAAAAGCGGTTCTGTAAGTGACACAGAGATGGATCAATTTATAGCAACCTGGAGAGAAGAGTTTAATGAGAAGTTTATAGATGGGGAATTGCAAAACTGAATATTTAATATTAGAAATTAATTGAAATAGATTGAAAAATTCTATTTAATAGCTTATTAAACAAACAGGTGCTTTAGTGGAAGAAGCCGTAGATTCTGTTATGGCGATAACGGGCAGTTATAATTTAAGAAGAGGTGGTGAATTAAATGGTTGGCGTATTATCTCTAATTTTAATTACTTCTTTGACTTTTGGTTTTGTATTTTTCGACATAAGAAAAGTATTATACGGTGGAATAGTTGGAGGACTAAATTTAGTAGTAATAGGTTTTGTCTTTTTAACAGTCTCTAACCTAAATATTAACAGTTCAGCAGCTTATAGCATATCAATCATAGCAGCATTAGTATTTTTAACAGGAACCGTAACCGTTTGCACATTAAAAATAATAGAAGAAATAGGAGATTTAAAAAGTGATTAAACTTTTTACATCTCAGCATATAGTGCATTTTAGTTAAACAAAGAGTTGTTATGTCACAGCTTCTATTGCTTATTCTGCTAACGAGTAGGTGTGCTGAACAAGGAATAAGAAAATTAAAGGAGATGCCACAAATGGGGAATGTAGAGATTGCAAGTGATGTATCTAATCAAGTAAACAAGAAGGTTACAGTATCATTGGTTCTGGGGATATTATCAATTTTAACTTCTTTAATTAGTATAGGATTGATATTAGGTATTATCGGACTTATCTTTGGAATTATCGGAATGAAACAAATGAAACGTTCAGGATTTAACGACAGAAAGAAAGTTATTATTGCTATTATTTCTTGTGTGCTTGGCATTTTCATTACACTACTAATCTCTATAACTGCTGGCACGTTGTTATTGAGCTAACTGGCAGGATTGTTAAAAAACAAAAAGGGGTGGGAATGTGAAAAATATATTAAAACCTACGGTATTCATAAGCTCAAGTGTAATACAAATCATACTTTTTGCAATATTCTTCTTTATCATAACATCTACTATTGAGTGGTTTCCGTGGTATGAACCATTAACAATGGGAGCAGGATTTGCTATGATTTTTATTACTCCTTTTCAAATTGTTATAACATCTATACTTTGGATGTTCATCGCAAGTTCGATAGTTTATAAGAGGATTGCAATTACATCAACAATTCATTTATGTTTAATTCTATTAAATTTAATTCTTACTTTAATCAACGGAAACTTTGTTACGTTTACTTCCATTGGGACGGTTTTAATACAACTGATTATTTCACTTATATTTATCGTTACCTTTTTTATTTTCTTGCGTAAGCCAAATCAATAATACTATACAACTTATTGAAGTAACGGGTGCTATTGTTGAAAAGGTTAAGGAGGGAGCAATATTAAGAAGATTGTAATTAGTATATTTATAATTGTTATCAGTTTTACTTCTTTCATCATTTACAATCATAAACAAGAACCTACGAAAGAAGATGTCTTTCATACTACGAAGGATTGGTCTCCACGAACAGAGGATGTTTATATTATAAGAAAAATTGATGGCGAATGGTTAACAATTTACAAAAATCAATATTCCATAATGATTGGAGAATTAAGTCAAAACTGGCTTGGTTTTTGGGAAATCAGAGATAAGAGTGGAAATGAAAATGCGTTGTCTTCTACTTATTATCCTCCTGAAAAAGGTGATGAAATTACATGGAGTGCAGGAGGAGAAGGGGAAACAGAGACAGCATACTATTTCGGGCAAGTAATAAATCCGAAGATAAATAAAATTACAGTGGAAACTAAAGAAAATTTTTATGAAGATGTGCCACTAATAACTTCTAACGAAAATCGTTTTTTCTTTAAGAAGGTAAATGGACAGGTAATTACCCCAATTAACATAAAAGGTTTTTCTAATACAGGAGAATTATTGTTTTCAACTCTTCTAGAATAACCTATGTAGGTTTATTCAACTGTCGGGTTGCGTATCTACAACAAGTACAGATACGCTTTTTTGTTGTTACGTAAAAAAGTTTAATGAGAATTAAAATAAGAAGTATGAATAATATGTTAAAATTTAGTAATAGTGTCAAAGGGAAGAAGGTTTGAAAATTATGAAAAAAATTATGGTTGTTGGGGCATCAGGAGTCCTTGGTAAGTTAGTTTGCAATGAACTTCTTAGAATATTTGAAAATCAAATAAAGTTAATAGTAACAGATTATAAAGTAGAAAGAGGAAAGACGTTAGCAACCTCATTTAACAAAGAGGTTCAATTTCAACAGATAGATGTAAGTGATGAAGAAAGTGTAAAACAAGCAATTAAAAATGTGGATGTTGTAGTAGTTGGATTAAAACAGAAAGTGCCTCACATTCAAAAAATATGTATAGAAAATGAGATATTATGTATAGATGTTACTCCGTTTTATGACTTTTTAGAGAAAGTAATAGAACTAAATCAAAGTGCAGAAAAAAATAATATAGGTTCTGTAATAATGTCAGGATTTTTCCCAGGATTATCAGGCTTAATGATAAAAAATGCTATTTCAAACTTTCAAGAAGTAAAAGAGGTAAACGTAGCATTATTACAAAACACGAATGCCAAGGCAGGAGTATCAGGAATTTTAGATATGTTAAAGATAATTTCTCAACCAGTTGTTTTTCAGAATAAAGTTCTTCCTGGATTTACTAAAAAAAGAAAAATGCATTTTCTAAATCATACTAAAGAAATAGAAGTAAGACTTATAAATCATTCAGAGAAATTATTGTTAAAAGAAAAGTTAACAACTGCACCAATAAATTATTGGACTTCTTGGAATGTAATTGCTTTTGATAAGCAGATTTCTTTACTTAGAAGAACAGGCTTGATTGATATTATACATAAGGTAAATAATAAAGTTCTTTCTAAGGTTGTAAAACATAATCCTAATAAAAATGAAAATACTTTTCTAACTGTGGAGGTAAAAGGAATTGTTGATAACAAAGAAAGTGTAAAAATATTATCATTATCTACTTCCTCTGACTATCATACAACAGCGATGGTGACGGCTTCATTAGCAAAAATAGCACTTTTAAAAAAAGTGAAAGGTATAGTTTGTCCTTTTGAACTAACAAGTTTAGAAGAGTTATTGTCTGTAATGAATTGCCCAAATGTTCTAATAGAGGAAATTGACAAATAATAATGGTTCTTGCAATAACGGGTGGCTTTAGTTGAATAAGAATTAGATGAAAATATTGCAGTTATAACCCAGTTCATATCGAACTGGGTTATTTTTTTGCAAACAAAAAACGCTGCAAAATACAGCGCAATTTAATACACATCTTTATTAACATTTTGGCACGCAATTCGAAGTTTTGCGATAGGTAACGGAACCCGTTACAGAAATGCATCTATTTTTTGTTTTAAACGACACTGTTTGAGAGTAGACCATTATAAGATTTACTTTTTAATGCATATTTTCTTCTTTATTTCACAAAGTATAGTAATACTTTTACTATTAAAATAATTGTGAAGTGAGGATATAATAAATGAAAAAGATAATTGGAATGTTTTTAACTCTTGTTGTATTAATAGCTACTCCACAAATCGTTGATGCTGCGTATTATGTTAAACCGGGAGATTCTTTATGGAAGATTTCACAGCAATATAAGATGAATTATCGCGATCTACTTAATTTGAATCCACAATTAAGTAATCCAAGTAGGATTGATGTAGGACAAAAAATTAACGTTCGTTCATCACATCTTGCTCAAGATATTATCGATTATGCCGTTAGTTTACAAGATGTTACTGACTATAAACTCGGGGCTGATTATTCATTAAGCCCACGTACCGCTGATTGTTCAAGTTGGACGAAACATATTTATGAGAAATTTGGTATTTGGCTCCCACGTGTTAGTTGGCAACAAGCATCACATGTTGGTACGCCTGTTCCATTTTATGATGAAAACAAGAACCTTGCCCTGAAAAAAGGTGATCTTATGTTTTTTGGAGATAATGGCAGGGTCTCTCATGTGGGAATATATATGGGTGATGGTTATTGGATTTCAAATTTAAATTCAGAAAAAGATGTTGTCATCCTATCAATTTGGGGTTCATGGAGTTATGATCGTTTCCTTTGGGCACAACGAGTCATTTAATTAAATAAACTTTAAGGGATGCTTGTGAAACAAAGTGATATGTCGCAGTATATAGATTTGTGTAAATATTAAAAACGTTAGCTCACTTCAATGATGAAGTGTCTAACGTTTTTAATATCATCTGATTTATTTCCAATTTTCTTTAATAAAATCGTCTCGACCTGATTTAGCACGATCTTCTAAATATTCTGCTTGATTCTTTTGATGAAAATTTTGATGATATTCTTCAGCTGGATAGAAAGTTTGTGCTGGCAAAATTTCAGTTACAATTGGCTTTTGAAATTTCCCGCTTTCTATTAATGTGTTTTTTGATGCTTCTGCTATACTTTTTTGTTTCATATCGTGATAAAAAATGGCTGTTCGATATTGCGGACCACGGTCATGGAACTGTCCGTCTGGATCGGTTGGATCAATTTGTGGCCAATATAAATCTACGATTTGTTTATAATCGATAATATTCGGATCATAGCTGATTTGAACAGCCTCGTAATGTCCTGATTCCCCATTTTTAACTTCCTCATAGCTAGGATTTTCAATTTCTCCACCTGTATAACCAGAAACCACCTTGTGCACACCATCCCATTGATCGAATGGTTTTACCATACACCAAAAGCATCCACCAGCGAATGTGGCTATGTTTATCTCTGTCATTTCAGTTCCCCCTAAAACTTTCTCGTATTATTAATTTAGCTGATTTACATTTCAAAGTCCATCATTGCGCATAAATTCTTATTATTTTAGGAAAAGTAAATCCTATGGAGGTGATCAAATGAAAAGACAAACGAAAAAGCAAAGTGACCCTAGTATGAACACGGGCTTAAATCCACAAGGCTACTCAGAAGATGAAGCAGATCAAAGACCTAAATCACAACTTGAACAAAAAGCGAAACATTCACATACTAAACGATAACGGATTCTGTATTATTGATCATTTTTGTGCTGAAAAAGATTAATGACAAAATTATAAAAAACCTTTTCAGAAGGAGCAAGATGACGATGCTTCGGTGTAATAATCCCAACTGATCTAGATAATTGAGGGCTACTTATTGCGATTTTGGATGTGTAAGTTGTTTTCATTTCACTAAAAGCGCTTTCTGGGAGGAGGGTAATGCCGATTCCTGCTGCTACCAACCCTTTAATTGCATCGAGATCTTCTCCTTCTGAGGTTACTTTTGGATCAAAACCTGCTTGTCTACATCCGTCAACAGCCAGTTCTTCAAATACATATCCTTTTGGAAACATAACAAAATCTTCTTCTTTTAGTTCAGAAAGATAAATGCTTTTTCGGTTTGCTAATCGATGATCATTTGGTACTAAGACATATAAGTCTTCTGAAAATAGTACATCACAATTAATTGTAGGTTCATCTGTTGGCACTGGTCCAAGAAATGCAACATCAACTTCTCTATTCTTCACTGATTCAATTAAAAAATTATAAGAGCCCTGACGAAGATGAAAAGCAATTTTGGGATGATTTTTTTTAAATTCGTACATAACTTCCGGTAAAAGATGGCTAGCAAGACTAGTAGGAAATCCAATTTTTATGGATCCGCGTTCAGGATCAATGTATTCATCAATTTGTTTTTTTGCATGGTCAATTGCTTGCATTGCAACTTTAGTGTGATGGAGAAATGTCTTTCCAATAGGTGTGAGTCTTACATTTCTTCCTGCTCGCTCAAATAATTGTACACCTAATTCCCCTTCTAAATTAGTTATTTGTCTGCTGATTGCTGATTGCGCAACATGTAAGCTGGCAGCGGCCTCTGATACATGCTCACGTTGAGCAACTTCTATAAAATACCGTAATTGACGTAATTCCACTATTCTTCACTCTCCTGTTTATATATCAAATACAGAACGTTCCTATCTATATTATATATTGTTTAGAACGATATTGAAACATATAATTAAAATAGACACTTTATTTGAATTGCGAATGGGGGCGTATTATATGAGTTATAATCAAATGCCTGAAGCGCAGGGTTTATATCACCCTGATTTTGAGCATGATGCATGTGGAATCGGTCTGTATGCCCACATTAAGGGAATACGTACACATGATATTGTCCAAAAAGGCCTAAAAATGTTATGTCAACTTGACCACCGTGGCGGGCAAGGAAGTGACCCTAATACAGGTGATGGTGCGGGGCTAATGGTACAAATACCAGATAAGTACTTTCGTAAGCTTTCTATGTTTCAGTTACCGAAAGAAGGGCGTTACGGTGTTGGTATGGCATTCTTTACTAAAAATGATCAAGAGAGAGAAAAAATTGAAACAAAAATTAACTATTTAATAAAACAAGAAGGACAGAATTTGTTGGGTTGGAGAAGTGTTCCGACAGATGTTAAAAGTATCGGGATAAAAGCACAAGAAACTGCTCCAGTAGTTAGGCAGGTGTTCATAGGTGCAGCTTCATCTATTAAAGATGACCTGGCATTTGAACGCAAATTATATGTTATTCGAAAGCAAGCAGAAAATTGGGCGAAGCAGAATGATCATCAATTTTATTTTGCTAGTCTTTCTAATAGAACAATTGTTTACAAAGGCTTACTGACGCCAAATCAAGTTGATCAATTTTATTTGGAATTACAAGATAGAGATTTTAATTCTGCATTTTCCTTAGTTCACTCACGTTTTAGTACGAATACATTCCCTAGCTGGGAACGTGCTCATCCAAACCGTTATCTTATTCATAATGGGGAAATTAATACAATGCGAGGAAATACGAATTGGATGCGTGCTCGTGAGCAACAATTTGTCTCTGAAGCATTTGGTGATGATTTAGAGAAATTATTACCAATTTTAAATGCAGAAGGAAGCGATTCATCTGTATTAGATAATGCATTAGAATTCTTTACCTTGGCTGGTCGTAAACCTGCTCATGCAGCAATGATGTTGATTCCAGAACCTTGGAATAAAAATCCACATATTTCACCAGATAAACGGGCTTTTTATGAGTATCACAGTTGCTTAATGGAACAGTGGGATGGACCGACATCCATTACCTTTACAAATGGTAAGCAAATTGGTGCAATTTTAGATCGTAATGGGTTACGGCCTGCTCGTTATTATGTAACGAAAGATGATTATATTGTCTACTCATCTGAAGTTGGTGTTATTGATGTGCCAGAAGAAAATATATTGTATAAAGATCGTCTAAGTCCTGGTAAAATGCTTCTAATTGATTTGGAAGAAGGACGTATTATTTCAGATGATGAAATAAAAAACGAAATTATATCGGAGCACCCTTATCAGGATTGGTTAGATGATAATCTTGTCTCATTAAGTGGAGATTTAGTAGAAGTGGATGACCAACCTATTGATCAACTACGCACACGACAAAAAGCTTTTGGTTATACAACAGAAGATATTAACAAGTATTTAATTCCTATGATAACAACAGGAAAAGATCCAATTGGCGCAATGGGAATTGATATGCCACTTGCAGTCCTTTCAAACCGTGCACAATCTTTATTTAATTATTTTAAACAATTATTTGCACAGGTTACGAATCCACCAATAGATGCGTATCGTGAACAAATTGTAACATCAACGATGACGTTATTAGGAGCAGAAGGTAATATCTTAAATCCTGTACCAGAAAATAGTCATCGAATTCAGTTAGAGACACCTGTTTTATCTAATAGCCAGTTGTCTCAATTTAAAAATAACTTTTATGAAGGATTCACTAGTAAAGTGATCGATACGTTATTTATTGATGATCTACAACTAGGATTAGAGACTATTTTTGACAAAGCAGATAAAGCAATTGAGGATGGAGCAAATATACTAATCTTGTCTGATCGTAAAATGGATGAAAATTACGTGCCAGTCCCAGCATTATTGGCTGTAAGTGCCCTGCATCAACATTTAGTACGACAAGGTAGTAGAACAAAAGCTAGTTTGATAATCGAAACTGGTGAAACGCGAGAGGTACACCATTTTGCTGCTTTGTTAGGTTATGGTGTAGATGCTATTACACCTTATTTAGCTTTTGAAACATACCGCGAGGAAATAGCTAATGATAACCTTGCAGTTTCATATCAAGATGCAGTAGCAGGATACATTAATAATGTAACTGAAGGTGTTATTAAAGTAATGTCTAAAATGGGTATTTCGACTGTTCAAAGTTATCGCGGTGCACAAATTTTTGAAGCTGTTGGGATTAGTAACAAAGTGATTGATCAACATTTTACTGGTACAGCATCTCAAATTGATGGTATTGGGATTGCAACAATTGCAAAAGAAGCTATCTTACGTCACCAGGAAGGTTATAAGAAATCTATTACTGATACGTTAGAACCTGGAAGTGATTTTCAATGGAGAAAAAGTGGAGAGCATCATGCGTATAATCCGACAACAATTCATAAGTTGCAGTGGGCTGCTAGACGAGGAGACTATAAATTATATAAAGAATTCTCTCAATCTGCAGATGAAGAACGGATCGGTTTTTTACGTAATTTGTTTACTTTTAAAACGGAAAAATCAATTTCAATTGATGAAGTTGAATCAGTTGATTCTATCGTAAAGCGTTTTAAAACTGGTGCAATGTCATTTGGGTCAATAAGTCAAGAAGCACACGAGTCACTGGCTATCGCTATGAATCGCTTAGGTGGTAAAAGTAATAGTGGTGAAGGTGGCGAAGATTCAAACCGCTATATTGTTGATCATAATGGTGATAATCGTCGCAGTGCTATTAAACAAATTGCTTCTGGACGCTTTGGTGCCAAAAGCCATTACATGGTTAATGCAGATGAATTACAAATTAAAATGGCACAAGGAGCAAAACCAGGAGAAGGTGGTCAATTACCTGGAGATAAAGTTTACCCTTGGATAGCAAAAGTGAGAGGGTCTACTCCAGGAGTTAACTTAATTTCTCCACCACCACATCATGATATATATTCAATTGAGGATCTGGCTCAGTTGATACATGATTTAAAAAATGGAAATCGTGATGCGCGTATTAGTGTGAAATTGGTATCGAGATCTGGCGTTGGTACTATTGCTTCTGGTGTTGCAAAAGGTAATGCAGATGTAATTTCTGTTGTTGGATATGATGGAGGTACTGGCGCGTCACCAAGAACAAGTATAAAGCACGCTGGTTTACCATGGGAGCTAGGCTTATCTGAAGCGCATCAATCATTAATGTTAAATGGATTACGCGAACAAGTTATTTTAGAAACAGACGGAAAACTATTAACAGGTAAAGATGTCGTTATGGCAGCGATATTAGGTGCTGAAGAATATGGTTTTGCAACTGCACCATTAGTTATATTGGGATGTGTTATGATGCGAGTTTGCCATTTGGATACATGTCCAGTTGGTGTTGCTACTCAAAATCCAGAATTACGCAAAAAATTTACTGGTGATCCAGATCATATTGTAAACTTTATGCGTTTTATTGCTCAAGAAGTTCGCGAAATAATGGCAAAGCTTGGTTTCAGAACAATAACTGAAATGATTGGACGTACAGATATATTAGAAATTAGTGAGCGTGCAAAATCACATTGGAAAGCAAAAGATCTTGACTTATCTAGGTTGACTTATCAGCCAAAAATTAAAAGTGCACGGGTTAATACGGCAAAACAAGACCATAAAATTGATCAATCATTAGATATGAGATTTATACTTCCAGCAGTTCGATCTGCAATTGAAACTGGAGAAAAAGTGGAAGCTTCCTTTCCTATTAGAAACATTAATCGAGTAGCAGGAACGATTGTTGGAAGTGAGATTTCTAAGAAGTATGGAGAAGAAGGGTTACCTGATGACACGATTACGGTTAATTTTACAGGTTCTGCTGGTCAGAGCTTCGGTGCTTTTATACCAAATGGTATGACGCTAAAACTTACAGGTGATTCGAATGACTACGTAGGAAAAGGTTTATCTGGCGGGAAGATTATTGTAAAAGCTCCTAAAGAATCTACCTTTGATATTAGTAATAATGTAATTGCAGGTAATGTCTGTTTTTATGGTGCTACAAGCGGAGAAGCTTATATAAACGGATATGCCGGAGAACGTTTTGCTGTACGTAATAGTGGTGCAAATATTGTAGTTGAAGGTATTGGAGACCATGGTTGTGAATATATGACTGGAGGTAGTGTCGTTGTTTTAGGAGAGGTTGGTAAAAACTTCGGTGCTGGTATGTCAGGTGGAATTGCTTATGTATTGGCTGATGATAAAGATAAATTTAAGGTTTTAAGTAACATAGAACTGATAGAATTTGAATCTTTAGAATCAGAAGAAGAGATTCTTAAACTTAGAACAATGATTCAAAACCACGAAATGTATACAAACAGCTCTCGTGCAAAAGATGTATTAGATAATTGGGAAACAAGTAAACAAAAGTTCATTAAAGTAATTCCAAAAGATTATAAATTAATGCTTCAAACAATTGAATCGTTTATTGAGTCTGGTGAAACAGAAGAGGAAGCAAAAATGAGTGCTTTCCAAGCGAAAAAAGAAAATCGCGCTGTCTTACCTGATGAACGTAAAAAAGTGTTAGTACAGTAGAAAGGAGATATGAATATGGGTAAGACAACAGGTTTTATTGAATATGAGCGGGAAGAAGCAGTTGATCGTGATCCGATAGAACGGGTAAAAGATTGGAAAGAATATTCTGCTCCTTTCACTGATGAAGTATTATCGAGGCAAGGTGCAAGATGTATGGATTGTAGTATACCGTTTTGTCACATTGGAATGGACATAGGCGGAGCTACATCTGGTTGTCCAGTTTATAATTTAATACCAGAGTGGAATGATTTGGTTTATAAAGGTAAATGGAAAGAAGCATTAGAACGCTTATTGAAAACAAATAACTTTCCTGAATTTACTGGTCGTGTTTGTCCAGCGCCGTGTGAAGGATCTTGTACAGTTGCTATTTCAGAACCAGCTGTATCTATCAAAAACATAGAGCAATCTATTATTGATAAAGGGTTTGAGAACGGGTGGATTACGCCACGTATTCCAGATAAACGTACAGGTAAAACAGTTGCAATTATTGGTTCAGGACCTTCTGGTATGGCTGCAGCTGATCAATTAAATCAAGTAGGTCATCAAGTTACAATATACGAACGTTCTGACCGAGCAGGTGGTTTATTGACTTATGGCATTCCAAATATGAAACTGGATAAAGACGTTGTAAATCGTCGTATTCAATTGTTAGAACAAGAGGGAATTAAGTTTGTCTTAAATACTGAAGTTGGAGAAGATATTACTGCGGATGAGTTAAAAGAACAGTATGATTCAGTTATTGTTTGTACAGGTGCACAAAAAGCTCGAGATTTAATTGTTGAGGGTCGAGAAGCTGTTGGTGCTCATTTAGCAATGGACTTCCTAACTGCAGCAACAAAAAATGTTCTTGATAACAAAGAAGTACCAGACACGCTAGATGCAGAAGGAAAAGATGTCATTGTTATTGGTGGTGGTGATACAGGTGCGGACTGTGTTGCAACAGCATTACGTCAAGGTGCTAACTCAATCTCACAATTTGCGATCAATCCAGCACTACCTTTAAAGCGTACATCTGATAACATGTGGCCAGAGTATCCACAAGTCTTTAGCTTAGAATATGCACATAAAGAAGCGAAAGAAAAATTTGGTGAGGATGTTCGTGAATATTCGATCCAAACAAAGAAATTTGTTACTGACGAAACTGGTAAACTAAAAGAATTGCATACAATTGAAATGGTGAAAACAAGAGATGAGAATGGTATGTTTGTTTATGAAGAGAATCCTGGTACAGAGAAAATCTGGCCGGCTGAACTGGTAGTTATTGCAATTGGGTTTGAAGGACCTGAACATCCGCTATTAGAACAGTTTGGAGTGAAAACGAATAGACAGAAAATCGATGCAGCTTATGGTGAGTTTGCAACAAATGTTGAAGGTGTATTTGCTGCTGGAGATGCTAGAAGAGGCCCAAGTTTAATTGTTTGGGCAATTAACGAAGGTCGCGAAGTAGCTTATGCAGTAGACCACTATCTAATGGGTGCAACAAGTCTACCTACAACACTAGCTGTGTAATTGAAAAGATCACTTGGCGATTAGTTGCTAATGGCCATAGTGATCTTTTTAATAATTCTTTTATTTTAATTTAGGATTTTTTCGTAAATGTTGTTGCTTTTAAATAATCGGACTTGATATAAAATGCGGATTATCTAGTAACGTAAAGTTACTAACTCGCTGTCACCAAATGGATGCACTTTCCGTGAGCAGGGTTTATTAATGGGACGAGGAATACTTCAATGAACTAACAGCGCACGCAGAAAATCGGTTTGTATTTTCAAGGAGTGTCAAGCCTTTGTTTCCTTCACTAGTTAGCGCAATTCTTTGTGAAAATCTATTAGGCATAAAAACGCATTGACATGTCTGTGCTTTTCTAAGTAATAAATTGTTATTTATTTTTACACTATATAGCTTATCAAATGAAATTGGCGACACTCCAGCAGGAACAGCGAATGTTTCGGATGGGGCGAGTAATCGCAGTCCCACGGGCCGAAAATCCATTTTTTGAAGTGCTCTTCTTCTAAAAATTAGTTGAGGCCGTGCCTGCGGAAAGGGAGTCAATTTCAATTGAGAAGCGAGTCAGAAAAATAAAGACTTAATGTGCACTTTATACGAATTATGTCATGAGCAACAATCTATTGGAAAAAGCTTTAATTTTAATGCTATGTTGAATCAAAGTAAATAAAAAAGCGAATATAAGATGGGGATAAAGGGAAAATCAATAGAAATCAGTCGTTTTTTGGGAACAGTTTCAATCTTTTTAATTTAAATAGGTTGTTTAATCTGACCAATTAGTAATAAAATAGGTATAATATCTATCTGTTCATAATATATCAAGCAAGGAGACAAAAAATATGACACAAGAAGCAATTTCTATAACAAAAGCAACAACAAAAAAAGAAAAACCCGCGTCTGATCAGCTAGTTTTTGGTCGTACGTTTACTGACCACATGTTTATATTAGATTATGAAGAAGAAAAAGGATGGTTTGATCCAAGGATTGTACCCTATCAACCAATTTCGTTAGATCCAGCAACTATGGTCTTGCATTATGGCCAGACAGTATTTGAAGGAATGAAAGCATACCTAACAGATCAAGGAGATGTGAATCTTTTCCGTCCAGAAAAAAATATGGAGCGTTTGAATCGATCAAATGAACGTATGTGTATTCCTTCGATTGATGAAGAGTTCGCACTAGAGGCTATTAAGCAACTTGTTAAAGTAGATAAAGATTGGATTCCAAGTGCACCAGGTACATCATTATATATTCGACCGTTTATTATTTCCACACAACCTTATCTAGGCGTTGCACCATCTAAAAGGTACAAATTTATGGTTATTTTGTCTCCAGTAGGCGCTTATTATAAAGAAGGTATTAATCCGATAAAAATCGCGGTTGAAAATGAGTTTGTTCGTGCTGTTAAAGGTGGTACTGGTGAAGCAAAGACAGCAGGAAACTACGCTTCTAGTTTAAAGGCACAAAAAACTGTTGCTGAAAAAGGTTATGCGCAAGTCCTTTGGCTGGATGGGTTAGAAAAAAAGTATGTAGAAGAAGTAGGTAGTATGAACGTATTCTTCAAAATTGATGGTGAAATTGTAACACCAGAGTTAAACGGAAGTATTTTGGAAGGTGTAACAAGAAACTCTGTTCTTCAATTGCTGAAATATTGGAACATACCAGTATCACAACGTAAAATATCAATTGAAGAAGTCTATCAAGCATACAAAGCAGGAAAACTGGAAGAAGCTTTTGGATCAGGTACAGCAGCAGTTATTTCACCGATTGGTCAATTAGCATGGAAAGATGAAACAGTGACAATAAATAATGGCAAAACAGGTGAAATTGCTAAACGATTATATGATACGCTGACTGGCATTCAATATGGAGTTAAAGAAGATCCTTTCAACTGGATTAGTAAGTTAGATTAATCAAAAAGCACCCAAATTGGGTGCTTTTTGTTTCCGAATTAGTTTAAATTATTCTAACAAAATAGTAAATAATAAAAGAACATAAAACAAATCTGATTTTTCTGACAAAACAGGTTGACATTTGTGAGATGCTGCAGCATAATATGATGTAATTACATAGTTATTAAAATGAAGAAGAGGACGAGTAAATAGTTGTCGTATGAGAGAGAATGGGATTCATTGGCTGAAAGATCCCTGCATAAATTGACACTATTGAACCTACCTTGGAGTTGTTAAGTTAAAGCTTAACCGCAACCTGGCGTTATAGGAGAGGTGGGCAAGTTTATATACTTGTCAATACAAGGTGGTACCGCGGAAAAAACTTTTTCCGTCCTTTACATTGATTATGTAACGGATGGAAAGAGTTTTTTTATTTATAAAGAGGTTAAGTAAATATTAATAAAGAAGGCGATTAGTAATGGCAAAGAAAAGAGTAGTTGTTAAAATAGGAAGTAGTTCATTAACAGAAAAAGATGGTAGTCTTAGTTTGACAAAGCTAAAAGAACATGCTGATGCTATTGCAGTATTAGTGAATGAAGGGATGGAAGTCATCCTTATCTCATCTGGGGCGGTGTCAGCAGGGTTTAGAGATTTAGGTTATTCAAGTAAACCAGTAACAGTGTCTGGTAAACAAGCAGCCGCAGCTGTTGGGCAAGGATTGCTTATTGAAGCATATAATGACGCATTTAATTCGTATGGTATTGTATGTGCCCAATTGTTATTAACCCGTGATGCATTCGTAAATCAGGAACAATTTAGTAATGTGTATCAAACAATCAATGAATTATTAAAACGCTCTGTTGTACCAATAATTAATGAAAATGATTCTGTTGCAATTGATGAACTAACTTTTGGTGATAATGACATGCTTTCTGCTCTAGTAAGTGGTTTAGTAAATGCGGATTATTTAATCATGCTAACAGATATTAATGGAATATATGATGCAAATCCAAATAAAGATTTAACTGCAAAGAAATATGATTACCTTGATTTCATATCAGATGATTTGATCAAGCAAACAAGCGAACTTTCAAGTTCGAAAGTAGGCACAGGAGGGATGAAATCAAAATTACTAGCAGCCCAAACTGCTTTATCGTTGGGTGTTAATTCTTTTGTAGGACTTGGTGCTGGAAAAGAGAAGTTCTTAGAAATTTTAACTGAAAAAGGCGACGGTACATATATTGGCAACCATCAGACGCATCACATTCGCAAACAAAAACAGTGGATAGCTTTTCATTCACAGGTTTGTGGTCAAATTGAGGTTGATTATGGTGCACAGAAAGCTATTATTTCAAAAGGTAAAAGCCTCTTACCTGCAGGTATTAAGGAAGTTAATAAGTCTTTTGAATGTGATGATGTAGTTGAAATAATTTATCAAGAAAATGTAATTGCAAAAGGTCAAGTAAACTACTCATCTACTGAACTTGAACAAGTTAAAGGAATGAGTAGTGAGGATGCTATGCGCGTTACAAATCGAAAGCGTCCTGAAGTTATTCATCGTAATAAACTAGTTTTAACATTACAGGGGGTATAAAAATGTACGATATAATAGAAGTTGCTAAACAAGCGAAAGAGACGACGATAACATTAGCCAATGCAACAACAGAAGAAAAAAATGACGCACTAGAATTGATAGCTTCTGAACTAATCAAGCAACAAGCGTTTATAGTCAAAGAAAATAAGCTGGATATTGAATCTGCAAAAGAAAAGAGAATGAATGATTCAATTATCGATCGATTGCGCTTAGACGAACAGCGGATTAATGATATGTCTACCGCACTTAAACAATTAGTCGAATTGGAAGATCCAATTGGAACAGTTGCAGATGATTGGGAAAGACCTAATGGCCTAAAGATAAAGCAAGTTGTCGTGCCAATTGGTGTTATTGGTATTATTTATGAAGCGAGACCAAATGTAACTGTAGATGCAGCTAGTCTATGTTTAAAAACAGGTAATGCTGTTTTATTGCGCGGCAGTTCCTCTGCAATCCATTCTAATAAAGCAATTGTAAAGGTTATTCAATCTGCATTAGAAAAATCCAGCTTACCAGTAAACGCAGTGCAATTAATAGAAGACACTAGCAGGGAAACCGCTGAAAAGATGTTTCGCTTAAATGACTATTTAGATGTATTGATACCTAGAGGCAGTAAAAACTTAATCGATACGGTTGTTAGTAAGTCTTCAGTTCCAGTTTTAGAGACTGGTGCAGGCAATTGTCACTTGTTTATTGATGAGACTGCTGACCCAGATATGAGTATTGAAATTGCGATTAATGCAAAAACACAACGGCCTTCTGTTTGTAATGCAATTGAAACGATTGTTGTGCATAGTAAGTGGTTAGAAGAATATGGTGACCAATTAATTAATGCACTTTATGATCATGATGTTGCAATGCGAGCGGATGATAAAGTTGTGGAAATGCGTAAGGAAATACCATTAGCAACAGAAGAGGATTGGCATACTGAATATTTAGATAAAATAGTAGCGATAAAAACAGTAAATAATGTGGAAGAAGCAATTACGCATATAAACCACTATGGTACTAAACACTCAGAAGCAATTTTATCAGAAAATAACGATCATATTGTTTCCTTTATGAATCAAGTAGATGCAGCTTGCGTCTATCACAATGCATCTACTCGGTTTACAGATGGTTTTGAATTTGGCTTTGGTGCAGAAATTGGAATTAGTACACAAAAGTTACATGCACGCGGTCCAATGGGCTTAAAGGCACTAACATCTACGAAATATAGATTATATGGTGATGGACAAATTAAATAATTTTGGGTGAAAGATTCATGTTTTTACGTTACAATAGTATATGGCTTGTATATTGAGAGCGCATATCAAGAATCAAGAACAAATAATTATTTATTTTTACAAGGAGAGAAAAGAATGACTAAATCACTAATATTCGGACACAAAAACCCAGATACAGATACGATTAATTCAGCAATTGCATACGCATATTTAAAGCAGCAAATTGGTGAAGATGTTGAAGCAGTAAGATTAGGTGCAGCAAACGATGAAACGAAGTATGCATTAGATTATTTTAAAGTAGATGCACCTAGAGAAGTTGCAACAGTTAGTAATGAGGTAGACACTGTTATTTTGGTTGATCACAATGAACGCCAACAAAGTGTAGATGATATTGATAAAGTACAAATTAAAG
Organism: Paraliobacillus quinghaiensis; assembly: GCF_003426025.1. Lineage (GTDB taxonomy): Bacteria > Bacillota > Bacilli > Bacillales > Amphibacillaceae > Paraliobacillus_A > Paraliobacillus_A quinghaiensis. The sequence goes on from NZ_QJSH01000028.1 coordinate 25,509, forward strand.
AAGTAATTGATCACCATAGAATTGCAAACTTTGAAACGAATGATCCATTGTATTATCGAGCAGAACCTGTAGGTTGTACTGCAACGATTTTAAACAAATTATTTAAAGAAAAAAATATTACAATTCCAAAAGAGATTGCTGGCTTAATGGTTTCTGCAATCATTTCTGATTCGCTGTTGTTTAAATCACCAACATGCACAGATGAAGATGTACAAGCAGCAAAGGAACTTGCAGAAATTGCAGGAATTGACCTGCATACATATGGTCTTGAAATGCTTAAAGCAGGTGCGGATCTAAGTAAAAAAACTACAGAAGAACTAATCTCACTTGATGCTAAAGAATTTCAAATGAGCACTTACAAGGTTGAGGTTGCACAAGTTAACACAGTGGACACAGCTGATGTATTAGTTAACCAAGCTGAAATTGAACAAGTAATCAATAAAACAATAAACGAAAAAGGATTAGATTTATTTGTTTTTGTCGTTACTGACATACTTAACAATGATTCTGTTATTGTGTCACTTGGTAAGATGGCAAATAGCGTAGAGAAAGCTTTTGATGTATCATTGGAAAATAATCAAGCCTTACTAAAAGGTGTAGTTTCTCGTAAAAAACAGATCGTTCCAAATATAACAGAAGCACTTAGCTAAGACTTATTACAAACTTTTAAAAGATAGAAAAGGCAGCTATAGTATAGGAATAGTTGCCTTTTCTTATTAAAGAGGGTGTTCAAAAAGTCCGGTAAAAATGACACATCGAATTTCTTTGTTGGCTTGTTTTTCCGTTGCTCATGTATTAAAAGCATACATTGCGCTACTCAAAACTTCGCCGCCTCGAACTTCTTGATCTTTTTTATCCTCCTTTTTGAACAAGCACTTAAAAGCAATTAAAGTATAATCTCGCTTAGTTTTCTAATTACTCTGAATATGGTAATATAAATCTAATTATTTTTTTCAGGAAGGATCCTAGAATTATGAGTACAAAAGTAAACACAATTCAAATCAAAGATATAATCATTGCACAACAAATGTTAAAAGATGTGGTGCGGAAAACGCCTTTACAAAAGGACGCAATCCTTTCCGAAAAGTATCAGTGTAATGTTTATCTAAAACGTGAAGATTTGCAAGAAGTACGTTCGTTTAAAATTAGAGGCGCTTATAATTTGATGCAAGGCTTAACAAAAGAAGAGTTAAAAAATGGAGTGGTTTGTGCTAGTGCGGGAAATCATGCCCAAGGTGTAGCATATTCTTGTAAAGCATTAGGGGTAAAGGGAAAAATATTCATGCCAACAACAACACCAAGACAAAAGGTGAATCGAGTAGCTTTTTTTGGTAATTCATATGTTGATGTGGTATTAGTTGGCGATACTTTTGATGATGCCTATCAAGAAGCAAAAACATATTGTGATGAATATGATATGTCCTTTATTCATCCATTTGATGACTACCGAACAATTGTCGGGCAAGGTACTATTGGATTAGAAGTACTTGATGCTATGGAAGAGCCAATTTCACATATGTTTATGTCTGTTGGTGGTGGAGGTTTAATTTCTGGGGTAGGATCATACATTAAGAACATCAGTCCACACACACAAATTATTGGTGTAGAACCTTCAGGTGCGCCATCAATGCAGCAATCATTGCAACAAAAAAAGGTTGTAAAATTAGATCATGTCGACAAATTTGTGGACGGAGCTAGTGTGCAGCAAGTAGGTAACATAACCTTTGAAATAGCTAAAGAAGTAATTGATGATATTGCAGTAGTCCCTGAGGGTAAAGTATGTACAACATTATTAAACTTATATAATGATAATGCTATTGTTGCAGAGCCAGCCGGAGCGATGCCTGTTGCTGCTTTAGACTACTATAAAGATGAAATTAAAGGGAAGAATGTTGTCTGTATTGTAAGTGGTGGTAATAATGATGTTGACCGGATGCAAGACATCAAGGAAAGATCAATGATCTATGAAGGATATAAACACTACTTCATTGTCAACTTCCCACAGCGTGCAGGTGCACTTAGAGAATTTTTAGATGAAGTCCTTGGTGAAACGGATGATATTACACGTTTTGAGTATACAAAAAAGAACAATCGAGATAAAGGACCGGTATTAGTAGGCGTGGAATTAAAAGAGAAGAAAGATTATCAATCATTAATCGAAAGAATGGAAGAAAACGGATTTTCCTATATTGAAATAAATAAAGATCAGGACTTATTTCATTTGTTGATTTGATTGTTTTTCCTAAGCAAGTAATGAATCTAATTAATTTCTATCTCCATAGAAATTAATTAGATTTTTTTATCGGTTTTCTATTCAAATTAAACACAAAGTTGGCGAATTAATGCACCTGTTGGTATAATATAAATCATAGTAAATAGATCAGAATTTATTAATTGAAAGGATTTTGATTCATATGCGTGTTGTAAATAATATAACAGAATTAATCGGAGATACTCCAATTGTAAAATTAAATCGACTTGTTCCAGAAGATGCGGCAGATGTATATGTAAAACTAGAGATGTTTAACCCTTCTAAAAGTGTTAAAGATCGAGCAGCTTATAACATGATTAAAGTCGCAGAAGAAGAAGGTCTAATTCAACCTGGTGCCACAATTATTGAGCCGACAAGTGGTAATACAGGAATTGGTCTAGCAATGACTGCTGCTGCCAAGGGTTATAAAGCAATCCTTGTTATGCCTGACAATATGACAAAGGAACGAATTAACATTCTAAAGGCTTATGGTGCAGAAGTAGTATTAACACCAAGTGATCAGAAAATGCCAGGAGCAATAAAAAAAGCAAAAGCGTTACATGAAGAAATTAAAAATAGTTTTATGCCACAACAGTTTGAAAATCTGGCAAATCCAAATGTGCACCGCGTAACAACGGCAAAAGAGATCTATGAACAAATGGATGGAAAGTTGGATGCATTCGTTGCAACCGCAGGAACAGGTGGAACGATCACAGGCACCGGAGAGGCCTTGAAAGAGTGGTTACCAGATTTATTTATAACTGTAGTGGAGCCTAAAGGTTCACCAGTATTATCTGGAGGTAAACCAGGAAAGCATAAACTAGTTGGTACGAGCCCTGGTTTTATTCCTGATATACTAAACACATCAATTTATAATGAAATTATGCCTATAGCTGATGAAGATGCTATCTCCATGTTTAAACAAATGGGTACTAAAGAAGGTATTTTTATAGGTCCATCAGGTGGTGCTGCAGTGTATGCAGCTATTGATGTAGCTAAACGACTTGGAAAAGGTAAAAAGGTTGTATGCATTGCACCTGATACGGGTGAGCGGTACTTAAGTATGAATTTATTTGATGAATAATTATTGAATAAGTGAATTGTTTGATCTGGCCTGCGGTAAACATGCAATAGATCAAGCATTGGATATGATATAATAAAGAAGTTTTTCAAAAAGGGGAAAAGAAAAAATGGTTAAAGTTAAGATGCTTGTTCAAACGCGATATAACGGTGAATTATTACGTGCAGATAAAGTATATGAAGTACCTGAAGATACCGCCAAAAGATGGCATCAAAGTCGATTGGCAATTATTGTTGAAGAGCAGGAATAAGAATAGGAAGTAAGTTGGATCAAATTTTTGTGCAATTCGATTAAAATTTGTAGTTATTCAATCAAAAATTCACTTTATTCAATCAAAAAACATGTTTATTCGATCAAACATACATTTTCAACCAATAAAAAACGCGATCTAGTCAAAGATCGCGTTTTTAACTCTATTAGTCGATAAATTGTGTATCAATTAGATCTGAGAAATCTGGTTGTTCTTTAAGGAACTTAAGGTCATATGAAGAATCACCAAATGCTTGCACTTCATTAGCATTGACTTCGTAAGTGAATCCGATATTTCCCCAAGCACCATCGATAACTTCTTTACTTAATGCTTGACCTGTTTCTTCTTCAATATCTGTAATAGTGATTTCTTTTGCTTCTTCTGGATTTTCATTGATAAATGTGATCGCTTGTTTATGAGCATCAACAATCTGTTGAATCATTTCAGAATCTTGTTCGACCATATCACCAGAAGTAACAAGGACAGATGCTGGTAGTGTTTGACCAAATGAAACTTCATCTGCTCCAATAATAACATGTGCTCCTGCTTCTTGGTGTAGGACTGATGCCCATGGTTCGGGTGCTACAGCAACATCAATTTCACCTGACTCAAATAATGCTTCGTATTGAGCTGGTTTACCAGTTGCTTGTGACATTGACCCACCAGTTCTATTTGAAGTAATCCCTGCTTCTTTCATATACGTTTCAAATTGGACATCATGTGTGCAACCAACACGTGGTGTAATGAATGTTTTTCCTGCAATATCCTCAACTGTTTCAATACCACTACCGTCTCTTGCTAAAACAACAGTACCACCAGTTGATCCTCCCGCAATAATTTTTACGTCTGTTCCAGTAGTATAGTGGTTCATTGCTGGTCCTGGTCCAACTAATCCAGCTTCAATTTCACCTGTTTTTAGTGCGGTCATAAATGATGATCCGTCTGGAAATGTTTTATATTCAATTGTGATATTGTCTCCAAGTTGCTCTTGATAATATCCTTCTGCCTTAGCAACCATTGCTGGAACGTGATTAATATTTGGAAAATAACCTAGTGTAATTGTTCTTTCTCCATCTGTTGAAGAGGCTGAAGAACTGCCGCAAGCAGCTAAGACCCCTAGTAACCCAACAAGTAAAATACTAATAAATACATTTTTCTTCATTGCTTTTTCCCCCTTATTTTTTAAAGTCCCCAACGCTTTGCAACATTTTTTTCAATACGTTGGAAGATTAATTGATCTACAATTGCCCCAATAACACCAATAATAATCATTACACAAATAACTAAGCTCATATCACCAAAGTCTGATGCGTATCGGAGCGTGTAACCAAGACCAGGGCCAGTACTTAATAGTTCCCCAGCCATTAGTGCGCGCCATGCAAATGCCCATGCAAGTCTTGATCCAGTTACAACGTGAGGGATTGATGCGGGAAAAATCACTCGTCTGAATAAATCAATCCCACCTGCCCCCATTGTTCGTGCTGCTTTTATATATAATGGGGGAACATTCTTAATCCCAGTTCGTATATTTAAGGCCATCACAAATGTCCCACCTAAAATAACAATAAAAATAACTGCTTTTTCATTTAAACCAAACCACATAATTGCTAAAGGTAACCAAACAATACTTGGTACACTTTGTAAAGCTAATAAAATGGAACCGATTGTATCATCAGCGGTTTTTGACTTCGCAATTAATATTCCAATACTAGTACCTAGTAAAAGAGAAATACTTAAACCAATTGCTAAACGTCTAAAACTTGCAATTAAGCCATAAATTAAAGTTTTATCTTCTATTCCTGAAACGAAAGATTGCCATACGCTTAGGGGAGAAGGGAAAATTATTTCTGACCACCATTCAAGTGCTGAACCTAGGCTCCAAAAACCAATTAATATAACAAAAAACAAAATTCTTTTAAAAATAGGCTTCATTATAACTCCCCACTTACGACTTTATCAATTTCTTTTTTAAGGTATTGCATAACATGTTCCTCAATTTCAATCATTTCCTGCTTGTGATCTTCTCTTGGTCTAGGAATATCTACCTTGATGTCTGTTAAAATAACACCAGGTTGTGTTCCCATTACAATAATGCGATCTGACAGTTTAATAGATTCAGTAATACTATGTGTAACAAATAAGATTGTTTTTTTAGTATCACGCCAGATCGATTCTAATTGTGTGTGTAAGCGTGAGCGGGTTTGTTCATCTAATGCTCCAAATGGTTCATCCATTAATAGTAGGGTAGGATCCATTGCTAATGCTCTCGCTATTGCTACTCGTTGTTGCATTCCACCAGAAAGCTCATGTGGGTAATGATCGAGGTAATTCGTTAATTGAACCATTTTTAAATACTTTTTAGCGTGAGTAATTGCTTCACTCTTTGACATCTCTTTTTTTAATGGAAAAATTACATTCTCTTTAACTGTTAACCAAGGGAATAGAGCAGGCTCTTGAAAAACCACACCACGATCTTTTCCAGGTTTTGATATTGAATGCCCGTCAACATTAATCTGTCCACTAGTTGCAGAGGTTAATCCAGCAACTATTGAGAGTAAAGTTGATTTACCACATCCTGAAGGGCCAAGAATAGAGATAAATTCTCCTTGCTCAACATTCAAGTTTATATCTTGTAAGACTGTATTTGTTATATCATTTTGATCGATAAATTGTTTATTTAAATCATTTATTGTTAAAAACATTATATTCACACCTTATACATTATTCATATTGATTTAATCGGGATTAAAATAACTTTAATCGATCAACTGTTTATTGTCAACAGTTGATCGCCTAAAAATAATATTTAATCAATTATTTACTTAAAATATCTTGAAGGAAAGTCTGAAATTTAGTTCGGTCTGCATTGGTAAATGCCTTAGGGCCTTTTGTTCTTAGACCGCTTTTACGAGCTTGAGCGCTTTGGTAACGCGTTTCCAATAAAAGATCAATATTTTCTGTTGTATACCTAAAACCCTTATGATGAATAACGGTACAATTTTTTTCTAATGCTAAAGAAGCTAAGCCATAATCTTGGGTAATAACAAGATCTTTACTTGTTGTCATTGATAAAATGCGGTAATCTGCCGCTTCTTTATCAGCGTCTACATAGATAGTTGTTACACCATCTGGATCATCTTGCAGGCTATAATGTGCATAGCTTTTAACAAGAAATATTGGGATGTTACGCAATGTCCCTTCTGAAATAATAATATCTTTCACAGGACATGCGTCTGCGTCGACATAAATTTTCATAAAATCACCTTTTTCGTAATTGTTCGCTCAATTCTATTTTACCAGAGAAGGGGATCGGTTATAATATAATAGAAGAATTTATTTAAGGAAGAAGGCAAAGAATGGGATTATTAAAGGCAGGGCAAGTTATAGAATTAAAAGTAGCTCGAAAAATTGAAACAGGTTATGTATTAACGGATGGCACAGAAGAAGTGTTACTACATACAAATGAAGCAAAAGAAGGAGTAGAAGCAGAAGATAAATTAGAAGTATTTTTGTATCACGATAAGAAAGGTGTTTTAATTGCAACGACAGCTATTCCGTCTGTTCGTGAAGATGTGTTTGATTGGGCAGAGGTAACAGAGGTGGTTAGAAACTTAGGGGTATTTGTTGATATCGGTACAACAAAACATACATTAGTCTCAAAAGATGATCTTCCTCTATATCAGTCAGTTTGGCCAGAAGTTGGCGATCAACTTTATGTTGTATTAACGACAGATAAAAAGGGAAGGTTGTTAGCCAATCCTGTTACTGAAGCAGATTTTGGCGACAATTGGGACAAGGCACCAGAAGAATTGCTAAGCAAACCTATTAATGGAAGAGTATTTAGAACGGATCGAGAAGGTGCTGTTATTATTACTGAAGAAGGCTATCGAGGATTTATTCATCATAGTGAACGTAAGGAAGAGCCGAGACTTGGTGAATGGGTTGAAGGGCGTGTTATTAAGGTGAAGGAGGACGGCACCCTTAACATTTCATTACTTCCTAAAAAGAAAGAAGCACGCATTTCAGATGCCCAGATGATACTAGAGTTTATAGAAAACAAAGGTGGCTTTATTCCTTATAGTGATAAGAGTGATCCAGAGGATATTAAATCTACTTTCTATATTAGTAAAGCGGCTTTTAAAAGAGCACTAGGAAAATTAATGAAGGAAAAGAAAGTAGTACAGAAGGATGGAAAGACGTATCTATATGACAAAATAGATTAAGAAAATGCCCAAGCTCATGATTTGTGAACTTGGGCATTTTTCTTAACCAGCGTGTGTTTTCTTCATGAAATACAATGTTTGCTCTAATCGCGTTCTTTCTTCTTGATTTAATGGTATTAGAGGTAAGCGAACTGAACCAACATCTACACCTAGTATGCCAAGCGCTTCTTTTACAGCTGTTGGGTTTGGTGCCATAAATAAAGTTTTCATAATAGGCATAATATTTTGATGCAATTCTGCAGCTTTTCTTGGCTCTCCATTAATATGGTGTTGAATCATTGCTTGCATTTCATTACCAATTATATGAGATGAAACAGAGACAATGCCATAACCACCAATAGCTAAAATAGGTAATGTTAGACCATCATCTCCACTATACAAATGAAAATTATCATCTGTTTCGCGAATAATTGTAGTCATAGCTTCTAAATCTGCACTTGCTTCTTTAATCGATGTAATATTGTCTACTTGAGACAATCGAATAATTGTCTCAGTTGTTAATCCTACAACACTACGACCTGGTATGTTATATAGCATAACCGGAAGTGTGGTAGCATTAGCAATTGCGCTAAAGTGTTGGTACATACCTTCTTGTGAAGGTTTATTGTAGTATGGGGTTACAAGCATAACACCGTCAACACCAATTGTTTCAGCTTGTTTCGTTAATGCAATTGACTCATGTGTGTTGTTTGATCCTGTACCTGCAATTACTGGCACTCTATTGTTTACATACTTTACAACGAACTGCATAAACGCAAGTTTTTCTTCTTTTGTTAATGTAGGTGACTCTCCAGTTGTACCAGTTATGACTAGACCATCGGTACCATTTGTAATCAGATGATAAATTAATCTTTCTGTTTTAACATAATCGATGTTTCCGTTATGATCAAACGGGGTTACTACTGCTGTTAATAAACGACCAAATTGCATGGTCTCCACCTCTATTCACTAAATTTTAGTACGAATAACCCTTTTGTTTACAAGGATGAATAGAGGGTATCTCATCATAATGCATAATTTTTATAGCCAACCACACAATAGCTTTAAGGCCTAAAAACAACAAAAAACAGCAACGAAGGGCTCGTTGCTGCATCATGAATAAGTTCATTATGATGCGTGAGATAGCCCTCCATATAGCAAACAATTAGCTATATGACAGCACTGGATTTATTAAATACAGCACCAGTGAAACAAGATAATGAGTTCTTGGTTCACTTCGGCAAATCTCCCTTTCCATTACAATCACTAGCACTCATTAGCTTCATGTAACGTACTTATGATCTTTGCACCTCTATGCTCACTTCAATAGTTATTGAAGTAAAGTTATTATCTTGAGTCCACTATATCAAATCAATAATGCTGTTGCAATGGAAGATAAAAATATTTTTAAATTTAATTGTATGCTAATGAAATGTTTGAACATTTTCTTGAAAGGTAAAGAAATATGTACAAGGGAATAAGTTAAGTTATTGACAATTTATATGTTTATGAATACAATAAAGATTAACTATTAGAATAATCTGACTTTTCAGTTATTAGATCAATAAGTTAAGTTATTCATTGAGTTAAGAGTTAAGTTCTTTATTATAATAAGGTGGTGAAAATGCATGGAAATAAATCAAACAAACGAAGTGCAAGTTGGAGATTGGGTTCGCGCAAAATCAAGTAAGGGTGAGCTAATTCATGGGTTTGTTGAAAAAAATGCATTAGATCACAATGTTATTCAATTAAAAGTAGTAACGAGTGATAACAAGATGCTGATGGGGCATAGTATTCAAATTAATCAGATGAAAATAAATAAATTAGATGCTCCAGGACCCAAAACTGAAAAACAATTACGTCAGTTGATTGACATTGCATTAGAGACAAAAGATGAAGCATGGTTCTTTGAATTAACAAAAGAATTAAATTCAGTTAAAAACACAAAAAAACAAGCATATGTTCAACCATATAACTCAAAATCAAACCCAACACAACAAGATTACCGTTCAAGTTAACAAATATATTAGACGCCTTTTCTATAGATAAGGTGTCTTTTTTATCTTGTAGGAAAGTTTTACGTTGATGTACCAGGGGTTAAGAGCTTTTATAAGATTTGAAGATGAATGATAAAAGACTCTGTTCGTAAACATTGTTGCTTGTAAATATTGGACTTGATTTAAAAATTGCAATAAATAGTAACCGTAAGTTACTATTACTAACCTGCTCCGGAAGCAAAGGCTTTCCCTTTCCACGGGCACGGCCTTAGCTAACTTAGTAAAGCACAAGTCGCTTTACTAAGTGGATCGTGCGCCCGGCATGAGTTATAACTAGGTGGTGAAAGTCCACCACAGACTTGGCAGTAGGAACTGTTAGTGAAAGGCAAGGGTGTCTATCGTGAGATAGAATCTGAAGGAAGCCGGACACAAAATCCC
>NZ_QJSH01000029.1 GCF_003426025.1 Paraliobacillus quinghaiensis
GTGGTACTTTAGCAGGTGATGTATATGTAGAAGCTAATGGTTTCCAACTTCATGAAACATCAACAATTGAAGGAAATCTTACTTTCGCAAGTCAAGAATACCAAGATTCAGCTAACATCGCTGGTGAGGTAACTGGTGAAACTACTGTAGAATAATATAATGAATTAACAATGAGCTATCTCAAAAGAGATAGCTCATTGTTTTATTTGTTAGGTGATATTTTTAATTTACGCATTATTGTAGACATTAGCAATTCCTTATCTATAACTTTTAAACCAGCATTCTCAATGTTTTGAACAGTTTTGCGGTTAATATTAGCCCCGCTGATACGCAATCCAATAGGGTTTATAATATCCATTACTTTACCTAATACTTCATTATTACTTCGCATATGCTCCAACATTAATAAGTACCCATTTGGTTTGAGTACTCTTCGAATTTCTTGTAAGCCTTGAACGGGATCAGGAACTGAACAGAAGACACATGTTGAGATAACTGTATCAAAGCTGTTATCTGGAAAATCCAGTGATTGAGCATCCATCTCTACTAATTTAAAATTAGTTTTGAGGTTTTTCGCCTTCTCTTTTGCTTTTGCTAACATAGCTGGGCTAAAGTCAATCCCTGTTACCTTTACGTCCGCTGGATAATAAGTAATGTACCAACACCTATTTCTAAAACGTTTCCTTTTACCTCTTTCAGCAAATCTTCTCGCCATTTTTCTGGCATCATTTTATCCATTATATCGAAGACACTAGAAATTCGATTATATCTGTTTTTGATAATATCTGTTGTGTCTTTATTCAACAATATCTACTCCTCTTCTTTTGATGTCTCAACTACAATTAATTTGGATTCTAACATAGCGAAACTTTGATTTCTACTTTATGAACAATTGTAGCTAGGGTTGATATTCTACTAAGAATAATTATAATCACTTATCATATAGTTAGTGCTATTGATGATGGCAGTTATAGTGGAGCATTTTTTGTTAGTTTAAATCAATTGGGAAAGTACTTAAAGAAGAGAGTAATAACTATGAAGAAATCTCCCATACACTAACTTCAGTCAGTAAATATCTTTATAATCCAAAAATTTATCTGTTGCCTAATGAAAATAAAACATATAAAAACACCGAACTCTTAAGAGTTTGGTGTTTTTATATGGTGATATTATCTAATCGAGGGCAGATAAATTAAACGGCTAATCATTCCGCCGGGAGTTTCACCGTTATTTGATTGGTGAAAGCTCCTAGTACCATTAACTGGCCAAACTCCAGGATTGTTTGCAATGAACTCGATATCAAAGCGTTTGCCAGAAGCTATGAAGATTGTATCATCAAATAAACCATGCCGAGGAAATCCATCAACTTCTACGATGTTAAAATCATGTCCATGAATGTGCATGGAATGATTAGAACTAGATTTGTTGATAAAACGCATTCTAATTTTTTCTCTATATTTTGCATACATTGGGGTGGTATATGGAAAACTCTTCCCGTTCAAAGTGAAAAAGTTTGGATTATTAGCAAATTTGATTGGTTTGTATGTACCTGAAAAGACTTTACCAATTTCAGGTTGGTTAATTTGCCATTGTTGAATGACTTGAATGTAATCACGATTTGGAATTGCTTCTGGTTTTACTTCACGTGGAATCACAATAAAAGGACCTAATAACCCTAGGTTTGCTTGAAAATCATGAGTAGAATGATAAAAAAAAGTGCCACATCGCCAAGCTTGGAATTTATAAGTGAAAGACTCACCTGGTTGAATTTGTGGTGTAGGTTCTATCACAGGGTTTCCGTCTTGTGTATTAGGTTTTGTCAGGCCATGAACATGCAACGCTGTGGGTTCATCAAGTCTGTTTTCTACTTCAAGAAAGACCCACTCCCCTTGTCTTAAAATAATTAAAGGCCCTGGTGTTGATTGATTATATCCAAGTGCATCAATTGTAAGATTCGTTAAGATGGGATGCTTAATTTTTTCGACCACCAATTTGTAATGACGAAAATTTGCTCCTTGCTGATATGCTGCAATTTTCGAGTCGGGAAATGATATACGCTCTTCCCATTGATTCATTTATTAACCCCCAAGAAACAATTTTGATATTTAGATATATATGCATCCCATTTACATGTTATTGCAATTAAAAATATTATTGGATATTTAAGGTGATTGAGAAAATAATATTTTTATAGGAGAATAAGTTAATAAATATTTGAAATTAATACAATACTATGGTAGGGTATAGTTGTAGTTGGTGAAAGGAAGTGAATACATGAATAATCAAATGAAACCGATCAAACCACGAAGTGAATCAGAACAACAAAAGGTAATCAATCGTTTAAAGCGAATTGAAGGCCAAGTTAGAGGTATTCAAAAAATGGTTGAAGATGATCGCTATTGTATCGATATATTAGTTCAAATAAGTGCTATTAATTCTGCGCTAAAGAATACAGGATTTCAATTACTTGAACGACACATGAACCACTGTGTTTCTCATGCGATCACAACTGGAAATGGTGAAGAATCGATTGATGAACTGATGAAAGTAATGCAGCAATTTTCTAAATGAATTGGAGGTGAGTCATGTGGTAAATAAAAAAGTAGATATGGGTATAACAGGCATGACGTGTGCTGCTTGTTCAACTCGGATAGAAAAAGTACTTAATAAGATAGATGGAGTAGAAGCAAACGTTAATCTTGCAATGGAAAAGGCATCGATTGAATACGATGCAGAAAAAGTATCACCATCTGACCTTTCTGACAAAATAAATAAACTTGGTTATGGTGTGGAAACGGAAAAGGCTGAATTAGATATTTATGGTATGACCTGTGCTGCCTGTTCCACTCGAATAGAAAAAGTTTTAAATAAAATGGATGGAGTCGAGGCATCAATTAACCTCACAACCGAAAAAGGTATCATTGATTACCAACCTGAAATTGTTAGTATAGATGAAATTACTGAAAAAGTTGCAAAACTAGGATATGAGGCAAAGCAAAGTCAAAATAGAGAAGAGCAGAAAGATCATAAAGAAACTGAAATCCACGATAAAAAAGTGAAATTATTAATTTCTTCTCTTTTAACATTGCCGCTTCTTTATTCAATGGTTGGCCACATGCCATGGGATACTAACATACCAATGCCTGGATTTTTAATGAATCCATGGTTACAATTTATACTTGCTGCTCCGGTACAGTTCTACATTGGTTGGCAATTTTATACTGGAGCTTATAAGAGTCTGAAGAATAAGAGTGCTAATATGGATGTGCTTGTTGCTTTAGGTACTTCTGCAGCATTTTTCTACAGTTTAGTTGAGGGTATTCGGGCAACAGTTAATGCTGGTTATGAGCCGCACTTATATTATGAAACGAGTGCTGTATTAATCACATTAATACTTGTAGGCAAACTTTTTGAATCAATGGCTAAAGGCAGAACAACTGCAGCTATATCTAAATTGTTAAGTTTACAAGCAAAAGATGCAACTGTTATTCGTGAGGGAGAAGAAGTGAAAATCCCATTGGAGCAAGTCGTTGTTGGTGACACACTTGTAGTTAAACCAGGTGAAAAAATACCTGTAGATGGTATGATTGTCTCTGGAAAATCAGCTATTGATGAATCGATGATTACTGGTGAATCTATTCCGGTAGAAAAGACTTCCGGTGATAATGTAATCGGATCAACAATTAACAAAAATGGAACAGTAAAAATGGAAGCAACAAAAGTTGGGAAAGATACAGCTTTGGCAACCATTATTAAAGTGGTTGAAGATGCTCAAGGGTCAAAGGCCCCAATCCAACGATTCGCAGATGTTATTTCAGGTATCTTTGTTCCTATTGTAGTAGTAATCGCAATCTTAACATTTCTAATCTGGTTCTTTATTGTAGATCCACAAAATTGGCCAACAGCACTAGAAGCATCCATCGCAGTTCTAGTTATTGCCTGTCCTTGTGCATTAGGGTTAGCGACTCCAACATCAATAATGGTTGGAACAGGAAAAGGTGCAGAAACTGGCGTATTGTTTAAAGGTGGCGAACATCTAGAGAAGACCCATGAAATTAACGCAATAATATTAGACAAAACGGGTACTGTAACAAAAGGCACACCTGAAGTGACAGATATACAGTACTTTATGGATGATGCTCTTCCATATTTAATTGCAGCTGAACGTTCATCTGAACACCCACTTGCAGAAGCAATTGTAGATTATGGGAAGAAAGAAAATGTTGAAGTGTTAGAAGTTGATGAATTTGAAGCAATACCTGGTCATGGTATTAAATCACATATAAACGGAAAGACGACACTTGTTGGTACACGTAAGTTAATGAAAGAAAACAATATTGATTTTGATAAATATGAAAATCAAATGATCCAGTTTGAAACAGAAGGAAAAACCGCAATGATGTTTTCCATTGATGGAAAATTGGCTGGGATGGTAGCTGTAGCTGATACAGTTAAACCAAATGCAAAAGAAGCTATTGCACAGTTAAGGGCACAAGATATTGAAGTGTATATGATTACTGGCGATAATGAGCGAACAGCTAAAGCAATTGCAAAACAAGTGGGAATTGATCATGTATTTGCTGAAGTGTTACCTGAAGATAAGGCGAAGCATGTTAAAACTCTCCAAGAAAAAGGTAAAAAAGTTGGCATGGTTGGTGACGGGATAAATGATGCACCCGCACTAGCAACTGCTGATATTGGTATTGCAATTGGAACAGGTACTGATGTGGCTATTGAAACAGCTGGTATTACATTAGTCGGTGGGGATCTTTCTAATATTCCAAAGGCAATTGGTTTAAGTAGAAAAACAATGACTAACATTCGCCAAAATTTATTCTGGGCTTTAGCTTATAATTCAGCAGGAATCCCAATTGCAGCATTAGGACTTCTTCAACCTTGGATTGCTGGTGCCGCGATGGCATTTAGTTCCGTTTCTGTTGTTTCCAACGCTTTACGATTAAAGCGTGTGAAAATATAAAATTAATTTTATTTAAGGAGGAATTTTCAAATGAAAAATATAACATTAGATGTAAAAGGTATGACATGTGGCCATTGTAAAGGTGCGGTTAATGGAGCGCTTACTGAGTTAGAAGGAGTAGACAACGTAGAAGTGAGTCTAGAGACTGGTAAGGTAGATGTTAGCTTTGATGAGTCAAAAGTTGATCAGGCTAAACTGAAAGAAGCGGTTGAAGAACAAGGATATGATGTAGTTTAAATAAGTTTTAAAAAGCATGCAGGTGAGTTCTGCATGCTTTTTATATACTCTTATAGCAAATGAGTTGACCCATTAACCTTCACAGTTGATATAAAATGCGCATTAATTAAAGGAGTGAATTCCATACTCGCTCCATAAGTGAAATGGCATCGCTTTCCGTGGGTAGGGCTTTATGATGGGGCGAGTAATCTGCATTTTCTTGTGTATGTTTAATCTATACCTATAGGCGGTATATTAATATTAAGAAAATAAAATAGTTGTGTGAACAAATGAAGTATGTGTAAGTTTTAGAAGGAGGAATGAAATTGGATAAAGAACATGATGAAGAACAAAAACAACAGGTTCATGATCATAACCATCACTCTCATGATGACCATGACCATGCAAATGGACACCATAATCATGACAATCATCAAGCTCATGGCCACGGTGAACACTCCCATCATGGACATCAGGGTCATGATCACGGCGATATGATAAATGATTTTAAGCGCAGGTTTTATATTTCATTAATAGTAACTATTCCAATATTACTACTATCACCAATGATTCAATCATTCTTTAATTTTGAATTAACATTTCCGGGTTCTAGTTACGTTTTATTTGTGTTAGCTACCTTTATCTTTTTCTATGGTGGAAAACCATTCTTAACTGGATCAATTGATGAGTTAAAACAAAAAAATCCAGGTATGATGACGTTAATTGCATTAGCAATTGTGGTTGCTTATGGATATAGTTCATTAACCGTCTTTGGTCTGTCAGGTAGTAACTTTTTCTGGGAGCTAGCTACTTTAATTGACATTATGCTATTGGGACACTGGATTGAAATGCGATCTGTTATGGGTGCCTCAAATGCACTTGAAGAACTCGTTAAAATGATGCCATCAACAGCACATCTAATCGATGAAAATGGTGATGTGAAAGATGTTGAAGTAGCTAGTTTAAAACCTGGAGATAATGTACTTGTAAAACCAGGCGAGAAAGTTCCAGTCGATGGCAGTATTGTAAAAGGCCAATCTTCTGTTGACGAATCGATGTTAACGGGTGAATCTGTACCGATAGATAAAGAAATTAACAATGAAGTTATTGGTGGTTCTATTAATGGGGAAGGGTCACTAACAATTCAAGTAGAAAAGACTGGAGAAGAAAGTTATCTCTCCCAGGTTGTAACAATGGTAAAGGAAGCACAAGAGTCAAGGTCTAAGACACAAGACTTATCTAATCGGGCCGCTAAATGGCTGTTTTACGTAGCGCTGTCAGCGGGTATTATCACACTTATTGTTTGGTTAATGTTAGGTTATGAGTTTGCTTATGCCCTAGAACGAATGGTAACTGTGATGGTTATTGCCTGTCCTCATGCCTTAGGACTTGCAGCACCGTTAGTAGTTGCACGGTCTACCGCTTTAGCTGCTAAACGAGGCTTATTAATAAGAAATCGTACAAATTTTGAAGAGGCAAGAAATATAGAGGCAATTGTTTTTGATAAAACAGGAACATTAACAATGGGTGAGTTTGGTGTAACGGAGGTTATTGCAGAATCAGACTATGATGAATCAGATGTATTGCAGGTTGCTGCATCACTTGAAATTCAGTCTGAGCACCCAATTGCTAGAGGAATTGTTGAAGGAGCGAAAGAAAGAGAGATAAACTTTGATGAACCTGAACATTTTGAATCTATGACAGGAAAAGGATTAAAAGGAATAATAGAAGGAAAAGAAGTCCTTATTGTGAGTCCTGGATATGTGCAAGAAAAACAAATAGATTACAATAAAGAAAAATTTAACTCTCTTTCTGAGCAAGGTAAGACAGTTGTATTTGTTCTTATTGATAATCAATTGGCAGGTATGATTGCTTTAGCAGATAAGGTTAGAGAAAGTGCTGAGCGAGCAATTAAAAGATTGAAGGATCAAAATGTTGAGTCACAAATGTTAACAGGCGATAATAATAAAGTGGCTCAATGGGTTGCGAAACAATTAAACTTAGACCAAGTAGTTGCTGAAGTATTGCCACATGAAAAAGCAGACAAGATTAAAGAAATAAAGAAAAGCGGTAAGAAGATTGCGATGACAGGTGATGGTGTTAATGATGCCCCTGCGCTTGCGAATGCAGATTTAGGTGTTGCGATAGGTGCTGGTACAGATGTTGCAATGGAAACGGCAGATGTTGTTTTAGTAAGAAGCAACCCAGAAGATGTTGTTTCAATTTTAGAACTCTCAAAATCAACCTATCGAAAAATGATTCAGAACCTTTGGTGGGCAGCAGGTTATAATATTGTAACGATACCACTTGCGGCCGGTATACTATCACCGATTGGCATTGTGTTAAGTCCGGCAGTAGGAGCAGTGTTAATGTCGTTGAGTACGATAATCGTAGCAATTAATGCACGATTATTTAAAGGGTAAATAAATTAGAGAAGTTAGTAGTCAGACACAGACTAAAAGGAAAAATCCCCCTTATTCTCCGTGAATTTGGGGGATTTTTATAGGTTATAATATTATAGATTTCTGTTTAATAGACTAGTAGTAATTTGATATAAAGTATCTTTATAAGTGCCATTAGGTAATTTGTTTAATTCTTTAAGCGCCTTTTTTGTATATCTTTCAGCCAATTGTTGTGCTTTTTCCAACCCTTTTTCTTCTTCAATTGTACGCAAGATTATTTGCATATCTTGATCGGTTAGAGCTTCTTGTTTTTCTAAGATCGGTTTTAATGTTTTACGATTACTTTGCATGGCATAGATTAATGGAAGGGTGTAAATCCCTTGTTGTACATCTGCCATAACAGGTTTACCAACTGTTTTTTCATTACCTTTATAGTCAAGGATATCATCCATAATTTGAAAAGCCATTCCAATATAATGTCCCATATTCCAAGCATTCATTGTATTTCTTCTAGAAGCATTACTTTCAATGGCTCCTGAATAACAACTAACAGCAAATAACTGCGCTGTTTTTCCTGAAATACGTGACAAATAGTTTTTGACACTTTCGGGTGGTTTGAATCGTGAATGTAGCTGATCTAATTCGCCGCTTAAGATCTTTTCCATACTTCGTGAATTAAACTCTAGATGTGCTAATGAAGTAGCATGTCGTGATAATAATGTGAAAGTAACGGAAAACAAATAATCTCCTGAATAAATTGCAATTTGGTTACCATGGGTTGTGTGTATTGTTGGGATTCCATGCCTTGTCGTGGCGCCATCAATCACATCATCATGAACTAATGTAGCCATATGCAATGTTTCTAGTGCTGCCGCAACGGCGGTCGCCTTTTCTTTATCATACTCTGGCCCAATCTCAGCGCAGAGAAGGGAATAGGCAGGGCGTAATAGTTTACCACCTGAATGAACTAAATCTTTGATTGTCTTTTCAATTGTTTTATCACGGACACGGATATGTGTGTCGATCAATTCTAGTACATTTGCTAAGTCTGCTTGTAAAGCAGGGAAGCTGTTCCACATAGGGTGTACACGCATTGTGAAAAACCTCTTTCGTTAAAAGTCATATTACCGTAATTCTCGTAAGGCCATATAATAATTAAGTTTCTCAATATGGGTTAATAAATAGTTGGCTGCAACACCTATTGCAATACCTGATAAGATACCGATAAAGGCTAATACCGGTAAATATAATAGTACTGTCCAGGTTTGAGCAATCCAACTCGCTACTGTTAATTGTCCAATGTTATGCAATACAGCACCTGTGGTACTAACTCCAATTAAGCTTATTCGTGAAGCGCCAAGTTTCTTAACAGCTAACATACCGAAGAAACTAAGGACAGCACCTGCTGCGCTATACATAAAAGTAGAAATGGTCCCTCCTAGTAAAGTTGCTAGTACTAGTCGAATCGCAACGACTTTACCAGCATCTTTTAAGGGTAAGGTATACAAGGCCATACATGTAATAATATTGGCTAAACCTAACTTTGCCCCTGGTGCAATCGCGAAAGGAAATGGTATCGCGCGTTCTAATAAACTAATAATCACCGCTTGGGCAGCTAATAGGGCTATATAAACAAGACGCTGATTTTTTGTCATAATTCAACTTCCAATCTTATCGTGCAAAATTATTCCTTAAGAGCTGATGATATCAGCTTCAGTATCTTCATTTGTTGTGTGAACTTCAACAATCAACTTATGAGGAAGGCAGACAATCGTTTCTCCAGGTTCAGAAATGTAACCAGTGCGTACACATACTTGGTCTGGACAAGTTGCACTTTTAATACGAATTCTCCCATCTACTACTTCGATGGTGTTTATTTCGTCCTCAAATTTTGAAATGTCAAAAACATCTGTTCCTTCATGTTCTGTAAGTGTTATATGTTTTACTTCTTCATTATCAACCGATATTACAGCTTCGTGATCGGTATTTGTATTTTGCGATTGTTGCATATAAAAAACCGCAAAGGGTAAAAAAGAAACAGAAATTAATACAGTGATAATAACTAGATCCCCTGTTTTAAGCACTCTTAAAAATGCCTTCATTTTCTTATTTCCCCTTCATTGTTTTTAAATTATTTAACTTTGCTTGTGCAAAGATATTAAATAAAATAAGATAGCGAAAGGCTCTACTTAGAGCCAATCGCTTTCTTTAAAAGTAGTATATCTATATCATATAAAAATTATTTCTTATCCTGATAAATGGATTGTTCTTTACCATACCACCAGTTACCTAGTTTACGTTGTAGGTAAGGAATTACCCAGTAATCTAAACCAAGTGTACGTCCAGAACCGTTCAATAGTGCAATTGACGCTGGAAGAGCCCATACTTTATCCCAACCAAGCATTGCGGAAAGTGTAAACGTTACTAAGAATGCTGCACTTGCTGCACTTGCTAACCAAGTGAATAAACCAGCTACAAGAGCTAAACCAATTGCTAACTCAACAAATACCATGAATTTTTGCATAAATACTGCAACTTCAGGTGTTGGCATAACAATTTGCATAAACCATTCAAAGATCCCAGGCATTCTACTCAAAATTGGTGTGGCCCATTCTGATGCTTCACCAGCTTCACTAGCCCCACTTGTTGCAGTTTGTAACCATTCGAATGGCATTCTTACAGTTGATCCAACTAACCAAGAACCTTCACCTAATCCATTGAACAATTGTCCAAGGTTAGAGAAACTGGATGTTGCTTGTTCCCATGTGTCTTTGCCCCAAATTTTCATACCAGCTTCTACTAACCAGAAACCACCGACAAATAGACGGAGAGGGAAACTCCAAAGTACATTACCATAACGTGTTAAGAAATCACGGAAAATATTGCGTTTATCTTTTGTTTCGAAGAATTCATGACGAATATATTGAACCATATAATAGCCGCTTGAAATACCAAAGAAATAATAAAGGTTAACCATGTGTTTCATAAAGTTTGCAAACCAACCACTTAGGTGAACACCCATAAGATCAGCTACACCATAACGCGCACCGATAGATACCATTGTACCGTGGTATTTACCTTCATACGCTTCTTTTTCTCCACCGCTGATTTCAGCAATAATTGATTTAGCCGCTGTTGTACCTGTTTGCTCAGCTGCCTCAACAATTTGTGGTGTTGGTTTACCTTCTTCTTCTTCATAATACGCTAAGTCACCAATAACATAGACATTGTCAAAGTCTTCTGACTCCATGTATTGATTAACTTTCAGGCGACCTGCACGACCAGTTGACATGCCGTAGTCTTTTGTATCTGAATTAGCTTTTACCCCTGCAGTCCAAATTAAAGTGTGTGTAGGAATTGTTTCTCCAGACTTTAACACGATTTCTTCTTTTTTAACTTCTACTATAGGAGAATCTTTTAGTATTTTAACGCCATTTTTCACTAAATAAGCTTCTGCTTTATCAGCATCTCTACGCTCAAGCATATTTAGAATTGTTGGTGCAGCTTCCACTACATATAAAGTGATTTCTTCTGCATCAATTTTGTTATCTTTCGCTAGACGTTCTTTCCACTCTACTAATTCTCCAACCATTTCAATTCCAGTAAACCCTGAACCACAAACAGTGAAGGTTAGCATCGCGCGACGTGTTGCTTCATCTTTAACTAAAGCGGCACGGGAAACTGTTTTTTCAATGTGTTCACGAAGTTTGACAGAGTCTTCCCATGACCATAGTGTGAACCCGTTTTCGCCAACACCAGGTGTTCCGAAATCATTTGGTTCTCCACCCATACCAAGAATAAGATAATCAAAATCATATTCTCCATCTTCTGTTAAAACTTTCTTCTTATCATGATCTACGTGTGTAACATTATCCGTCACTAAATTTACTTTTGTGCGGTTAAATAGACGACGTAGATCAAACTGAATTGCTTCCGGTTCGACACGATGTGCAGCCACTTCATGTAATTCCGTCATCATTGTGTGATATGAATGACGATCAATTAATGTAATGGTAACAGCGTCATCTTTTTTGTACTTTTTTGCAAGTTTCTGTGCTGCGTGTACACCAGCATAACCTGCTCCAATAATGACAATATTCTTGTTTGCCATAATATTTATTCACTCCTTTAGAGATTAGTAATGATTTGAAAATTGTTGTGAATATTTGAACAACCTGACTTAATTGTACAGCTGTTTTAGGCTTGTGTCTAGGTTTTTTAAAGATAATATATAAATAATTCTAGAAAGTGCACTTTTTTGTTTAAAAAATTAATAAACTTAAATGTTCAAAAAGTAGTCATATATTTAAAAAACCCTATACAATCAGCCTTCATCCATGCTAACGTATAACTATAATGAGATTAAAGTGATAGACAGCAAAAAAACACAATGCTATAATCACGTTGTTATAATGTGAATATATTCACAAAAATAAATAATAATGTAAAATTCTTTAAAGAAATTTTGTAAGTCATGTAAAATAAATAATGTAA
Source organism: Paraliobacillus quinghaiensis (assembly GCF_003426025.1). Taxonomy (GTDB): domain Bacteria; phylum Bacillota; class Bacilli; order Bacillales; family Amphibacillaceae; genus Paraliobacillus_A; species Paraliobacillus_A quinghaiensis. The sequence continues at coordinate 12,091 of NZ_QJSH01000029.1, forward strand.
TTGTAAAAGTTGTTTTCTATTATTTTAAGAGAGAAAGGTTTTGACAACATTGATAAAAAAAAGAGCAACTATAGTTGGACTACTCATACTAGTATTTCTAGCGGGGTGTAGCTCAAATGAAGGTGATTTATTGCAATCACCTTATAAGCAAACGGAATTTTTAATGGGAACTGTTGTGACTGTAAAAATTTACGATGAAGGAAAAGAAAATGTACTAGATTCAGTATTTAACCGAATTGAGATGCTGGCAGAGCAAATTGGAGTTGGAGAGGTAGATTCGCAAATTGATGAAGTAAATGCCAATGCAGGCGAGAAACCTACGGAAGTAACAGATGATGTATTTGAATTAGTACAAGCTGGGAAAAGCTATAGTGAACAAGCAGAGGGGTCTTTTGACATAACGATTGGTCCATTAACTTCATTATGGCATATAGGTTACGACGATGCCCGGAAACCAGAGCAAGCTGAAATTGATGAAGTTCTATCATTAATTAATTATAAAAAAGTTACATTAGATGAAGAAAATAAAACGGTTTATTTAGAAGATGAGAATATGCAAATGGATTTAGGTGCAATCGCAAAAGGTTTTATTGCAGATGAAGTGAATGAGGTATTAGATGAAAACGGCGTGACAACCTCTATTATTGATTTAGGTGGTAACATCTTTGTTAAAGGCAATAATCCGTCTGGTGATAAATGGACGGTCGGTATACAAGACCCATTTTCTGCACGAGGAGAAACAGTTGGAAAAATTGAGGCAAGTGACCAATCGATTGTTACATCTGGAATTTATGAGCGTTACCTGGAAGTCGACGGGGTGAGTTATCATCATTTATTAAATCCAATAGATGGTTATCCGTTCGATAATGAAATTGCCGGGGTAACGATTGTTAGTGAAAAATCAATTGATGGTGATGCTTTATCAACAGTAGTTTTCTCAAAAGGTCTAGAAGGTGGTATGGCTTTTATTGAGAACCAAGAAGGTGTAGAAGCTATCTTTGTTAATAAAGATAATCAGATCTTTATAACTTCAGGGTTAGAAGATGAGTTTCAATTAACAAATGATTCTTTTCAATTAGGTGAATTATAGAGAGGTTTAAAAGGGGGAGTGGAAAATGTCATTTTTTACGTTTTTGAAATTGGTTGAGATTCAAACGAAGATTGCAAGTGTTTTCCCATTCTTGGTGGGATGTTTATTTGTTTATTACCGCTTTGACAGTTTCCATCCAATTAATACAGTGATCTTTTTTGTTTCTATGCTTAGCTTTGATCTAACAACAACTGCAATAAATAACTATATGGATTATCGGAAAGCATCCACTGAAAGTTATCGGAAGGAACATAATATTATAGGGCAAAAGGAAATCTCTGAAAAAGTTGTTATTATCACTATTTTGAGTTTACTAACCTTTGCGTCAGGACTTGGTATTTGGCTTGTGTTCCGTACGGATCTATTTGTTTTACTTGTAGGTATGGTTTGTTTTGGAATCGGGATTTTCTACACATTTGGCCCAATTCCATTTTCAAGAATGCCTTTAGGTGAACTTTTTTCTGGTGTAACTATGGGATTTGGAATTGTGTTTTTAGCAGTATACGTAAATGCATTTGATCAAGGGATTGTTCAGTTGTTATGGGAAGGACGAACAATTAGCTTACAAGCAGATATTTTGCTACTGTTAGAAGTTGTGTTGATCTCAATCCCATGTATGTTTACCATTGCAAATTTAATGTTAGCTAATAATATATGTGATATAGAAGAAGATATTAAAAATCATCGTTTTACATTACCTTATTATTTAGGTAAAAAATACGCAATTCTATTATTTAATAGCTTGTATATTTTATCATTTGTTGCAATCATAGCGGCTGTTTTGTTAGATCTTTTACCAATGGTGATGTTTGTGACATTACTAGTGAGCTATCCAGTGTATCGCCATGTACGTAAATTTAACCGAAAACAAGTGAAGGCAGAGACGTTTAGTGTAGCAGTAAAAAACTTAGTCTTAGTAAATGGTTCTATTGTTGCAATGCTTGCACTATCTGTTGTGCTTTTTTAAGAGAATAATGCAATGAAAGGAAAACTCTAATGGCTAGACCAACTATTTTAGAAGTGAATGATCTTACGTTTCGTTATGATTTACGTAAGGATAATAATACCTTGTCTTCGGTCTCCTTTTCTGTACAGCAGGGAGAATGGGTGGCGATTGTCGGTGATAATGGATCAGGGAAGTCAACGTTAGCGCGTTTGATTGTAGGTTTATTGGAAGCGGAAAAAGGAACAATCACTATTGATAATGAAATATTAAGTGAAGACACAAAGTGGAGGATTCGTGAAAAAATTGGCTTAGTATTTCAAAATCCTGAAAATCAATTCATTGGTACAACTGTGCAAGACGATGTTGCCTTTGGTTTAGAAAACAACAACATGCCGTATGAAGATATGAAGTTGAAAATAGAAGATGCATTGCAGTTAGTAGGCATGGAGACATATCGTTTAAAGGACCCATCTCAATTATCAGGGGGCCAAATGCAACGGGTTGCGATTGCTGGAATCCTAGCATTAAAACCAGATGTTATTCTTTTAGATGAAGCGTTTGTTATGCTTGATCCACAAAGTCGACGTGGCTTGTTTTCAACTTTGAAATATTTAAAAGAAAATGAAAACATTACGATTATCTCTATTACACATGATCGAAATGAAGCTGCATTGGCAGACCGGATCCTTGTAATGGATGAAGGAAAACTAATTCAAGAAGGAACGCCAAAAGAGGTGTTTTCGACGAATAATCAGTTAGAACCACCGTTTGCAGAGCAATTAAGGCGAAAATTAAATGCAAAGGGCCGAAAGGTACCACAAACGTATATGACAGAAGATGAAATGGTGAAATGGTTATGCAGATAACGTTTAAGGATGTAACAGCAGATTATCAACTTGGTCCAATACGGAGTGCAAATATATTAAAAAATGTTAATCTTGCATTGCCTACTCATTCATTTACTGCAATAGTAGGACACACAGGTGCAGGGAAATCAAGTTTACTCAAAACCATTAATGGACTTCTTTTACCACGAGACGGTAGTGTAGAGGTTGGCGAAATTGTGATTACAGCTGATAAACCAAAGAAGGCATTAAAAGAAGTAAGGCAACATGTAGGAATGGTCTTTCAGTTTCCGGAAGCACAATTGTTTGCAGAGACGGTAGAGAAGGATATTTGTTTTGGTCCACTTAACTTTGATGTACCTTTGGAAGAAGCAAAAAAGCGTACGAAAAAAGCACTGGAGTTTGTTGGTTTAGATGAAACGTTATTGGAAGTATCACCTTTTTCTTTATCGGGGGGACAGCAAAGGCGTGTAGCAATTGCTGGTATTCTAGCAATGGAGCCAGATGTATTAATTTTAGATGAACCTGGAGCTGGCTTAGATCCTGAGGGAAAGCGCGAAATTCTATCAATGATTAAACAACTCCACTCTAAGGAAAAACTGACCACAATTATTGTTACGCATGATATGGATGATGTGGCTGCTTATGCAGATGATGTTGTAGTAATGGAACAGGGGACTGTAGCTGCTTATCAATCCGTAAGGGATTTTTTTTCTGATACAGAACGTTTGCAAAATTGGCGTGTTGATTTTCCTGAAGCAAGAAAGCTTCAATTGAAAGTAGAAGAAGAAACAGGAGTTAAACTACCGCAGATATGTTTGACTATAGATGAATTGACAGAAAGTTTGATTGAGGTGGGATTAGCATGAATAAATTAATATTAGGTCGCTATTTTCCTGGCGAATCATTGCTACACCACTTGGATCCACGAGCAAAATTAGTTTCTGCTATTTATTTTATTGCTCTTTTATTTGTTGCAAATAACTGGCAAGGGTATCTTTTGTTATGGGCATTTACTTTCTTCGTCATGCGCTTATCAGATGTGAAGCTAAAAACGTATCTACGGGGTGTTCGGCCGCTAATCTGGTTAATTTTATTTACGGTATTTCTACAAATATTATTTACAGCAGGTGGTACGATTTATATAGATTGGGGATTAATCACCATTTCGAAGTTTGGACTAATTAATGGTGCTTTTATTTTTTCCCGTTTTGTAATGATTATTTTCATTTCAACGGTCGTAACGCTAACAACAAAGCCGATTGACTTAACAGATGGAATTAATGCGCTACTTAGTCCGCTGAAAACTATTAAAGTGCCAGTAGATGAAATTGCCTTAATGTTATCGATCTCATTGCGATTTATTCCAAACTTATTAGATGAAACACAAAAAGTAATGGATGCACAAAGAGCACGTGGTACAACATTTGGAGAGGGTTCTTTAGCACAGCAGATGAAGAAGCTTACACCAATTGTAATGCCGTTATTTGTTAGTTCACTGAAACGTGCAGAAGACATGGCAGATGTAATGGAGGTCAGAGGGTATCAGTCTGGAAAGCCACGGACAAGCTTCCGCAGATTAGCTTGGCGCAAAAAAGACACCTTAAGCATTTGTGGAATGGTATTTTTGACCATTATTGTTGTGCTGCTTCGCAATGAAGGGGTAAATTATCTTAACTAAAGTTAAATTCTTATATCCTGATTTTTTAAAATACACAGTTGATCTAAAAAGCGCATTATCATTAATTCTTTCTTTATAAATTAAGCGGTATTCCCGCGCTTCCGAAAAACACTCGCTTTCCGTGGGGTCTTCAGACTGTTCCTTTCCCACAGGAGTCTCGCATTTTTCTACAGCTTAGTCTAGTTTCCTGTCATAGAAAAAAACGCAACACCATCTTGATTAGTTATTTAAAAAGATGAGGCTCACATACTAGCGGATCAAGTGAAATTGTCGACACTCCAGCAGGAACAGCGGATGTTTTTGATGGGGCGAGTAATCGCAGTCCCACGAGCTGAAGATCCACTAGGAAGCGTTCTTTCTTCCTAGTTAGCTGAAGCCGTGCCTGCGGAAAGGGAGACAATTTCACTTGAGGAGCGGGTCAGAGAAACAAAAAATTAATGCATAGTTTATAGGTTTTTGGCACTAAATTTTCAAAGAATTGTATAACTGAAAAATCTTCCTACATATTATGCAGGAAGATTTTGTTTATTGTTTATGTATTTTATTACTAATAAGGTTAGGTATAATTGGTAGCGGCGGAGGGGATCGAACCCACGACCTCACGGGTATGAACCGTACGCTCTCGCCAGCTGAGCTACGCCGCCACGCAGTGAGAATAACTGTGCTTGTTTCAAAGGCACAAGTGATATATTACAACAGCTTGTCTTAACTGTCAATAGGATTTTAATAAATAACGAAGACATTAGTTTCATAAAAATATATAGGGGGCAACTGAAAAATGATTTGTCTAGTTCGACACGGTGAAACAGATTGGAATTTGCAAGGAAAGATTCAGGGTAGTACAGATATCCCACTGAATGAAACAGGGATTAAGCAAGCAGAAGCATGTAGCTCTTATTTTGAAGGTTCGGATTGGGACATTATCGTAAGTAGCCCAATGAAAAGAGCAAAGCAGACAGCTGAAATCATTAATCAAAAGCTACAAGTAGATGTAGTTGAAAGGCATGCTTTTAAAGAACGAGGCTTTGGAGATGCAGAAGGGTTAACTTTGGAAGAAAGGTTACGCCTTTTCCCTAACCATGAATACCCAAACCAAGAATTAAAGCAAGATTTTATAAAGAGAGTAATGGGTGGGATGGAGGAAATTAATCAGAGGTTTCCGAACAAAAAAGTGTTAGTAGTTGCTCATGGTGCAGTGATTCATAGTTTGTTAAATGAGATGGCAAAAGAGCAAATTGATTTTATGAATACAAAGTTAGCAAATGCGTGTATTAGCCATGTACAATATATTGTAGATAAATGGCACGTACATAATTACAACCAAATTGATCACTTGGAAAATGTGAAATAAAAATCAGATATCAGATCGATAAAACGGACTTCAACGGACTTCATGTTATATGGAAGTCCGTTTTTCTATAATACAAATTTTAAAAATAGCAGAAACCTTGTATTGCAATAAAATTCCAAGTTATTTAAAGGCTTTTGGTATGAATAAAACAATATCACAGAGAGGGGCAATTTCGCTTTATGTTGAAAAGCGCTGTTATGTAAGGGAATAAGTCGAACATTTTGTCACGATAGATTGGTTATTTTGACAAAAAATTGAAAGAAGGTGTGCTTTAATTAACAACATACTATACGAGGAGTGAAGGTGTGTTGGATATGATGTCAGAAACAGAAACTTTACGTGTCCAAACAAATAGAGCAGAAAATTGGAAAAAACGATGGTTGGAAAAACAACGTCGTATTTTATTTGAACATGGTGGTCTGCTTTATTTAGTTGGCTTTTTACTTGGACGAGCATTTATTTTAGAAGCATTATCACCGTTTGCACTTGCTTATTTAGCTTCTGTTTGGTTTGTCCGTAAAGAAAAGGTAAGAGTTTTAATTGTTGTTATGACTATAGGTGCCCTATCGGTAGGGGCTAAGCAAAGTGCATTTATTGTAGCTGCATCGCTTGTCTTTGTGTTCTTTGCTGCTATTTTTAAACAATTGAAACACCAGCAGAAGGTTATACCGTTTATCGTATTTTTTGCAAGTCTATTATCGCGTCTAGCACATTATGCGCTTTTTGAAACGGTAAACACTTTTGAAGTTGCATTAGCTTCAATAGAGGCAGTTTTAAGTGCGGTACTTGTTTTAATATTTATGCAAAGTATTCCTTTATTATCACCAAAAAGATATAAACCTGCTTTAAAAAGTGAAGAAATTATCTCATTAATTATTTTATTAGCATCTGTGTTAACTGGAACAATCGGTTGGGAATTACAAGGTGCACATGTTGAACAGATCGCTTCACGTTATCTGGTTTTATGGCTTGCGTATATTGGTGGTGCAACGATTGGTTCAACTGTTGGTGTTGTTGCGGGCTTAATATTGAGTTTGGCTAGTGTGAGCGGCCTATATCAAATGAGTTTGCTAGCATTTGGAGGGCTGTTAGGTGGACTTTTGAAAGAAGGAAAAAAAATAGGTGTTTGCTTAGGGTTATTTGTAGGCACGATCTTACTCGGTATTTATGGTGGCGGTACTATCGCGTTATTTCCTTCTATATTAGAAACAGGTATTGCGGTTCTATTGTTCTTTTGTACACCTGAACAGTGGATAAGGCAATTATCCCGATTTATACCAGGAACAAAAGAGCATGAAAAAGAACAGAAGCAATATGTGCAAAAGGTTCGAGATGTAACGGCAAATAGAATTGAACAATTTTCTAATGTATTTCAGGCATTGTCAAAAAGTTTTGATGGACAACCAAAAGATTCTATTGTAGAAGATGAAGCACAAAAAGAAACGGATTACTTCTTAAGCAATGTAACTGAAAAAACATGTCAAAGTTGTTTTAAAAAGGATTATTGCTGGGCGCAACAATTTGACAAGACATATGATTTCATGACAAACCTGAAAGATGATTTTGAGGGAGGACAACCTCCAAATAAAGTGCTGCATGCAAAATTTTCACATCACTGTGCTAAATCAAAAAAAGTACTTGAAGTAATGAAAGAAGAATTATCTTATTATGAAGCGAATCAAAAATTAAAAAGGCAAGTTGGAGAAAGTAGACGTATTGTAGCGGATCAACTTTTAGGTGTTTCCGAAGTGATGGGAGATTTTGCGAAAGAAATCGTGAAGGAAAGGGAGAATCATGAACAGCAAGAATTAGAAATTATTGCGGCACTTAAATATATTGGTTTAGAAATGGAAAAATTAGAAATTTTCAACTTAAAGAAAGGCGAGATTGATATTGAGATGAATTTGTCTGTTTATCAGTATCATGGAGAAGGACCTAAGTTAATTGCGCCGATTTTATCAGATATTTTACAAGAGACCATTATTGTGCAAAAGGAAGAGGTTTCTCCTTTACCTAATGGGTATTGTCATCTTAGCTTTAGTTCAGCCAAAAAATATATTGTTGATATCGGTTTAGCACATGCTGCAATAGATGGTGGCTTTATCTCTGGTGATAGTTATTCCACAATGGAAGTTGGTTCAGGTAAGTATGCGTTAGCTATTAGTGATGGAATGGGGAATGGGAAACGGGCACATGAAGAAAGTACAGAAACCTTGCGTTTGTTACAGCAAATCTTGCAATCTGGTATTGATGAACAAGTAGCAATAAAATCGATTAATTCAATTCTATCGTTGCGGACAAGTGACGAAGTATTTTCTACATTAGATTTGGCGATGATTGACCTTCATCATGCTGGGGTGCAATTTTTAAAAATTGGTTCAACACCAAGCTATATAAAACGTGGGGAGCGCGTGCAAACAATAGAGGCAAGTAATTTGCCGATTGGTATCATTCAAGATTTTGATGTTGAGGTGGTAGATCATCAGTTAAAAGATGGAGATATTCTGATTATGACAAGCGATGGAATTTTTGAAGGACCAAAGCATATTGAGAATTCTGATGTTTGGTTAAAACGTAAAATAAAAGAATTAGAAACAAACCAGCCACAAGATATTGCGGATCTTTTATTAGAAGAGGTGATTCGAACAACGTCAGGAAAAATTGAGGATGATATGACAGTGCTAGTAGCTAAAATATCAAAGTTTAATCCAAAGTGGGCGAGCATACCCACATACCAACAAAAAGCAAATTGAGAATTTTTCATTAAAGGTATAAAGTCCTGCGATTCCGTCGACAATGTTGGTAACGAAAAGCGTAGTGACATTGTTGTCGTGTCGAACGTGAAGCGCAGGAGGAGAGGTAAAGTGAAAAAAGGAACATTGAAGCAAATATTACTGATTACAGATGGGTGTTCAAATAAAGGGGAAGACCCATCGATGGTCGCAGCATTAATAGCGCAACAAGGGATAGCGGTAAATGTCATCGGGGTATTAGAAGATGATCAAAGTGAACAACCAATAGGATTGGAAGAGGTTGAAGAAGTTGCACTTGCTGGAGAAGGAGTTAGCCAGATCGTTTATCAACAGGCCTTATCACAAACAGTTCAAACGGTAACAAAACAAGCAATGACACAAACGCTACAAGGTGTCGTGAATCAAGAATTAAAGCAAATACTAGGCCCTAATCAAACGATGGAATCTTTACCACCTGAACAGCGAGGAGAAGTAATGGAAGTTGTTGAGGATTTAGGGGAAACTAGTAATGTAGAAGTACTTGTTTTGGTTGATACTAGTGCTAGTATGCAAAACAAATTACCAACTGTAAAAGAAGCGTTAATTGATTTATCTATTAGTATGAATGCGAGAATAGGTAAGAACAAATTTGCGATTTATACTTTTCCTGGGAAAAGAAAAGCATTAAATAAGGTAATAGATTGGACAAATAAACTAGACTCGATTTCATCTGTTTTTCCAAAACTAACGAGTGGTGGAATTACACCTACTGGTCCGGCACTAAAAGAAGCGATGCATCAATTTGGAAAAATGAAATTAACAAGGAGTATGAATAGAAACGATGAATCCATCGAAGAAGCCGGTTTTTGATCTTAGGCCAGGGTCAATTATCAGTGGAAAGTGGCATAGACAAGTATATGTCGTCCAAAAGCAATTGGGAAAAGGAGCAATTGGTACTGTTTATTTGTGTAAAAGAAAAGATGGTAGAGTAAGTGCGTTAAAAATAAGTGAGAAAGCGGCATCGATTACAACAGAAGTTAATGTTTTAAAACACCTATCTAAGGTCCAAGGAACTCGTCTTGGGCCTTCTTTAATCGATGTTGATGATTGGATTGATCAATATGGTACATGTTACTCATTCTATGTAATGGAGTATGTACAAGGGGTAGGTCTAGCTTCCTTTTTGCGTCAACGAGGGAAGAATTGGCTAGGTGTATTACTCTTACAGCTATTAAAGGATTTAGAGCGATTACATCACCAAGGTTGGGTTTTTGGTGATTTGAAATTAGATAATGTAATTGTGAGTTCTTCACCTCCACGGTTACGGTGGATTGATGTTGGTGGTACAACGCAAATTGGCAGATCAATAAAAGAATATACGGAGTTTTATGATCGAGGTTATTGGCAGGCTGGGACACGTAAAGCAGAGCCGAGTTATGACTTATTTGCTTTAGCGATGATGGCACTTCATTATGCTTATCCAAATCAATTTGATCGTGGGCGATATCCGGCTAGAACATTGCGAGAAAAAGTAAGGCAATCTAAAGTGTTGATGCCGTATCAAGCTTGTTTAGAGAAAGCATTGCAAGGAGGATATCAATCAAGTCTTGAAATGCAAAAAGATTTAAGCAATAAGCTTTTAAAAGTTACAAATCAAAAACTTGATACGACTATAACGAAAAGAAACAAACAACAACGATCTCAAAAAGCCATGCAGAAAAGCAAGTTATTTTGGATGGAAAGCTTTGTGATTATCATGGTAGCATTTCTTTTTTTCGTAATCTATTATGTCGCAATTTAGGCAAAGGACTTTCTATGTATTTAGTAAAGTGTTAGGATAGAATTGCTTACTAGTTCACGAAAGAAGTTGGATGAAAAAATGGAATATGAAATTGATGGATTTATTAAACGACATGATCTTCTGAAACCCCATAGTACGTTGTTAATTGGTGTCTCAGGTGGGCCTGACTCAATGGCTCTATTATATTACTTAAATGCTAGAAAACATCAATGGGATTTTCATTTAATTGTGCTATCAGTAGATCATGGATTACGTGGGGAAGCGTCACGAGAAGATGTTGAGTATGTGAGAGCGTTTTGTTTCGAGCATAATATTGCTTTTCATAATACATCAGTTGACGTGCCGACTTATAAGAAAAAACATAAACTCGGCACTCAAGAAGCTGCCCGTAAAATGCGTTATACATTTTTTTATGAGCAAATGAAACAACACCAGGCTGATTATCTCGTGTTAGGTCATCACGGAGATGATCAAATTGAAACTATGTTAATGCGACTTACACGTAGCTCAAACCCCGCTGCACTGACTGGGATACCGCTTAGGCGGGAATTTGCGACTGGTCAAATTATCAGGCCGTTTTTGGCTGTAACGAAAAAAGATATTGAATCCTACTGTAAAGAAAAAGGTATTACCCCTAGAAGAGATCCATCGAATGAAGAGGATCTCTATACACGAAATTTCTTTAGAATGCACTTATCGCCACTGCTAAAGGAGCAAAATCCTAACCTACATCGATCTATTCAGAAATTAAGTGAGGCAATTACCGCTGATACACACTATTTGGATCAACAAGCACAAAAAGCATTTGAATCTATTGTTCATATTATAAATAAACCGAAACAAGTAGAATGTTCAATTATTTTACTGAAAAAGTATCCGTTTGCTTTACAAAGGCGTGTGTTTCATCTAATATTAAATTATCTTTATGATGTATTGCCAGATAGTTTGCATTATGGTCATGAGGAGCAGTTTTTTGATCTTATACATAGTGAAAGAGCAAATGCATCGATAGATCTGCCTAAAAAAATGAGGATGACAAAGTCCTATCAGTCGATTCACTTTCAATTCCAAGAGGAAAAAGCACATAATTTCTCCTACTTCCTTCCTGTTCCTGGCGAGGTCAGGCTGCCAGACGGTACAGAAATTGTTGCATCAGTAATTAAACCACCATTTTCAAAGAATCAAGATAGAAATGTGTTGATTGTTCAGGTTGATGTAGAGAAACAAACTCCTTTTTTGGTTAGATATCGACAGCCAGGGGACCGTATGTATGTAAAAGGGTTGCATGGTCGAAAAAAAGTGAAGGATATTTTTATTGATAAGAAAATCCCCTTACATCAGCGAGATAGGTGGCCTTTAATTGTTGACCAACAAGGAGATGTGTTGTGGGTTATCGGTTTAGTAAAGGGAACTGAGAAAGGTCATTCCAATGGGCATCAATTTATTAAAATTGAATATAGAAGTAATGAAAATATCTAGGAGGATTGGAATGCACAAGGACATCGAAAAGATATTAGTTTCACAAGAAGAAATACAAGAAAAATGTAAGGAACTTGGCGCGCAATTATCAGAGGAGTATCAAGATCGCTTTCCTTTAGCAATTGGTGTATTAAAAGGTGCTCTTCCGTTTATGTCTGATATACTTCGTTCTATGGATACATACTTAGAAATGGATTTTATGGACGTTTCGAGTTATGGAGGAGAATTACGCTCATCAGGTGAAGTGAAAATTGAAAAAGACTTAAACACAAAAGTAGAAGGAAGAGATCTGCTTATTATTGAGGATATCATTGATAGCGGTCTTACATTAAGCTATTTAGTTGATTTATTTAAATACCGAAAAGCAAAATCAATTAAAATAGTTACCTTGTTGGATAAACCTGAAGGACGTACTGTTGATATAAAAGCAGACGTGGTGGGTTTTAAAGTTCCAAATGAATTTGTTGTTGGTTATGGGTTAGACTATCAAGAAAAATATCGCAACCTTCCATATATAGGTGTTCTAAAACCGCATGTATATGGTGGAGAATAAGTACGACTAGCATGTTAAAAGAAAGGGTAGCATATCTTAAAAGGATAAATGCAATTAGTTGTAATTAACCTTTTTAATATGGTACTATTTACTATAGTTTTCTCGCTTGGGAGGAGGTAGGCAATGAATCGAATAGTACGTAATGTAATTTTTTATTTTGTTATATTTTTAGTTGTGATATCCGTAATGGGAGTGTTCACAGGACAAAATAATCAAGAAGAAGAATATAAAGTAAATGAATTTATGCAAGCTCTTGATAACGGTAATATTGCAGAAATGGAGATGCGCCCCTCAAATGGTGTAATGCGAATTGAAGGGGAGTTAACAGATGAAGATAGTACTACATTTGTTACAAATATTCCAGACAATACAGACATCGTTGCAAATATTTATGAGCAAGCAAAAGACCAAAACATTTTAAATGTTAAACCAGAGGAACAGCCAAGCGGTTGGGTAACGTTTCTAACGACCATGATACCGTTTGTGATTATATTTATCTTATTTTTCTTCCTTCTTAGCCAATCACAGGGTGGCGGAAACAAAGTGATGAACTTTGGTAAAAGCAAGGCTAAGATGTACACAGAAGAGAAAAAGAAAGTAAGATTTAAAGACGTTGCTGGTGCTGATGAAGAAAAGCAAGAACTTGTTGAGGTAGTAGATTTCTTAAAAGATCCTCGTAAGTTTGATGCAATTGGTGCAAAAATTCCTAAAGGTGTTTTATTAGTAGGGCCTCCAGGGACAGGTAAAACATTACTAGCGCGTGCAGTTGCTGGTGAGGCAGGAGTGCCATTTTTCTCGATTAGTGGTTCTGACTTTGTAGAAATGTTTGTTGGTGTTGGTGCTTCGCGTGTTCGTGATTTATTTGATAATGCGAAAAAGAATGCACCAGGTATTATCTTTATTGATGAAATTGACGCGGTTGGTCGTCAACGTGGTGCCGGTGTCGGTGGCGGTCACGATGAACGCGAGCAAACGTTGAACCAGTTGCTAGTTGAAATGGATGGTTTTGGTGAAAATGAAGGTATTATCATTATTGCTGCAACTAACCGTCCAGATATTTTAGACCCAGCATTATTACGTCCGGGACGTTTTGACCGACAAATTACTGTTGATCGTCCAGATTTACGTGGGCGTGAAGATGTGTTGAAAGTTCACGCTCGTAACAAGCCGCTTGGTGATGATGTTGAATTAAAAACAATTGCAATGCGTACACCTGGGTTTTCTGGCGCTGATCTAGAAAATTTATTAAACGAAGCGGCTTTAGTTGCTGCTCGTGGGGATAAAACAAAGATTGAAATGGTCGATGTTGATGAAGCAATTGATCGTGTAATTGCAGGACCGGCTAAGAAAAGCAGAGTTATCTCTGAAAAAGAAAAAAATATTGTTGCATACCATGAAAGTGGACACACAATCATTGGGATGGTTCTTGATGATGCTGATATGGTGCATAAGGTTACAATCGTACCTCGTGGCCAAGCAGGTGGTTATGCTGTGATGCTACCTAAAGAAGATCGTTACTTTATGACGAAGCCTGAACTTTTAGATAAGATTACTGGATTACTTGGTGGTCGAGTAGCTGAAGAAGTAATCTTTGGAGAAGTAAGTACAGGGGCTCATAATGATTTTGAGCGTGCCACAAATATTGCGCGTAAGATGGTAAGTGAATACGGCATGAGTGAGAAGATCGGACCGTTGCAATTTGGTGGTTCTGGTGGCCAAGTGTTCTTGGGGCGCGACATGCAAAATGAATCAAATTACAGTGATGCAATTGCTTATGAAATTGATCAAGAAATCCAAAGCTTTATTAATCAATGTTATGCACGTGCTAAAGAAATTCTAACTGAAAACAAAGATAAACTAGAATTAGTTGCGAAATCTTTATTGGAAGTGGAGACTTTAGATGCATCTCAAATTAAATCACTATTTGAACATGGTGTACTTCCTGATCCGGTTGTTTCAGAACAAGATGGGGAAGGTCCATTAGAGGACAAAACTCAGACGGCTGAACAAAAAGACTTGAAGGTTAACATCCAATCAAAATCTGAAGAAGAGACAAACTCTATCTCTTCCGAATTTGATCAAGATAATGATGCAACTAGCGATGAATCAGGTTCAGACAAAAAAGAATAAGTAGTAAAAAACTGATGCAAAAATTCACCTTTGGTGGTTTGAGCATCAGTTTTTTTATGAAACTGTGTTCTAAACTTCTAATCCGCTACGTCAGAAAATGGCTTCGCTTTCCGTGTGCTCAGTCTAAAGCTTTCATTGGTAAAGAAAAAAACTCTACCAAGTGGATATCTTCGACTTGAGAGGGGAGAACCACACGCTAAAACTGTCCTAGTCGGACAACGCTTGCATGACCCTTGTCGTGCCTGTGGAAAGGAAACCAATTTCATTTGAGGAGCGGATTCGTTAATGCGCACTTTTTTAAAAATTGTAAACAAACAATTATATAAAAAGTTTCATGAAGATATAGTGAAATATGATCAAGTGTAAGTATTTTTACTGTTTTTTTTCAAATGAACCCGATACAATCAGAAGTATAGTAAATAATATGATATGATGAAAAAAATAATTATGGTAGAGTTGGTGAAAGATAATGATTTTTGTGTTAGATGTTGGAAATACCAATACAGTATTAGGGATCTTTGATAGCGGAGAATTAAAATACCAATGGCGAATTAAAACAGACCGTGATAAGACGGAAGATGAATTTGCCATGTTAGTTAAATCATTGTTTGAACATGATGGTTTGCTTTTTTCTGATATAAAAGCAATTATTATCTCCTCTGTTGTACCACCGATTATGTATGCTTTTGATCGGATGGCAGAAAAATATTTTAATCTAAAACCTATAATTGTTGGAACTGAAACAATCGAGTTATTTTTAAAAATGAAATATCCTAATCCAAATGAATTAGGTGCTGATCGTATTGTTAATGCTATAGGAGCAATTGAATCTTATGGGGCACCTCTAATAATAATTGATTTTGGTACAGCGACAACGTATTGTTACGTAAATGAAGAAAAAGAATATGTTGGGGGAGCAATTGCACCAGGTATTAATATCTCACTTGAAGCATTGTATTCAAAAGCAGCAAAACTTCCTAAAGTTGAGATTAAGCATCCTGAAGAAATTATAGGGTTATCTACTGTTGAAGCGATGCAATCTGGTGTCTACTTTGGCTATGTTGGACAAGTTGATGAGGTTGTTAGAAGGTTTAAAAAGGTCAGTGACGTGAACCCTCAAGTAGTTGCAACGGGTGGATTGGCAGCATTGATTGCAGGTGAATCAAGCATGGTGGACATTGTTGACCCTGCCTTAACATTAAAGGGACTGTATGTAATATATGAAAAGATGAATAAATCTAATTTAATTTGATATTTTTAGTGCGTGTTTTATATGAACTACGAACTTAATTTTTAGGATAATAACATTATTTGAAAACAAGTTAATCAAAAAGGAGTATATTTATAGATGAAGGATTATTTAATTAAAGCAACAGCGTTTCAAGGAACAGTTAGGGCATATGCTATTCAATCTACAGAAACAGTTGAAGAAGCAAGAAGGCGTCACGATACATGGGCAACAGCCTCAGCTGCTCTTGGAAGAACAATTACAATTTCAACAATGATGGGGGCGATGTTAAAAGGGCAGGATAAGTTAACTGTTAAGCTAGAAGGTGATGGTCCAGTTGGTCCTATCGTTGCAGATGCGAATGCAAAAGGAGAGGTTCGTGGCTATATTACAAATCCACATGTCGATTTTGATTTGAATAATAAAGGGAAGTTGGATGTAGCAAGAGCTGTTGGTACGACAGGAAATTTAAGTGTTGTAAAAGACTTAGGTTTAAAGGAACACTTTACCGGGCAAGTTCCCATCGTGTCAGGTGAAGTGAGTGAGGATTTCACCTATTATTTTGCTAATTCCGAACAAGTACCATCAGCAGTAGGGGCGGGAGTATTAGTAAATCCAGACCATACAATATTAGCTGCAGGAGGATTTATTTTACAGGTGATGCCAGGTGCTACTGATGAGACAATTGAACTAATTGAAAAGAAAATTGCCAGTATACCACCAATTTCTACGTTGATTCGAGAAGGGAACACGCCCCAACAAATCTTAATGCTATTATTTGGCGATGAAAATGTTAAAATTCATGAAAGTTTACCAGTGCAATTCCATTGTTCATGTTCAAAAGATCGGATTAAAAATGCGATTCAAAGCTTAGGTGATGAAGAAATTGACCTAATGATAGAAGAAGATCAAGGGGCAGAAGCCACATGTCATTTCTGTAATGAACAATATAGATTAAACATTGATGAGCTTAGAGAACTTAAAAAAGCATAAGGGGAATAGTTATGACACGCAAGTTTCTTTGGAGGGTTATCCTCCTACTTTTAATTACAAATGTTTTGACGGCTGGGATTTGGTTACTTAATCGAAATGATGGCGAAGCAAATACAGTTGAAGATTTTTCTGTTGAAGTAGATCAAAAAGAACCAGTTGCAACAATAGGGGGAGAGGAGATCACCTATAATCACTGGGTTTCTACTTTAGAAGAAGAATATGGTCGAGAAGCTTTAGAGAAAATGGTGAATGAAGAAGTGATTACCCAACTAGCCAAAGAACAGGAAGTAACTATAAACGATGAAGTGATTGATTTGGAACTTTCCCTGCTTTTTACAATGGAAGGGGTATTAACAGAAGAAGAAATTGCAGTTAAACAAAGGGAATGGACAAAAGGGATAAAAAACCGCATATATTTAGAAGAATTATCAACACAGGATATTGCGGTTTCTGAGCAGGAAATTCAGACGTATTTTAATGAGTATAAAGGTCAATACGAATTTTCTCACTCCATTCAAGTATCGCATATTTTATTAAATAACGAGACAGCTGCTAACAAAGTAATTGATGAACTTGAAAGTGGTGCTTCATTTGCAGCGTTAGCTCGTGAATATACACTTGATGATGCAACTAAGCGTGATGGCGGCTATTTGGGCTATTATACAGAAACAAGTAGTTTTTTGCATAGTGATTATTTTCAACAAGCTATAGGGATGGAAGAGCATACCTATAGTGATCCCTTCAGAATAGGTAACAATGGTAGGATAGCAATTATCTATTTGCATCGCGAATTACCGGATATAAATTTAAGCTATAATACATTGTATAATCATATTCGTCGAGAAATTGCGTTAACGAAGATGGAGAAAACTCCTGAACCTTCTGACTTGTGGAATCAGTTAGAGGTTGATTGGATTTATTAGAAACAGTTGACAGTTGTATGTTAATTAGCGTATAGTTAAATTAAACAAATAAGAATACTCGGGATTAGGAGTGATTTACATGAAAGTAGCAGAATCAATTGTTGGATTAATTGGCAATACTCCAATTGTAAAATTAAATCGTACGGCTGATCAGGGAGCTGCAGAAATTTATGTTAAATTAGAATTTATGAATCCTGGAAGTTCTGTAAAAGATCGGATTGCGCTTGCTATGATCGAGGCTGCCGAAGAAAGTGGAGAACTAACAGCTGATAAGACAATTGTCGAGCCTACAAGTGGTAACACTGGTATTGGTTTGGCGATGGTCGCAGCAAGCAAGGGGTATAAAGCAATATTAGTTATGCCCGATACAATGAGCACAGAACGTCGTAATCTATTGCGTGCTTATGGGGCTGAATTAGTATTAACCCCTGGTGCTGACGGTATGAAAGGTGCAATAAAGAAGGCGAAAGAACTACAAGAAGAAAATGGTTACTTTATGCCGCAACAATTTAACAATAAAGCAAATCCAACTGTACACGAACGTACTACAGGTAAAGAAATTATGGAACAAATGGGTGAGCAACTGGATGCCTTTGTTGCAGGTATTGGAACTGGTGGCACGATAACTGGTGCTGGAAAAGTGTTAAAGGAAAAATATAAAGATATCAAAATAGTTGCTGTTGAGCCAGAGGGATCCGCAATTTTATCTGGTGGAGAACCAGGACCACATAAAATCCAAGGTATTGGTGCTGGCTTTGTGCCGGAAGTATTAAATACTGAAGTGTATGATGAAGTAATTACAGTAAGTAATGAAGATGCATATGCTGCGGCAAGAGAAGCTGCGCGCAATGAAGGTTTATTAGGTGGTGTATCTTCTGGAGCTGCAATTCATGCAGCCAGACAAGTAGCCAAACAACTAGGAGAAGGTAAAAAGGTATTAGCTGTTATACCAAGTAACGGAGAACGTTACTTGTCTACACCGCTTTATCAATTTGATACTGAATAATTTGTAATAATCAGGTGAAAGGTGGTCTCGATAGAGGCTACCTTTTCTTTTTCTCATTTTCCTTGCTAAAAATGTCGTAATAGGTGATTATTTGTAGTATTTGATGGTAAAATAGGTGTAAAAAGTAGGGGCGATTAGATGAATCGGGTTATTCTAACAAAACAAGGCTCTATAAATTTAGCGCAGAAGACGGCTATTATGGGTATTTTAAATGTAACACCAGATTCTTTTTCCGATGGTGGAAAGTTTAACTTAATGGAGAGTGCTGTTAAGCAAGCTATTCAAATGGAACAAGCTGGTGCAGATATCATCGATATAGGTGGAGAGTCTACTAGACCTGGTTACACTCCAGTTTCAACCGAAGAGGAAATAGCGCGTGTCGTACCAATTATAAGAAAAGTTCGTCAAGCAGTCTCTATTCCCATTTCAATTGATACTTTTAAAGCAGAAACTGCAAAGCAAGCTATTGAGGCGGGCGCAGATATTATTAATGATGTATGGGGAGCAAAACGGGAACCGGAAATAGCTCAAGTTGCTGCAACATTTAATGTGCCGATTATTTTAACGCATAATAGAAAGAATGTATCTTATATATCTTTATTGGAAGATGTGAAGGCTGATCTACAAGAAAGTATTGATATCGCAGTAGAAAAGGGAGTTAGGCCAGAGAAAATCATATTGGATCCAGGTATTGGATTTGCAAAAAGCGCTGATCAAAATTTGGAATTGATACGTGTCCTTGACCAACTACTGTCATTAGGATACCCGTTGTTATTAGGGGCATCTCGTAAGTCGGTGATAGGAAAAGTATTAAATTTACCTATTAATCAACGTGATGAGGCAACAGCAGCAACAACGTGTTTTGGTATTACAAAAGGTGTGGATATAGTTCGGGTACATAATGTAGAAATGAATGTCAGATCAGCTAAAATGATGGACGTATTGATAGGTAAAGGAGGTTCTATAGATGGATAAGATTTATCTTGATAAAATGGCCTTTTACGGTTATCACGGATTGTTTCCGGAAGAGAATAAATTAGGGCAAAGATTCTTTGTTGACGTAATATTGGAGCTTGACTTGCGTAAAGCTGGGGTGTCCGATCAGATGGAGGAATCCATTAATTATGGTTATGTATATCAACTAACCCAAGAGGTAGTCGAAGGAAAATCTTTTAAACTTATTGAAGCGGTAGCTGAAACAATTGCATCAAGGTTGTTAGAAAATTTTAGCCAATTAAAAGCATGCCGTGTCAAAGTTAATAAGCCAGATGCCCCAATTGCTGGGCATATACAAGCAGTTGCCGTTGAAATTTATCGGGAGCAATCCAAATGATTTATGCTTATATTGCCTTAGGGTCAAATATAGAACCTAGGTTCACGTATTTACAAAAAGCAATTAATGCTTTGGATCAAGTTGAACAGCTAAATGTTATAGAAGAGTCCTTGATTTACGAAACTATTCCAGTGGGATATGAAGAGCAAGCAAACTTTTTAAATATGGTTGTAAAAATAGAAACGAGTTTAAAACCATTTGCATTACTTAATGCATGCCAAAAAATTGAGCGAAAATTAGGTCGAAAAAGAGAGGTTAAATGGGGACCTCGAACAATAGACCTTGACATTTTACTCTATAATCAAGAAAATATGGAGACGGAACAATTAATTATTCCACATCCTAGAATAGAAGAACGGGCATTTGTATTAATACCTTTACTCGATGTGAATCCCAGTGGGAAGCTTCCATCTAGCAATAAAAGTATCGTTCGTGCTTTAGCTGATTTACCAACAGAAGAGAAAAGAGGCGTAGTTAAATGGATTCAATCCGCTGGGGAAGAAGGATAAAGGCATACCGCAAATTAAAAGGGTATACACAAATTCAATTTGCCAAAAAGGTAGGTATTTCAGTTTCATTAATTGGTGAAGTTGAACGAGGGATGCGTAAGCCTTCACACGACTTGTTAAATCGAACAACACAGGTGTTGGGGATTTCGTTAGAGGAGTTACAGCCTCTTGAAAAAAATGAAGGATAACAAAAGTGAGAAAGGATCTGTTGAACTCTTAACAACAAGGTATTCTTTATTAATAATTATTGAGTAAATTATTAATTCATTATGTTATGATAAATAACAGGTTTATATGCTTATATAAATATTTAATTAGTAATTTGTATTGCTATTATATAATCAATCAATAATACAATTAAAACGGGAGTGAAATGAAGATGTCAGAGGAACTTAATGAACATATGCAGGTGCGACGTGATAAGTTAAAAGCTATCAGAGAACAGGGTGTTGACCCGTTTGGAGATAAGTTTGATCGTACACATTTAGCTTCGGGTTTAGTAGAAACATATGATCAGTTCACAAAAGAAGAGTTAGAGGAAAAAGCAATTGAAACTACCATCGCTGGACGAATCATGACAAAAAGAGGGAAAGGGAAAGCTGGATTCTCTCATATTCAAGATCTAAGTGGTCAGATTCAATTATATGTAAGAAAAGATAAAATTGGAGAAGAGGCATATGACCTATTTAATGCAGCTGATTTAGGAGACATTGTTGGAGTAACTGGTACAGTTTTTAAAACCAATGTTGGTGAGCTTTCCGTGAAAGCTACTGAATTTTGGGTGTTAACCAAATCATTACGTCCACTCCCTGAAAAGTTCCATGGCTTAAAAGATGTGGAACAGCGTTATCGCCAGCGCTATCTAGATCTTATTACAAACCCTGAAAGTAAAGATACATTTATAATGAGAAGTAAAATTATTCAATCAATGCGTCGTTATTTAGACAGTGCCGGTTTCTTGGAAGTGGAGACACCTATGATGCACGGTATTGCTGGGGGTGCATCTGCGCGTCCATTTGCGACACATCATAATGCATTAGATATGCCGTTATATATGAGGATTGCAATCGAACTTCATTTAAAACGATTAATCGTGGGTGGAATGGAGAAAGTCTATGAAATAGGGCGTGTATTCCGTAATGAGGGAGTCTCGACACGTCATAATCCTGAGTTTACAATGTTAGAACTATATGAGGCTTACGCAGATTATCATGATGTTATGGCATTAGTAGAGAACATGGTGGCTCATATTGCTAAAGAAGTAGTTGGATCAACAACTATTATGTATGGTGAAGAAGAAGTGAATTTAGAGCCGCAGTGGAAAAGAGTTCATATGGTTGATGCTATCAAAGACCATACAGGTGTAGATTTCTGGAAACAGATGACAGATGAAGAAGCAAGAGAACTTGCTAAGGAACATGGGGTTCAAATTAAAGATACTATGACATTTGGTCATATTGTTAATGAATTCTTTGAGCAACGGGTGGAGGACAAGCTCATCCAACCTACATTTGTATTTGGACATCCAGTTGAGATCTCTCCTCTTGCAAAGAAAAATAAAGAAGATGGCCGATTTACTGATCGTTTTGAATTGTTTATTGTTAAACGTGAACATGCGAATGCGTTTTCGGAATTGAATGATCCGATTGATCAACGTGAACGTTTCGAAGCTCAGGTAAAAGAGAAAGCAGAAGGAAATGATGAAGCGCATGAAATGGATGAAGATTTCTTAGAGGCATTAGAATATGGAATGCCTCCAACTGGTGGGCTAGGGATTGGAATTGATCGTTTAGTGATGCTCTTAACGAATGCACCTTCAATTCGTGACGTATTACTATTCCCGCAAATGCGTAATCGTAGTGAATCGTAATAGAGAACGAGCTAAATGGAAACCCTACAATCGCTTGATTGTAGGGTTTTATTCTATTAATTTTTATTTATATAGTTAAATTAAGATTCTTGTTAATATATTATTGCTTTTTCTAGATAATAATGATATATTAATTTCTGTTGTACAGAACAGTGTCGTGAGACAAAATTAATTGTTGACATTACTTTTCTGTAATGGTATATTAATTAAGTCGCTGCTTTTGAAAAGCAAAACAGGCAAAAAAACAATTATAAAAAACTATTGACTTTTGATTTTGTTTTTTATATAATGTAAAAGCTGTCGAAAACAACGGCGCAAAATTGATCTTTGAAAACTGAACGAAACAACCAGTATGTTAAGTAAGAAACAAGCTAGTATTTTAAATGAGCAACCAAGCTCGCATTTTATGGAGAGTTTGATCTTGGCTCAGGACGAACGCTGGCGGCGTGCCTAATACATGCAAGTCGAGCGCGGGAAGCAAGATGACCCCTTCGG
>NZ_QJSH01000030.1 GCF_003426025.1 Paraliobacillus quinghaiensis
CAAGCATTACTTTAAATTCTGCCCACGATACTTCACTGATTGCCTTTGCCAGGTTGTGATTTTTGAGCATATTACTTACTGACAAATCTTCCATTCCGATCACGTCGTGGTTTTTGACAATCTCAGTAGAGATTTTATCTAAGTAATCTTTTCGTGCGTTAGAAATTTTTTCATGGATACGAGCTACTTTAATTCTAGCTTTATTCCAATTTGCACCACCTTTTGTGCGTCTACTCATAATCCTTTGTGCTTTGGCTAACTTTTCTTCCAAGGTTCGGAAAAACTTTGGATTAGAATAGATTGTCCCATCAGAAAGAGTAGCAACATTTTTTAGGCCTACATCTATTCCAATAGCTGAGCCTGTTTTAGGTAATTCTTTAACTTGTGTTTCGGTTAATATAGACACAAAGTATTTTCCAGAAGGGTTTCGCCTAACGGTAACATTCAAGATCCTACCTATTACTTCTCGACTTTTAGCATAACGAACAAGTCCCAGTTTTGGTAATTTAATGTGTTTATCTAATACTGCAATATTTCCATTTGTTTGTTTTGTTGTATAAGACTGAACAGTATTCTTTTTAGATTTGAAACGGGGGTATTTATTTTGTTTCTTGTAGTAACAATTATAGGAATTGGCTAAATTTTCAACTGATCTTTGCAAGGCAATACTATCAACCTCTTTTAAAAACGCATAATGTTTCTTTAATTCAGGGAGAGATTTGACTGTGGTGTATTTATTTAAACACTTCCCTTTCCAGTTGTTCGCTGGCAGGTGACCATTTTGAACCATTTCCCGAGTGATATACCAATAAGCATCTTTTTCTTTTTGTTTCCCGAAAAAGAAGTTAAAAACGAATCTTGAACAACCAATGGTTTTATTGATAAGTTCAGTCTGTTTTTTATTGGGATAGATGCGAAATTTATAGGCTTTGTTTACAATCATAGTTTCACCTCCTCATTAGGTCAATTATACCATTTTCGAGAGAGTGAAACAAACATTCGTTCCTTAATTTCAAGGGGATGATTTGTACAAAAACTCGTATCTAATTACTTACATGTAGCACGCAAACAGTCGGACAATTGAGATGGCAAATGCCCATCCCTTGTCCGAAGCCGATTCATCTCATGACTGAAGTCACGAGTGTTCTCGGCTAATTCATAAACTTATTCGTACAAGTACATTTTGATTATTATAACATTTATATATTGATTGGTGCTAATTGAAATGATTAAATTATCCACAACTTACCAACGTTACAGGATGATTAATAGCTCTTTGATGATGGCTTTTAAACATCGGACAGCTCCATCTACTACGGAAGGTTTATTTGGCATTACTTTTAAAGTAATCTGTTATATCTTTTTATACTTAAAAAAACGCAATATAATAAAAAGAACCCAATTCTACTAAAATTGGGTTCTTCCTACTACTGATGTCTGTGTTTTCGTTCACCCCATTTTGGAATAAACCCATCAGACTCTAATTTCTCTAAATAAAGATCAAGGTATTCTTGCATTTTAGTGGCATCTTCTTCAGATAAAACACCAAATTCTTTGTATTTCTCAATAATACCTTTTCTTTGGTTAATCAAATCTTCATATCTTATCTTTAACTCTTTCATCTGTTCTTCATTTAATTCAACATCTTGAAATTTAGGTTTGTGATGATGATCTGGTTCTGCTCCAACTGTTAAGATTCCAGATCCTATCATTATTACCGAAAAAACTAGCGCTAACAAACCGGTTCGTAAATTCATTAGTAATCGTTCCCTTCTTATTTATTAATAAACTTATTGTTTTCAATAAACAAGAAAGTATACTTACTTATTTAGTAACTTTTACTATTGTTCTTCCTAGAGCTTTTTCTTCAATCATAGTAGGAAGTACAGTTGCCAAGTCCCCTAATCCAACCTCTTGACGTAAAATTGTTTGCATAGCATGTTTACTAGGTTTTAAATCATTTGCCATTCTTCTCCATATCTTATTTCTTAATTCCATTGAACAATAAACTGTATCAACACCTAACAGGCTAATGCCCCGTAAAATAAATGGATAAACTGTTGCAGGTACTTTAACTCCACCTGTCAATCCACTAACAGCAACCGCACCATCATATTTCAGTTTACTTAAGATTGAGGCTAATGTTTGACCACCAACAGGATCAACTGCTGCTGCCCACTTTTGTTTGTCTAATGCACGTACCTTTTCTTCATAAACTGCATCGCGATCAATCACTTCATTTGCACCGATTTTTTTAAAGAAATCAGCTTCCTCCACTTTACCCGTACTGGCAACAACATCATATCCTTTTTTAGCTAGCATCGCGATCGCCATGCTTCCAACGCCACCAGAGGCACCTGTTACAAGCACTTGCCCTTTATCAGGTGTTAAACCATTTTTCTCTAAACGGTCAATCGATACTGCAGCTGTAAAACCTGCTGTCCCAAATAGCATCGCTTCTTTCATTGTTAACCCTTGTGGAAGTGGAAGCACCCATTCAGAAGAGACACGTGCGTATTCACTATATCCACCAGCATGCGTTACACCTATTTCATAACTTGTTGCAATAACATGCTGTCCTATTTCAAAACGACCATCAGCAGACTCTACTACTTCTCCAGCTATATCTATACCTGGAATAAATGGATACTGTTTAACAATTGCGCTTTTTTGCATGTTTGCCATCGCATCTTTGTAATTCACACTAGAGTAGTGTACTTTAATTAGCACTTCTCCTTCTGGTAAATCATGAATGGTTAGATCTGTAACTTTGCCTTCAACTTGTTCGTTTTCTTTTGTTAATTGATATGCTTTAAATGTTGTTGTCATCAGATAACGCCCCTTCTATAGCTATAGATTAAATGCTGTCTTTTATTCAATGTTTAGTCTCATCTGTATTTTACTAGATTATAGAGCTTCTATGCAATTATACTAGAGACGTTTGGTCGAATTAATTTTTTGCATAAAAAAACAGCTTCCCATGGATTATGAGAAACTGTTTAACATTAGCTAACTTGTATTTGAGATGGTCTTTCTATCTGTTGAACTTGTTCCTTTTTCGCAATTCGTACAAGTAGATAAGTAATTGGTGTATCTACTAATGCTACAACAAATTTAAAGACATATTGGGTAGCAATCATGCCGAGCAAAACACCTGTCGGAACTGTACCAAAAAATGCTACTACAATAAAAATAACTGTATCTAGTAATTGACTTGAAACTGTTGATAAGTTGTTACGTAACCACAGTTTTTTTTCACCATGTTTCATTTTTAAACGGTGAAAAATTGACACATCAATATGTTGGCTGACTACATATGCCAAAAGACTTGCTAGCATTACGCGAAAGCTTCCACCTAATATTGCTTCAAATTCAGCTTGCATACCAAAAATGTCTGCTGCTGGTAGGTGAATTGAAGCCAGAACGAATAAGAGTGCAACTACCTGGGTGAAAAATCCAGCCCTGACTGTTTTCATTGCTGCTTCTTTCCCATAAACCTCACCAATTACGTCGGTAATCAAATACGTCACAACATACACAATTGCTGCTGCTGGTAAAACGAAGCTACCAACACTAAATAATTTTACTGATATAATATTAGACAAGATTAATAACCCAACAAATAATGCATTTAAATAAACAAACATCTTATCCCTCTCCCTTTTTAATTAGTATAAAGGAGACTCTTTAGCTAACCCTCATTAGCGATTATCGATCTTTTCTGGGTACATATCGTGATTCATTAAACGGTGATCAGCCATTTGTTCATACTTTGTTCCTGGTTTACCATAATTACAGTATGGATCAATTGAAATACCACCTCTTGGCGTGAATTTCCCCCATACTTCAATATAGCGTGGATCCATTAAGTCAATTAAATCATTCATAATAATGTTCATGCTATCTTCATGAAAATCACCATGATTTCGGAAACTAAATAAATATAGTTTCAATGACTTACTTTCTACCATTTTTTCACCAGGTATATAACTGATATATACGACACCAAAATCAGGTTGATGTGTTTTAGGACAAAGCGTTGTGAATTCTGGGCAATTAAATTTAACAAAATAATCACGATTTGGGTGTTTATTATCGAACGTTTCTAATACTTCAGGTGTATAATCAAACGCATATTTCGTTGCTTGATTTCCTAATAATGAAAGGTCTTGTAAATCTTCATCTTTTCTTCCAGCCATCTAAGATAACCTCCTTTTTTTAGTAAGTGTTCAAAAATCGGCAAATCAGAAGCAAGCAGGTCGAGGCGGCGAAGTTTCTGAGGACCGGAGTGTAGGCTTTCCCTACACGAGGACCGGAAGAACGAGCCAACGAAGAGATGCGCTGCTTATCATTTGGCGACTTTTTGAACATCCTTTTTTACAAATAAAAAAAGCCACCCCTAAGGATATGGCTTTGAACACGTCATATGCCCTTAGTTTTTTATAGAGGGTTTGTTGCTAAGAACCTCTCCCGTTTGCAACGGAATCGTATCCATTTACTCGAACTATTATATCTGTGCATACGCCTAATGTCAATATTTCTAATTCACCTGTCGAATTATTTATTTGCGTGATTGCGTGACGACCGATATATCATTTAAAAACACACCCATAACAGAGTCAATCACCATACCCTGTTTGCTTTCAATTTACCAACCTTTTGAACGCATGTTTTACTGATTAATCCAATTCTAACTATGTTATTAATTTATTTCTGCAAATAACTGATCCAAAACACCAACCGCTTGATCAATTTCTTCCCTAGTTGTTGATAATGGCGGCAGGATTCGAATCACCTTTTCTCCAGCTACTAATAAAAGTAACTGATGTGACTCGCGTGCTTTTGTAACATACTCTATTGCTTTCCCACTAATTTCAATACCAATTAAAAAGCCTCTTCCTCTTATATCTAGTATCTGGTCATACTTTGTATTCAGATCTTCTAATTTGGTCCATAGATAAGCGATTTGTTCTATTGCTTTTTCAAGCACGTCTGTTTCAGTCATTTCTTTAATGGTAGCTAAACCAGCCGTAGTAGCAAGTGGATTACCACCAAAAGTACTACCGTGCGAACCTGGATCAAATGCTTTTGCAACATTATTTCTTGCAATTAGTGCACCAATCGGAAAACCCGATCCCAATCCTTTTGCAACACTAATCACATCAGGTTCGAAATCAAACTGTTGATACGCAAATAGTGTACCGGTTCTACCCATGCCTGTTTGAATTTCATCAACCATTACCAGCACATCATTTTCTTGGCATAATCGCACAACCTTTTCCACCCAATCAGGCTCAGCTGGAATCACACCACCCTCACCTTGCACAAGTTCTAACATAACTGCACATGTTTCTGGGTGAATCAAATCTTCAAGTGCTTCGATATCGTTATAGGGCAGGTAACGAAAACCCGGCATTAGCGGTTGAAATCCAGTTTGAATCTTCTCCTGTCCTGTTGCAGAAAGGGTTGCCAATGTGCGTCCATGAAATGATTGATTAAAAGTGACCACTTCATATCTAGCTGTTTTGTTGACTTGTTGTGCATATCGTCTAGCTATTTTAATTGCCGCTTCATTTGCTTCAGCTCCACTATTACAAAAGAAAACCTGATCCCCACTGCTATTTTTTACTAGTTTTTCTGCTAAAGCTTCTTGTGCTGGAATCGTATATAAATTAGAGCAGTGCCAGAGGTTATTTAGCTGTTCTTCAGTTGCTGTTTTTACCACATCAGGAACATGACCTAAGTTACATGTGGCTATACCTGCTGTGTAATCAAGATACTTTTTCTCATTATCATCCCAGACATAGCTTCCTTTTCCTTTTGTTAAGGCGATTGGAAAACGATTGTATGTTGGCATTACTGCTGACTTTTTTTCTATGATTACTTTTTCAGACATGAGATGCCTCCTCTAGCCGAATTCTTGTACCTACTTCTTTTCCATCAACAAAACATGGTAAGGCATTTGCGTCCATTCCATTAACAATTGAAACTTCTGGCACGTTAGCTGCAAGTGCTGTTAATGCTGCTTTTACTTTAGGGATCATGCCACCTTGTATCACTTTTGTTTTAATTAGCGATTCAATTTGTGCTTTATCTGTATAGTGTAAGGTTGTTTTCTCCCCGTTTTCCTCGACATAAATACCAGGAATATCACTAATAAAACATAGTTTAGCTTGTAATGCTTGCGCTATTGCTGCAGCGGCTGTATCTGCATTAACATTGTAGCGTTGACCCTCTTTCCCAATTGCAATTGGTGATACAACAGGAATAAATCCTTGCGCCATGACATTTTTTAATAACTCGACATTTACTTGATCGATGTCACCAACATACCCTAAGTCCTTTGCATATTCCGCTTTATTCGCATGTAATAGATTGCCATCAATACCGCTCATGCCAAACGCTGATACACCCTCTTGCATAATGTTTCGAACAATTTGTTTGTTAACAGAACCACTTAAAACCATTTCAACCACATCTAACACTTCGCTTGTTGTTACACGTAAGCCATTTACAAATGTTGTTGCAACATTCATTTGTTTTAATCGAGAAGAAATCAGTGCCCCACCACCATGCACAATAATTGGTTTCACTTTTTTACTTTGTTGGATTTGGGCAATATTTTTATAAAAAGCTTGAGGAAGCTGATCAACGATACTCCCGCCACATTTAATTACGATATATTCCATATTTTCATCCCCTTATGTCCGGTAAGAAGCATTAATTCTGACATATTCATAAGAAAGGTCACATCCCCAAGCAGTAGCTTCTCCTTCTCCATCACCAACACTGGCATAAATTGTAACAGTATCCTGCATCAGATATTGCTTTGCCTCACCCTCGTCAAATGATACTGGCATGCCATTAGCCACAACATCAATAGACCCTAATGCTACACCAACATGATTCGGATCTAAGTTTGCACCACTATAGCCAATCGCGGTAATAACGCGCCCCCAGTTTGCATCTGCACCATGAATCGCAGTTTTTACTAGATTAGAAGATATAATTGCTTTACTAATCGCGCGAGCCGCTTCTTCTGTTTCTGCACCTTTTACTTGGACTTCAATTAATTTACTAGCACCTTCACCATCTCTAGCAATCTCCTTAGCAAGTGATTGGCAAACAAAGAAAAGTCCTTTGAGAAAAACATCCCATTCTGGATGATCTGGATTTAATGTCTTGTTTTCTGCCATACCATTTGCTAACACAAGCACCATGTCATTTGTACTTGTATCACCATCTACCGTAATCATATTAAACGATTTATTAGTGATCTGTCTTAGAGCATCTTGTAATGCTGTATCCTCAACGTCTGCATCTGTTGTAATAAAACTAAGCATTGTTGCCATATTCGGATGGATCATACCCGATCCTTTTGCCGCTCCACCAATTGTAATGACTTTACCATCTATCTCAAATTGAATAGCTATTCCTTTTTCTTTTGTGTCTGTCGTTAAAATAGCATTTTCAAACCGTTCACTTTGTTGATGCTTCTTTTCATCCAGCTCGGTTATCCCATTCCGAATCGCATCCATTGGTAACAATTCTCCAATTAACCCAGTTGAAGCCACTGCTGCGAAGTGTGTAGGGATTTGCATTTTTTCTGCAAATAATTTTCTCATTTCATAAGCATCTGCTAAACCTTGTTCCCCTGTGCAAGCATTAGCAATACCAGAATTAACAATAATCCCTTGAAGTAAATGATTTGTATTTATGCTTTCTTGTGTGACTTTTAGTGGTGCCGCCTGAAAAAGATTTGTTGTATACACACCAGCTGGTGTTGCAGGCTTTTCTGAATAAATCCAACCAAGGTCAAGTTTTTTCTTTCGAATGCCACAATGTAGTCCTCCTGCAGTGAACCCAGCTGGTGTTGCAATATTTCCGTTCATAAGTACGTTTATCTTTTCCAACGTCATCTGATTCATTTTCGTTACCTCCTTATGGATAAATAGGGGGATGTTCTAATCCCGCCGTTTCTTCCCAACCGTTGATAATATTCATATTTTGAATTGCTTGACCTGCTGCACCTTTAACTAGGTTATCAATCACTGATACGATCGTTAGCTTGTCAGTTCGTTTATCTAGATGAATTGCAATGTCGCAATAATTACTTCCATAAACCTCTTTTGTTGTTGGCAATATCCCTTCTGGACGAATTCGAACAAAAGGTTGGGTTTGATAGAATTCATGATATAACTGTTGAATCGTGACTTGATCAACAGATTCTGTCAGATCCGCATAAATTGTTGTCATAATCCCCCGTGTCATTGGCACAATATGTGGGGTAAAAGTTACTTGAATGTCGGTATTCGCTTCTTGTTTAAGTACCTGCTCCATTTCTGGAATATGTTTATGTGTTCCTAATTTATAAGCCTTAACATTTTCATTCATTTCAGAAAAATGAACATTTAATGAAAGGCCCCTCCCTGCTCCAGATACTCCTGTTTTACCATCAACAATAACGCTATTTGGATCAATCCACTCTTTTTGGATAATTGGTATTAACCCTAAGAGTGTTGCAGTAGGATAACAGCCTGGATTAGCAATTAGTTTTGCTTTTTTAATATTTTCTTGATATATCTCACTGAGCCCGTAAACTGCTTTATCTAAATAAACTGAAGCTGCTGCTGGCGCTTGATACCATTCAGCATATAGTTCCGGAGATTTTAATCGGAAATCCCCTGAAAGATCAATACACGTAACACCATACTGTAAAAATTCCGGGACAATCTCCTTACTCACATTTGATGGAGTGGCAAAGAAGACAAGATCAATTGTTTTACTTAAAGCTTTCACATCTAACGTTTTCATAGATTGTTCGATAATACCTGTCATGTGTGGATATACTTCAGCAAGAGAATTTCCACTCTGCGAATGTGAGATAACGGTTGTCAACTCTGCATACGGATGCATTTTAAGTATACGAGCTAACTCAACTGCTCCATAACCTGTTCCTCCTATAATTGCTACTCTCATGTTATATTTTCACTCCTAATCCGAACTTGATTGTGGTTAATTATTATACTTTAAAATGTATGTTTATACAATGGTTATTTTGTATTTTATGATTATAATTCAATTATTTGAATAAATATACGGTTTTGTTGTATGGATTATCTCTAGATGAGAACGAAATAGAGTGGACTTTTTGCAGTAGGTATTTTCGGTTGTTATTGAGCCAGAAAAAAAGACTACCCAGCTGGGCAGTCTTTCATTTAAATTGCACTTACTTTTTATTGGTTACTTTGTTTTCCATTACACCAATTCCTTCAATCTCCAGTGTAACAATATCTCCTGTTTGTAAGAATTGTGGTGGTTTTTGGGCGAACCCTACACCATCTGGCGTGCCTGTTAAGATAATATCGCCTGGAGACAAAGTGATTAAATTCGAAATAAATGAAATTAGGTATGGGACATCAAAAATTAGCTGAGATGTATTCGATACTTGACGGACTTCACCATTTACACGAGATGTGATTGCAAGTTTCGATGGGTCTTTTAGTTCATCCGTTGTAACTAAGCACGGTCCAATTGGTGTACTGCGATCTAATGTTTTACCTTGCAACCATTGTGGGGTTCGCTTCTGTAAATCACGAGCTGAAACATCGTTGCCAATTGTATACCCTGCTACATAATCAAGCGCATTTGTTTTCTCGACCTCTTTAGCCTCTTTGCCAATTACAACTGCTAACTCGACCTCATAATCAAGCTGTTCTGTTGAGTTAGGTTTTTCGATTTCAGCTTCCGGTCCAATTAGTGCATTGGCAAATTTAGCGAAGAGAACGGGATAATCTGGAATCTCACTTTTCATCTCTACAACATGATCTCTATAGTTTGTTCCAATACAAATAATTTTTGATGGATTTTGCACTGGGCTTTGAAGTATTACTTGATCTCTAGCATAACTTTCTATTGTGGGTTGCTCATTTGTTACAAACGTAACTGCTTCTCGTGCACGATCAAAAGCTACCTTTCCTAACCCCAAAAAGTCTGTTGGATCAGATGGAAGTAGTGTTTTTACTGTATAAGCCATGTCTATTTGTTCGGTATGTATTAACATCTTCTGATATGCTTGTTGTAAATCAATAATCTCATCCTGATGTATAAAGCCAGTTCGATAAGGAGATAACGTATGCTTTATTTTATAGGTTACAAATTTCATTGCAAATCCCTCCAGAAGATTTTTTTTCATTGTATCATCATTTCTATGAAGAGGTACATCAGAACGGATTATAATATAATGTTAACTTCCAATCAGCTATTTAACTGTGTAATTTATTGCTGCTCCTTGTTCAATTGTATTCCCAATCGTACAACCTCGTTTTGCCGATTTAATTAATTTATCTTTTGTTTTTGCATCTAGATTAGCATCAAAATCAATTTCAACATCAATACTTTCCATTCGAGATGGTCTTCCTTCTGCTTTTTTAGCACTTACATTGATTGTGTACCCATCAACCGGAAGTTCATCGCGTTTAATTAGCGCATCTAATGTTAATCCCATACAAATACTTACAGAACTAGTGAGATAGTCAACTGGTGTATAGCCTTCCTCTTCACTAGTTGATGCAGTTCCAGTAGTTAAAACGCCTTTTCCATTGGTGATTTGGTGTGGATTATCTTTTGTCTTTTTTAAAGTTATCACGTAAACACTCCTTTTAATTATTCTAAGCATTATTATTTCCCATTTTGAAAAGAAATACAAATTGTATCGATTTAGATAATTTTGGAGATTGATAGTCGACTGTCAATGCCACTTTAACTCCTTTATTTATTGCGATAAATTTCAATGATTTCAACAGCAAGATCTCTTACTGTCATAGATGTCATTAAGTGGTCTTGTGAGTGAACTAAAATCACATTAACAATTGTCCCATCTCCACGAGCTTCTTCTTGTAATAATTTTTTTTGGAATTCATGTGCTTTTCCTAATTCCTCACTAGCTTCGTCTATTTTTTTATCAGCTGCTTCAAAGTTACCTTCTTTAGCTTCTTGGATCCCTTCCATTGCACTAGATTTTCCGTTCCCTGCATACAGAATAATTTGGAATGCAATTTCAGTAATTGTGTTTTCCATTTATTTTCACCCTTGTAATTTTCTATTGAAAAGGAATACGAATTTTCCGAATCAACTCGAAAAATTCGTATTCTCCTTTACATATTTCTATTTTCACTCAGCAATTTATTCACTTTTATAATATTGTTGTCCATAACCTGCTATTAGAACCAGTGCTAACAACCAGGGCATACTATTCCAAATGGTATGTAACTCATACTACTCCTTCTCTTTTATATTTCAGTTCAAGAATCATACAATTACTTTTAAACAGATAGCAATATTTATTAGCCTATTAATTCTAAGGCTTTATCTAAAACTGCTTTGCCATCTACACGACCATAGTCCATTGGATCAATGACATCTAGTGGTATACCTACCTCTTCAGCAGTCTTTGAAAATTTCTCCTTCATAAAACGCATTTGTGGCCCAATCAATATGACGTCTGCACGCTCCATTTCAGTCGGAGCTTTATCTTGTTCCACAGCCCAAATTTCGACTTCAATACCTCTTCCCTTTGCTTCTTCTTCCATTTTAGATACTAGAAGACTAGTTGACATTGCAGCTGAACACGCTAGTAAAATTCGCTTCATTTTTATATCCTCCTTAAAAGGTCTAGTTTTTTGTTCTAATTTCATTATATTTTACAAGCGTTTTCATTACCACGCATTATTTTTCCACTTAAAACGGAAATAGTTACAATTAGCTAAGATAATGAAACCAAACAATAGTGAAACTAGAATTTTAATCTATATAGTTTTTTGTAACAATTTTATTTTTATACAAAAAAAACACACTTCCAGAGCGTGCTTTCACATAATAATAGCTAATATTATTGGTAAAGTAATTATACTTAATACTGTACTTGTTAATGTAGCACTAGAAACGAATGCTGGTTTTGCATTAAATTGTACAGCATACATCGTTGTATTGGCAGCAGTTGGCATTGCAGCCATTAAGATCATTATTTGTTTAATCATCTCATCTACAGGTAGAAATAACGTTATAAAATAAGCTATAACTGGAGCAATTGCTAGTTTAATCACAAGTGCTACTGACAATTTCCCTACTTCTAATTTCTTCAATGATATTGTAGCTAACTGCATTCCTAACACTATCATAATCGTTGGTATAGCAGCATCCGCTACCATATTAACAATTGTTGTTAATCCACTTGGAAGCTGCCAATTTATTAGGTTAAGAACAGCTCCAATTATTGATCCATAAACAATAGGAACTTTAACTACTTCTTTTAGTGGCGATAATTTCTTATCTTCTTCACTACCCTGTGCCGCAACGTATATGCCAATTGTGGACATAATTAATTGTTGCAAGACCATTAAGATAACAGCATAATAAAACCCTGTTTCTCCAAAAACTAATAGAACAAGTGGTGTACCATAATTCCCATTATTCATAAATGAACTAGCTAAAATGAAGCCACTTCTATTCTTTTTATCCCATTTATTTATAAAAGCAATTAAATAACACATAGCTATACTAGCAACACACAAAGCGAGCAAGTAAATGCTTAAATAAAGGAAATCCAAGTTTATCGGATTCTGATAAAACGTTCTAAAAGCTAAAAAAGGTGACAATAAATATATTGCCATGGTTGAAATTGGTTTTACTTCAATTTTAAATAATTTCTTCCCTATAAACCCTATTGTGAAAACACCAAAAATAGGAAGTAACACACTAATAAAAGACATCTATATCCACCTGATTTATATATTTTTTATCTCACATTAACTAATCAATTTAAAAAACCCTAATTAGATCTCACTTGGCTTTTTTTCCATCTTGATTTTCGTATCACCTGGTTAATAATTTCTGAAAAGACTAACCCCAATGCGATTGCTCCCGATATTAAAAAGGCTTTGGCAGCCAATTGAATTGCCATATTATAGTCATTTTCTACAAAATTTCGCATTGCATCATATGCTAAACCACCTGGTACTAAAGGAATGATTCCTGAAACAGTAAAGATAATAATTGGTGTTTTAAATATTTTGGCACATAACTGACTTAATACTGCTATTAAAATTGATGCCGCCACTGTTGCTACCACTGCATCAACACCATTGATTGTACTAATTGTATAGACTAGCCAGCCAAGCATACCAACTAAACCACATTGTATTAAAGCGTTTTTAGGTGCATTGAAAATAACCGCAAATCCAGCTGCAGCAATAAAACTGGTAATCAACTGCTCAATCATCATGCCCACCTTCTTTCCTTTTCAAGATTCATCATCTAAATGAGAATTCCCTAACTTCGCATTAGATATAAAATGCGCATTAGCAAGTAACGTAAGTTACTGACCCGCTTCTCCGCTCCGTCAGCAAATGGATTCCCTTTCCGTGGGCTCAGTCTCAGCTAACTTGGTAAAGAAGAACACTTTACCAAGTGGATCTTCGACTTGAGCTGTTCCCACAGGAGTGTCATCCATTTGCCTCCTTCGCTAGATAGCGTATTTTTTCATACAGATTTCAAACTATATTGTTGCAACCTGATTTTAATTAATTTTTAAAAAGCATTTTATACTTTTAATAATTCATGTGCTACTTTAGCGTATCAAATAAAATTGGTGACACTCCTCGGAAATATAGTTCGATTTCCTTCGTGCGATGTGAGTTCATTGAAGCATTCCTTGTCCTGCAGGAACAGCGAATGTTTCCGAGTTAGCTGAAGCCGTGCCTGCGGAAAGGTAGTCAATTTCATTTGAGGAGCGGGTCTGGAAATTCTTCTTAATGCGTAGTTTATCTGAAATGTGAATTAACACCCTATCATTTTAAATGATTAAGAAAACTACTGCTACTCCGGCTCCGATTGCAAAGGCTGTTAGGAATGCTTCTGCACCTTTGGATAATCCTGACACCAAATGTCCAGCCATCAAATCGCGTACTGCATTTGTGATCAATAAACCGGGTACAAGTGGCATAACTGCACCAATGATAATTTTATCAAGTTCTACACCAATTCTCATATAAACAAAAAAGTAAGCAAACAAACCAATTATTGATGATGCTAGAAATTCAGCAAAAAATCGGACTTCTACAATATGATGAAAATAAATCATCGCAGAAAATCCAAGTCCACCGACTAACAATGCCGGGATAAAATCTATCCATTGACCCTGAAACATAATAGTGAAACAACCACTTGCAAGAGCAGCAGCTAATATCTGTATGTAATTTGGGTAGGCATGGATTTGTTTTTCAATCATTTTTAATTGATTACTTGCTTCTTCTATTGAAAGAGAACGACTCGAAATGTTTCTAGAAATGCTATTAACTAAGGTTACTTTATATAAATCAGTTGACCGCTTATCAATTCGAACAAAATTTGTCGGTTCTGTCTCTCCCATAGAGAACATGATTCCCGTAGGTGTTACATGACTTTGCGCATCTAGAACACCGTAAGCTGAAGCGATTCGGATCATAGTATCTTCTACGCGATATGTTTCGGCACCACTCTGTAGCATCAATTTACCTGCCAACAAACATACTTTTGTAATTGCTTTCTTATCCATTTTCATCTCGCTCCACTGGTGAATTACTTTTTCCTTCCTTACCATATGGAAGAAGGTGATAAACTATAATTAGAATTGTTCCTACCAAAGCCATACACCCCATGTAGAAATATAATGAATTTCCACCCATTGTATCAATTAACGCACCGCCACCAAGCGATCCGACAATACCAGAAATCCCGAAAAATACCGCTATAAAAACAAGGTGCCCAGTCGATTGTAATACGCGCGGGATAAGACGTGTTACATATTGAAAGGCGGCTAGATAAAAGATACCAAACGTTAGTCCATGCATGAATTGTAACAAGACCACAAACATAGGATTGTCAATAAATGCATATAAAAACCAGCGAATTGCATAAAGCGTACCTGCTCCTATAATGAAAATAAGTGGATGAAACTTTCGAAACCAAAAGCCAGCAAAAGCAAAAACCATCGCCTCACTTGCTACTCCAACAAACCAAGCCAGACCTATCAGACCTTCACTTCCACCTAATTGGGTTATGAAAATTCCAATAAAACTATCATTTGCACGATGTGTAATAGTAATTAACAAAACAAGAAATAAGAATATAATAAATGGGCTATTCTTAACTAATTTTCTTAAATCACGCAACTGAATCGGATCAACATCTACTTTAACATCAGTTAGTTTAAACGAGACAAGCAGCGCCAATCCACCCATAAACAAATACGGTGCAATTAAGTATTGAATACCAATTACATCCAACAATTTACCTACTAATAAAGATGACGTCGCAAAACCTATAGAACCCCAAGTACGAATTGTACCAAATGATATATTTAATGCATCTGCTCTTCGTTGTGATAAACTATCAGATAAAGCTCCAATCGGGGTAGTAAAAAAATAAAAAACCCCAGCTAATACAATTAATAATGGCAGTGTAGTCATTTGAAAGAAAATAGAACCACTTATTAATAGACCTATTAAACACATCATTAATATTCGTTTTACTGTTTGATACTTGTCACTCATATAACCCCAGAACGGTTGTGCAACTATTGAAACAGTTGGTCCAACTGCTAGAACCCAGCCAATCTCTTTACCGCTTAATCCTTTATATTGTAACAATAAAGGCAAGAAACTAATGAGCATTGTATTTGCTCCATGAAAACTAAATAACAACATTTTCAAAGGTACAAGTGAATTATCTTTAGCCATACAATCCTCCCCTTCATCCAGTATGTCTTTTTTATGTCTAGTTATCCATTATACGGGTAATCACCTTAGTTGGAAAGTTTTTTGGCTACAAAAAAAGAGCCATTTATAAATGACTCTTTTTAATATTATATTAAGCCTCTGATTTAGTGAATTTTATAGTAGCCAATACTATAAAAATAATACTAATTAATGAAACTACTATAATTTCTTGCGAGAATGTAATGACATGATTAAAGATAGTTAAATCTAAGCCCATTGCCTGACGCAATGCAGGATCCATTTTATCTGGTTGCAAAATGATCTTTTTAAACATATCAACAGAATATGTTAGTGGGTTCACCTTCACAATTACATTCATCCACGCTGGCATTCCACTCAGCGGAAAAAGAGCTCCTGATAAAAATAACATCGGAAAAATCAGTATTTGTACAACCATTTGAAATCCTTGAGATGTTTTTAAAGAGCTTGCAATCAATAGTCCAATAGCAGATATTGCAAAAGCAACTAAAAACATGATCGGGATAAGTTTTATTACCATTAAAAATGTAATATTAACGCCAATAAACGGAACAAAAATCAACATCATTAAACCCTGCATTACAGCTACTGTACTTCCTCCAAGGACTTTTCCAATTGCGATTGAAACACGTGACAAGGGAGATACTAGTATCTCACGCATATAACCAAATTCCTTATCCTGTACCACTGATAAAGCAGAAAAAATCGCTGTATTAAATACCGTCATACCAATAATTCCAGGGAACATAAACTCAACAAAATCAAAATCAGCCAATGGACCTGACGCATTTCCCCCTAACATCGAGGACATTGCGCCGCTCATTCCACTACCAAACAACACTAGAAACATAAACGGCATCGCAAAAGATCCAATTAAGCGTGCTCGATCTCTAAAGAATTTGATGACATCTCGTTGCCATATTGCATATATCCCTTCCATATTAATGCGGCCTCCTCATGTTTCGTTTCATTAAATCTCTTTGCGAAACGGATTCTTCTCTTATTTCTCTCCCTGTTAAATGTAAAAACACATCATTTAATGTAGGACGTCTTAAGTTAACTGTAGTAATAGGAATATCAAAGTTTTTCACAAATTCTACTAAAAATGCACTACCATCTTGCACTTGAAAGCTTAATTTCCCTTCACTACTTTCTGTTACATCCGTTTGATACAATTCTTCTATCTTTTGTTTTGCATTTATATTATCTGTAGTGGAAACTTCAATAATATCTCCACCCACATTCGTTTTTAATTGTTCGGGGGTATCAAGAGCAATTAATTGACCACCATCCATTACTGCCACTCGATCACATATTTCCGCCTCATCCATGTAATGTGTTGTTAAGAAAATGGTAATGCCTTGTTTTTTCTTTAGTTTTAAAATATATTCCCAAATATGGTTACGCGTTTGTGGATCTAATCCTACTGTTGGCTCATCTAAAAATAAGACTCTTGGATAATGGAGTAATCCTCTAGCAATCTCTAAACGACGCTTCATTCCACCAGAAAAAGTTTCCACAATATTAGAGCGTTTATCTTCTAAGTCAACTATTTGCAATACTTCTTGAATACGTTCTTCTCGTTTTTCTTTTGGAACTTTGTAAAACTTGCAATGTAACATTAAATTTTCATTTGCAGTTAATTTTTCATCTAAGGTAGATTCTTGAAATATTAATCCAATACTTTCTCGAACTTTATTCTTCTCTGTTACATTGTCATAACCGTTTATTTTGGCTACACCCTCAGAAGGTTTTGTGATTGTTGAGAGCATATTAATTGTGGTACTTTTACCTGCACCATTTGGACCAAGAAATCCAAATATCTCACCTTCTGCTACTTCTAAATCCAGTCCTTTAACAGCTTCAAAATCTTTGTAACGCTTTTTTAATCCTTTTACTTCTACAATATTCCCCACGCAATCTTCACCCTTTCTCCTTTGCACCGTTTGTTTGCACTAAATTCCTTAAAATATCAAGCCCATCTAATATCGTTTTAAACTCTTTCGCTGTTACATCTCTTACTAAATAAGCTAGAAATTCAGTCATTGCTTGATGGTGTTGATCAAATATAACTTTCATCTGATCCGTCGCTTCCACATAAACAACACGCTTATCTGATTCACTACGCACTCGCTTAATATAATCTTGCTTTTCCAATCGATCTAAAATACCTGAAACCGTACTATTAGCTAAACTCATTTTTTTACTTATTTCACTAACTTTTAGACGTTTTTCTTCAGCTAGCATAAAAATGATCATCATTTGTGGCGGTGTAATTGGTTTATCTTTAAATGTTTCACGGATACGTTGATTTAATCCAGCATTAATCTCACGAATTAGCGTAGCAATCTCTGCCCCATCCTGTTCTGCCACAACCTCACCACCTTAAAATTAATAATTCGCATACGAATGTTTCGTATGCGAATTATTATAACATTTTAGAGTGATACTACCATTAAAAAACAGGATTAGCTAAGGCTGATCCTGTTTTTACACTCTTCTATTTTGCAATAAATAATTGCGTCCAGTACGCTCCGTCTTCTGCATAACCTACTCCTATATGCGTCACTTTTTCATTCATTATATTTTTACGATGCCCAGGACTATTCATCCAACCGTTAACAACTTCTTTTGGTGACTGTTGGCCTGATGCTATATTTTCAGCTGCTGTCGTGTAATCAACTTCAAATTGCTGGAGCATATCAAACGGAGAACCATAGGTTGGTGACGTATGCGAAAAATAATTATTTGTTGCCATATCTTCTGATTTTGTTTGCGCTACTTCTTGTAAAGCAGTATCAATTTGTAGTGGGCTAAGTCCATTCTTTTCACGTTCTTGATTCGTTAATTTTGCAACTTCTTGTTGAAAACCACTGGCAGTTTGATTTGTTGATTCATCTTTTTCTGTTTCTTCTGGATTAGTTCGTATGCCTTGATCCCCTTGTGCAATCTCCCGTTTGGGTTCAGGTGTGAAGATATTTTGTTCTCTTCCTGGATTAATTGGAAATCTCGGTTCCCGAGCTGTTTGTTGATTTGTTTGATCCGTGCTCTCACCAGTAAAACCAATTGGTTCAGTATTCATGCCCATATCGTTGTTTCTTGTTTGATCATTATTATCGTTTGCACAGCCAACTAACAACAGAGCAAGCATGATCATAAAAATACTAATTTTTATACTATTTTTCACTTTTATCCCTCCTATTAATATTGTCTGCTTCAACACACATATTATTCGATGTTAAAATCATCCAAGATGGTGTAAAAATAAAGCTAAGAACATCCCTAACGTTGTGACAAATCCAACAATAGGTCCGCCTTCTTTATATGCTTCTGGCATCATTGTTGAAGAAATCATTGCAATAATCGCACCACCAGCAAATGCGCTCGTAATTGCTTTTATACTATTGGAAGCATACAAGAGTAATAATCCTGCACCAGAACTAACTGCTGAAAAGAATACAACAACAAGCCACAGTCCTAAAATTTTCTTTTTACTATAACCGCTTTTCTGCAAACTAACTGTACTTGATAACCCTTCTGGTAGGTTGCTTATAAATATAGAAACAACTAATGCAGCACTGACCTTATCTCCACTTGCAATACTCATCCCTATCATTGCTGATTCTGGCAATGTATCCATTACCGTTCCAATGAACATTCCTAACCCTGAATTTGACTGTCCTGTTCCAATTGCTTTGGATTCACGAAATGGTTTTGTTTCTTTTCGTCTTTGCCCACCACGGTGTGAAACTACAATATCTAAAATGGTAAAAATTAGAGCTCCGCCTAAAAATCCAATTGCAATTTCAGTAAATCCACTAATCATCAATGCATCCTCTAATAATTCATAACTTGTTGCACCAATAAGGGCACCTGTACCAAGCGCCATTATAAACCCAATTAAACGCTTTGGAATTGACAAATACATTGTTAGTAATGCACCTAACAAAGTAGCAGAAGCGGCTATTGTACCCCAAAGAA
This sequence comes from Paraliobacillus quinghaiensis, assembly GCF_003426025.1. Classification (GTDB taxonomy): domain Bacteria; phylum Bacillota; class Bacilli; order Bacillales; family Amphibacillaceae; genus Paraliobacillus_A; species Paraliobacillus_A quinghaiensis. Next base: position 19,776 of record NZ_QJSH01000030.1, read on the forward strand.
TAGCATTAAACATATAATCACCTCAGTGAATAAAGAAAGCTTCGCATTTTGTAAATGCGAAGCTCTTTTCTTTCTATGATTAAATTGCTCACTAACTGCTAAAATATACTTTTAAGGTTTTCGTAATGCTCTTCTTTCTGCATAAGGCACACACTTATAACAGACATAAACAATTTTCCCTTTATCATCAAGGTACTTTTGAGGTTGAGACGCTTTTTGACCACAAACGTAACAGTTCTTTGAACCGAATAATTTTTTTAGCCAATACATTTAAATCCCTCCTCTATTTATTTTAAGCATTTTAGGCTTTATTTTCAAAAGAAACATTTACGCACTTAAACATTAGGTAATATTTTTCGATAAGATACCGGCGAGGCTAGCACAGTGGATGTATTAATACTCCCATAAGGCATCAAGCTATCAATTAATAAACGCATACGTTCCATGTTAGATACCGCTGCTTTCAAAAAGTAACTCACATCACCCGTGACACGATGGCATTCGATTATATCCTCTTTTTTCTGTATCAGTGATTCAAATTCTTGTGGTGAGACTTTCAAATCACTCACTTGAATAATTAATAAGATTTCTCTTCCAACCGCAGGTAATGCCACACGAGCGCTAAACCCCTCAATTACCTTTTTTTCCCGTAATCGATGAAGCCTTTCTGTCACACTCGGACGACTTAATGCTAACTTTCTCGATAAGTCGCTAATTGATAACCTTCCATCATCTTGAAGAAAATCTAACATTTGTTTATCGAGTTTATCCATTTTATCATCCTTTTTTCAGTTTATATATTAAAATTAAATATTTTATTCATAATGTAAATTTTTTTATGATTTTTCATACCTTTTTGTATATATTATTCTTACTTTTTATTCTAACATAAAGTAATACACTTTTAATCAAAGGAGTTAGCGCATGGAAAAAATAATAAAAGTTTTTTTGGGAATTATTATTGTTAGCATCGGTGTGCTCACTTTAAAACACGCTGAATTAATTACTGGTGGAACAGCAGGGTTAGCTTTAAATCTATCCTACCTCTTCTCACAACCATTCTCTTTAATCTTCTTTTTAGTAAATATACCATTTTACATTTTTTCAATCCTACGGATGGGATGGAAGTTCACTTTAACAACGATTGTCTCTGTTAGTTTACTTTCAATCCTGACAGGGCTTGATGTTTTCCTACCAAACTTCACTGTTTCAATTTGGATTGGCGCAATTATTGGAGGAGCATTTATTGGTTTTGGATTATCGATTTTATTCGCCAACGGTTCGTCATTGGGTGGATCGAATATCTTAGCTTTGTTTTTCCATAAACGTTATCAATTTAACCCTGGAACAACTAATTTTCTATTTGATATAGTTGTTGTAACTACTGGTATTTACACAGTTGGAATCGTTCGTGGACTAGCCTCTGTACTGTCAATAGCAGTGATCTCAGTTATCGTTAGCCACTTTAAAAGCCGAATTACTGAGAAAGAAACAGAAATCCAAAAGACAAAAAAAACAGCAACAATCAACGCAAGGAAAGTGCCTACAAATTAGGCGCTTTCCTTTTTTAGTAAGTTTTCAATTTACTTGTTTTGCTTTATTCTCTATAATAAAAAATAGATTTCAGACAAATTAAAAGAAGAGGAGTATGTCCTATGAAAAAAACACTCATCTTAGTAGGGATCACATTAGTTGTGGCTGTTTTGGGGATAATTTTACTTAACCAATACAAAACTGTGACTGTTGATTCCATTGACGATATAGATAAGATTGATTACCAAGACACCTATACACAAGACGAAGGCGATTATCTTATTTATTTTTGGCAAGAGGGCTGTAGTTATTGTGAGGAAGTAGCACCTGACATTATTGAATTTGCACAAGATGCAGACATGCCTATCCGAATTGTTGATATGCAAGCACCCAACAATCACGATGCTTGGTATGATTGGGAGACACATCACGAGGAGTATGATGTAAAAATAGGCGAAGTAGTCGACGAAGAAGAGCAACTTAATGAAGGTGTTGAACTTACGGACTACACAGAAGACGCTGAAGTTTTTTGGAGAATTGGGATAAATGAGCAAGATGAAATTATCGCTACTCATAATACACCTTACGGAAATACTGAACCAGCCACTGCTGATGAGATTGAAATTACAGGCACTCCAACTTTAATACAAGTAAAGGATGGCGCATTCTCTGCTTATGCTAATGGACCTGAAGAAGTAAGAAATCTTTTAGAAGAAAACAAATGAACACAATAAAGTACCGCTTATTCAGGTATTCTTGAATAAACGGTACTTTTTTACTTGTAGATCAACAATGACTTCCCCATTCGTTACACTATCTATTTGTTTACTTTATATATCCTAGCATGCCACAACATATCCGCCCAGTATATTGTTATATTATCTAACAACTTTTTGGTATATAACTTTATTGCTCCGTTTCAAATAGTTTTTTCTCCCTCCATTTACCAAATCGATAATAGAGGAAAGCAAAAATACTACTTAATAAGAAACTAAGCCCGATTCCAATCGCAATTCCTCTTTCACCGAGCATTTCTGAAAATAAATAAGTTAATGGATAGCGAAGCAACCAAAATGATATAAGGTTTAAGATTAATATTTGATACATTGCCCCAGCAGCTCGAACTATCCCATTCAAGACAAAGTTAACACCTAAAAACGGGTAGAAAAAGGCAACTATCATAAGGTATTCTGCACCAAACTTTATTGCGGCTGGCTCTTGAATGAACAGTCTTATTGTTTTATCAGCTGTTAATACAATTAAAACCATGATAACAGCCATTATAACAAAGTTATATAAGATCCCGTACCTTGCAATTTTACGAACGCGATCCCACTTTTGCAAACCAATATTTTGGCCTGCCATACTATTCATTGCTGTACCTAGTGCTTGTGCTGGGAGAATAAATAAACTATTCAATCTTTGTGCAGCACTAAATCCTGCAACTACTGTTTCACCATGTGAGGTGACAACACTCATAATTGCTGCAGATCCCCCTGAGATAGCCGCCATTTGTAAACCAGATGGTATACCCAAATTCAAGATTAGTTTTACTTCTTCCATTTTTGGTTTATATGGTTTTACTAATGGAGCTAGTTTACGTTTCCAAACATAAAACAGACCAAAAATAAACGCCGACCCCTGAGATCCAATTGTGGCATAAGCTGCACCCGTTACGCCTAGTTCAAAGACGGAAATGAATAAAGGATCTAATATTACATTTAATAAAACAGCAATGAACACAAAACGTAACGGTGTCCGACTATCCCCTAATGCACGAAGCACAGTTCCAATAAAGTTATATCCCATCAAAAAGAAAATTCCAAGTGTATTAATTCGTAGATAAGCCACTGCATCAGCATGCATGGATTCTGGTGTACCAAGCAAACGCACAATGAAATCAGCAGATAAAAAACCAATAGTCCCAAGAGTAAGAGCTAAGATAGTTAATGTTATTATAAAGGCATTTAGATATGCTTTTAAACCTTCGTCATTATCTTTTGCCTTTTGTTGAGAAAGTACAGTTAAGGTTGTGTTATTAATTCCAATAATGAAAGACAATAATATAAAAATAATGATACTAGAAACGCTAATTGCACCTAATGCATTACCACCTAATAAATTACCAACCCATAAACTATCTGTAATTTGATAAGATACTTGCAATAAGTTTGTCAGCATAATAGGTCCTGTAAAGACAAGCAATTGCTTCATTATATTACCCTGGGTGAAATCCTGCTGTTTCGACATTTACTAATCTCCTCTTCACAAATCCTCAGATGTCTAATATTTTAACACTTTTACCTCTTCTCTAAGTATAATGTGCATCTAAAAAAATAAAAAAACCTTCATTTCATTTACTGTGAAGGTTTTCTTGTCTTTCTATTCTTGTTTAAGCTTTAAAACTTATCTAGTGAGCCTCTATTTCCCATTCGCACAAGCGGAAATAAAGACTCAATCTTTTTGAATTCCGAAGCGCGCATTGATCTCCCCTCTTAATAATTCTTTACGATTCTTACGCTCTTCTTTTCGTTGCTGTTTTAACATGTCCTGTCTAATTTCGTGTGTTTGTACCCCTTCTTCTCTTTTATTAGCAATATCAAGCAATTGCTCTACGTCCCCAAATGAATATTTACGATTTCCTTTTGGTGATCGCTCAGGGAAGATCAATTTTCTCTCTTCATAATATCTAATTTGTCTTTCCGTCAAGCCGGTTAGTTCACTTACGACACCAATCGTTATTACTTTTCTTTCCTTATAAGAAGGGTTGTCAGTCATGATTTTCACCGCCGTAATCTCTTATTTATTAATATCTATTTCTTCCATTATACACAGTTTAATTGTACACCTATATTGTTATGTAAGAAAACCTCACAAACATAAAAGCAAGACTTACAAAAACTCTACTTATATGTGACAATCTTGTATACAAACAAAGAAACTCTTCCACTTCTTCATTAAAATATTGAAATTCATTCTCGTACTGCATTATGGATTTTGATATAGTATAGAAGAGGAGGAATCGCAAACATGAAAATATCTATTACACAACCCGCTGTAAAATGGTTTATTGATGAATTAGAATTATCTACAGGTGATTTTGTGCGCTTTTTTGCAAGATATGGTGGTAGTGGTGGTGTTCATAAGGGTTTTTCACTTGGTATCTCTAATAAGGATCAACCAAATGATCCAGCCATGAAAATTGAAGAACAAGGGATTACTTTCTTTGTAGAAAAATCTGATAGTTGGTATTTTGATGATAAGGATTTCAACATTAAATACTCCAGAAAATTTGACGAAGTTGAATTTGTGATTGAATAAAAACATACAAGCGACTGACTTTGGCGGCGATACCAAGCAGTCGCTTTTTTTATTTGTTTGGATTATTATTAAATGGATTATTCATGATATCTATCCAAAGACCAGACTGTTCTAAGCTCCTAGCAATTTCTAATAACCAACCTTCTTTCCCTTTTGGCGCAAGAAATTGCACCCCCATTGGCAATCTTTCTTTTGTTAAATAAGTCGGAACACTCATTGCTGGTTGACCGGTTAAATTAGCCAATTGCGTATGTGGCGTATACGTTAAACTTGGTAAGAACATCTCATACACAAGTTTTTGTTGTTCTAATACTGTCAGTTTATCAATAGTTTTTAACTTTTCTATTTCAGTCTCTGTTTGTGTTAACTCTCCAATTTTTGGTGCTGGATACGCATTTGTAGGCGTAACATATAGATCATACTTTTGATGAAATCGCGCCATTTCTGCGGCTGCAATATCCCATCCAGCTAAACTTTCGCTATAAGCTGCTGCCGATAGGTTCTCGCCAGATTTATGTAAAACCCAGGTAACAATCTCCATATCAGCTAATGTAAGTTCTCTGTTAAATGCTTTCTCTAGATTATTGATTACTCGATTTATTTCTCCACTATTCATCGCATAATAATTCTTCATTAAATTAATACCATCAACTGGACTTTCCATCTCTTCAACCACATGTCCTTGTTTTTCTAACCAACAAACAACCTGATGAACCGCTGTTTCTGCATCTTGACTCACTGGTGTTCCAACTGGTGATGCGGTAGAAAAGGCAATCCGGAACTTTCTTTTTAATACACTATTTACAAGATCAAGATAACTCGCTTCATAAAGTGGTGTTTGAAAAGCTGCTTCTGGTTGTATAGTCTGCAGTACATCCAATAATGCTGCACTATCTCGTACAGATCGTGTTAAAGCAAAATCAATCGAGGCGCCTTGCCATTGCCTACCAACACCGGGACCTACTGGAGTTCTGCCTCTAGTAGGCTTAAGGCCAAATAATCCTGTAAATGCAGCCGGGATACGAATTGATCCACCTCCATCACTTGCTCCTGCAACTGGCACCATGCCAGAAGCAACAGCAGCGGCAGCGCCACCACTAGATCCACCTGGTGAATGGTCTAGTTTCCATGGATTTCTGGTTGGCTTATATGACTTTGGTTCTGTGACATTTTTTAGGCCAAATTCAGGCGTGTTCGTGTGTCCTAGAAATTGAAACCCAGAAGCCCGTAATTTCGCTACTAGATTGGAATCTGTTTTAGCAATATTATCTTTTAAAAGCTTTGAACCTGAGCTCAACACTTCTCCTCTTATTGCTTGGGAAATATCTTTTAACAGAATTGGAACACCATAAAACGGTTGATTTTGTTTTGTTGTTTTTTCAACCTCTTGATAAACATTTTCTTTTCTAGTTCGAAGTACTGCATTTAATCTTGGATTAGCTTGTTCAAGTCTGGCAAATGAAACATCCAGTAACTCTAAAGCAGATACTTGTCTATTCTTCACTAACTCCGCTAAACCAATTGCATCATATGTTTGATAGGTTTTGATATCCATTTGTTCCACCTTTTAAAATTATCATTTCACACTAGTATAACCAAGATTACTTTAATTGAAAAAGCACATGCCTATTTAAGACATGTGCTCTTTTAAACTCTTTCATATAAATTTTTTCTAGAATAACCCTAACGCATTTCCTTTTTCATCAACATCCATTCGAAGTGCTGCAGGCTCTTTTGGCAGCCCTGGCATTGTTAGTACGTCTCCTGTTAACGCAACTAAAAAGCCTGCACCGATTGATGGTCTTAACTCTCTAACCGTAATCTCAAAATTTTCTGGTCTACCGAGTAATGTTGGTTCATCAGATAATGAGTATTGTGTTTTTGCCATACAAATCGGTAAATGATCCCATCCGTTCGCTGTCATTTCTAAAATCTGTTGTTTTGCCTGCGGTGTGAATTGCACACCGTTTGCGCCATATACTTTTCTTGCTATCATTTTAATTTTATCTTCAATTGTTTCTTCTAAGTCATATAGTGGTTGGAAATGGCTTGACTTGTCGTTTGTGATTTCCACAATCTTCTCAGCAAGATCGATACCACCTGCGCCACCATGCTCCCATACTTCTGTTAACGCAACTTGTGCACCATGCTGTTCACACCACTTTGTAACATAATCAACCTCTGAATCCGTATCTGTTACAAAACGATTAATCGCAATCACAAATGGTAACCCAAACGCTTCTATTGTTTCCATATGTTTTTTTAAGTTTTTCATTCCAGCCTGCAAGCCTTTAAGGTTCTCTTCTTTTAAAGCTGCTTGATCTACGCCACCATGCAGTTTAAGTGCACGAATTGTCGCAACAATGACAACTGCTTTTGGATCTAGTTCACCAATACGTGCTTTTATATTGAGAAACTTCTCTGCACCAAGATCTGCGCCAAATCCGGCTTCTGTCACAACATAATCCCCTAGTTTACTTGCCATTTTAGTTGCAAGTAAACTATTACAACCATGTGCGATATTAGCAAAAGGTCCCCCGTGGATAATTGCCGGCGTATTTTCAAGCGTTTGAACCAGATTAGGCATAATCGCATCTTTTAACAACAACGTAAGTGCACCTTCTACACCTAAATCTGCTACTGTTATAGGTGTGCTGTCCGCTTGATAACCTACAACAATCTTTGCTAAGCGATGACGCATATCTGCAACATCTTTAGCCAAACAAAATATTGCCATAATTTCCGATGCAACAGTTATATTAAAACCATCCTCACGTGGTACTCCTTGCTTTGAACCACCTAAGCCAATCACAACATTTCTTAGTGCGCGATCATTTAAGTCAACTACGCGTTTCCAAACAATTCGACGTGCATCTATTTCACATTCATTTCCTTGAAAAATATGATTATCGATAAAAGCGGCTAAAGCATTGTTTGCTGTAGTGATTGCATGAATGTCACCTGTAAAATGAAGATTAATATCTTCCATTGGAATAACTTGTGCATAACCACCACCACTTGCGCCACCTTTAATACCCATAGTAGGACCAAGAGACGGTTCACGTAATGCGACAACCGCTTTATGTCCCACGCGATTTAGGGCTTGACCCAAACCAACAGTCACAGTTGATTTCCCTTCACCCGCTGGCGTTGGATTAATCGAAGTAACAAGAATCAACTTCCCATCTGGGGTTTCTTTTAATCTTTCCAAAGTTGAAAGAGATATTTTTGCTTTGTGTTTTCCATACGGTTCCCATTCTTCTTCTGTTAAACCAATTTTATCTGCAATTTCTTTAATTGGTTTAATTTCTGCGTCTGTAGCAATTTCAATATCTGTAGGTACTTTCGGCATCAAAATTCACTCCTATAACTTCATAGTCGTACATTTATTATAAATCAGTCTGAATTATTCGTATTATAACATGATCACACCCTTATATGGTATGATTTTTCGGATTAATTAAACAAACAAATACGCAGAGTAACATGTCATCGATCCTCTTACTTGCTCATAAGCATAAAAGGTAATCGTTACCTGCTTTGATATTATTATACTAGCTACGGCTTAGTTATGGTATGCAGCGTTAATTTTATAGTGTAAAATAAATGGCAAAATGAGGTCTTAAAAAGAACAGTATAACAAAGTTGTACTAATTCAGGAAAGTTACTAAGGTTTATTTTTGGAGAAAAAAGTAACATAAACCATACACGGATATTGTCTATCTATATTAATGAGGAGGGGTAAAATGCCTTTAAAACCATGCCCATCATGCAGTCACAGCGTATCAACTCAAGCTGAATCTTGCCCTAAATGTGGTCATCCAATAAACCCTAAAACAAACACCAAGACTACTTACATTGAGGAAAAAAGTTCAGGATTAAGTTTTTGGGGTGTTGTAGGAGCAGTTATTTTAGCAATTATCATCTTATCATTTTGTTAGGGGTAGCTGTATGTCAAAGTTATTTAAACAGAGTTTAGGCATAGCGATAGTAACGTTATCACTTTACACATTTAATAAATTGTATTTATCAAACCATGTTTTTATAAGACTAATCAACTATTACTTCAACGATATTCTAGGAGGGGTATTGATCGTATCTTACACAAACATGGTTTCTATTTTATTACATCAATATAAACTCGTGCTATTGAAAGTGCCAAATATTATTCTATTTACCTTAGCTGTAGGTTTATTTTGGGAATACGTAACACCTTTATATTATACCAAGAGCATAACAGATCTTTATGACGTACTAGCATACATAACAGGCGGTTTAATCTATTGGGTCGCAGTAAATAGTTTGCGATAATGACAAGGTAAGTAAATTATAAAACAGAAAACCCCCATCTTATGTGGGGATTTTCCCATAATTATTTTACTTTCTGTTCAACAAAACGACGCATTCGCTTCATTGCTTTATCGAGTTGTTTCATAGATGTTGCATAGGAACAACGAATATATCCCTCACCACTGTCACCAAAAACACCACCTGGAACAACAGCTACTTGCTGACTTTGTAAAAGTTCTTCCGCAAATTCCTCCGAGCTTAAACCAGTTGAAGTAATAGAAGGAAATACGTAAAACGCTCCACCTGGAAGGTGACAGGAAAGACCCATATCCTGCAGGGATTTCACAACAAAATTACGCCGTTGTCGATAACTCGTTTTCATTTCCAAGACATTATTCTTACCATTTCGCAACGCTTCAAGAGCTCCGTGCTGCGCCATTGTTGGTGCACACATAATCGTATATTGATGAATTTTCGTCATTGCTTCCAAGATAGATTTAGGTCCTGCAGCATAACCAAGACGCCACCCTGTCATCGCAAATGCCTTAGAAAATCCTGATATTAATATGGTTCGTTCTGACATACCTGTAATCGAAGCGAAACTTGTATAGGTTTCATCATAGGTTAAATCTGCATATATTTCATCAGAAATAACAACAAGATCATGCTTTTCTACAACTTTAGCTATTTTTTCCATCTCTTGTTTACTTAAAACAGCCCCTGTAGGATTATTTGGACTACAAATCATCAGTGCTTTGGTTTTTGGTGTAATGACCTCTTCTATTTGTTCTGCTTGAATCTTAAAAGCATATTCTTGTGTTGCATCAACAGTTACAGGAACTCCACCTGCTAAGCGAACAGTAGGTACATAAGAAACAAAACTTGGCTCAACAACAATTACTTCATCACCACTATCTAAGATCGCTCGTAATGCTACATCAATTGCCTGACTTGCACCTACTGTCACCAAAACTTGATTCTCCGGATTATACTCCACGCTATATTGCCCTTTTAAAAACTTGCTGATTTCTTGTCTCAACTCTAAGAGACCTGCATTTGCTGTATAGGACGTATAACCTTGCTCCAAAGAATGATAGCTTGCTTCAATTACATTCCAAGGCGTCACAAAATCAGGTTCCCCTACACCTAATGAAATAACATCTTCCATTTGTGATGCCAGATCAAAAAAACGTCGTATTCCTGATGGCTTTAACTGATCAACATGGTGTGCAACATATGACTTTTCTTGTGTCTTCATGGTGACACCAACATTCGTTTATCCTGCTCATCATTATCTTCAAAAATAATACCATCATGTTTGTATTTTTTTAAAACGAAATGTGTTGTCGTTGAAACAACACTATCTAATGTAGATAGCTTATCTGAAACAAATCGACTAATTCCCATCATTGTCTTACCTTCTACAGAAATAGATAAGTCATAAGCACCTGACATGAGGTAAAGTGCCTTTACTTCTGGAAAACGATAAATTCGTTCTGCTACTACATCAAAACCAGCACCACGTGTTGGTGTTACTTTAACGTCTATCATTGCGGTAACTCCTTCATATTCAAGAACCTTTGCCCAGTTGATTAGTGTCGAGTAACCTAAGATAGCACTTTGTTTTTCTAACCTCTCCATCATTGTGTTCGTTTCATCTACAGATAAATCAATCATACTTGCAATTGTTTCTACTTCTAAACGACCATTTTTCTCTAAAAGTTTTAATAGTTCCAATTCTTTCTCTTCCATACTATTCACCCACTTTTTTGACTTTTAAAATAATAAGAGTATTTTGATAATTATCACTTTATCGTACTACAAACGACGCCTAAGGTAAATAACCAATTACTTTTAAATGGAGGCTTTATTCCACTTCCCTGCTTATCTGCATATCCTAACAGTGCACATAATCAAAAAGTCGATGAATTAGAAGCAAGCAGGACGAGGCGACGAAGTTTCTGAGGACCGGAAGAGCGAGTCAACGATGAGATAAGCCGCTTATCATTTGGTGACTTTTTGAACTTTCTCTAAAATGTTTTTAAAAAGGAGCTATCAAAAATGACAATAACATATACCGATATGATTGCTATGTTTGGTATTGGCGGAGCGCACCCTGGTGGGCTAGGGATTACAAAACAAATCATAAAAAAGATTAATAAAGAAAATCTTAACGTATTAGATGTTGGCTGTGGAACAGGGCAAACGTTACTCTATTTTGCCACACACACTGGTGGTCACATTACTGGCATTGACCTTAACCCTGTCATGCTAGCCAAAGCACGTGAACGCATTAAAGGGCAACCCAACATTAAGCTACTTAAAGCGAATGCAGAGGCATTGCCTTTTAAAGACAATGCATTTGATGTTGTTATTTCAGAATCTGTGACTACTTTTACTAATATAAATAAGTCATTACGTGAATATATGCGTGTCCTAAAGCATAAAGGAATATTAGTACTACTAGAAATGACAAGTAATCAAACGTTATCACATGATGCAATGGAAGAGATCAAACAATTTTACCAAGTACCAAGTGTGTTCACTGAACAGGAATGGATTGATAATCTAGCAGCTATCGGATTTAAAAACGTTATAGTCGAGCCGATCTCCAGCCAGTCTGAAGCTGTTATCGATTTTGATCTTAACGAATCTATTAATCCTAGCTACTTTAACCTAATGGCTAACCATTATAGTTTAACTGAAAAATATAAAGACTCACTTAGTGCACGTCTTTACTATTGCGAAAAATAATAGAAAGAGGGGATGAATTTGTCTGTAATTGAAACGGATCAATGGTTACTAAATTATATATCTAGTAAAAAATCAACTTTTCAGGATAACTTTATGGTACAACGTGATCTATTATGCGCCCCTCTGACTCATTATTTCTCTGATGCAAACTCAGAAACCATTCAGTTGCATTTGATCCAACACGGCCTATTTCACCCTGATCCACATGATCAATACGTCATCCGAGGAATGATTTCAAATGATTACTGGAAGATAACAACCGTACAATTAGCTACTCTTCAAAAAAAATGGGAAGGACCTGATATTTCTACATTTTTATTCCCATCTGATTTTAAAAATGAACAATTACGTACTGAATTAAATGGGATTTCAGGTTTAAGTTATCCTGATAAACTCTTTTTATTTATCACAGAACAAACGACTAGTAATCAATTAAAAGCATTAATTGTACATGAATACAGTCATGTTATTCGTTTTCATTATGTGCATCATCAAAACAGTATTCTTACATTACGAGATGCGCTTGTATTAGAAGGTATAGCAGAGGTGGCGGTCAAACAAATTGTCGGGGAGAACGCCCTTTCAAAAGCAACTAAAATATACGATCAGTCAACAGCAAAAAAACATTGGCAAAATTGGATTAAAGCAAACCAAAACCTAACAAAAACAAATCCTAAACATGATTTATTAATGTATGGTGGTGATAATGTACCTAAATGGGCTGGTTATAACGTTGGATATCATCTTGTTAATACCTATGTAGAAAAAGTTAATCCAACCCTACAGGAACTGCTACGAACACCAACAAACAAAATCATGGAACATTCGATAAGTAAAAATGTGCTTTAGCCGTCGGCTCCTGTCCTCTACAAAACTATACGCTTGTCATACCATATAGTAACTTGGCAGGAAAGGAGTTTTTACATGTCTCGTTATTATGGAATTTGTCAAAAAAATGTTGGGCGACCAGTTTGTATAAGGACGGTTGATGGCAGAGAGCACCGGGGTGTTATTCATCGTGTAACGAATACTCATGTTCATTTACACCCATTACCATCTAACCTTGGTGGTTACGGCTATGGTTTTTGGGGTCCTGGCGCAGGTTTTGGATGGGGTCTTGCACTTGGATCAATTGCTACATTGGCAATATTACCGTTCTTTTTCTGGTAATTGTTTCTTAAATATTCACTTTAGAAAAAAGGCAGGACATCACAGTCCGGCCTTTTTGCATTTACACATATATTTTAATTTTCATCTAATGTTACAGCCATTTGATCAACCAATCTTTCTGCCAGCTTCCGGTACATATTGCTTCTATTAACAAGAGAAACGATTAAGAGCACTTGTTCTACATATGCTTGATCTTCTGTACTTAATTCGACTGACTCATTTTCCACATCTGAACTAAGTTTTTTTGTATCTGCTTTAAAATCTTCAACATTTGTATCATGTAAGTTTATATAGTGACCATAGATAGATTCTAAATTAAACTGTTCAACGTCGACCTTGTCATTCAAATCTGACAATACCGTTTTTACATCATTTATAGAGAGCGCACCTTTTAATTGATAGATTAAATGGATAAGCATAATATGTTCTTTACTATATTTTTTGTTTTTTATCGGAAATAATAATTTTCCTTTAGCATAATTATTAATCATTGTCTTGGTTAAAACTTTTTCATCGGGATGGCGTTTACTCTTTTCAAATGTGTTCTCAAACAGTTGTGTAACTTGATCCATATATAAATCAATTGATGGAATATCTTGTGGTGTAATTTTATTATCTAAGCCTAACTCTTCGATAATTTCATCTATGTTTTTCATATAAAAACCTCAACTTTATAGTAATAATCTCTCATTTAATTATAGCGGATTTTCACTATAACGTAAATGTTGACGACATATCAGAAAGGATGTATTATGTTATGTAGTATCAAAAACTACATAAGGTGATTGGAGTGTTTTTATGAATCGATATATTAGAGAACCAATTAACGGGTTCACTCATTTAGCTGGTGCACTTCTCTCCATCGTGGCATTGATCGCTATGGTAATGAAAGCTTCTGCAACAGGCTCTACACTAGTAGTAACTGCTGTTGTTATTTTTGGAGCTAGTATGATCTTGTTATACGGAGCATCAGCCACCTATCATATGGTTATTGCAAAAGATAATGTAATAGCTTGGTTGAGAAAATTAGACCATTCGATGATTTTTATTTTAATTGCTGGTACTTATACACCCTTTTGTTTAATTACACTGAACGGGACAATTGGTTGGGTATTATTCGGCATTGTTACAGCTGTTGGTGTTAGCGGGGTTATCTTTAAGTTAGTATGGTTCAAATGTCCAAGGTGGTTATCTACAGGTCTTTATATCGCTATGGGCTGGATGATTATTTTTGTTGCTGTTCCTCTATCATATAACATTGCAGGAACTGGTTTGTTTCTATTAATTCTAGGTGGTGTCATCTATACAATTGGTGGGGTTATTTATGCAACTAAACCGAAGTTCTTAGAATCAAAATACTTAGGGTTTCATGAAATATTTCACCTTTTTATTTTACTCGGAACATTAGCGCACTTTTTAAGCGTCTATTTATATGTATTATAAAAACCAAGAGCGTTATTACACTCTTGGTTTTTTTGGCACTAAAATTGGTTAATAACACATAATATATAGAATGTGTATTAAAAGAATGTCTAGACCCGCTTCTCAAATGAAATTGCCTCCCTTTCCGCAGGCACGGCTTCAGCTAACTCGGAGGGAAAGAACACCTCCGAGTGGATCTTCAGCTCGCGCTGTTCCTGCAGGAGTGTCGGCAATTTCATTTGATACGCTAGATAGTACACTATAATTAAGAAAAGCTTACAATGTGAGTTATAACCGTAAACATTGCAACCAATGTAAATACGCTATCCAGCGAAGTCAGTAAATGGATGACACTCCTGTGGGAACAGCTCAAGTCGAAATCGAGTAGGAGGGGCTTCACAGCCCCGACCTCTCACACCACCGTACGTACGGATCCGTATACGGCGGTTCAACCTTTTGAGTATCTTATCTGGTAGAGGATGTTCATATCCTTAAGTCCCCATTTC
>NZ_QJSH01000002.1 GCF_003426025.1 Paraliobacillus quinghaiensis
CATATTGCTCACGGACGTGCCAATGCAATCTTGATGCCACACGTTATTCGTTATAACGCTAAAAAGCCAACAAAATTTGTTTCATTCCCTAAATATGAGTATTTTGTTGCTGACAAACGCTATGCAGAAATCGCTAGAGTATTAGGCTTACCAGCTAGCACAACTGCTGAAGGTGTAGAAAGCTTAGTGCAAGCAATTTATAAATTAGGAAAAGAACTAAACATTCCTATGAGCATTGCTGAAAACGGCGTAGACAAGAAAGAATTCGAAGCGAAGGTAGATTACTTGGCAGACCGTGCATTTGAAGATCAATGTACTCCTGCTAACCCTAAATTACCATTAGTAACTGAATTAGCAGATGTTTACCGTAATGCTTTTAAAGGCTAAAACTGTTTCACCCCTTAAAGTTTCTATATAGAAAAGCGTCATGATCATGAGATCATGACGCTTTTCATTTTTATAAAGGTTGTTTCACACCATAAAATTTGTTTGTATTATTCACAAGGTGTATTGGTTATTTATGTTAAAATAAATATAACTATGTGAAGAAATGCACTTAAACTGACGTGGCAGATATATTGTGCGAAATGTTCCTAGCTTAAATTGAGGATGGTCACATTTCTCTGGTAAAGGCTAGGCAATTCCTTGTGGAATTGAAGGATTATATCGAAGAATCAAATGAAGAGGTAACGCTCGGAGGGGTTCTCTCTTAGTCGATTAGCACTGGATTCAGTAAGGTTGACAGTGTTAAGAGCTCGGTGAAAAGGCGTTAGAATTTACCGTAACAGTGAAGTTTAGCTGACGAAAGCCTACCCGCGGGGGTGGTGTAAATCATGATGCTTGAGTTGAATGGATATGGTGAGTATGCGAATATACCTAAAAGAAAAAGGTTAAGCTGACAAACTTCTGAATGTACGGGTCTAAAACTGCAATATATAGAAATGTGTATATCACCAAAATGTGAGGTTAACTGTGGATGAGTAAGACTAACATATATGAAAATCCATGATACGTTGCAGGCGTATGAAAGTTAACAGGCTTACAGGAAGCACCTAAGTCCATTCTATAATAGATATAATTCAACGTTGTAAGCTGATAACGTGGAGGACTTACTTCTGATGAAATGTTAATAAGGAAAGCCATAATGACAATAGTTATTGTATAACTTATTTTTGTATCAGTGAAAGTGGTGGTACGGTACCAATGAAGTGTCTAATCAACACAGAGGGATAGCCACTAGACTAATGAAGAATCATTCAACCATGTAAGGCAGGTCTTTATCGGTTAATAAGGTTCTCGTGAGACTAAAAGAGGTTTAACTCCGAAAGGGGTAGCCAACTTATTGAAACGGAAGAAACTGAGGCATAACGAGTATTACAATCTACAAGAGTATTTCGATACTCTTTACGCTCGTAGTACCAATGGTGAAAAATTTTATGGATTAATAGAATTGATGAGTTCTAATGAAAATATACGTCTTGCCTATCGAAATATCAAAAGAAACACTGGAAGTAAAACGGCAGGAACAGATAAATTAACAATTAAAGATATTAGTCACATGTCAGTGGAAGATGTAATAGTAAAGGTTCAAGAGATGTTTCAATCATATGAACCACAAAAAGTTAGGCGTGTTTTGATTCCAAAAGCAAATGGTAAGACTCGACCTCTAGGAATCCCAACTATATGGGATAGGATTTTTCAACAGTGCATTATGCAAGTATTAGAACCTATTTGTGAAGCGAAGTTTCATAAGCATAGTTATGGATTCAGACCGAATAGAAATACTCATCATGCGAAAGCAAGATTTGAATTTCTAATCAATCAATCTGGGCTTCACCACTGTATTGATGTTGATATAAAAGGCTTCTTTGATAATGTTAATCATAGTAAACTCTTAAAACAAATTTGGTCTTTAGGCATAAGAGATAGGTCATTAATCGCCATTATCTCAAAACTACTAAAAGCTGAAATTCACGGTGAAGGTGTACCATCTAAAGGAACACCGCAAGGTGGTATCCTCTCTCCACTACTTTCAAATATTGTTTTAAATGAACTTGATTGGTGGATAAGTAATCAATGGGAAACTTTCACACCAGACTTTCAATACAAAACAAATGGGATTAAATATCAAGCACTAAAGAAATCTGAACTAAAAGAATGTTATATCGTCCGATATGCAGACGATTTCAAGGTTTTATGTCGCACACGTTCACAAGCATTCAGAATGAACTACGCAATTAAAGATTTCTTGATGACTAGACTACACCTCGAAACTAGTGAAGAAAAGTCTAAGGTAATAAACCTAAAGAAAAATTCTTCCGAATTTCTTGGGTTTTCCATAAAGGCAGTGAGAAAAGGCAAAACGAGGTTTGGCTATGTAGCCAAATCAAATATGTCGAAGAAAGCCAAGCTAAATGCTTCTAACAAAATGAAAGAAGCAATCAAAGCTGTTCAGAAACATCCTAGTAATCAAACCGTATGGAATTTTAACACAATCGTCATGGGAATACAAAATTACTATTCAGCAGCCACTAGAATTACGATAAATCTTAATGAGTTAAACTCTTATCTACGAAAAACGATGTATAATCGCCTAAAGATTCTTAGAACTGACGCAGCATTTCATGACATGACCAAGACATTACAAAAAAGGTATAAAGGATACAAATGCAAACTGTATAAGATACAAAAGATGGTATTTGTACCCATTCATGCCCAAAAATATAAAACGAATTTATGCTTTTCCCAGGATACGTGCAATTACACGACCGAAGGTAGACAAAAGATACACAAAGGGTTAAAAGCTATAAATAAAGATGTTTTATCTTACATCATGAAAAGTTTTATTCCAAATCGGACAATTGAATATAACGACAATCGAATAAGTAAATTTATCGCTCAGTATGGTAAGTGTGCCATTTCTGGAATAGAACTAGGTCTAAATGATTGGCATTGTCACCATAAGCATCCGTATCATCTTTCAAAAGATGATTCATTCTCTAATCTAGTAATACTGCATGAATCGGTCCATAGAATAGTACACATGAAAGACAATGATAAAATTATAGCATTAATAAAAATCTTAAATCTTTCCAAAAAGCAAATAGAAAAACTTAACGAACTTCGATTACATTGTCATAATCAAACAGTTTGATTTCCAAGAAAGCAAAGTCAAATCTAGAAAATACATAAGATTGAATGAATTGGATTAGTTGGAACGCCGTATGCGGTGAAAGTCGCATGTACGGTGTGAACGGGGGGAAAAGGGAGTGATAACTTCAAACCCTTACCTATCCGTATGAATAAGGGATTATGGAAAGGAATGTACTAAGTTCAAGAAATTCCAAGAAGAAAATAAATGGAGTACGTTCTTAAAGCAGAAATAAGGGAAGCTTTTGTACCATGCTACTTTCATTAAAGAAAAGGTAGTTTAGTATATTAGTTATAATTGTAAATTAAATTATAGGGGTTGAGAAAATGAGAAATAAAGCTAAGGTTATATTGTATATGATTTTAGTAGTACTCTTTTTATGGGGTGGAATAGGAGTAATAGATTATTCTCGAGTAAAAGGATTTGAAAAGCCAATATTCATAATCGCAACAAATACCGCTGATGATGGTGGTTCTGGAGTATATAAAGGTTTAGGGTATTCTTTTGTGATTGAAGGAAATTTTATGCCAGAAGATGACTTTCCGGGAGTAACCTATTATGAATATTACATTTTTAGAAATCTTATTGATACAGGAATCAGAGATTAGAGAAAACGATGATAAATGTTTACTCATTGTGAACAAAATTATTTAAACAAATGAGTGGCTTTAATGGAACAAGGAGTTGTTAATGTAGCAGATCCTATTGCTTATTAAACAAAAGAGCAGGTTAATAAAAGTGTGATAACTAAAGGAGTTCGCTAAATGGAAAAATGTACATTACTAAATCGAATGTTAGAAATGGAGAATGATTATGTAAGTTTATTTTCTGAAGTAATTGAAGAAGAAGATACTATTAAATTCATAGATTCTGAACTACCAAATATGTACACTCATAATTTTAGCTTATATAAATCAAATCAAGGTTTGCTTGAATTTATTATTAAACAACTTGAAAAAAATGAAACGAAGGAAAAAGGCTTTTTAAGGGTAGAGACACCTTATCGAATAAATAGTGAACATTTTGAGAATTTAAACGTTAAACCAGAAGTGAGTACATATGAGCTTATGTACATTGAAACTAAAAAGTTTAAAGGACTTAAAGGTAACAAAGATTGTACCATATTAAGAGCTGGAGATAATAAGGTGTTAGAAGATGGGATTGCCGTTGATATTAATGCCAATCAGAAAGAAATGGGGTGCGATTTTGCACAGAAAAGAATAAATAGAAAGGCTGAGATTTACAGGAATGATGATAGCCCACTACAACTCTTTGTGTGTTATATTGATGGAGTTCCTATTGGTAATATTGAGTATATGCAGTTAAATGGAATTGTTAAATTAGAGGATTTCGATATCATAGAAGAGTATCAAAGAAAAGGTTTCGGAACATCAGTTTTAAGATATATAATTGAAAATGCTTATAACAATAGCACAGAGATAGCATATTTAATTACAGACAGTGCAGACTCTGCAAAAGAAATGTATAAGAAGAATGGTTTTATAAAAATTGGTGAAAAAACAGAGCTTTTATTCTTTTTAAAATAAAGCCTAACTTTATTTAATGATTTAGTCTGTGAATTATTGTACTTAAAGTAAAGGGTTATGAATATGTAAGAAAAGGCAGCTATTGATTCATGCTGAATATAGCTCTGCTTGTTGAGTTGAAGAGCAAGGAGTGAATAATATGCATATCTTTATAGGAGTTGTTGTAGTTCTCATATATTTTTGGGTATTTCAGCCTGCTAAATTACCTGTTTATCGTATAGAAAAAGATATTTTAAAAAAAATTAAATATGATAAGTTGATAGTATCAATTTATGAAATTTCTTTAAGGTTTATTAGGAATGGAATCTACTTTAAAGTGCCTTATCAATTACAAGTTCCTCCTATCAAAACAAATGGTAATACTTATTATTTCTTTGGGGACATTGGAAATTTTGGCTATTACGCAGAGAAACAAATCGTCAAAGGTGAACAGTCGAATCTATATTTAGTTTCGTGGAAAGACTTGTTTTTGGAATACCCAATTTTTTTTGTGCAATATCCTTCTGGTAAAGAAGAAATTTGGGATACAAAAATATCTTTAATAGAAAAGGCTGGAAATAAAATGACTTACCGAGTATCAGCTTTTACATTCAAGGAAGTGGGAATAGTTAAGATTAAAATTCCAAGTAAGGAAGAAGCGATCTTTAGTATAGATGTAAAAGAGAATTGTTAATAGCAATTGTTTTTAACGAAAGGATGCTATCTTTCTAATCGTGTTTGGTGGTCTTAAAAAATGAAAATGAACATAAAACGATAAAAAAATAAGCATCAAATTACTGTGCAATTTAATGCTCAATTAATAATTGATTTTTATTGTTTGTACTCCAAAACTGAAATACTTATCAACCTTCTTGCTTTGTTATTTATCTGTTTACAACAAATTCTGGTGAAATGCATTTAATTGATGTATAACAAGACAAATCTACTAGTACACATTCTCTTGTAGGGGTAACAAAGTCAACGTCACATAGACTGTCCGTTTCAACACAACTTGTTTCTGGATCAACAATAGATACATTAGGACGTAATAGCTGTAATACAGCACAATTTTGTTCACAATCTACTTTTACAACTTTAAAGAAAGTAGTGATGAAACAATCATCTGTTCCAATTTGTCCCCAAGTGAAAAATGGATGTCCATAAGGAGTCTGTAAAATAAATGGAATTACTTCGTGCAAGGTCGATCGATCAGGATTTAGTAGAGAACATGGATTAACTTTTACCTTTTGATAAGCTTCTTGCTTCTCTAGAATATCTAGAAGCATTTCACAAATACAATCTTTACAATCGTATTTTTTCTTATCGTCGTCTTTTATTTGTTCTGTACCTGCATCTTTCTCTTCATATAACAAACCGTTTCACTCCTCTCACACAAAAGACCTCTTATCTATAATATATAAATTCTATGGCTGTATGTGTTAGACGATTGTCCCCTGTCTATTAAAATGAGATATTAGCGGATTTTTTGAAAATGGCTTTCGATAAAGGCATCCGTAACATAGTATATAGAAACGTAGTTAGTGAGGTGAAATAATGTGCGATAAATGTGGTCATAAGAAGTGCTGCTGTATCGGTCCTCCAGGAAAAAGAGGTAAAAAAGGTACTGTTGGACCACCCGGCCCCCCTGGACCGCCTGGACCTAAGGGTGATAGAGGGATGAAAGGTCGAAAAGGTGAACAAGGCCCACCCGGCCCCCCTGGAGCAAAAGGAGAACCGGGTAGAAAAGGACCAAAAGGCGATCAAGGCCCACCGGGACCACCCGGACCAAAAGGAGAACCAGGAAAAAAAGGACCAAAAGGCGATCAAGGCCCGCCCGGCCCACCGGGACCTCCAGGACCTCCAGGACCTCCAGGGCAACCTAAACCTTTATGCTGTCATTTCATATTAGAGCACGCCACACAATTGGTGCCTTCAGCTATAGTAGGCTCAACGACTGTAGAAAAAATTTTGTCAGCAGATATTGTTAAGGTATGTGATGGAGTAGTTGTGATTTGTGGTATATTGAAGAAAAAATTAAAGTACCAGATGTTTTCTAATGGTAATAGAGTTAATAATGAATTAGTTGACGAAGTACCTTTTAATTGTTTGATTGATCGAGAGGATATTAAATCAGGAGACGATTTTAGAATAAGTGTGTTAGAGATCATTTGTGAGGTTACAGGATCAGAGGCTAATTTTGCATCTAATAAAGAGACGGATGATACAGTGGCGTTTCGATATGTTGAAAAAGATGTTATTAAAGTTTGTATTGAAAAGAACGAAGCTTAGAGTTTATGATCCATATTTTTATCATTTTCTTATGTGTATGTTATGTGGTAAAAAATATATGAAAACTCCCTTTTTGTATGAAAACAAAGAGGGAGTTTTTGTTAAGAATAAACCTCTTACATCATAGCATTGGTTTAAGTTGATTAACCCATATCCATTGAGGGCTATAGCGAATTCTTGCTTTCGTTTTGGAATGGATTATCTGATTCTCGCGCATTAAATTAGTAATAATTTCTGCATGTTCCTTTAGATATGCTGCTTCTGATGGCTGGTATTTTTCATGCGTATCATACCCGAAATTCCTTGCATCCCACTTCATAAAGTAAGCATTTAATTGTTTTCCTATCTCCTCTAAAGCAGGAACTCTCTCATTTAAAACGAGAAAATTGCCTTTACTTGCAGCTTCTAATACAGTTAGACCAAACGATTCGGAGAATGAAGGACATATAAAAAGGTTTGAAAAGGAGAATAACTCCAAAACACCTTGTCTAGGAAATCCATTTTTGTAAGCTTCTATATCAGAAGTGAAAAACATATCCTCTTCATCTAAGCCAAAAGAAATACCAGTTGATTTGATAAATTTTTTATACTTACCAGAAGCAATATCACCGCTTGGGAAATCACAAAAAATCACTTGTACTGTCTTTTCGCAGTTTTTCTTTATTGCCCCACACAAAGCAGCAACTTTCTCAAATTTCTTCCCTTGTGTCAGTCTACCAGGATATACTACTAAAATTTCAGGTGAAAATAAATCCACTTCATTTGCTAGTGTTTTTACAGCGTCACTTGTATAACTCAAAAGATCAAGGCTATTATTAACTACTCTGCAAAGTCCTTCTGGCACATCATATTGTTTAGCTAATGCTGGAATGCCTGATTGTGTAGGGTAAACATATAGTGTATTTGGCATTGGAGAAAATCGTGCTGTAAAGGGCCATTCCATATTCTGCGGACGGTTTACTGGAGCTGAATGTGTAAAAGCAATAAATTTTAAATCGGGTAGCTTTTCTTGGGCTTTTCTAACAGCTATATTATGAATGAAATGCCAACCTTGATAGTGGATATCATGCATGATACAAGCATCCACATCAGCTAGTTTTTTAACTAAATCGTCAGCAATTACATCGGCTTCTTGGTAAAATGTATCATGGACTTTACCATTTGCTTGGGTATAATCTCGCCAATGTATTTGTTTACCATTCAATCTGTTAACTACTTTTCTCCATTCAATTCTATCATCTAGGAAAATGCCATACCGTGTATCGAGTGAACAGTCTTCACTTACAAGCATTACTGGTGTAATCTCATCATGTAACATCATTCTTAGCTGTTCTGCTACTACGTTAACTAAGGAATAAGTGCTATCTAAACCGTTAAACATCGTTAAAAGTGCTACTTTCATTTCATTACCTCTCTTTCCAATAATAAATCCAGGTGCATTTCTTTTAAAATATGAATTATATTTTTCTATTATTCATTTAAATGAATAGCGTCAAACTCTTCATAGTATATGATTTTGATTTAAAAAAGGAACTGCGAAAGGGTGTTGTAATTAAACTCGCAACGACCCTTACTGCTCACATAATTACAGAGTGATTTAAAGATCATCCTCGTATTCACTGTTGGCATACAGATGAAATGTTTTCTAATTTTCAAATCACAACAGGGAAAAAGGGAAATACGATAATCTTTGTTCAGATGATTTAGATACGGATATAATTAAGGGTTATTGTTTATTCAACACATTAAAGTCAAAACAATACTTTCAGATTCGATAAAACCGGCAAAAGCACCTTATCGCTAACTGGCTCCATCCCCTTGAAATTTAACTAAGTTGGACATAAATTGCATGTTGGCGCTTGTTAATTTGGACACAATTGAATAATTAAAAATTTAGATTTATTCCATTTATTAAAGTATAATTGGTTATTTATGTTAAAATGTAAAAAGAGATGTGAAATAATTACTTAAACTAGGGCAGTGGAGTTGAAGAAGGTATTGCTTAATGTTTCGAAGTGAATTAAAGTAATCAGAAATAAATTTTTGGAGATAGCGAGATGAAAATAAACAATTTACCGATAGTACAATTAAGAGAGTTAACTCTGGAAGACGTAGAAGACCGTTATCATTGGTGTTTAGATAAAGAACTGACAAAACACTTAAATATGCCAGAGAAGTATCCACCTTTTAGCAGAGAAGAAACTCAAAATTGGATTAAGATGTGTATGAATAAGACAAACGGATATGAACAAAAAGCCATCCTAACAGAGGAGGGAAAACACATTGGGTGGGTTGATTTAAAAAACATAGATAAGTTAAATAAACATGCTGAATTAGGTATTGCTATTGGCGATAAAAACTATTGGGGCAAAGGTTTTGGACTTGCAGCAATGAGAGAAATGCTAATATGGGGATTTAATGAACTAGAACTAAATAAGATTTGGTTAAGAGTTGAAGTGGATAATAAAAAAGCAATCAAATCTTATAAACGTTCAGGCTATGTAGAAGAAGGAATTTTAAGACAAGACCGTTTAAGAAATGGAGAGTTTGTTGACCGGTTAAGAATGAGTATTCTTAAACAAGAATTCTTTAAGTAACAGGTGGCGATTGTTTAATAAAAGAGCAATCGCTTTATTGTGCTATTTGGTTCCCCAAAAAATATGGATGGGGTTTTTCGAATACAAAGAATGCTTGGAAAACAATTACTATTGGTGGGTTAATTATTATAGGAAGTACATTCATTTAGTAATATAGTCTTGTATTAGGGCGTAATAAGGTAGGTTGTTAATGTCGCAGCTACTATTGCTTATTGAGCTAACTGGCAGGATTATAAAAGAATTAAAGAATTGAATATTCTAGAGATCTACACTTTAGTCATATTCTGATAATATTGATGATTATTCATATTTACGGGAGGTATGGGGATGAAAAACATATTTAGGATAGATAAAGTATTAATTGTTGCATCCGTTCTTTTGGTATTAGGATTTGTTATTCGTTTAGGCGCTGATTATTATAAATACCAGAATACTATCAATTCTACACCGTTCTATGTTTTTATAATTGGTAGAAGTATAGTTTTTTTGTTGCCGAGCATAATTTGCTTTAGCGCTGCTAAATATGTAAAAAAGCTAAATCACATAAAATAAGTATCAGGGGAGTTTTTCTTGAATTAGGAATTGTATTCTTGTTCAACGTAGCAGGTTAATTAAACTAATATAATCATCTTTGATAAACAGACCCAGGTGGAATGTAGCATTGTATCTAAATGTTGAGAATTAGATTGAGAGACTTCTAATTCAATTATGAGAGTATCAAACTTTATAACTTTTTATCCCGGTGTAATCGTCCGTAAAACTCCCACTTCAAAACATCGAGAAAAATCAAAGTCGTTTAAGTGGGAGTAAACGGACGCTAACACCCCGAATGGTTCAGCTAACAATCAGTGGGGGAGGACAAAAAACCCCACTGATTGAAGGTTCACTTTATATGAATATTTCAAAAGAAAATTAACATAAAAACAACTAGTTTTCTTTTTCAATTAACGGATGGATTAGCTTAAGAAGGGTTTATATATAATATTAGTATGGCTCAGTTCAGAATTGAACTGGGTTATTTTTTTGTAAACAAAATCGCTGCAATATAGAGTTCTGTTATAGGTAACTATCCGGTTACTTAATAATCTTTTTTCTTTTGGTTAGTGTTTCAGCCTTTCCCGATAAAGTAAACCTACATAACATATTAAAACAGCAGTTAAAGGATAGTAATTTATAAGTAGTTTTAAAGTTAAAAACAACAATCGAAAGTGGTGTGGTGCTGCATGTTAATGCTGGGTAATTTTCTTAATTTAATTATTTTCCTTTAAAAGGCTGTTGCATATGCATTTTGTCCAATCAAATATGCAGTACATTAATATTATGATATTGAAGTTTACTAAAAGGGAGTGAAATCAAAAATGGTATGTGATTCAAATACAACAACGCTATTTTTTCCATCTACTCAAATGGTCAATGGTTGGCAAATCACCTATAACGAAATAGAATCAGATCCTCCTACTAATACTTTTTGCTATGATGTTGAACCTGTAGGTAATCCACAAGATTTAAGCCATTTTACTGTAGGAATTGATGAGACAAATTGCCCGAATTTGCTAGACGAGTTGGAGGATGACGATCTATTTTGTACACGTTCAGATAGCTTAGATCTTGTAGAGTGTGAGGTTGTGAGAGACCCAGCTACAGATGAAGTGCGAGGTTTCAAATTCGATGGGATAGAATTGGAGCCAGATGATCCAGATTTACCTGTAACATTTTGCGTCACAATTGATACAGAACAACCTTTATTCTTAGGTTGTGTTTTGGTTAGTGGCAAAGCGGGTGAAAACTCAGATACTGGAAATGAGACAATTCCAGGCCCATCTTGTACACCACCAATGACCACAACTACTACAACGAGCACAAGTACAACTACTACGACAAGCACGTCGACAACAACAACGAGCACGAGTACAACTACGACAACAAGCACGTCGACAACAACAACGAGCACGAGTACAACTACTACGACAAGCACGTCAACAACAACGAGCACAAGTACAACTACTACGACAAGCACTACTACTTCAACAACGTCAACGACCACAACTACTACAGTATGTCCAATAGCAAATCCACAAAGCTGTTGCCAACACGTGGTTGAATTTAAAACGCAAATTGTACCACCAGCACTAGCGATTAATGATGTTACTACTGATGTGTTTTTTAACCAGCCACCAGTAATAGAGCTAGTTTGTCCAGAAAAAGTTGTTGTTTGTGGTAAATTAACAAAGGTTATTAATTATACTGCAGTACTTGAAAACGGAGATCAAATCCCTAACACTCTAGTCGACGAAGCTTCATTCCAATGTGTGATCGATAGAGAAGATGCAAATGAAGGTGACGAATTTGACGTAGTTGGGTATGCTGTATTATGTGAAGGGACACCTAGATTGATAAACAGAGGTACCCGTCCAGCTTTATCGGCACCAGGTACTGAAGATGTTTATTGGAGACTTGTTGAAAAAGATATTATTAAGGTATGTATTAGAAAATCGGAGTGACTTGATGGTACCAACGAAGACTAAGTGAATTTTTGTTATACAAAATTAATCCTCTTGAATCGTTCTGGATTTGAGAGGATTTTTAATTTTTTTATAGGAAAAATTCATATTAAAGTATAGTTATTAAGCCTAGCAGGTGTTATAGTATGATGAGTATATTTTTAAGGGGATTTTAAGTGGTTTAAGATAATTAATAACATCAACAAGGAGCACTACCTATGCTAAAATTTTTTAAAAAGAGAAATAAAATGGAAACGAAAGATACACAAGTGAAGCCAAAGCAACAAATAAATAAATCGGTAACAGGTAGAAGTAATGATGAACTTGCAGCTGTGAAAGGGCAAATTGGTGAGCACAAAATTGCTATCCAACTCACGCAGATGCCAAAAGAATACCGTTACGTGAATGATGTGATGATCAAGAATCTAAAATCAAAGACGGGTTATTCTCAAATTGATCATATTGTGCTTACACCTTATGGGATTTTCGTGATTGAGACGAAAAATTATCAAGGAACGATCTATGGTGGAAAAGATAGAAAGACATGGCTTGTGAATGGAAAGTTCAAGTTCATGAATCCTTTTAATCAAAACTATGGCCACATTAAAGCGTTGCTACAGGTGGCTGGTAATAAGTATAAAGATCATATTATTTCAATGGTATCTTTCACAAAACGCTGTACTTTTAAAATTGACACGGAATTGCGAAAGATCACGTCGAATAATTTGATTATCTATGATATTGAATTATCGGAATTTATCCTAAGAAAATTAAATGTATTAAAGATAGAGCGGAAAAAGCCTTTATTAACAGAAGAAGAGATAGATCGAATCTATCAGGACTTACTAGATGCGAATATTACTGATCCGGTGATTCGGGAAAAACATAATGAAGCGTTGAATGCGAAAGCGGCTGGTTCAATCACACCTAACGTTGATCAATAGAATATAGACCTCCCTATTTACCCACGAGTGACTAGGAGAGGTCTATCGTTCGAACTAGATAGCCGATTCCTCTGGGGGAACCGCTTATTTATAGGCCACAGTTAGCGCTGTGGTCTATTAGTATACGATGCTCTTACTTGAATCATACCATAGCGTTAATATGTGTAGTGACATCCTCCTATCACTGAAACACCAAGTTTTCCTGGGATGACATCTCAAAGACAAAGGAAATCATTTATCTAATTTTTTTAGTAAATCAATGATTTCATTGTTTTGCTTAATCTGCTGGTCACTATTCTTTTTGATTTGATAAACCCAAATTAAAAGATATATTATGACTAAAGGTACTCCGACATATACAAATAAAATTGAGAATAAAGCGAATATATTAAAACTCATAAAACCCATAAATTCACCTCCCATGTAATGAATTGCAAGCACGTTACTTTTGTAAATAACTAAAAATAGAAGAAGATAGCATTATTAAAAATAACACAACATAAAACCAACCGCTTGCTTTTCGCTCTTTTTTAAATTCTTCTAATCCAACTACGAAAAAAGCTAAACCTAAGAAAAATTGCATTAAATAAATATATTCAAAGTTTTGCGTGATTACCCCATAAAAAATAAATGAAGTAACGATTATTGACAATACCACCAGTAAAATTCTCAGCAAAACCATCCTCTCTGTTTTTTGAAGCTAACCTTCCTATGATGTACATATATATATTAACATAAAATTCCATGTCACTATTATACTATTGAAAATTGATGAGTGTGCAATATTATATTAGTAAGTTGATTGAAACCTTTTCTCCTAAAGAACCGTAGTAATTACTAGGGAAAACTTAAAGTGTTATTTATTGCATTAGGTAAGAATGTTAGCAAAACAGAGAACGAAAATAAACGTGATATGTCTTATGAGATTGAGCAGGGTGATGAAATAAAGGAGTGTTTTTTTGTCAAAGGATAAAGTTATTGAGTTCCTTTTTAACGAAAAAAAATATCGAGTGGAGAAGTTTGTTATTCTACTTTTCTTTGGTATTGTATTTGGATATATAGTAATGGTATTTGAAATTTCTTTATTGGCTATGAATATAATTGTTTTAACGTTTGTATTGATTAGGTTAGTATTACAATTAATCTTTTACAATAAGATAAAGAATATTAAAACAAGTGCAATAAATTGGCTAGGAATTTTGATTTGTCTTATTGCTTTAATAGCGATGTCGTTTCTATATGTTGAACAAATGAAATTGAAGAATGCAGCTTATGATGTGATTGAAGATAAAGTAAATAATAAAAGTGTCACGATTGAGTACGTTGATGAGATGGACGAAGAGAATCTTTATGCTATAGGCTATACCGTTGCAGGTGAAGACGAGAGAAATTTGGAATTTTATTACTGGCAGGATAATGAATTTATTCCTGAAAATATAATAGACAGCGAGTGATTCTATGAGGAAGTTAAATAAAGAATATATGATGTGGAGTTTACTATTCTGTATTGTAATACCA
Organism: Paraliobacillus quinghaiensis; assembly: GCF_003426025.1. Taxonomy (GTDB): domain Bacteria; phylum Bacillota; class Bacilli; order Bacillales; family Amphibacillaceae; genus Paraliobacillus_A; species Paraliobacillus_A quinghaiensis. The sequence continues at coordinate 14,527 of NZ_QJSH01000002.1, forward strand.
ATCTTTATTCCAAGTAACTTTTCAAATGAAGGTATGGGTAATTATTCATTTGGTTTCCCTTTAAAATATATAACAATCTATCAACGAGAGCCTAATAGTATGTGGTTTTTAGAAAATTTCTTTAATGGAAATGCTGGATTGGCAATAAACATTGTTCCTTTTGCTTTGAATGTATTTATTGTTTATTTGGTTGTAAAATCCGTAGCGGATAAAATTTATAAGAAAAAAGACTTAGATTCAAATGTTAAATAGAAAATATCCATCTCAAAAGTAAGCGTGATTAAATGAAAGGGAGGATAAAATGGATGAAACACAATGGGATATAAAAGAAGTAAAGCGTTTAAAAAAGAAGCAATTAGTTCAATATAATCTCTTGATGCTGTTGATATTCGTGTTGTTTGGTTACCTTGTTGAAAACAATAAGGAATTCGTCCTTAATGTATTTTTTGCCGTATTTTTTTGGTGGATTACAGCTATAATGCTGTACACGCTAAATACAGGAAAACCGATCGGTACAAAAACAAGTAGACGTTTGCAAGAATTCGACAGAGATCGTTTGTGAGAAAAACGTTGGAAGAGAAGAAGCATTATAGAGGTTGTAATTATCAGTGTTGTAAGTGTTGTTCTGACAGTCTTTTTGTTTAGTATGGATTTTAATACTGTAAGAATGGAATTCCCTAAAGATGTTTTCCCGCTTATCGGAGCCTGGGTAGGTCTTAATATTGGGGAGAGTGTTAGAATGAGTAACTTATAGTGTTTGCCGTTCAAAGGGGAGGAAATTAAAATGGATTTTTTGTTACTAATTATTTCAATCTTTTTATTATTATTTGCACTAACAAAAGTGTCGAAGGTTAAATATTCTAAGGATGCTTCCACTTTAAAAGAAGCTAAACTGAATGTCATTTCGCTATTATGGGGAGTCGTAATAATTGCAGCAATGATATTTATTCCTTATCAAGTTTGGACTATATCAGGAAGCTCAACTTATTGGGATGGAGCATACATACTTCTGGGAACAGGGCTTATAACCGCAATTTTTAGTTTCATTTTTTATTATAAAGTTAAATAACAGGTGACATAGTAGAGTAGGAGTTGTCAAAATGGCAGCTCCTATTGCTTATTGTATTAATGCAACAGAATAGCAGAATTTAAAATGGGACACAATAATTCTATATTTGGTTAGGAGTTATTATCATGCACTTATTCGTTTCCATTATGTACAACAAACCGGTTGATTTATTTTAACGTCTAATTGTTGTTGTGATACTAACAAGTAGCAAACCATAATCCCATAAAGGAGATGTGCGAATGACAAATATCGGGGAGTCACTTAAAAATGTATTGAATACTGTTGTTGATGATGAACCTAAAAATCCATTACATGTAGGGGAAGTGATGAATTTATGGACGTACTTAACGATGTTAGAGGAGGCAAATCGTTTTGTCGAAATTGCCTTAAATACAACAACAGATAAAGAGTTAATAGAAGCGCTAAAGCATAGTTGGAGTGATTGTAACAAGCAAGTGAAACAAATAAAAGCGTTATTTACTAAAGAAGGCGTTAGTTTACCACCAACTAGTGAACCAAAACCTAAATCAGAGCCGAATGATGTACCATTAGGAGTTAAACTAACGGACGATGAGATAGCGAATGGAGTTGTTATGAAATTAGTATCTGCAATTTCTCTTTGTGGGGTTGGACTTAGTCAATCGTTACGAACGGATATTGGAGCAATGTGGTATGACTTTTTAAATGTCCGAGTCAAGTTCAGTGGTTACTATATGCCAATTATGCGAAAAAGAGGATGGATTAAAGTTCCGCCTTATTATGTTCCTAATGGACGACCGGATAAATAGACCGAGGAATGTTCTTGAAATAAGGGTAGGTACAGTAGATTAAGGAGTTGTCGATTTGGCAACTCCTAGTGCTTGCTAAACTAATGCCAACCAGTTAGTTAAAAAAGATGATAGCAGTTATCCCTAATAAGACCCAAAGAAACGCTTCTAAAAGATAAGTTATAAATAATCTATTTTCCCTTTTATAGATAAATTGTTCGGCACTAAAAATTAACTTAACTGTTGCTCCAATAAACGGAAAAATAAAGAAAAAATTTGCATCTGAATAGATAAATACGATAAAAACATAAGCTATAAAAGTAAGAAAAAATAAAATAGCAAACCATTTACTTTCGGGTTTGTAGACCCAATTTCTCTTTGGTATATTACACTTTTTTGTCAAAAGTTTGTCTAAGTAAAAATATAAAATAATTATACTTATTATAACTAAATACCCCATAGAAATTCCTCCTAGATTAAACACACCTATTCACATTATTAATTTTATCTCGGTGTAATCGTCCGTAAAACTCCCACTTCAAAACATTGAGAAAAATCAAAGTTGTTTAAGTGAGAGTAAACGGACGCTAACACCCCGAGATGGTTCAGTTAACAATCAGTGGGGGAAGGACAAAACCCCCCACTGATTGAAGGTTCACTTTATATTAACATAAAATTCCACTACTGTGTTTAAAAAGGGGAGCAAGACAAAATAATAATTAAGTCCATAAAATAGGGGATGTTAAATGCAATTCGTTTAACATCCCCTAAATAATTTTATTTCATTTTTTTTGAAAGAGCTTAACCATCGTCACTTATTTTTTGGGAAAAGCAACGTGAATATAAATGAAATCAATGCGATAATGAATACTCCAATAAAAACACTATGAAATGCTGTTGAAAGGGTGCCTTGTAATAATTCCAATACATCTTGTGGCAATTGACTTCGAGATGTTTCATCTAATAAAACATCTGTATTACCAATCGAAAGGTCTGCGCCTTGGCTGGTCAAGAGCTGGTTGGTTCTTTGATTCAATATACCGCCAAGTACTGCTGCGCCTACTGTACTACCAATAATCCGCATAAACATATTCAGCGATGTTGCAGCACCGCGCATTTTCCAGTCGACACTGTTTTGTATGGCCACGATAAAGGTTGTGCTCGTTAGTCCCATTCCTATTCCGACGACAAAGGATGAGAATCCGGCATAGATCGGTCCTTTTCCAGGGTCAAGGTTAAGAAATAGCGTACCACCTAAGAGTAATGCCAAGCCACCTAAAATAGCTGTACGACGAAACCCGATTTTCAAGACGAGATGACCAGCAAGTGTAGCTGCGATTGGCCAACCAAGTGAAAGTGTGCTGAGCGTAAAGCCTGCAATAATCGGAGAGTAACCCATAACACCTTGTACGTATGTTGGTAGAAAGCTAGATAACCCAAGGATAATCATGCCTGACGTTAATGTTGCAAGGTTAGCAACAGTGATTAATTTATTTTTCCATAGATATAAAGGCATCATTGGTACTTTTGCTCTTGTTTCTTGCCATATAAATAACCCAGTACCTACGATGAAAGTACTAATTAGACTGATGATTTGGAGTGAGTTCCAATCCCAAGCTGAACCTCCTTGTACTAAAACAATGACGAGCGAGGAGATGGTGATAAAGAATAATCCAGCACCGATGTAATCGATCGATTTCTTTTCTTTCGTAACTTCTTCATGGAAGAATAAGAGGACGCCAATCAATCCGATAATACCTAAAGGGATATTCATCCAAAAGATCCAAGACCAATCTGCAAACTGAACAATAAATCCACCGAGAAGTGGTCCAATTACAGAGGAAATTCCCCAAACACTGGCTAAGTATCCCTGTATTTTTGCTCTTTCTTCAATTGTGTACATATCGCCGACCATGGTCGAAACGATTGGATGGATCGCGCCTGCTCCAATCCCTTGAATGATTCTAAAGACAATCAACATCGTCATTGTAGGTGCCAAGCCACAAAGAATGGAGCCGATTAGAAAAATCACAACACCTATAACGAAAATCGGTTTTCTGCCATATAAATCAGCAAGCTTTCCATAGATGATGGTTGTCACAGCTTGCATTAACAGGAAGGAAGAAAACACCCAACTATATAAAGAAAAACCCCCGAGATCAGAGACGATATTAGGCATTGCCGTTGCAACGATTGTCCCTTCGATTGCGCCCATGAACATAGCGATCACTAATGCCGTTAATACGAGCGGCCGATGGGTTTGTTTGGATTGATAATATTCGCGTAATTTATTCATATGTAAAGCCTTCTTTCGCGTTTAAACTATTCCTCTAATGTACCTTATACAAGAAAAAAATCAACCTGTAAGTAGAAAGAAAGGGGAAATAGGTGTGTTGTACGTGTTCGACATATATAGACAAATTGCGGGAAGTGACAGGCACCGCCCTGGTCTGATAGAATGGGGGTATATACAAATTGTAAAATAATCCATTTTAGAGAGGCGGAGTAAAATGAGAGATACATTGAGAAAAGGTATGGCACTTGGTTTGGGTTTAGCGGCAACAAGTAAAGAGCAGGCTGAAAAGATGATCGATGAGCTTGTTAAAAAAGGTGAATTAACGAAACAGGAATCAAGTCAATTTATTGAAGATCTATCGAAGAAAGGGGAAGAGTCTCAAAAAGCGATTGATGAGAAAGTGCAGAAGAAGTTCACACAACTAATGTCCGATTTGAAAGTAGCTACGAAAGAAGATGTTACAGCATTAGAGCGTCGTATTCAACAATTGGAAGATCAATTGAACAAAACAGAGTAAAAAGTATTTTTGGTATGAAAGGAGGGGTTTCCTATTTTTAAGAGAAGAATCAGGTACATGCAGCGTTACCGAGAAATAGCGATGGCATTTTCTCACAATGGATTTGGCTATATCGTTAAAGAATTAGGATTATACGAGCTCCTTTCCTTACCAAGACGCTTATTTCTTAATGAGCAAGAAACACATAGAAAAACGACTGGAGAGCGGGTCCGATTTTTCTTAGAAGAATTGGGCCCGACATTTGTAAAAATGGGGCAATTAGCTAGTACGCGATCAGATTTAATCCCTCCTGACATTATCCAGGAGTTAGAGAAACTACAAGACCACGTCCCACCATTTACATATGACGAAGTAAAAATGATTGTCGAAGAAGAACTTGGGGAGGATATGGATCAGATTTTTGATGTGTTTGATCAAACCCCTCTAGGATCAGCCTCAATCGGGCAAGTCCATTACGCGGTGCTTAAATCAGGTGAACGTGTTGCGGTTAAGGTGCAGCGTCCTAATATTGCCAAAAGAATTAAAACCGACTTAGAAATCCTCCAGCAATTAGCGGTGCTTGCTGAGCACAGATTAACCTGGGCAGCCAATTATCAGATTAAAGCAGTGGTTGATGAATTTTCAAGAGCCATTCTAGCAGAACTGGATTATAATGTGGAAGGGCGCAATGCCGATAGAATTGCGAAACAATTTGAGGATGAATCAACTATTTATATTCCAAAAATATATTGGGAACATACATCGAAAAAAGTGTTAACAATGGAATATATCAAAGGGACAAAGTTAAATAACTTAGATGCAATCGCCGAGGATGGAAATGATGCCAAAGTTTTGGCTGAACGTGTTGCACATTCTGTCTTCCAGCAAATTTTAGTTGATGGCTTTTTTCATGCCGATCCACATCCGGGGAATGTGACAGCATTACCGAAAGATGTTGTAGCTTTTATTGATTTTGGCATGGTAGGTCGCCTTACCCCTGATATGCGAACGCATTTTTCTACATTAGTAATTGCATTGATGCGTCAAAGTACAGATGGTGTGATTAAAGCTTTAACACAAATGGGTACGTTGCCAGATGATGTGCATATGGACCGATTACGGCTGGATGTGGATGAGCTAAGAGATAAATATTATGATGTTCCGATGAGCCAGGTTAGTCTTGGGGAAGCGGTTAATGATCTATTTACGGTAGCAAATTTACATCGCATTCAGATACCAACTGAACTAACATTGGTGGCAAAAGCCCTTCTTAATATGGAGGCAATGGTAGAGAAGCTTGATCCTGAAATTAGTATTGTTAAGATTGCTGAACCATTTGGCCGTCATTTGTTGAAACAACGGTATCATCCGAAAAAAATTGCAGCAGATTTATTTGATCAATGGAGTGAAATGGAAGATATCGTAACTGATTTACCAAAACAGCTACACAAGCTAGCTTCAATTTCTAAAAATGGCAAAATACCAATCGAAGTTAATTTGCCAAAAGCGGAGTGGGCTGTTAGAAAGTTAGATCGAATTAGCAACCGAATCTCGTTTAGTATTGTGTTACTTTCGTTTAGTATTATTATGGTTGGATTAATTTTAGGCTCAGCAATAAGTGGACAAGCGTCATTGTTGTGGAGTATTCCAGCGATCGAAATTGGGTTTGTGATAGCGATTTTAATGTTCCTATGGTTACTCTATTCCATTTTTCGATCAGGCAGGTTTTGACTACTCTTAATAATCAACACAACAAGCACTGCATTAGAACTATCTGTTCATAATGTAGTGCTTGTTTTTACTGATAGGGTTTATTTTTTAATCAGACAAACAGATAAAAGGTGGTTTTTTTATGCAAAAGTGTAAAGATTGTAATGAAAAATTCAGTTGGAGTACGGTCTACCGTTCGGTTTGGAAGGGGAGAGATGACTTAATTATTTGTGAAACATGTGGTGCGAGGCATCGCTCAAATATTCGTAATCGATTCGTAAATACTTTTTTGGTTATACTGCCAATGATAATTTTTATGAACTATTTCTCCCCTTCTGATAATTTTCTAGTAACTATTGCTCTTGGAATTGTTGTTGGTTTCTTTGGATCTCTGCTAACTCCGTTTTTGTATACATATAGGGTTGATAATGAAAATACTTAAACAAGGATCAATTACATATCTTAGCAATGGTGTTCTTTTAGAAGTTAAATTAATTTAATATATTAGTATTTAACAATCTAATTTTGGAAGGAATCTGACTTATTATGTTTAAAATGATACAGATGGGTAATTGAATAAATGGAGGTGATTTTATCAATTGGGTAAAAGGATTAAAGTCAGCAGTGATTAGTGTTGTTATTGCACTTATATTCACTTATTTAGCTAGTCTTGTTATTCCAACAGAAGAGCTAGTTTGGGCTATGATTGCAGTTACATTTGCTTCTTTCTTTTCCGGATTCTTCTCTGCTCAGAATTGAAGATCACTTTTTTAAAAGCGTATCTTGATTATATAGATACGCTTTCGTCATGCAGTTATAATCATAAGATTAGATTCCAGATGGTGGATATATTATGATGGTAGTATAGTTTATTCCAAATATCGAAAGGATGAGATGACTTGAAAGTACTAGTAGTCGGAGCAAATGGTCAGATCGGCAGACATTTGGTTGATTTTATTCAAGATAGTGGCAAACAAGCAAGAGCAATGATTCGGAAAGAAGAGCAAGCATCTTACTTTATAGATAAAGATGCAGAGACAGCTGTCGTTGATTTGGAACGTAGTGTAGAGGAGATTGCAGAAGCGGCTAAAGGCGTTGATGCGGTTGTATTTACAGCAGGATCTGGGCCGCATACTGGTAAAGATAAAACGATTTTAGTTGACTTAGATGGAGCAATTAAAACAATGGAAGCGGCTGAAATGGCTGGTGTAAAGCGTTTTGTACTTGTAAGTTCGTTTGATACACGACGTGAAACATGGTTGGACGCACCAGAAGGGTTTAAACCATATGCTGCAGCAAAATATTATGCGGATGTCTGGTTAAAATCAAGTGATTTAGATTATACACTTGTTCATCCAGGCGGACTTACAAATGATCAAGGAACAGGAAAAGTTGAAGCTGCTTCAGAAGTGGAACGAGGGAAAATTCCACGCGAAGATGTAGCACGTGTCATAATTAACTGCTTAGAAGAAGAATCAACAATTGGGAAGGAATTTCAAGTAGTTTCAGGAGATCAACCGATTGAGGATGCAGTTAAATCTGTTTAATGATGTATAGTTTTTTGAAAAAGGATTAGGTGCTACTTAGATGTAGTGTCTAATCCTTTTGTTCGTTTATGTTATGATAGTAAAAAAACAAAGGGGGACTACTGTTGGATATAAAGCGTATTTTAGTAGCTGGAGATCTTGCGCATCATATTAAAAATTTAATAGATATTGATACATATAAGCAAGCTTTTCGTTTTTTAGAAGAAGAGCAAGTAACGGATGATGACTTACAATGGGCTAATGCTTATGTAGCGTTTAAACCGACTGTTAATTTTAATTTTCATAATATTAAGTGGGTACATTCCTTTGGTGCAGGGGTGGATCGTTTTCTTTTTAATAGAGAATGGAATCAAGAGGTATTACTAACGCGGACTGTTTGTTCCTTTGGGCAACGGATTAGTCAATACAGTTTGAGTTATTATTTGAGAGATTTACAGCAACATGATTTTTTTAAAAATAACCAAGCAAAAAAAGAATGGCAGCCAGTGACTCCTGATTTAATCGATGGCCAAAAAGTGGTGGTGTATGGAACAGGGGAGATCGGTCAAGAAGTAGCAAAAATGTTTGCGGCTTTCGGGATGAAGGTTTGCGGTGTATCGCTTAGTGGTAAGAAAAAAGCAACTTTTCACGATGTGTATCCGGTCTCTGAACAACAGGATGTATTATCTGGCACAGACTTAGTGATCAATACACTTCCGTTAACAGAAAAAACGAATGGACTTTTTGATGAAGAGGTATTTGAAGCGTTAACGAATGCTATGTTTATCAATGTGGGACGAGGAGCTTCAGTAGTGGAGTCAGCATTATTGAAGGCTTTAGAAGGTGAAAATTTAAGATTGGCTGTGCTCGATGTGTTTAAAGAGGAGCCATTACCTGAAGCGAGTCGACTGTGGGAACAAAAAAATGTAATCATCACGCCACATATTTCAGCAGTAACAACTGCAGAAGAAGCTGCTGAATGCTTCGTAGAAACATTAGAAAAGCTTGAGAATAACGAAGTATTAACAAATAAAGTAGATACAGTAAAAGGATATTAGGAAGCAGGAGGATAGCTCTCCTGTTTTTTTTATGTGTGCGTTGGAATTGATTTTATCGGCGCTTGGGCTCTTTTTATCAGCGGATCAAGATTAGGATAGCAATTTTTCAAAAAACAACTTTCTTAGAATCTAGTATTAAATCCATTTATATTTATTGAACGAACAACTGCCTCATTAGTAGAATACCATCTAATATATTTCAACATATAGACTTTTTTGTATTTTAATAAGCTTTTATTAATGTTAGAAAATTTTTATTTTAGCATAAACCCTTGATTATTCTTGCTTATCAGTCATATAATAAAAATTCGAAATGCATATTTATAAAATTTCATTCAAAATATCGGAGTGGCAGAGTATAGTTCACCTGCCTTCCTTTTTTTATGCAGGAATGGATTTATCAGCGGAGGAGCACTCTTTATCAGCGCAAACTCGATTTTATCAGCATATCTGCTAAAAATTTCATTCAAAATGCTTAAATACCTTTCTAATGTGGGATAGTTATATAAGAAATAATAAAGGGAGAGATCAAATTGAGAGATAGAGATTCACAAGATAAAGCGCTTGATCGTTTTAATGCAAATGATTATTTACGGTTTATTATTCCTTCATTTATAGGAATTCTTTTATTTATGGTGCCTCTTTCATATGACGGAGAAATTAGTATTCCTGTTGCACTGATGGCAGGATTTGTGGAGGAAAGCTTGAAATCTGGGTTGCCGGTTATAATGACAGTGCTTCTATTGTTTGTTGCTGTTCTTTCGACTGTTGTGACTTACGTGAAACCAGAGTGGGCGTTGAAGAGGAGCTTCATAAAAAGTTTATTTTTTGTTCATCCAGTTTGGTTGTTGACTCGTATTGTTGGTTTTATTTTGGCAGGAATGACTCTTATGAAAATCGGACCTGAATGGGTGTGGTCAGGGGCTACAGGAGGACTGCTGCTGTATGATTTAATGCCGCTTTTATTTTCTATCTTTATATTTGCGGGCTTATTTTTGCCATTATTATTGAACTTTGGTTTATTAGAATTATTAGGGACGTTGCTTGATAAAGTGATGAAACCACTATTTACATTACCGGGACGTTCGTCGATTGATTGTTTGGCATCATGGATGGGAGACGGTACGATTGGTGTATTATTAACGAATAACCAATATGAACAAGGGTTTTATACGAAACGAGAAGCGGCTGTTATTGGTACAACGTTCTCTGTCGTTTCCATTACATTTAGTATTGTCATTCTTTCTTATTTAGATTTGGATCATTTATTTGTTCCTTATTATATTACGATTGTTGTTGCTGGTTTAGCTGCAGCGTTAATAATGCCTAGAATTCCATCGCTTTCACGGAAGGCTAACATATATATGGTTGAAAATAAAGAGATGAAAGAACCAACTGACAGTGGAGAGGGTAGGTTTCGACTAGGATTAACGCAAGCAGTAAAACGAGCGAAAAAAAATGCAGATCTAAGAGCGACAGTATCGAGTGGTGTTAAAAATGTATTTGATATGTGGTTTGGTGTTTTACCAGTTGTTATGGCATTAGGTACAATTGCTGTGATCATTGCTGAAACGACGCCTGTATTTGATATTATCGGTATGCCTTTTATCCCAATTTTGCAATTATTACAAGTACCTGAGGCAACAGAAGCGTCACAAACGATGGTAATTGGTTTTGCTGATATGTTTCTACCAGCTGTTATTGGAAGCGGAATTGAATCAGAAATGACCCGATTTGTTATTGCATGTGTATCGGTTACGCAATTAATCTATATGTCTGAGATCGGCGGATTGTTGTTAGCTTCTAAGTTGGCTGTAAGTTTAAAAGATCTAATTTTCATTTTCTTACTACGGACAATTATCACATTGCCAATTATTGTAGCAATCTCACATATTATTTTTTAGAAAACTTTCAGGGGAATGACAACCATTCTCCTGTTCTAGAACTAAAAGTATGATAGATATTTTAAAAATTGGTATATAATGTTACAAAAATGTGAAAGATTTCACATTTTATAGATTACTAAGTTTCCCTGTTATATAATGATTGTGAAAAGATTAACAATATCAAGTATGAGGGGGAACTCATAATGAAATCAAAATGGTTGATTTTAGCTTTATCTGCAATAATGTCTTTATCTTTTATCGTAGGATGTGGATCTGACGCGGATGATGCAAGTGGAGAAACAACAAATGAAAATGAAAATGAAGATGCATCAAATGAAGAAAATGCAACAAATGAAACAGACGATGCAACAAATGAAGAAGAAGCTGGAAAGTATGAAGATGGAATTTACTTTGCGCAAGAAGATGGTTTTTCTGAAAAAAGCGGTTGGAAATATACTGCAACACTAGAAGTTGAAAATGGCGAAATAGTTTCAGCTGACTGGAATGGCGCCCATAAATCTGGTGGAGATGACAAAGATACTGTATCAGAAAATGGCGAGTACGGTATGGTTGAAAAGGCTGGTGCTCAATCAGAATGGCACGTTCAAGCTGAAAAAGCAGAAGCTTATTTACTTGACACACAAGACCCAACTGCAATTGAATACTCAACTGATGAAGGACATACAGATGCGATCTCTGGTGTATCGATTCACGTTGTTGAATTCTTTGATTTAGCAAATCAAGCTTTAGAAAATGGCCCTGTTGGTAAAGGTCCTTACAAAGATGGAGCTTACTATGCAGAAGAAGATAGTTTCAGTGAAAAGAGTGGTTGGAAATATACTGCTTCTCTAACAGTAATTAATGGTAACATTGTTGCTGCTGACTGGAATGGTGTTCATAAAGATGGTGGAGATAACAAGGATACCGTATCAGAAAATGGTGAATACGGAATGGTTGAAAATGGTGGTGCTCAATCAGAATGGCATGTTCAAGCTGAACAAGCAGAAGCACACCTACTTGATATACAAGATCCAACAGCAATTGAATACTCAACTGATGAAGGACATACAGATGCAATCTCTGGTGTATCAATTCACGTTGTTGAGTTCTTTGATCTAGCTGATCAGGCATTAGCTGACGCAAAATAAATAGTAAATATATTGACACCTTTGTCAATTAAGTGATTTAATCACGCTCCATAGTAGGTAAGCTACTTTGGAGCGTTTTTCTTTTTGGTTTAAATTTGCCCACACCATATCATTCGAAATGGTGTATTTTTTTGATGAGAGTTTAATAGTTTAAACTAGGTATAAATCCTTTAAAAAATTCAATAAAAACACTTTATTTAGACAAATATTTGGAAAAATAATGTTAAACTAAAAGTGAGAATTATTGAGTGCATTGTAATGTAGAGTGTTAAATTAAGGGACACGAAAAATATAGAGGAGTTGATACTGATGGTAGCTATATTTACTGTTATTGCTGATATCTGTAGTGCTATTGCGTATGCGATGATGGGGAAGAAAAAAGATGGTGAGTAAAAATGTTAATTGGAGGTTTAGTAACAAATGAATGTCATAATCCGCGAAATGGTAAAAGAAGATATAAAAGAAGTTCAAGATGTAGCAAAAGCAAGTTGGAATGCAACGTATGAAGGAATTATTTCTCGGGAAATACAAGAAAGATTTCTAAATGCAGCATATAACAATGAAATGATGGAAAAACGTTTGGAAGCTACAATACTTCTTGTTGCAGAAATAGAAAATGATATTGTAGGTTTTGCTAACTTCTCATCAATTGTTAGAGAAGGTAAAGCGGAATTAAGTGCAATATATCTCAAATCAGAACATCAGAGTAAAGGTATTGGAACGGCTCTATTACAAGAAGGTGTGAAGAAATTGGAGAATGTAAGAGAAATTTATGTAGATGTAGAAAAGGAAAATGAGGCAGGGAAAACTTTTTACGATGCAAAAGGTTTTAAAACAGTTGAAGAGTTTGATGATAATTTTGACGGCCAGATCCTTAAGACAGTTCGAATGGTGTTAAAGGTGTAATTATTAAGTTAACAGGTGGAAAAGTAAAATGATTTCTAAATGCCATTATTGGATTAACAGAAAGGGAGGGCAATATTTTCTTGAAGAAAAATTTAATTACTATTCTAGCACTTATCATTTTTGGGGTAGGAATCTTCTTAATCTATGATCAATTGAATCGTACATCTTATCAAAATGTCATGTCAGATATGATTGATGAATCCGAGCAAATCATTGAGATTACCATTGAAGATAAAAGAAATTATATAGAGACAACTATCGAAGATAAGGAATTATTTGACGATATTATAGAGAAACCAAAAGAAATGCAATTAAGAAAACAGAATGACCTACCCTCAATGGATTATCTTATTATCATCCATACAAATAAAAGAGATTATGATATAGGGTTGGGGAAAACGGGTATTCACTTTGGGTATGCAGGTACTTATTCGGTTGTCGGCGAAAATATACTATACAACAATATTAATCAGATAAAATTTTAATAAATAATTAATTCTTACCAATAGTCAAAATGCTTATTTCAATAAGATAGGGTTGTAAATTAATTTCTACAATAATAAGATTCATATAATAAATTTATGAATCTGCTAAAAGGAAAGGGGAGAGGAAATGGGAAAAGAAAGAATTGTTATTATTACTGGTGCAAATTCAGGAATCGGAAAAGCAGCTGCTCACAGGTTTGCAATGGAGGGTTATACAGTTATAATGGCTTGCCGTAACCTTGAGAAAAGCCAACTTGTTCAACAGGAAATTAAGGAGTTATCTAGCAATGATAGAATTGATCTAATGAAGCTGGATATGGGCTCATTTGAATCGATCCGTGAATTCTGTTCTGTATTCAAGGAAAAATATGAACGATTAGATATATTAATACATAATGCTGCCTATTTTAATCACGGTTCGAAATTCCGCCTTAGTCCTAACAATATTGAACTCACTTTTGCTACGAATGTGTTTGGACCTTACTTAATGACCGAATTATTGTTAGGTCATCTAAAAAAATCTCAAGATGCTAGAATCCTAAATGCCTCAAGTAACATAGTAAAGCATTTTTTTGATCCAAAACGAAAAATTAATTTTAATAAGCTAATTGGGGAGATGGAAGATACGAAAGGTTTCAGCGTTTATGATATGTATTGTCAGTCTAAAATGGGCCTTATATTGCTTACTTTTAAAATGGCAAAAGAGTATGATAAATATGGAATTAAGGTCAACGCATTGCAAATAAACGGTGCAAAAATGTCAAAGAACACCCTCCAAAAGCTAACGCCAGGATGGAGGTTTATAGCAAGAATTCAAAACCTTTACTTTCCACCAGCAGAAAAAATGTCAGAAATTTATTTTCATATGTGTACATCAGAGCATTTTAAGAACATTACAGGAAAGCTCATTAATGACAAGAAAGAAATCATGAAAAGAGGAGAAGAAAATCCTGGTCTAACTATGCAAGTTAAACAACTAATAAGGTCTCACTATTATCCAGTCTATGCTGATCAACATGAGAATCAAGATGAAATGTGGAGTTTGTGTCAGGAGGTTACGATTCAAGTAGATTATTAAATTATTTTGATAGAAACGTTTATTGTTTTTGTTTTTTTTGTAACAGGAATTAAATAAAGATGTTGGGAAGGTGATGTGTTCATGAGGGCTTTAGTTGTGGTTCTTCCAATCGTTTCAATTCTGATTGGTTTATATTTCATTACTTTAGGACTTTGGGAATTAAGAGAAGGTGTCAATAAACAACTTTATATTAAATATATGTTCACAGGTTTATTTTTGTTGGTTATTCTAACTCCAATGATCTGGCTTTTTGGTAGCAGCCTTTTGTTCCGAATATGATTATTTTGTGAAAAAATGTAATTAATATTAAGGGGCATTTTCTACAAAAATGAACCCTTTTATTTGTTAGTTATTTTTATTTTTTACTGCCATAAAACCTATCAGACTTCCAATGAGATTAAGTAATATAGTGTCGATATCAAATATCCCTAGGTTAGTTAGATACTGCGTTAATTCAATAGAAGAACTTAGAATAATTGTTGCGATAATAATTTGTGGGAGCCGTTTATAAAACTTAAAATTAACTGGAAGTAAAACTCCAAAGGGTATAAACATAAGCACATTTCCAATTGTATTATAAAACCAAGTATCAAAATTATAATGATGAAAATTTAATATGTAAGTTGAAATAGTACTTAGTGGGGTGAAATTTGCTCCACTGTAATCAAACAGGTTCCTTGGAGAAAAGGTACTAGTTCCCCAAAAACTTATTATAAATAGTACAAATATGTATGAGAAAAATACAATATTAATGGTTACCTCTTTATTATATAATGATTTCATTTTATTCACCTTCTTTTTAAACAGTGTATGGCTATTAGAAGGTTCGTATGAAAAGATTGCTAGACCAAATAGTATGGGAGGGATTATAATGAGCACCGATATTATAAATCGTATTACCGCCACCCAAGAAAAAGTGAATTTCTCTGGAAGTATTCTTGTAAAAGAAAACAATGATATCTTAACAGAATTAAGCTATGGATATGCTAATCGTTCTGAGCAAATTAATAATGCCGCATACACAAAATATGGTATTGCGTCTGGGTGTAAACTTTTTACATCCATAGCAATCTGTCAGCTGGTGGAAGCAGGAAAGCTTTCTTTTGAATTAACATTAGAAGATTGTCTTGATCAGCATTTCCCGAATTTTGATAAAGGTATAACGATTCATCATCTTTTAACGCACACTTCAGGAATTCCTGATTATTTTGATGAAGAAGTTATGAATGATTTTGAAGAATTGTGGCTTGAAAATCCAATGTACAATATAAGAAACTTAGAAGACTTCTTACCCTTATTCCAGAAAAAATCGATGAAATTAAATGTAGGAGAAAGATTTCATTATAACAATGCTGGTTACATTTTGCTTGGCTTAATTGTAGAAAAAGCAAGTCAACTTAACTTCTCTGAATATGTAGAAAAAAATATCTTTCAAGAAGCAAATATGAAGGACTCAGGTTATTTTGAATTTGATTCGCTCCCAAGACATACAGCACTTGGTTATATTGATTTTCCAAATGGAAAGTGGAAAACAAATATTTACTCATTACCTGTGAAGGGTGGTTCAGATGGTGGGGCATATGTAACGGTTAACGATATGGCTAACTTATGGGATGCACTCTTGAATAAACAATTACTTAATGAAGAACACACTAATAAGTTACTAACTCCATATATTCAAAGGAATAATAAAAATGGCTTTTATGGTTATGGTGTATGGATAGAGAAAAATGCTGATGAAATTCTTAAATTTCATATTATGGGTTATGACCCTGGAGTTAGTTTCCATTCTGCTTTTTATCCTAAAAATTCGATTAAAACTGTAATATGTTCCAACAGATCGCAAGGTGCATTTAATATTATGAGAGAGATTGAGGAAGAAATTTTAAACTGATTTAAAGTGACCAATGTAGTCTTTATAAGTGTTTATACAAATAGAATAACAGTAATGCTACGGGTAAGGAGAGTGAATTTAATGGATTTCGAATCAATTACTGAAGAATCACTAGGAATAGTATTGGATATAGTAAATTCAAACTCTTCTTATAATGTTTTTGAAAATGGAGACCCTTTAAGAACGATACAAGAAATAAGTATTGATTTTCTTAATCCATCTACTGACAGTTATTTAATAAAACATGAAGGTAAATATATTGGTGTGCTAGATTTTCTGAAAAATAATCCCAAAGACAATCATCCATGGTTAGGACTATTAATGATCCATCGTGATTATCATTCTATGGGATATGGAAAAAAGGCATACCTTTCTTTTGAGGAGAAAATAATACAACAAAAATTAAATAATGTTAGATTGGGAGTATTAGAGAGTAATAAAAATGCTAAAGAATTTTGGGGGGCTTTGGGATTTGAGTTTTATGATAACAGTGAATGGTGTGGAAGGGTTGTAAGCTGTTACGAGAAACAGTTGTTCCATTAAAACAGAACGCCTGATATAAAATCGGAGCGTTCTGTTTAAGTACTGCAATCTACATTTTACTATAAACTTCTCTTAAATCGAAAATGATAAAATTAAGATTAGCGCAATCGGAACAAGTACAACAAAATAACCAATCGGATTTGCAAAGTTTAATGTCCAACCAATTCCAAATCTTTTTTCTACAAAGATAGAAGGATCATTTGGGTTAAAATAAATTAGTCCACCTTTCCAGTATTTATCTTCATCAACGCTTTCTGTTTTGCTGTTCGCTGATTGATCATCTATAACTTTTCCTTCAAAATCTGAGTCAACACTCCCGACCTTAATAGCTAGTATAAGTGCCCCAGCTAATATGATCGCTGTGAAGCCAAATGGCACTAAGAGTAATAATGAACCACTAAACAAATCCTCGTATAGTAGGTTTAGTTGTAAAAAGGCAAACAGTAATGTCATTAGAATGTTTGTCAAAAATAAAAACCAACTTGTATATTTACGTAAGCGCAATTGACGTAGTTTAGAGGATTTGACGTTTCCAGCGTTAATTTTAATGCCAGATTGCTTGGTAAACAGGTTAATCCCAAAAAACATAAATTGAAATACGAGTGAAATGATCGGTAAGCTTAATACGGACAACCAACTTTTATCTGTGAATGCATCTGGCGTACCGTCAGGGCCCCAATGTGTTGGAATTTGATTTGGTAATTGATCAAATAAATTCATCGATAAAATGATAAGTGTGACTGATATAACAGCAGGGATAAGATGAAAAGTTGATGCTAGCATTTCATCTTTTGATCGAGCTTCTAAGTCAGCTACACGTACTTGCTTTATTTCCCCAAACCACTTTTGTTCTTTCTTTAATTTTGTCATTTTATAATGAAAATAGAAGTAGAGTGTTAGGCCTGTAATTAGTATGACAAACGGGATTAGGCTTCCGATTAGAACCAATTTTGTTTCACCTAATGTAGTGTCTTGGTTCCATATGAAAAATCCGGTTATTGCGATTAATGAGACAATAGCTGTTATTATTGCATATAGCTTTTTATAATGCATGACTTTAGGATGTCTTGCTTCTTCATAAGGGATGGTTACCCCGAAAACAACTGTACGTTTTACGAAAAATGGTACAGCAATCTGAAATAAACTAACAAATAAGATGGTGATCAGTAAAATAGCAAATTCCATAATTAGTCCTCCTTCTTAATTTTAATGATAATGTTTGTAATTATCTGGTGTATCTCTTCTTTCTTCATTCCATTTACTAGCGCTTCAACAACGATCGGTCTGAATTCCTCTGATAAGATCTCAATACGCTTTGCGGAGATTTTTTGTTCGTTCGCTTTGATGACAGCTCCTTTTTTTGGAACGATTTCAATGATTCCTTTTGACTCGAGTTCATGATAGCTTTTATTTACAGTGTGCATGTTGACACCCAAATCTCCAGCTAATACCCGGACAGATGGTAATGTATCACCAGTTGATAAGTCCCCTCGCACAATGCTTTCCATGATTTGCGTGCTGAGTTGGCTGTACAAAGGAATATCTGAATCATTATTTAGGCTGAGCATCTGTATCCCCTCCGATCTTGTTTTAATTTAAGTTTATTTGTTCTATATACACTATAACAAATCTGTTCTATTTCGTCTATAACAAACATTGCGGTTTGAAGCCCATTTTCATTGAAGTGTTCTTATAAAGATGATAATGTATACATAGGATATATAAGACAAGTTACTTTGAGGACGGAACAGGCAGCCGTCACACCTTCTAGGTCTTAAAAGAGATGCAGGATTGCCACCCTGCCAAATGACTTGTCAACGGTGAAGGACCCTACATTAATTTGTGGGGTTCTTTTTGTTATATAGTTATATATGTTTCTAAGTGAAGAATTGGGGTGCCAGCGACTGCTCACAAAAACGACAAAAAACGGGAAGTGACAGGCACCGCGTACTAAAAAAACGAGTTACCACCAACTGAATGGGGTAACTCGTTTGTAGTTCTATTAAAATCCGGTACGAGGAAATTCTTTGCCTTGATGATTTTTTAACTCATCATCTTTGTTAACTTTGTCGATTTTGGCATCAATAGTGCCTTCCATATAATCATCTGAGACTTGTTCATGTGTTATTGCTAGACCTTGATCTACTGGGTCACTGCTCTGATAATCAGAGACATCATATGTTTTTTCTGCTACCTTTTTCTCGTTCTCACTAATTCCTTTTTTATTTTTAGCCATAATAATTCATTCCTCCTTATTCTTCATAGCGTTAGCTTTTGTGAAAATAAACAAATTATCAATTCCTTTCTTTTCCAAAAAAACAATTGCAGATCATAGGGTTATCTTTTATGATTGAGAAAAGAAAGATACATAAAGGAGAATCGTCCATTGAGTAAAGTAAGCAATTGTCTCAGTATGATGGAGTTGCTAATGGCTCGTAGGAAGATGAAAGTTGAGGAACTCGCAGAAGAGTTAGAAGTAAATCCGCGTATGATTCGTGTGTATAAAGATGATTTAGAAAAAGCGGGAATCTACATAGAAAGCGAACGTGGAGCGAATGGTGGTTACTTTTTAAATAAAAACTCGTTTCTGTCGATTAGAAACTTTAACGAAACTGAAATCCAACAATTGCAGATCGCGATTAAAAGTTTTTTATCAAAACAAACAGATGAGTCTGCTACATTAAATCGTGCGCTTGAAAAAATTAAGGCAGCACAACGTGATCATGATTTAAATAGTCGCCATTTTTACTTTGCCAATGATTATCTGATAAACAATGAGGTTGGCAATGCCTCTTTGCATTATAAATTGTTATATGAAGCATTTAACAAACGAAACAGTGTTGAAATTGTCTACATGGCCGCTTCAACCAATGAAACCACTCGGCGTATTATTCATCCATATGCTTTTGTTGTCTATGATGAAAACCTTTATTGTACAGCTTTTTGTGAAGCTAAAAAGGAAATGCGTAATTTTAAAATTATGCGTATTCAAAGGGCAACTATATTGGAGGATAGCTATTTAATACCTGATGGATATGATATTCGACAAGAGTTTCCGAATTTGGGGTTCATTAAGGATCCAATTCAAGTCGAGTTATTGATCTATCCGCCACTAGCAAATCGTATCAAGGAATCCATTCATAGTGATGATCAAGTAATTGAAGAGTTAGATAACTATGTGATTCGTTTTAAGGCAACATTAAATGGACAACAGTCGATTAGGAAATGGGTTCTTGGAATGGGTACTAAAGCTGAAGTAATTCAGCCGCAGTCACTTCGAGATGAAATTAAACAAGAAGTAGAAAATTTGATTGGTATTTATAGTAAATAAATTTTTAATGTGACATAAATACAGCCGCATTGCCTTGTATACTAAGAAGCAAATCTAAACATTAGGTTTGTTTCTTTTTTACTTACTAAAAAAATTAGAGAGGATGCGTTTTGTATGAGTAGAACAACAGAATTTGTATTAGGTCTTATTGGTGGTATTCTTGGATTTTTTGGAGCCATTTTAGCACTTTTTATTGGTGGAGTAGATGCAGCATTTAGTGAAACTGGTTCGAGTTCTTTAACCGGTTTAGGTTGGTCAGCTTTCTTATTTTCCGCGTTAGCGATTGTAGGGTCTGTTGTTGTTAAATCGAAGGCCAAATTAGGCGGTACTTTATTATTAGTTTCTGCTGTTGGTGGACTTATTAGTATTTCCTTTTTCTATTTAATATCAGCTGTATTAATTGGAATTGCAGGGATTATGGGGTTAGTACGAAAAGAAAAGAAAAATCCAGAAACGAATTCTGATTCGATAGGTGCTTAAGTTTAAGTAATCAATTAAAAGGGGGCAATTTTGTATGAAGAAACTATATTATCTAATACTTGCTGTAGTGTTTGTTTTGGTTTTGACAGCGTGTGGTGAAGCTGAAGTTGGTAAAGTGGATGATAGTAATAATGAAGCAGAAGAGAATGCGGAAAGTGCAGAAGCTGATTCTGATGCGGAAACAGAAAATGATACTGAATCTGATACGGAGAATACTGGCGAAGAAGCGGATGCAGAAGAAAGTCAGGAAGAAAGTGAACCTGTTGAGGATCAGGTATATGGGATCGGTGATACAGTAGCGATTGATGGAATGGAAGTTACAATTGATAGCGCAAGTTGGGTGGAAGCGAATGAATACATTGAAGCTGAAAATGGAAATGTTCTTAGGTTAGAAGTAAGTTTTCATAATGAATCAGCTGAGAGTGGTTTTGTTGATAATACAGAATTTGATGTTTATGATGCAAATGGCTCTACCGTAAGTGAATATTATGGTAGTGATGATGCAGATACGAATATGTTTACTTTCGATTTAAAGAAAGGTAAGAATGGTTCAGGTGCATTAGAGTTTGATACTGCTGATTCAGAGTACTTTGAAGTTTATTATGAACCAACATTTACATTTAAAGAAAATGCTGAGATCCAATGGGTTATTAATAGTTCAGATATTCAGTAAGAATTAATATCACGAATGCTGATTGATAGTGTTCGTGGTGTTTTTTGGATGATGTTTTTAGCAGGAATCCTGTGTTATGGGAGGTAATACCTATATTGCACGTAGCTTCTTTTTAATATATAAAAATGTAGTATAATAACAATAATGAAATATAGAGGCTATTTTTTTAGGGGGATTTTATAATGAAGAAATTTTTCGTAACACTTTTTGTTTTGGCAATAGTACCACTTTTTCTAGTTGCTTGTTCGACAAATGAACAAGAAAATGAAACTACTGAGGATCAATCAGAAAAAGATGGAACAGATGAATCAACAGAAAACACAATGGAAGAAAATACTGAGAATGATTCAGTTGATGTGGATAAAGGTCTATTAAGCGTAGAAGTAACACTTCCAGCGTCAATGTTTGAGGAAGAGGAAGTTGAGACGCTTGAAGCTGATGCAGAAAAAGAAGGTATGGAAGTAAAACGAAATGATAATGGCTCTTTCACTTATAAAATGTCTAAGTCGAAACATAACGAGATGATGGAACAAATTGAAACAACCCTCACACAAACTGTTAATGAAATGAAAAATGATGAAGGGTTTCCTTCAATTAAAGATATTACACATAATAATTCATTTACCGAGTTTACTTTACTGGTAGACAGAGAGGCATTTGAAAATAGCATGGATGTTTTTGCAGCATTTAGCTTAGGTTTGTCTAGTATGATTTATCAATTATATGATGGGGCTGATCTAGATAATTCGAAAGCAACAATTTTTGTGAAAGATGAAGCTACAGGAGAAGTCTTTGACGAAATTATATATCCCGACGATATGGGTGAGTAAATTAATTAAATCTTACGGACAGTGATGGGTGATACTGTTTGTAAGATTTTTTGTTGCTATAAGTTTAGATATGCAAACGACAATGACAACAAAAGAAAGCCCCATCTACACTGCTGATGTATGATATAATTATACTGTGTTTAACAATATTATCCAAAAACTCGTACGCATTATAGGGGGGAAACGTATATGAAAAAGAAAATATGGATTTTCATCATACTTCTTGTTTCGATTGTTTCAGTATTTGTTGTGTTTAAAGTGAATGCAGGGGCAAGGACAGTAGAAGAAGCCATTCATACGTTTGATCCAGGGCCTAAGGATATTATATATCAAGAAAAAAATGATCAAGGTACAATCGTATTTTATAGTCATTTACATCAAGATGATTTAGTAGTAGCTGTTGTAAGTAAGAAATTAACTGGACATGAAGTTGTTTATAATGGTCTTCAAGTGGATATTGAGAAGGTTACAAGTGAATTTGCACTGACCTTAAGCTATTTACCTGCTATTGAGGATACAGCTCTACCACTATTCTTTGGATTAGTTAGTGATTCTGACATTACTAAAATTGAAGTTACTGAAGAAGCGGGAGACAAAAAACGTCAAGCAGAAATAATAACCGTAGATGATATGAAGATTTGGCTCATGTATATGAAAGGATTTGAAGGTTCAAAGTTTGAAATTGTTGGTCTTTCAGATAATGGTGAGGAAGTTGTTAAGATAGACGAAGATATATCTCCATATCAAGCAGATCAAAAACCGTTTAAGAGTGATTATTAAAAATGAAAATAACGTATAAGCGAGGGTTTAACCTTTTGCCTATACGTTATTTTTGAGTAATATCTAAAATTTAATTCGACAAAATACGGGAAGTGACAGGCACTGAACCTACAATATAGAGGCGCCATAGATTCTTTTGATGGATTCACCGATCTTGGTGTTAAATTCTTTTTCTGTTTGGTTTACGTTTAAATCTTCAGATAAAGCTCTGGAAAAGCTTGCTATCAGATTATTGTTATCTTCTAATTTTTTAATCGCTTCATCTTGAGAATATCCACCAGAAAGGGCAACCACGCGTAAAACATTTGGATGATCGATTAGTTCTGTGTAGAAGTTATCTTTAGTTGGAAGTGAGAGTTTTAACATTACATTTTGCTTATCATCTAATGTATCCAGATAGTTTAAAATTTCTTGTTTTAAAATTTCTTCAGACGTCTGTTTATCTGTACTGTGAATATCTACTTCTGGTTCAATGATTGGAACTAAACCAGCATCCAGGATTTGCTTGGCTGTTTCAAATTGTTGATCAACTAATTTTTTAATCCCCTCAGGATTTGCTGCTTTAATAACCGAACGCATTTTAGTTCCAAAAATGTTTTTCTCGTTTGCTCGCTCCAATAAATTATCTAATGTAGGATTAGGTTTCATTAATTGTACTCCATCAACTTCATCTGCTAATCCCTTATCAATTTTTAAGAATGGCACAATTCCTTCTTTAATCCATAGATAATCGCCTGTAAATAGACCATCAATTTTGCTGTCCATCGTTTGTTCAAACAGAATAGCACCTAAAATGTATTTAGAATTGAAAGTAGGTGATGTAATAATACGTGTTCTCATTTTGTGAACAAGCTTAAACATTTCCTCTTCACTAGAATAAGAATCTTTTGAGATGCCATATTGCTCTAAAGCTTTTGGTGTGCTACCACCACTTTGGTCCAATGCTGCAATAAAACCTTGACCGTTTTTAATGACTTCTAACTGCTCCTTATTCATAATTTCAACTCCTTAAATTTTATAAAAAAGTCAATTAATTGACTTTAAAATAGAGCGTACATGTGATTTTGCGTAAGTGAACTATTTGCTCTACTTACACTGATACCCAACACAAATAAATTAACACATTAAAACGCAAATCAATTACATTAGGTGAATATTTTGTGACTATTAACGAGCATTTTTCCTTTGTTGAGGAAGTTTTTCTTTTTAGGAAAAATAAAAACGCATCTGATTTTTGCAAATCGATGCGCTTTGTTTATATATATCCTCTACAGATCAACCGCCGATTTTTCGACGTGTGTTACTTGGCTTCTTTGATTGTTGGCTTTTCATGCGGTGGTTCCCGCTATTCAGGTTCATTGCGTTTTTTCCGTTGGATTGTGCTTGTTTCTTTCTTTCCAGTTGTTGCTTCACAATTTCTTGTGTAGTTAATTTCTTTTCGGTTGACATTTTCTATCTCCTCTTCAACTTTCTGTTATACTTTTCTATTATAATACAATAATGTGTTTTTGGCATTTAAATTATGTAATTAAAAAAGGAAGACATCCAAAAATCACTTTTTGGATGTCTTCCTTTAGTTTAATCGACAAAAAACGGGAAGTGACAGGCACCGCCTTAATCTTCGGCGGCCATTGCTTCTGCTTTTGTTTTATGAACTGTTCCGAATGGGTGGTTCGGTGGTGCATAGATAGAGTAAAGTTTTAATGGAACGTTTCCTGTATTGATTAGGTTATGCCATTTACCAGCTGGGATTACTATTGCAGAATCATCATAGATGTTTCTTTCAAAGTCTAAATTATTTTCGCTGTCACCCATTCGAGTAACGCCTTGGCCTTGTTCAACACGAATAAATTGATCGACGTCAGGGTGCATTTCCAGGCCAATATCTCCACCAACATCAATACTCATTAACGTGATTTGCAAGTATTCTCCTGTCCATAAAGCAGTACGATATGTCGCGTTTTGCTTTGTTGCTTGATCGATATTAATTACGAATGGGTTTGGTCCATAATCTTTTAGCATATTATTTCCGTTTCCGATAGAAGAACGAAAATGATTATAACTATTAACGGGTGCTACCTCAGCAGGGTAATCCCAGTATACAGATTGCCGTTCATAATCATACATTGGAAACATTGGCGCATTAACATAATAGGGGTAGTAATTTTGATTTTGATACATACGGGGATCATAGTACATTTTTCTCTCAATCCTTTCCAAATTTACCCTTAATTAATAAGCAGTAATGCCTCAACAAAACAATAGAAAACTGGTCTTGAGACAACTGCTTGTAAAAGTCTTATTCATTCAAGAGCTCTTAGATTAACTCGCCCTGATTGAAGCTTAACTTTATAAAATTATCCTATGCTTTTATTAGGGGAATGTACTAAATTTGGGCTGGTCTCAAAATATCTTAGTTTATTTTTTGAAAATAGTTCGGATGACGATTTTTTCCCATTGTTGCCATGATAATAAATGTTTTAATTTGAATTGCAAACTAACACCTTTTCCAATTGGATATCTGAGATTTTTTACCCGTTTCATTGAGGCAATTTTACAAATGAGATCCGCGACGAGTCTAGGGTCTTCGTGATTCTTCTTTCCGGCATCTAGTGTTGTTGTTAATTGATTCATATAAGTATAGTAAGGGGAATTACTGTCATAAGTGCCCTCTATCGCCATTCCAGACGACCAAATATTCGTTTGGAATGAGCCAGGCTCAACTAAAGCGACTTGGACGCCGTATGGGCGCATTTCCAAACGTAGACTCTCTGAATATCCTTCAATTGCATGCTTGGATGATACGTAAGGAGAGAGTCCAGGAAATCCAACTTTACCACTAATACTGCTCAAATTAATGATTTTCCCATTTTTTTGTTCGCGCAATTTTGGTAGCACTGATTTGGTGACAGCCATTAATCCAAAGACATTTGTTTCAAATTGCTTCCGATAAGCCTCGATTGAGATCTGTTCAACAAATCCACCTATAGCAATCCCTGCATTATTAACAAGTACATCTAAGCGCTCAAGGCTATCTATCTTATGACGAAAGGCTTCAATTGACTGTTCATTTGTTACATCTAGTTGAAAAACTTCAATTCTATTTAGTACGACTTGATCGGTTGTGATTGTTTGAAATAGCTTAGCTTTATTACTATTACGCATTGTTGCAATCACATGGAATCCTGTCTTTGCTAGTGCGATTGTTGTATGTAATCCAAATCCGCTTGATGAACCAGTAACAACTGCAATTTTTTTCATGAAAAATCTCTCCTTGATTGTGAAGTGTATGTATAAGGGAAGGTAGCGAGCGTTATTCGATCAAATAAATGAATAATTCAATCAAAAATTTCCGTTATTCGATCAAAAAAATCGATAATTCAATCAAAAATTCCTATAATTCGATCAAACACAAGTATTACTCCATTTTAGCATGAATAAAGGATGTTTTTTTATGGAAAATAACAATATATCAAGAAATGGAGGTTGTACATATGAATGAAAAAAGCTACAGGTGGCTATTGTTTATCGCAATGTTCTTATTTGTTGGGACTCTTAGCGGAACGCAGCTACAGGCGCAACTGGGATCTGAAGATTTGCCGGAACCAAAGGGTGGATCAGAACTAGAAGAACGTGTGCGCTATCCAGTATCTAACACCATTTTGCAGCAACAATACCCAGATACGCTTGTATTAAGTGGGAATGAAACAGAAAAAAAGGTGGCATTAACGTTTGACGATGGACCAGATCCACGCTTCACTCCACAAATTTTAGATGTACTTAAAGAGAATGATATAAAGGCGACATTTTTTGTGATGGGTGCTAGGGCGGAGGCTTATCCGGATATAGTTAAGCGAATTATTGATGAGGGACATATTATTGGTAACCATACATATTGGCACCCTAATCTTGTTGAACAAGCAGATGTTACAACTCTTGTAAATGAATTAAAAAAGACAGAGGATACATTAGCGAATTTGATTGATTACCAGACGAAATTGTTCCGTGCACCTTATGGCTTTCTGTATAATGAGTTAGTTGAAAAACTGAAGGACCTTAGCTATTCTGTAGTTGGCTGGTCGGTTGATTCATTAGATTGGCAAGAACAAGCACCTGAAATTATCACGTATAATGTGTTAAATAATATTCACCCAGGTGCTATTATTCTGATGCATGACGGTGCTGCGTGGGAAGGTGACAGAACAAATACAATTAAATCGCTTCGTCAAATTATCCCAGCAATAAAAGAGCAAGGGATGGAATTTGTTACTGTTCCAGAGTTAGTTGATATATCTTACAAGTAATGATCCGTACTCTTTATATAACCTGCGCCTTATCGGCTGCAGGTTATATTTTTAGGGTAAATGCAAATAAACAATCATAAACAGTCAGATAAAGTCGAATTAAAAATGTTTTTTTAAGTATTGACAACGCTTTCTTTGTTATATATAATCATAAGTAATCACAGATGGTCATAAAATGATCATAAGGATTCATAAATCATAATAAGTGGTGATTCTATTGTTTGAACAAGAACGGCAGCAAAAGATTACAAGTTACGTAGAGAATCAAGGTAGAGCTTCAGTTCATGAGTTGTGCCAACAATTTGAAGTTTCTGAGTCAACTATACGTCGTGACTTGAAGGTATTGGAAGAGAAAGAATTGCTTCAACGAGCACACGGTGGAGCGATTGCAAAGGATAGTGTTAATTTCGAGCCGACTTTTTCAGAGAAGGCCATTCGTTCATTAAATGAAAAGACAGCAATTGCAAGAAAAGCTGTTCAATTAATTAAAAAAGGCGATACAGTTCTAATTGATTCAGGAACAACAACAAGACCATTGATAGAGGAAATAAAAAAACTCTCAGAGTTAACAGTTGTAACAAATTCGGTTTTGTTTGCAAATGAATTAGAAACGTATCCACAAATAGAAGTTATTCTGTTAGGAGGAAAACTTCGCACAGAAACATTAGCGCTTGTCGGTCCTTTAACTGAATTATGCTTAAGCCAGCTACATGTTGATAAAGCATTTATCGCAACAAATGGGATTGATCTAAAACTTGGTCTAACAACACCAAATCTGACAGAAGCAGCAACAAAAAGAAAAATGATTGAGCAATCGAACCAAGTGATTTTAATGTGTGATAATAGTAAATTTAATCGCCATAGTTTCGCGAAATTCGGTGATCTTGAGCAAATAAATTACTGTATTACGGACGATCTTGCGCCAGACGATATATTACAATCACTTGAACGGTTTGGAGTAGAAACTTTTAAAGTATCGATTGGAGGAGATGAGCATGAATAAGCGAATCGTCACAGTAACATTGAATCCTGCAATGGATAAGACAATTACACTTGAGACCTTCAAGTTAGGTGAATTAAACAGAGTCAAACAAAGTCCTCTGGTAGATCCAGGTGGAAAAGGCATTAATGTAGCAAAAGTACTGCAAGGATTTGGTGCAAATGTGGTTGCGACTGGATTTATAGCGGGTGAGTCTGGAAAGAAATTAGAAAATAAAGTGAACCAACTAGGAATTAAGAGTGATTTTACAGAAGTAATGGATGGAGAAGTCCGCACGAACTTGAAAGTAGTGGACGTTTCGACCAATCAAACAACTGAAATAAATGAACCGGGTTTTTCTGTGACAGCTGAAGCAGAAGTATTACTTAAGAATAAAATTATTAACTTATTAGATGATGCGTCTTTCTTGATTCTAAGCGGTAGTTTACCTAATGGGATCCAAGCAGATGTATATCAACAATATATTGAGATTGCGAAGGAAAAGGGTGTCAAGGTTATTTTAGATGCAGATGGTTTGTCATTAAAGCAAGGTATAGACGCTCAACCATATGCGATTAAACCTAATCTGTTCGAACTTGAACAGTATACTGGAATGAAATTAACAAATACAGATGAAATTATTGCAGCAGGTAAAAACATCTTAGTAAAAGGAGTTGAGTTGATCTGTATTTCGTTAGGGGAAGATGGCGCGATCTTTTTAACTAGTGAAGAAGGATATCATATTACACCAATGAAGATTACACCAAAAAGTGTTGTAGGAGCTGGTGACTCGATGGTTGCTACACTTGCTTATAGTTATCTTCAGCAATATTCACTGGTTGATGCTGCTAAATTCTCAACAGCAGCGGGTACTGTTACCGCAACAAAAGAAGGTACTACCGTTTGCACATTAGATGAGGTGGAGAACACTTACTCTAAGCTGCAAGCGTTGCAATTATATTAATTTATCTTAGTAAGGGAGGAATTATTAATGGCTAAAAAGATTTTGGCAGTAACGGCATGTCCAACAGGAATTGCTCATACGTATATGGCGGCTGAAGCAATTGAAAAGGCTGGTAAGGAAAAAGGGATAGAAGTTAAGGTTGAAACAAGAGGTAGTGTAGGTGTTGAAAACGGGTTAACAGAAGAGGAGATCCGAGATGCACATGCGATTATCTTAGCAGTTGATACGGATGCTGATGAGAGTCGTTTTGAAGGAAAACCAGTTGTTTATTCTACTGTAGCAAAAGCAATTAAAAGTGCTCCAGAGTTAATTGATGAGGCATTAGCGAAAAAAGCTTCCTCAGCAGATTATGTTGATCAAGTTCAAGGTTTGAAACAAGAAAGAAGTAGCCAACGAAAAGGACCATATAAGCACTTAATGAATGGTGTATCAGCTATGATTCCACTTGTTGTAGCTGGTGGTATTTTGATCGCGCTTTCCTTCTTGTTTGGTGGGATTGACGTAGAAGGGTCTTTAGCGAGCGCACTGATGGAAATTGGAGGAGCATCAGCATTTGCGCTAATGGTTCCGATATTAGCTGGTTTTATCGCGTACTCTATTGCTGATAAGCCTGGTCTTGCTCCTGGTTTAGTTGGTGGTATGTTGGCTTCAAGTGGAGGATCTGGATTCTTAGGTGGTATTGTTGCTGGTTTCCTAGCAGGTTACCTTGCGAAATTCTTTAAAGATTACATCAAACTACCAAAAAACTTAGAAGGACTAAAACCAATTTTAATTATTCCTGTACTTGCTACACTTACTACAGGGTTACTAATGATTTATGTGTTAGGAAAACCAATGGGCTCCATTATGACTGGTTTAGAAAATTGGTTAACTGGTTTAAATTCAGGGAATGCTGTATTCTTAGGGTTAATTCTTGGTGCTATGATGGCATTTGATATGGGTGGACCAGTAAACAAAGCAGCATATGCATTTGCAACAGGACTACTGGCAAGTAATCTATATGAACCAATGGCAGCTGTTATGGCAGCGGGTATGACACCGCCACTTGGTCTTTGGTTAGCTACTTTAATTCGCAAAAATAAATTTACAAAAGAAGAAAGAGATGCTGGTAAAGCAGCTGGTGTTCTAGGTATTTCGTTTATTACAGAAGGCGCGATTCCATTTGCCGCAGCTGATCCATTTAGAGTAATCCCGTCATTGATGGTTGGTTCGGCTGTAACAGGTGCACTTTCAATGGTAGTGGGAGCAGAATTACGTGCACCACATGGTGGTATTTTCGTTCTAGCAATTCCAAACGCAGTTAGTTCCTTGCTACTTTACTTTATCGCAATTGTAATTGGTACCGTTATAACAGCTGTTATGGTGTCCTTATTAAAGAAGGATGTTGGAACAGCAACACTAGAGAATACAGCCAAAAAAGCTAGCTAGAAAAATTTAAATAAAAGATGTTACTCGAGGGTAGCATCTTTTATTTGAAAAGCAGAGGAGATAATAAATATGGCACTAGCAGAATTATTAACAAAAGAACAAGTTTTATTAGACATTGAAGCAAATTCAAAAGAAGATTGTATTAATCAGTTGATAGATGTGTTTGTGAAGCAAGGGGTTGTGCATGATGCAAATGCTTATAAAGCAGCTGTAATAGCACGAGAAGAAGAAGGCACTACTGGTATTGGATTCAGTGTAGCAATTCCCCATGGTAAATCAGATGGGGTGTCAAAACCAGGACTTGCTTTTGCTCGTGTCACGAAAGGTCTTGACTGGGAATCGCTTGATGGTTCACCGGTTCATCTTGTTTTTTTAATTGCAGTTCCAGAAACGCATGCTGGTGATGAACATTTGCGTATTCTTTCGCAGTTATCTAGAAAACTGATGCATGACGATTTTAGAGAAAAACTGATGACTACAAACTCCACTGATGAATTAATTCAATCATTGGAATAAATTATCTGTCAAAGCCACAATAAAATATGTATTTTTATAAAGAGCCTGGTTCAATTTTGAACTAGGCTCTTTATTATTTTGGACAACGTGATCCACACATCAAAAGATAAATTTTATATGGAATATTACTAGGAAAAAAGGAGAAAGTATAAAAAAGAAGTAATTTTAGGAGTGTACCTATCGATGGAAAAAGGGAAAAACATCCAATTAACAGCGCCGGAAATTGGTAGTATGTGGGCTGTATATCTTAGTGATACTGCCTCTATTTGTATCTCTAAACACTTTAAAGAAACTGTGGAAGATTTAGAGACAAAAACGATCATAGAACGAGCGCTAACACTATCGGAAAAACATGTAGAAAAAATAGCTCATATTTTTAGACAAGAACAATATCCAGTTCCTATGGGTTTTACAGATGCTGACTATAATGTAGGGACGCCAAGACTATATTCTGATGAGTTCTATCTAATATATACTTATGCTATGTCAAGAATTGGACTGCACAATTACTCTTTAATGCTTTCTAATGTCATTCGAGAAGATATTAGAAACTTTTTTAGTGAGTGTGTTAAGGAAACTGTAACCCTTTACAATGAAAGTTCTGAGGTCTTATTATCTAAGGGGTTAGCAAGGAGAGCACCACATATACCTACACCTCAAGGTATTGATTTTGTAGAAAAACAAAACTTTTTAACAGGGTGGATCGGTGAAAAAAGACCAATAAATGCAATAGAAATCACAGAATTCTTTTTTAATGTTCATCGAAATGATTTAGGAATGTATCTTTTAACGGGATTTGCCCAAGTAGCCCAATCAAAAGAATTAGTAAGCTTTTTTATGAGAGGAAAAGAAATATCAAAAAAGCATGTAGAAATTTTTGAGTCAATTTTGAAAGATAACGATGTATCTGGTTCACTAACGTGGAATATTAATATTTCAAACTCTACTCTTCCACCATTTTCTGATAAACTAATGTTGTTCCTTGTGAATGCATTAAATGGCGTTGGTATAGGTTATTATGGATTAGGAATGGGAGTCAGCATGAGACGTGATTTTCCAGTAGACTTTAGCCGGTTAATTGCTGAAGTAGGACTTTTTGCTGAAGATGGAATGAATATAATGATTAAAAATAAATGGTTAGAACAACCACCACAAGCTACAGACCGTGAAAAGTTAGCAAAAAATAAGTCTAATTTGACTTGACGTATTGCTCTTGGTTAAGTGGAAAGTTTGATTCGATCAAAACATTCTATTATTCAATCAAAAATCGGAGTTATTCGATCAATATTTCCGTTTATTCGATCAAAAAATTGATTTATTCGATCAAAACAAGAAAAGGGGGATAGGATGACACAACAAAAAGATGCAGGTTGGAATTTAGACAACAGTTATGCTCGTTTGCCGGAGGTGTTTTTTACAAAAACAAACCCAACCCCTGTACCAGCGCCAGAATTAGTTATTTTTAATGACACATTGGCATCATCTCTTGGGCTTAATGCGGATGCACTAAAAACAGATGATGGTGTATCTGTAATGGCTGGTAACAAAATCCCTGAAGAAGCTTCACCAATTGCTCAGGCATATGCAGGGCATCAGTTCGGAAATTTAACAATGTTAGGTGACGGGCGAGCGGTCCTTATTAGTGAGCAGATCACGCCCTCTGGTGAACGGTTCGATATCCAGTTGAAAGGATCAGGTCGAACGCCATACTCGCGCGGTGGTGATGGACGTGCAACACTAGGACCGATGTTACGTGAATACATCATCAGTGAGGCGATGTATGCGCTTGGTATCCCAACTACTCGTGGTTTAGCGGTGGTAACTACTGGTGAAGATGTTATCCGCGAAACAAATCTTCCGGGTGCAATATTAACACGTATAGCTACAAGTCATATACGTGTTGGGACGTTTCAATATGCTGCAGGAAGTGACAATCCTGATGAGGTGAAAGAATTAGCTGATTATACGATCAAGCGACATTTTCCTGAAGTGGAAGGGGAGGATGCGCAATATCTTTTGCTACTCAAAAAAGTGGTTGAGCGCCAAGCAAGGTTAGTTGCCAATTGGCAGTTAGTAGGTTTTATCCACGGAGTGATGAATACAGATAATATGGCTATTAGTGGCGAAACAATTGACTATGGACCCTGTGCATTCATGGATAACTACGATCCGGTAACGGTTTTTAGTTCTATTGATCGACAAGGCCGCTATGCTTTTAGGAATCAACCTCCTATTGCAGGTTGGAATCTGGCAAGGTTTGCGGAAACTTTATTGCCCTTGCTGCATGAAAATCAGGATGAGGCTGTTAAACTAGCCCAGGATGCTATTTCAGAATTCACTGTGTTGCATCAAGCTAATTGGCTTTCAGGTATGCGTAAAAAATTAGGACTTTTCAATGAAGAAGAAGAAGATCAATCCCTTATTCAAAACCTCCTCAATATGATGGAAAAACATAGGGCTGATTACACCAATACTTTTCGAGGATTAACTTTTGAAAAGTATGATGAAGTGGATCTGTTTAATTCAGAGGCATTTAAAAACTGGCAGGCATCATGGCAAGAAAGATTAGCTAGACAGCAGGAATCAAAGACAGATTCACGTGAATTAATGAAAAATAATAATCCTGCGGTGATCCCTCGAAACCATCGGGTGGAAGAGGCTTTAGAGGCCGCGGTAGAAAAAGCAGATTATAGTGTGTTGGAAAGACTTCTAAAGGTACTTTCAAACCCATATGGGCATACACCGGAACAAACTGAATACTGCAAACCAGCTCCACCATCAAGCAATCCATATCAGACATACTGTGGGACTTGATTCCGATAAACATGAAAAAGGTCAGCACCGGTATGAATATACTGGTCTGACCTTATTTTACACTGATAGGAAAGTATAAAATTTTAGCATGGGTGAATAGTCAACGTAGTAAAAATTTTTAGGAAATCAGTATAAGTGCAACTGGGCAATCACCGGCGCCGGAAGGCTTGGTGCTAGCCAAGTTTTCTTTAAAATTATGTTTTTGGAATGTTTTTAATGCCATTGTAGGCTTTTGTGCTATTTCTTTTAATAAATTGCAAGATTGTTCTTGTGCCAGTAATTACTTCTTCTTTTCTGTACTTGTAGATCATAGTAGTTAGTAGTGCGATTTCACTGACAACAAATAACCAAAAAGCAAGCTCTAGTCCAGATGAAAATTGAACCTCATTTAGTTGCAGCGCTTGTAGAAACCAGACAAAGATTGCGAATGAATAGATTGCCACATGCATCATGCTAGCAACAAATAGGTTTGTGATCAGACTAATGTTCGTTGTTTTCATTGAATAAGTTACATATATATAGCTAACAAAAAAAGCAGCTCCTAAACTCACAAAATATAATATATATGCTAATGTCATAGAATATATTCCTCCTCACCACTCTAATGCTAGTATGATACTTATATAGTTTATCTATACCCGTTATCAGTAATTTTAAAAACTTCTAATACATTGTATGTATGTTACGCGGAATTTACCCATATACTTCAAAAAAACATTTTTTTTCCTTTGAATAGTGTTGTTAGTATGTAAAAAAAGAGATACTATTATAGTAGTTTTATAATTTGAATTTTAGGGAGTGAGACTAACGTTTGAATAAGAATATAAATTTTTTCAAAATCATTGTAATTATTGTTTTAGTTATTAGTTTAGCAATAAATTTCACCCTTATGTCTAAAATAAATGGATTAGAAAATCAAGTGAATTATTTAGCTGACAGTCAATATCAAATTACGGATAACATTAGCAATCAAACAAACAATATCAACCATATACTAAATGATTTTAAAGAGGAACAAAGTTGGATTAGCGCAATAACAATGGACATCAATACAGATGAATTAAAAGATGAAAAAACGAAGGCAAGCTTTCAATGGCAAGTGAAGGAACTTCATGAAGATGCAGAAGTTATCTTCCATTATGCGTTTGGGAATACAGAAACATATGAAGATATTCCAGCAGAGCAGGCGGAAACGGGGATTTTTAATGTGCAAGTACCTTTTGATTTGGACTTAGAGCCTCAATGGGAAATTATGTCATATGGAGAAGAGCAAGAATGGATCATAGAAGAAAAAAAAATCGCAGAATCTCGCGCTGTTGAACTGAAGTATTATGTATCGGTTTCTAGTAATGATATTGTCAAAAGTAGTGCGTTACACAGAGAAAATTTAGGATATGTTGGAACAGGTCAATATGGAATTATCCATGTAGATATGGATAATAGGAAGCATGATGAAACTCTGTCTGTTTCCGTAACGAATCATCGGACGAATCCTGTTATTCGTGTAGAAGAAGCTTACCTTCTGGTGTATCAAAATGAAGCACAGGTAAGTGAAGAAAAGTTAGAGTCAGAGCCAGAGGAAGAGGAGCACCCCAATAGACCACGCCATTTTCATTTAACTGAAGTAGAACAGTATGAAGATATGCGTGTAGTCTTGAAAGTGGTTTACAACAATGGCGATACGTTTGAAAGGGAAATATACTAGTGGAGAATAAGAAAGAGACAAGAGGGGAATCTTGTCTCTTTCTTTTATTCTTGTTCTTCGTCTTCTTGTAAAATAGCATCAAATGCTTCTGAAACTTTATCGAATTCTTCGTCTGTTTCAATAGCAGCTAGGTCACCTTCACTGTCAGTTTTTACGAAGAAGACATCGATATCGCCTTCTTGTCCTTCTTTTAAATCGTCTAAAAAGCTTACAGCTAGATAGTCTGTTCCTTCTATTGTGAGGTTTGCTAATACTTCAACCTCTTGTTCCACATCAGTTTCATCACTAATAGTGAAAATATCGCCTACTTGGATTTTATCCATTTAAAATTCCTCCTCTTTCTATAGATAAATGCATACTGCTATAGTTTTCCTTAAAGTGTGAGAATAATACATTTCAAGTATTGATTCATATATATAGAATCACACCTAAAATATAGATTCCCTCTTTTAACAAATTAATGCAAGTTATGTTAAAAAAATTTAAAAAAAGATCACGTTTATCCCAATTTGTTATCAGGAGTATTATAAAAAGAAGAGCGGACAAATTCTTTATCTGTCATCAGATACTCGTGTTTTTTATCAAGTTATTCTTAAAAGATGCATTAACATTTTAAATAGTAGTTTTATTGAAGTGTTAACGTTTTCTTAGCTACATATCTTCTTGAATGAAAAATGAAGGAAATACAAACGATTTATTACTAGGATAGTAAAATGGTGAATGTACTATTTCAAAATCGGTCATAAGATATGGATAACATCGCATCATTTTAATATAAGATCCTGCTGGTATTGTCGAAGCATTGTAGGATCGAACAAATAAAATATTGCTAAAAGTAAATTTGTTATCGCGCGTATCTAAATAATGATTTAAACGATCTATCCAATCATTATTACAGTTTGGTTTTTCAGTCAACCAAATACGCACATTTCCATTACAAAAATAGTATTTTAGATTACGATACTTTTCAATGATCGTTTTCGTATTGGATTTTTCAATGTCCTCTTTACTTATTAAAAGAACTTTTTTCATTAAAGCCCTATCATTCAATATCGTATCCATACGTTTTTGTAAGAGGTCGATTGTTTCATTATCAGTAATAACTATACAGTAACTTCCTTGCTCGACACCTTTCAAGAGAAAAATCACAAGATTTTCAAGGAAAATTTCTAGACCATCGTATAGATATAATATCTCTCCTTTATCTAAATGCTTGAAACTTTGGGAAATGTCTTCGTATGAATTGTGATTTTGATAATCCTGAAAAAATAGCAATTGATCAAAATGTAATACATTAGCTATATTTATGGCAACATTAAGACCAGGATTGCGTTTCCCATTCTCAATTTGAGAATAATATCCTCGGTCAATAAATGCCGCAGATGCCACTTGTTCCTGAGTCATTTGTTTCGATTTGCGAAATTGTATTAACCACTCTCTCTTCATGAATTTCCTCCCAACCACAAGTGCGATTTTTTATATCATATATCTGTAAGCGTTTGATAAACAAGCAACATTAGGTATATATAAAAGTAAATCATAGTTTAATCAAAATGTATGCATAATTAAATAATGGAATATATTACGTTATATTAATGTAACTTCAACGAAACTTTTTCATGCTCCCTTAAGACTTTATCAAATATAGTCTGGTTTAAGTGTGGCAACTTGCCACACTTGTTACTTTAAATTAAAAAAATCAACTCAAATGTGGCAATATGACACATAGAAGGGGTTTCGCTTGATTTACATAAGTTAGTTTACGTATTATGAAGTATGTTAATTATACATAACACATTCAACGCTATTCAACATAGCTATGATTAATAACAATATAATCTTCGTTATATACTTCGGGGACTATCAAATAATAATAGATTTGTGTTGGAGATTGATTGGGAGAGTATTTTATATGAAGCATTTGAGTGATGCTAAATTAATTCAAGCTTATAAAGAAGCAATTGAATTAAATTTAGATAAAAAATTTATTGAATTATTAAAGCAAGAATTGATTAGAAGAAATATTTCACCTAACAAAGACCTTTAAAAGTGACGTAAGAGTTATTTTTGTGGAATGAAAAAACGAACTATAGGAATAATATAGTTCGTTTTTGTCGTGGTATAGCAATTATAAAATGGAATGACTGTTATTTAGCTAAAAAATTCTCGGTATAAAATGGTTTTGACTCTGCATCAAAAGCCACCCCCACAGCGAGTGATTCAAATCCTGGTTGAAGTATACTTTCTCTGTGACCAATCGAGTTCATTAAACCTTCATGAGCGAAAATACTACTTGATAAACCTGCAGCTAGATTTTCCCCGGCCATTCGATAGCTAATATTATCTTCAGTCATACGGTCAAATGGGGATTGACCTTCTAGGTTTGTGTGACTAAAGTAGTTATTTATCGCCATATCTTTACTATGGTCACGAGCAGTCATTCTTACTGACTCATCCCAACTTAATACAGGTAGATCATGGTTCACTCTTGCTGCATTGGTAAGGTCGAACAATTGATATTCAAAACCTTCTTTAAGTGCGGTGTTTGGTTCTGCATAATAGCCGTCTTTTTGGTTTTCAAGCTCTTCACTAATGATTTGAACTGCTGTGACTGTGCTATTTTCATGTTTATCATAAAAGATCGTTACATAATAATCGTGAATCAGAAACATATCAAGTACTTGGTCATTCGCAATTTGATAGTTCACAAACCCTTTTCTAATCGCTTTTAGCGGCTCTCCTAATTTGGAAAGAACCGATTCTCTTGTACTATCAAAGTTGATCCCTTCTAAAGAGGTTACTAAAGCCTGATTCGTGTAAAGTCCAACCACTTCGTCATCTGTATTATATGCCACCATAAAAAAGTTATGGTAGTTTTCATGATACGCGTACCAGTTAGTCCCATATTCATTCATTGTTGAACGCTTCGGGAGACCTACTTGCTCTTCAACATCAGATCTCATGTCACCTAGTTCAATATTATGAATAGAAAATAGTTGTTCAGAAGGATGCTCTAATTCTGGTTTTTCTGGACCAGACTGATTGGTTTGTTCTTGATCTTCTATATTTTCTGTTAAAGTATCAAATAAAAGGTCGAGCTCTGTGGTGATAGAATCAACTGCACGAGCAATTTTGGGGTTTTCTTTTATACCATTAAGGTCGGAACTTACCTCATCAAAAACGCCTAGTACACCAGCGCGGTCAAATGTATCTCCGTAAAAATGCCAAAACACCGCTCCAACAATTATCAAAAGGATCATATTCCGTATTTTTGACAAAAGCGACACTCCTGTCTGCTTCTTTAATATAGTGACTAATTGTAGCAAGTTTTAATACTGAAAGCAAAAAGACGGCTAGGTGTATGTCTTTAGTGATGAGAGATGCCATCTAACAAAACTACAGTTTAGGTCAATTCGCGAATTTTATACGTATTTCTTCCATCATTTTTTGCTTCATACAGCGCTATATCTGCATTTTTTAATATAGAAAATGATGTCGTCCCTTGTTTACTGGCCATTACGACCCCCATGCTAGTTGTAACTTCTAATTTGTGTTCATGAATGTCCCAAGAGTGTTGCAATGATTTTTGAATTTTCTCTACGATAGAAACAACATTTTCCTTTGAATGGATATGCGGTAAAAGAACAACAAATTCATCTCCACCTAGCCGGGCAACCGTATCAGTTTCACGAATAGACTGACTAATACGTGCACCGAAATCTTCAATCACACTATCACCAATGTCATGCCCTAATGTATCATTTATCTTCTTGAAATGATCTATATCCATCATAATTAGCGCTATCCCATCTTTGTTGTCCTGTTTTACATCATCAAGGGCGTCACATAAACGACTTTTAAATAAGCGGCGGTTGGGCAAGTTTGTTAATGGATCGTGATTTGCAAAGTGTTTGAGTTTGGATTCGTATTCTTTTTGCAAGCTGATATCTCTTGTAATAATTACCAAATGTTTGAAATTGTTCTGGTCATCAAAAACTGGTGCACCATGTGATTGGGACCAAATATACGTGTTATTGTAAGTGAATTGCTTGAATTGAACAATGAAAGGATGTCTATCTTCTATTGATAGATTCACTTTCTCCCTGACGAGATCTATATCATCTGGATGTATATTATATAAAAAGGAATTTCCCTCATATTCTTTATTATCAAACCCTAAAATCTTTTTATAAGAGGGTGATGCGTATATGATATCCCCTTCATCGTTAATTAGTGATATTAGATCATGGGCATATTCTGCAATGATGCGAAATCGTTCTTCACTTTCTTCTAGTCTTTTTTGTGAAGTTACGAAATTGGAAACGTCTCGTATAATGGCATAGATCCCAATAACTTGACCATCTATGACTAGGGGCGTAACTTTTAATAAAATGTTAATCTTCTTTCCTGTTTTATGCAGGAAGATTAATTGTGAATCTTCTGTATTTCCAACTAAAGCATTCATGAAAAGTGTTTCTATTTTGTCTAAATCTTTTGTGGGGACGAATTGATTTAGAGTTAAACCGTTCAGTTCTTTCGGTGCATATCCAGTCACCGTTTCTACGGCAATGTTTCCATTGGTGATATGACCATTTATATCTAACGAAATGATGGCATCAGAATTATAATGAAAAAGTGATTTGTATTTTTTTCTACTTGCATTAAGTTTGTTCCATGCCTGATTTTTTTCAAATTCAGCTTGTTTTTCTTTTGTTATATTTTTGGTAAGTGACACGATTTGTTCACAATTTTCGCAAGCGTCAAACAAAGGTGTTAATGTACTTTCAGTGTACTGCTTTTCACCAGTAGAAGTAACAAAATAGTCTTCAAACGTGACAGTCTTCCTGGTTGTGATTACTTGATAATAATTTTGATACAACAAGTTCGCATGAGCAGGTGGACGAACTTCATGAATGGTTTTTCCTAAATCGTCCTGTGTCATTCCGGTACTATCCATTGCGACACGATTAACAAAATCATAAACAAATTCCGTATCATTTTTTACGCGCATTACAAATACCATGTCGCTTATTCCGTCCATTAAAATTCTATCAAATGAAACTTCCACTTTATCCTCACTATTCCTTTCATCTATCTCTACAGGAGAGCTTACTTTCCTAGTTTATCCTAGATTCATGGGTAGTAAAACTCTCGTAGTATAAATTTTCTTATATGATAATTCACTTGATTCAAGTGTTGAAAATACTTTATTAGCTTTAGATTTTACCTATTAGAATAAAAGTCAATCGAAATTGACAGTTTCTATCATTAATAAAACTTATTTTAACAGAAAGCAACACTTTATACATACCGGCAAACGATTAGTATAGAGAGGATATATTAAAGAGGTAGAAATATGGAATGTCAGATTATTATAGTAAAAGAACTGGCGCACAGTACCTTGTAGTGCACACGGATACTGTCTATGATATGGCTAGTCATCATGAAATTCCACATTCTAAAGGTTGCTAAAAGAGATTGTAATATTTGTAAATACAGGTAATTATTGTGTCAAAAGTTAAATTAATATAGTTATTGAATAAAAATCTAATTTATGGGAGAATGGAACTTATGGGGGTATACCTAAATGATACAAAATTATGAGGAATTACTATTAAATTTTCTATTTATCTTTATTCCATTCTTGTTATTCCAAACATTTTGGCTTGATAAGGGTCGGGTACATCATACGTATAGCAAAGTTATTATGACTATTTTAGGTGTTGTGTCTATTATACTTTGTATGACTCATCCGATCACCTTTTCAGAAGGTATTATTTTTGATTTAAGACAGATTCCATTTATCTTAGGTTTTCTTTATTATGGTTGGCGAGTAGGAACAGTGCTTTACCTCGCAATAATAGTAACCCGTTTTCTGATAGGTGGCGATGGTATATACATAAGTTTTGCTGCTACGACATTACTGTTCCTTGTTTTGCCACTACTAAAAAAAGACTATCACAAATTTTCCTTGAGAGGAAAGATGATATCGATTACATTGATTTCGGCTATAATCGCACTGCTTGTTATAGCATTATCTTATATGGCCAGTGACGGCCTCGCCTATCATCAGTATTCTACCTCAATAAATTTTGTCATTATACAGGGATTAGGAGCATTAAGTGCAGCTTTTATAGTTGAGTCCACAATAAAAAATTTAAGAATGCGAGAAGATTTATTTAAAACAGAGAAGTTAAAAGTAATCAGTGAACTTGCTGCTAGTGTCTCGCATGAAGTTCGTAATCCAATCACTGTATCAAAAGGTTTTTTACAATTATTAATGTCACCTGAAGTTAGTTATGAAAATAGAAAGAGTTATGCTGACTTATCTTTAAAAGAATTAGAGCGAGCGGAAGTAATAATAAATGACTATTTATCTATTACAAAAACAAAACCTGAAAAGAACATAGTAGCTACGATGGAAGATGATGTTTATTATATTGCTAATGTGTTAAAACCATATGCTCTTATACATAATGTTAAAATTACTACAGATATACATAATGATTTGTTAGTGAAATATAATCAACATCAATTACAACAAAGTTTAATTAATTTTGCTAAGAATAGTATTGAAGCAATGCCGGATGGTGGTTTACTGTCTGTTGAGTTACGTTCTAGTAATAGTAAAGTTATCATTTCTATTAAAGATACTGGTGTTGGAATGACAAAAGAGCAGATAAGTCAATTAGGCGAGGCTTATTATACAACAAAAGAAACAGGTACAGGCTTAGGCATGATGGTTAGTTATAGTGCTATTTATGCAATGAATGGGAAAATTAAGGTGGAGAGCGAAGTAGGAAAGGGAACAGAATTTCAGATTATCTTAGAAGAATATCAAGATAGGTAATAAAGTGACAGAGAAAAAAATCTCTGTCACTTTATTATCTAAAAAACATTCCTTTCATCTTCCAAATTCTGTGCCGGCGTTTATCAATTGCTTTCATTTTTTTATAAATACTTTTATCAGTTAATTTTTTAAACATATCATAAGATGGGCGCCCGTTTCGATCATTTGTATTCACTTCTATTAACCACAAGTCACCGTTACGATCAACACCAAAATCTCCACCAATATCAGTAAAAGGAAATCGAGTATCGAGAAGTTTTGCTATTTCAAAAGCAGATTCTGCTAGATTTTCTTGTATCATTACCACTTTATAATGCGGGTATAAGTTTTCTAAGATGGATGATGTTTCAACAACTCCTCCGGCATTTGTAAACAAATTCGAAACAATCGTATTGTACCCACCAATTCGGATTAAATCACCAGCATATGACCAATTGCCTTCCTCATTCCGTTGTAAGTGGACTCGTATATCAAAAGCTCTTGAGTCATAAGAGGCGAGGGGAGCTTGCATCTGAATAATCGTTTGGGAAAGGTTATATTTATGAGCTAGGTTTTGCCACAACGCTTCTATAGTAGGGAAGGTATGACCAGAACCATTTGGTTGTTTAACGAGAAATCCATTATAAACACGAGAAACAAGTGAAATTTTCTTGCCAGCCCACGTGTTAACAGGCTTTACAAAAAAGGGTGTTCCCATATAGGTGAACTGCTCTAATGATTGGCGCGTTAAATCGCTAGTATAAGGCAATTTAAAAGGGAAATCATACGGGGCTAATAATTTATACATTTCCCATTTATTAAAATACTGACGAGCTTGATCAAAGTGAGCTTCTGGAATGCTTGCACCAGCTCTCTTGAAAGTATGATAGTACATAATAATGCCCCTTCCAATAAATAATGGTCGTATATACATAGGGTATGGTTTTATTAGGTAATTGGTTACTTTAGTGAGTATGATTGAGGTGTGGTGAGTTGTTAAGGTTGCTGATTCGATCAAAAAATTGCGTTATTCGATCAAAAATTTTAGTGATTCGATTAAAAAAATCAATAATTCGATCAAAAATTCCATTTATTCAATCAAAGCAAAAAACAAGAGGTAAATTCACCTCTTGTCCTACTCAATTATAAGTGTTGCTTTATATGTTTTAACACTTCTGCTGCTAGTTCGTTTGTGTCTTTAAAGTTAGTTGGATCAATTGGGTCAGAATAATGCATCGAAACTTTTGCGGGAATGTTTTTCCCTTTTTTACCGATTAATTTATAAGAATCTTTAATCGAAACAGGAATAACTTTAACACCTGATTTGATCGCAATGCGTAGACTTCCAGATTTGAAGTCTCCCATTTGACAGCTTTTACTTCTAGTTCCCTCTGGAAAAATAGCAATTGGAT
Organism: Paraliobacillus quinghaiensis; assembly: GCF_003426025.1. GTDB lineage: Bacteria > Bacillota > Bacilli > Bacillales > Amphibacillaceae > Paraliobacillus_A > Paraliobacillus_A quinghaiensis. The sequence goes on from NZ_QJSH01000002.1 coordinate 58,434, forward strand.
GGCCATCTTTTAAACTAGCAATCGCTTGGTTTATCCCTTTTAAGGAGCTACGCGGGTTCTCTCGATCGATAAACACACAGCCTCGTTCTTTCATCCAATACCCCAATAACGGAATTTTCTCCATCTCTTTTTTAGCAACAAATGCCATTGTTTGTGGTGCTGTTGCATATAGAAGTGGGATGTCCATGTTTCCTTGATGATTAGAAACATATAATACTGGTTCATCTACTGGTACATTCTCAGTTCCTGTTACCGTGAGGTCTGCACCTGAAATTTTAACTAATTTCCTTGTACATTTTAAAATGAATTTATCCATTAATTCTAATTTTTCCTTGTTCTTACCTGCTTTGCTCAATTTATTGATGGTAAATGTTTTGTTTGATTTGCTTAAAATATATCCCCACATATATCCTTGAAATAGTAGTGTGCGCATTGTTGTACCTCTTTTCATGTTGTGTTTGTATTAGGCTCTTTTCGTATATTGTTTCTTTTAAAAATTCGGACTTGATATAAAATTCCCATTACAGTAACGTGAGTTACTATTACTTACCCGCTACTCAAATGAAATTGGCTCCCTTTCCGCAGGCACGGCCTCAGCTAACTCGGAGGCAAAAAGCGCCTCCGAGTGGATCTTCAGCTCTTGGGATTGCGATTACTCGCCCCATCGGAAACATTCGCTGTTCCTGCAGGACAAGGAATGCTTCAATGAAAATACATCGCACAAAGAAAATTGAATTTTATTTTCGTGGAGTCTCGCCAATTTCATTTGATACGCTAGATAGTGTTAAGGATAAGCCTTTGTGAATGCGATTGCTCGCACACCAATACCACTGCTTCCGTAGCTCTAGTTAACTTAATACGTAGTTTATCTGAATTGTGTCATAAAACAATTAGATTTTAAAACCCTCGACAAAAGAAGATGTAACTTATAAATTAGCAGCGTGCTTTTTGCTGAATTGGTATTCTTCCATAATCCGAGTGATAATATCTTTAACTGGCGAGATGTTTTTGATTTCATGAACTCTTGCGCCAGAAAAGACTAAACCATCTTCGACATCGCCGTTCATTGACTTAAATAATGAATCCAATGTACAAAACTGGAAGGAACATTTTTTAAGACATCTATAACATTTCTCGATTTTAATTTTTCCACCATCGCTAATACGTTCTGTAAATCGGTTACTAATTGCTCTGCCTTCTAAACCAACTGTTGTTTTAACTAATCTTGTATCTGCTTTTTTTGCATCAACATACATTTGTTTAAATGCTAATGGTGCGTCACATTCATCACTTGCAACAAAACGTGTCCCCATCTGAACGCCAGATGCGCCCAATTCTAAGGCTTTTGCAATATCTTCTCCATTTAAAATACCACCAGCGGCTACTACCGGAATTTTTACAGCATCAACGACTTCTGGCAGGATATCAAATAAAGCCCGATCTGTTCCTAAGTGTCCACCAGCTTCATGGCCTTCTACGACAATTGCTGCTGCACCTAATCGTTCAGAGATCTTTGCTAATCTCGCAGTAGAAACAATCGAAATGACTGGTACCCCATATTCGCGACCCCAAGCATACATATCTCTGGATACGCCTGCACCAGAAATAATGAAATCAACTTTTTCTTCCATTGCTGCTTTCATTTTTTCAGCAAAGTCAGTCATTGCAAATAACACATTAACCCCAATATATCCTTTGCCGTTAGTGAGTTTTCTGGCTGTTTTAATATGATCTCTTAGTTCTTCAACTGAAATCCCTGTTCCAGATATCGTACCGATTCCACCAGCATTTGCTACAGCGGCAGCAAGTTTGCTTAATGAAATACCTACGCCCATTCCACCTTGCATGATTGGGAAATTTGGTTTTACATGTCCGATTTGTAATGTGTGATCCATTTTAATTATTGCCTCATTTCATAAATTAATTTTAAACGAGATAATCAATGTGTTGCTTATATGGAGTATTAACCTAAATTCATCATACAAGACATAGAATAGTGAAAGAAGTTACAAGTGTCAGTTATTGATATGACATCTGTCATGTGCGGGTAATTGCCTTGTTTTTTATACAAGATAATTTTAAGTTTCTCAAAGGTTAGAGTGGTTTTTATGTTAAAATTAGGAAGATAGTTCATGTAGAATATGTTATTAATTAACCATGAGAATAAATATCAAATAAAAAGGATGGGGTATGATGACAATATGGGTTTTGCTTTTGGTTATTATTTTAATAGTAGTTATGTTAGAAGTTGGTTTAAAAAGTGTTCTATCAAAGAAAAGCAGTATGGAAGTTATGTTGTTTGGGCTTTTATTTATTTTAACGGGTGGTATTTTTTTAGTCGAGCCTAATCTAACAAAAAATTCTATCATTCTCTCCGTTGAATTAGGTTTTGTTATTTTTGGCATTGTGATTGGTGTAATGGGTTTCTTTAAAAGATAAATATTGTACTTACTGTGACTAGATTGGAACAGGATTTCTAGTCTTATTGTTTACTCAACTAATTTAATGCAAAGAAGTATGTTAAAAATTTTATAAGGGGGCTATTAAAATGCAAGTGTTTTTATTAGTATTGCTCGGTATGATTTTGTCATATGCTCTATTATTCCTTGGAGAAATTGGAATAGTTTTACTAGGTGGAGCTGCGTTTGGCTTACTTTTATATATTGCTTTAAACATTAACGATAAGAATAAAATGGAGAAGTAACTAGACTAACAGGTGCTTAAGTTAAACAAGGAGCTGTGATGTTGCAGGTACTATTACTAATTCAACTAAACCACTAATAGAAATTCGTTTTTTATTTTGCTAACGGGAAGAGTTGAAGAAGAAATCAGGCTTGATTTAATTAGAATAATGCCCTTTTGGTATAGAGGAGGTAAAGAGATGGATATTAAATGTTTGAGAAACGAATTATCATTACGAGGTAAAAATGGTTTACCATTCTTAATGGCAGCAGCAGTTGTTTGGGTTGTTTTTTTAGTGATTTTTTTATTAGAAATGAGTATTGAAACAAAGAACATATTAGCCTTTTATGGAACAGGATTAATGTTTCCTTTGGCTGTTGTCATCTCTAAACTTATTCGAGCTGATTGGAGAATGAATGATCATCCCTTTGGAATCCTAGGTCTATACATAAACCTAGCACAGCTCATTTACTTCCCAATTTTATTTTGGGCATTTTCCAAAAGTCCTTAGGATATGATTATATTTTTTGCTATCATTACTGGTGCTCATTTCTTCCCTTATGGTTGGTACTACAATACGAAAGCCTTTTATGTCATGGCGCCTGTCATATCTGTTTTGATTACCGTCATTGGATGGGAAGTGGAGCATAACAAGCTTTGGTATATCCCGCTGACTATGATTATAAGTCTTATCATTTTAAACGTTTGGCTATTATTGGATTATCGTATAAAAGCCTCTTCTCAACAGTTGAAAACAAAACAGAATTACATTTGATCATACCATTATTATTAAGTCAACCGACACCCACAGGATGGTTTTCCTGTGGGTTGTGATCAAGACTTGCTAAGGATGCGAACGGTGTTTTTCAAAAATGAAACAACTATATGATAATAGAGCAATAATAAAAAAGGTTAGTGTCATTTTCAGAGACAAATGTCCACGAAAGATACTAACCACAAATTATCTAATAATTTGCACGGATACCTTTTTTGGATCTGGTTTAGAGGTAAGTACAATAATACACATAATGAATAAAATCACTAAACTAGACACTCCGATAATTACATTGCCAGTAATTTGCGCAGTACCTTTCAATCTTAAGAAACAAACTGAAACTCTACCTCAACTTTAGCCTCTATCTTTAACTGTCCAGGTTGGATAGGTGTTGAAATACCACCCACCACTTCTGAACTGGCTATTCGAAATGGAGTAGAAGGTCGCTCTATTATTTGTTCTGAAATCTTAACAGGTGTTGGATCCAGGTTAAGTCTCATTGTATTAGCAATTGTTTGTGCTTTAGTTACAGAATCTTTTAATGCCTTTTTTAATGCTTGTTGGTAATACATATCCTTATTTTTTACTGTGAATGTAATGTTTGATACCCTGTTTGCACCATTAAGCACAGCAGTATCAATCACTAATCCTGTCTGATCAAGTTTTTCGATGGTAACCGAAAGTAAGTGTGTAACCTGATACCCTTTTAATTGTTGAATACCGTCAACAAAATCATATCTTGGATAAATAGTGAAATCGACTGTTTGAATATTCTCTTGAATAATTCCTAGATTGATTAAGGATTGAATTATCTGTTGAATGATTCGTGCATTTTCCTGCTGGGCAAGTTTAAGCTCTACCCCCTCCGTGACTACACCTAATTGAATTTCTGATATATTCGGTATCATTAAAATTTGACTATTGCCATAGACATTAATACTTCGATTATTTAAGTTACTTGTTTGATGAACAGGAGGATTATACATTCTCTATTCCCCGCTTCCAATTTATTTATTATTTTAATTTCATGATTAGTTCCGGCCATTTATGTCTGTTTTATTAAAAAAACGTGTAGAAAAGTTCCTTATGTGTATGTGAAGTGTAAATTTAAACTATCCCACGCCAAACGAATGTCACTTTATTGTAAAAATTACAGATTTAATTCCATGAAACCATTGACCGAACTGGTCATTATTGTTATATTGTAAATGACCGAACTGGTCAAATGTTAAAAGAGGAGGGGTTTTTAGTGAATGAAAACTTTTACAGTCTACATGCTGAAAAACAAACACGTGTCATCAATGCCGCTTTAAAAGAGTTTGTCAAAAATGGTTTTGAAAAAGCATCAACAAATGAGATTGTAAAAGGAGCTGGAATCTCAAAAGGATCATTGTTCAATTATTTTAATAATAAAAAGGATCTGTATTTCTTTTTAATTGAACATTCTCTTAAAGTAGTTGAAACGATTTATGATGAAATAGATTTAACAGAAACAGACATTTTTAATAGGTTGGAGCAATTTGGTCTAACTAAATTTGCGATTCAAAAAAAAACGCCTCAAATTTTTGATTTTCTTTTATCTGTTAAGAAAGAGGAAGCAGACGAAGTGAGAGCGGATATTGCTAAAATACTTGACGACACGTTGGAAGAGGGCTTGGGGAAAATTTATCAAAATATTGACTACTCCAAATTTCGTGAAGATATTGATATTCAACGAGCAATTGAAATTATAAATTGGACGATGATTGGTTTTGCAGAGAAAGAGGGTAATGTTGATTCCGTTCAAGATATTGATATTGAAATATATAAGGAATGGCACAATTATTCAGAGTTATTGAGACGTTGTTTTTACAAATAAGGGAGGAATAACGATGAGTCTATTGAAAGTAACAAATTTAACGAAGAAATTTGGGACGTTTACCGCTTTAGATAAGGTAAACCTAGAAGTGAATAAAGGGGAAATATATGGTTTCATTGGCCCAAATGGTGCAGGAAAATCAACAACAATTCGCGTACTCTTAGGTATATTAAAAGCAACAGATGGAGATGTAAAACTCTTTGATAAGGATGCGTGGAGTGACGCGGTTGAGATTCATAGACGCGTTGCTTATGTACCTGGTGATGTGAATTTATGGCCTAACCTTACAGGTGGAGAAGTGATCGATTTATTTGTTAAGTTACGCGGGTCCAATAACAAGAGTAGACGGGAAGAGTTGATTAAGAAATTTGACTTAGATCCAACTAAGAAGTGTCGGACATATTCCAAAGGGAACCGTCAAAAAGTAGCGTTGATTGCTGCGTTTTCTTCTGATGCTGATTTGTATATTTTAGATGAACCAACATCAGGACTTGATCCGTTGATGGAGCAAATTTTCCAAGAATGTGTCTTTGATTTAAAGAGACAAGGAAAAAGTGTGTTGTTATCTAGCCACATTCTCTCAGAAGTAGAAAAATTATGTGATAAAGTAGCAATTATTCGTGAAGGGACTATTATCGAGACTGGTACATTAAATGAGTTGCGTCACCTAACACGAACACAGATCCTTGTTGATACAAAGCAGCCGATTGAGAAGTTAGCTGAATTAAAAGGGATGCATGAAATTGAAGAAACAGAACAAGGTCTTTCGTTCCAAGTAGATACAGATCAAATGGATCAAGTGATGCGGCACATTAGTCAGTTTGGTATTGTGAAGATTGAAAGTGCGCCACCAACATTGGAAGATTTATTTATGCGTCATTATGAGGGTACTGAAAAAGTTGATGTATCAGGAGCTGGAGGTGCGCAGTAATGGCTAACAATTCATTTGTTAAAACAGGTTATCTTACTCGATTTATCCTTCGCCTGGATCGATTTAGAATTTCATTATGGTTAGTTGGTCTTACTTTTTTTACATTGATCGTTCCAGTTGCCTATACTGGTTTGTATGAGAATCAGCAGGAAAGAGATGCTATGGCTGTAACAATGGAGAATCCAGCGATGATCGCAATGGTTGGGCCTGGTAATATAGAAAATTATACGACTGGCGTAATGACTGCTCACCAAATGTTATTGATAACAGCTGTTGTTGTCGGGATAATGAGCATTTTACTTCTAACACGTCATACAAGAGCTGATGAAGAAGATGGGTTAATCGAGATGATTCGGTCTTTACCTACTGGGCGTCTTTCTTATTTAAATGCTTCATTACTAGTTATAAGCGGGGTAAGTGTTGCATTAGCATTAATCACAGGTTTTGGGTTATATGCACTCGGGATTGAAAGTATGGATCTGGAAGGGTCTTTACTGTATGGTGCTGCACTTGGTGGAACAGGTTTATTGTTTGCTGGAGTTACGGCTGTCTTTGCTCAATTAGCTGAAACTTCTCGAGGAACAATCGGGTGGTCTATAGCAATTTTACTGTTCACTTACCTTTTTAGAGCTATTACAGATGTTAGTGATGAGGCACTTTCTTGGATTTCACCATTAGGATGGGTAACCAAAACAGAAGCGTATGATGCTAACCATTGGGGTCCTATTTTTATTTTGATAGGTGTTTCTGTACTTTTATTTATTCTAGCAAACTATTTGCATGCAATACGAGATTTAGAGAGAAGCTTTTTGCCATCTAAACCAGGTCGACGAACAGCAACACGTTTCTTGCAAAGTCCAATTGGTTTAGCGATAAGACTTCAACGTACAGGAATGATTGCTTGGGCAGTTGGTATATTTTTAATAGGTATCTCTTACGGTTCTGTTTTAGGGGATATGGAAACATTTTTTGAAGGTAATGAAATGATGGAGCAAATGTTTCAATTGACTGAGGGAGGTTCTATTACAGAGCAATTTATTCCTATGTTGCTAATTGTGATGGCGATTATGTCAACAATCCCGCCTATAATGGCAATGAATAAATTACGTGGGGAAGAGAAAAAAGATCGGCTTGAACATTTGCTAGGTAGAGCGGTATCACGAACACGACTTATGGGTGGATATGTAGTTCTTTCTGTTGTGAATGGCTTTGTGATGGTTTCTCTTTCTGCTATCGGTCTATGGTCTGCTGGAACAGCTGTGATGGAGGAAGGCTTAGAGTTCAGCATGATTTACGGTGCTTCGATGTCATATTTTCCAGCGGTTCTCGTAATGATAGGGCTTGCGGTGTTTCTTATGGGCTATTTTCCAAAGTATACGACGCTTGTGTGGCTAGAACTATTCTATTCTTTTATCGTTCTTTATTTGGGCGGATTAATGCAATTCCCAGAGTGGGTAGGGAAACTGTCTCCATTTGACTACATTCCACAGGTTCCAAGTGAAGATGTATCTGTTATGACATTAGTAATGTTAACTGTTATTGCAATTGTATTAATGGTTATTGGGTTTATTGGTTTTAATAAACGTGATATAGATTAATGTGATCTAGTTTTGAAAACACCACCTAGTTGACACCTTATCGTGTTCGGTTTAATAAGTTAAAATAAATAAGCAGTCCAATTGACAGATGAGTTGAACTGCTTATTTTGTTATCAAACAATGTTAGGACTTAAAGGTGGAAGAGCAATGAAGTATGTTTCATTAATGCGGGATGAATTAAAAAAGAAAATATTAAATTTTCTCTATGAAGATGAATTGTTTAATCCATTCCTTATTCATTTTATAGAAAATCAACCTGAAAATATAGGCGAATTATATATCACAGAATCAGACGGTTGTGTTGAGAATATTCTACATATGAAGTTTGATGGTAATTCATACTTTACAAACTTTTATCCTAAAAATGAAAAAGGTTATCGTGCAATTGCCGAACAACTTCAATTGTTAAATTATAATAGAGTATTACTATCAGGGAAAAGGAAAGATGTATCTAAGATCTTATCTTATTTTACTAAAGACCTGAAATCTGCCCCAGATATTTATTATAAATTTGATGTTAATCAATACTTTAAGCAGACTACATATCCAGATATTACATTTAGAGTCGCTACTTGCTGTCAAAGTGATATGAATAAGATTAGTGAATTTATGATAGGCTTTTTTAAACCTACAAGTGAGAAGGGAATTGCGGATCTAACTGATAAAAACAAATTACTTGAAGACTTAAAGGTAGGCATTTATTTTATTGAATATAAAGGGCAACCAATAGGGATGGCTCGATATAGTGGGAAGACTAAGAATTTTATAGATATCACTACTGTCTATATTGATCCAGACTATAGAGGGAAAGGCTTCGGGAAAAAATTAATGGCATATATGGTTGATGATATTTTGTCTGTTAACAAGATACCAGTAACACAAACTTCGTCATCAAATCCTATAGCAAAAAAGACATATGAATCCTTGGGTTTTATCAAACAAGATGACTATTCATTTGAATTTATCTCTTAACAATCAAACAATATCCTAGTTTATTTTTAAAATAGTTGCTTTTATTAGAAGTAGCTGTTATAGTTAACCATGTTATTAATGTTTAGTGAGTAGTAAGGAAAGAGTAGATATTTGAACTTTTCGCCTTTAATATCTAATTGAGCATCAATAGTAATAAATTGTGGAATATATCCACATAGGAGGAAACAAACATGCAAGAAGGTACAGTAAAATGGTTTAACGCAGACAAAGGTTTCGGTTTCATCGAAGTTGACGGAGGAGAAGACGTATTCGTTCATTTCTCAGCTATTCAAGGCGAAGGGTTTAAAACATTAGATGAAGGCCAAAAAGTTAGTTTTGAAGTAGAACAAGGTCAACGTGGACCACAAGCTACTAACGTTAACAAAATATAATAACTTTTTAAAAAGGACTCTATTTTAGAGTTCTTTTTTTTGTGTAGTAATTTATGATAAAGTTAACTATATCTGAAATTCAACATTAAAGGATGAAATTATATTGAATATAAAAGAAGAGCAGTTGTCGCACTATGTATATAGTTGCGCTTATCCTGAGGATGAAAAATCGTTGTGCGCTTTAGAAATGCGTGCATTTTTTAATAAAGAATCTACATCTAATGTTTTGGAAAGCACGATAGCAGTTGATCCTACGCGTAGTCCATTTCTTAAGGAAAGAATTCATGTGATGTGTGAAGGTGAAAATATAGAGGAACTCATTGAACAAGTGAAAGAAGTAGAGTTAAATGGAGAAACATTTAAAATTATTTATGTCAAAAATCCAGGTTTAGCTAAGGATGAAAAAGAAGATTTCGAGATGAGGCGCACTGTTGAGAAAGAGGTTGGCTTGCATGTTACTGGAGAGCCTGATCTAGATTCACCAGATCGTTTGCTAGGTGTCATGCATGTAAACGGACGCTGGATATTTGGCGATTATGCTAAAAATGAGCCTGTTTGGTTACATCATCAAAACAAGCCGCATAGTTACTCAACTTCACTTAATACACGTGTTGCAAGAGCGGTTGTCAACATTGCAATTCCAAATCCAATTGGCATAAAGGCAATTGATCCATGTTGCGGGATTGGGACAGTTCTAGTTGAAGCCCAGTCAATGGGTATTGATATTGTGGGAAGCGATCGAAACCCTCTGATCATGGATGGTGCAAGAGAAAACAGCGCACACTTTGGTTTTACTGGGAAAATACATTTACAAGATATCCGAGATGTGACAGGCCAATATGATGTAGCAATTATTGATTTGCCTTATAATTTGTGTTCTGTGATAACGTATCAAGAACAGTTGGAAATGCTTCAAAGCGCACGTAGCTTTGCAAAGAAAGTTGTTGTGGTTACGGTTGAGCCAATCGATGACGTTCTTGATAAGGCTGATTTTAACATTGTCGATCGTGCAGTGGCTAAAAAAGGGCAGTTCATACGTGAGGTTATTGTATGTGAGTGATTGTAGCTCGTCCTGAATAGTCTCCATAAATTAACATTGTACTTCTAATCAAGCCGTGGTATAGTATTAGAGCGATGAGCTATTTTGCGTAAGTCGAAGGACGAGCTTTAGTGCTAACGTTGAATGTGGTCAACGGTTCTTTGCCGCAAAACGTACATGACACTTGATGAGTCAAGTGTAAGAAAAGTCGGTACCAGTAATGGTGCCGGCTTTTTTCTGTATTCATATACTGAACAAAGCACAATCTACTACTACGTGTTATTATAAAATAATAATAGAATCGACAAAATAGTATGAAATACGAGCGAAAAATAGTTACTGGCGTGCTTGTTCAATAAATAAATTAATGGGGTTTTCATTTCAGAAATTATTAACCAACTCTTGCTAGGTTAACAATTTCTCTGAAAAGGTTAAAACACCTCTATCTTTGGGTAATACATAGAGTATATTAAGAGGGGGGATCCTCAATGGATCTAGAGAAATATAAACAGTTATTATTTAACAACATAAAAAAACAAGCAGTTGAATGGTTTGAAACTGGGAAGCAAAAACAAATTCCAAATGAGCAAGTGTATCGTTTTCTTCATTCAATAAAAGGAACTTCAGGAACAATACAGTTGAAGGGTTTGTTCCAGCTCACATCAAATTTACTTGCAGAAGTTGACCAAACAGAAGAAAAGAACTGGAAAAGTTCTGAACTAAGTGAATATTTATATCCATTACTACAAATCAGTTATGAGTATGAAAATTTCGAAGAGGAAATAGCGCAAGAATTAGAACCTACCATTGAACGAAATGAAAAAGCCCCACTTATACACTTAATCGATGATGATGTATCCATGCTGATCCTGCTTAAAGATGCATTAGAAGAACAGGGGTGGATGGTTCTTGCTAATACTGATCCAGTAAAAGCAACCAATCAATATTTTGACATGCTACCAGATTGTTTAGTAATAGATCTCGAAATGCCAACAAAAAATGGATTTGAAATATTAAAAGATATACATGAACATAATGAAAAGCAATTTATCCCAAAAGTAATTATAAGTGCGAATCAAGGACGAGAAGAACGGATTGCTGCTTTCAAGATGGGGGCAGATGATTTTATTGGTAAACCGATTGATATTGAGGAATTTGTTGTCAGAATCGGACGTCATATTCAAAGAAAGACATTATTTGATCAATCTGTTCTAATTGATGAACTAACACAAGTATATAATAGAAAGTTATTATATGATGTCTACCAACGACAACTAGAGAATCTTTCTGTTAGCGAGATTCCGTTTACTATTGTGATGCTTGATATTGATTTTTTCAAAAAAATCAACGATACCTATGGACACGCAGCAGGTGATAGAGTGTTGCATCACTTTGCACAGTTTTTGACTAGAAACGTGAGGGGTACGGATACTGTATTTCGATATGGTGGCGAGGAATTTGTTATTTTATTTCCAGATGCTTCGTATGATGTTGTTAAAGAAAAACTTGAGGTCATGCTGACAAATTACAGAGAAATAGAACATACAGAAAATGGACAGTCATTTTCTCTGACTTTTTCAGCTGGAATTTTTACGGTTTACGAAGATCAAGTAGAACTAGCAACTACGCTTGAAAAAGCAGATCTTGCTTTATATAAAGTGAAGGAAAATGGACGCGCTGGAATTGAAATAGGGAATGACTTTTTGCAAGAGTCCTCTAAGAAAAAGCTGTATATTTCCATTGTTGATGATGAAGTGATCATTCGAACAATTCTAACCAAAATATTTAACAATATTACCTTAGATCACACTGAGTTAGACATTGAGGTTTTTGAAGATGGTGCGAAGTTCTTTGAGAGTGAGCGCCATGAAATAATTGGAACACACTTTGTTATTTTAGATGGCGTAATGCCTGTCATGGACGGAATTGAGGTATTACAGAAACTAAAAGCACTAGAGCATGCAGCAATGTTTAATGTTTTGATGTTAACAAGTCGTAAAAGTGAAAACGACATTGTTCGGGCTTTGTCTTTAGGTGCGGATGATTATTTAACAAAACCATTTAATATAACAGAACTACAAGCAAGAATTCAACGATTACTTGAACGGATTGAGTAGAGGGGTAGAGGGGATGCTTACTACAGAATTGTCTGTCCTATCAGTACTAATGATTTTTGTTGTCACATTACTTACGGTACTTTTAGGTTACTTGCTAATAAGAAAAGCAAGAGAGAACAAGGTACGTAAACGTATTAATAATTATAAAGAGAAATATAGGGTTCCTGTGTATGATTACTTAAGTTCAGGAGAAGTAACGCGCTTAATAGAACCGATTGGTAAGGATAGAAAACTAGCGATAGAGGAATTATTAAGAGATTTTTCTGACATATTGGAGGGAGAAGAAACACGATTGAATCTATCCAACTATGCAGAACGTCATTTATCAGAATTGTATCGAGAAAATTTAACAAGTAGACAGTGGAGTAATCGGATGAATACGTTGTATTATATTGAAGATTTTTATATGAAAAATTTAGAAGCGGATGTACAAAAAGAGATCCTAGACAATCTAGCATCATCAAAGGATGAAATTATCCAAAGTTTATGCGTGTTAGCACGTTTTAATAGTCCGAAATTCAAAGAATATATCGAACTAAAACATGAAGAACTGTTAGAGTTTGATCTGAGAAATATTCTTCGAAGAGTAGAAGAGGAGCAGTTAGATTACTTGATTGATCGTTTTGAAAATTATTCTCTAAACTTACAGTGTGCGATATTAGAAAGAATTAGCCAGTTAAAGAATTTGGAGTATGTCACCTTTTTGGAGTCCACTTTCGAGAAAAATAGTGGAGAAGTAAAACTACGGGCATTAAAAACACTTGCTAATCTTGGGTATGTGGAGGACATCACACGTTATATGCCTTTATGTGACTCACCTGTATGGCAAGAAAGAATGCTTGTAGCAAAGCTATTCAAAATGTTACAAGATAATCGAACAATCAGTTGTCTAAAGAAGTTACTGCATGACGAGTATTGGTGGGTACGTCAACAAGCAGGTGATACTATTGCAAGTTTTCCGAATGGAAATGAAATTCTAATTGAAGTTATTGAACAGAGTCAGGACAATTACGCAAAAGATATGGCGAGAGAGTGGTTAAATAAAGGAGTCTTAACATAAATGGATTGGAATTTGATTTTAGAAGTTTATGCCTGGAGCATTACAATTTATATGGTGACCGTTATTGTTTTTTATACCATTATTCTTTTTTTCTCTATGCTTCAAATTAGAAAGGAATATCGGTTAAATCGGACGGAACCATATGAAGATTATATGGATGAAAGCTTTACGAGACCAGTGTCCATTATTGTACCAGCATATAATGAGGAAGCTGGTGTTGTGCAAAGTGTCCGATCTTTGTTGACGATTAATTATCCGCAATTTGAAATTATCGTTGTAAATGATGGGTCAAAAGACCGAACGTTGCTCATGATGATGGAGCAGTACGAAATGGTTAAAGTTAATAAGATCGTGCGAAAACAATTAGAAACAGAAGAGGTTCAAGCAATCTATCAGTCTAAAACATTACCAAACTTATATGTGATAGATAAAAAGAATGGTGGAAAAGCAGATGCATTAAATGCTGGTTTAAATTTTGCTCATTATCCTTATTTTTGTTCGTTAGATGGAGATTCTGTTTTAGAGAATGATGCTTTTCTTAAAGTGATGAAACCAATTATCGATTCTGGTGAGGAAGTAATTGCATCTGGAGGAAGTGTCAGAATTGCGAATGGTTGTGATATTCGAAATGGTAATTTAGTGAAAATAGGTCTTTCTAATTCACCTATTGTTGTGATGCAAGTAATTGAGTACTTACGTGCTTTTTTAATGGGGAGAATTGGGTTAAGTCGTCATAACCTTTTATTGATTATTTCCGGCGCATTTGGTGTCTTTTCAAAGCATTGGGTAATAGAATCGGGAGGTTATAAGAGAAATACAGTTGGTGAAGATATGGAGTTGGTCGTTCGACTTCATCGAATCATAAAGGAAAAGGGATTAAACAAAAGGATTGTCTACGTTCCTGATCCAGTCTGTTGGACAGAAGTGCCAGAGAGTTTTGGTGTTCTCAGGAGTCAAAGGAGACGTTGGCACAAAGGGTTATTTGAAAGCTTGTGGAGACATCGTAAGTTAACGCTTAATCCGAAATATGGCTCAATTGGATTAGTTTCGATTCCTTATTTTTGGTTGATTGAATTTTTAGGACCAATTGTAGAACTTTCTGGATATGTGTTTATTATTTTTTCTTTATTTGCTGGTGGGGTTTATATTGAATTTGCTATTCTTTTATTTTTACTATCAGCGCTTTATGGATCTATCTTTTCCATGGCATCTGTACTTTTAGAAGAATGGAGTTTACGAAAATACCCGAAAGTATTAGACATTATTAAATTATTCCTATATGCCCTAACAGAAACGATGTGGTATCGTCCGCTTACGGTTTTATGGAGATGTGAGGGAATTTGGCAAATTATTCGACGTGACCATAGTTGGGGCGATATGAAAAGAAAAGGTGTATCAAAATGAAGAAACTATCCGGTCGATATTATTTTATTATTTATATATTTTTGTTCTTGCTTATTATCTCGAGCCCTTTTTGGCTTTGGCAGATTAAGCCTTCTGAGACGCTTGATGTCTTAATTTTTGATAAAACGGTACCGAATCAAACGTATCAAGAACATCAAGGATTGACTTGGGTTTTGAATAACAATAAGTACAAGAAATCAGATGGAACGAATTATAATCAGGCAGAAGATTATGTTGGGTTTCATCCATTAAATAACGATCAATATAGAACAAGCACCTTGCCTGAACAAATGGATTCTTATGACATGATTTATTTAGCAGATTCTTATGGGGTTTATGAAGAAGAGTTTTATGGTGCAAATGAAACAGGTGCTAGATCCGAGCTAATGTATGGTGGATTACAAATGGCAGAAGTAGATATGCTTGAGCAAGCATTGTATGAAAATGGGACGACTTTAATTGCTGAATTTAATACATTTGCTAGCCCAACAGAACCAGCTGTTCGTGAGAGAATGTATAATCTCTTAAACATCGAGTGGAATGGCTGGATTGGGAGGTATTTCCCTGATTTAGCTAATTCAGAAGTGCCGAATTGGGTGAAAGGAAATCTAGACGCGCAAGGTCAAGCGTGGAACTTTCAGGGACCTGGGTTTGTTTTTGTTAGCGATAATGACTTCGTTCATGTGGTCTCTGAAGAAGGGATCACAGAAGATGGGGTGCTTTTTCAAACAACAGATGAAGGGGAAGCGTTTTTTGGTGATAAAATAACAACATCATATGGCTATTGGTTTGATGTAATTACTGCAAATGATAAAGAGGAAGTATTAGCTACTTATACATTACCGTTAGTTGAAAAAGAAAAAGAAGAACTTCAGTCTCTCGGTATTTCAAATCAGTTCCCAGCAATTGTTAAGCAGCAAAATGCACGATTTAGTACCTATTATTTTGCTGGAGATTACGCGGATCAAAGAGAAGTTCCAGGAATCTATCAATCTACAGGTTTGGACTTTATCAGACAATTGCAGGGAAACCAAACGTTTTATTGGGATGCTTATGTTCCTATTATGGAAACCATTTTGGCTCAATCTAGTGAAAATACAGTGGAACAAGAGACTGTCAATATTGCAGAAACGAACGGCATTCAAACCAACATGCAGACTAATGGTTCTCATATTCAAGTATTGAAAGATGGAGAGTGGCGGGATCTATTAATAAAAGGTGTAAATATGGGTATTGCCAAACCTGGTGCTTTCCCTGGTGAAACAGCAATTACTAAGAATGAATATTTCCGCTGGTTCCAGCAAATAGGTGATATGCATGCGAATACAATCAGAGTATATACAATACATCCACCTGCTTTCTATGAAGCTCTATATGAGTATAACCAACGAGCGAAAGAACCCTTATTTATTTTTCATGGACTATGGGTTAATGAGGAAGACATGCTTACAACACAAGATATGTTCTCATCAATAATTGTTGATGAAGTGCAAGCAGAAATAAAGCGCATGATTGATGTGGTGCACGGAAATGTTGTCTTACCGGAACGCCCAGGACATGCTTCTGGTGCATATACAAAGGATGTTTCGCCCTATGTGGCGGGTTACATCTTCGGGACAGAGTGGGATCCTTACGTTGTTAAAAACACAAATAGTAAAAATGAGAAAATAGATCAATTTAAAGGTGAATTTGTAGAAACAACAGATGCTTCACCGTTTGAAGTGTGGCTTGCGCAAATGTTGGAGTATACTGCTCAATATGAAACAGCTGAATACAACTGGCAACATGCGCTTAGTTTTACCAACTGGGTAACAACGGATTTATTGGAACATCCTTATGAGCCGTTAGAAGAAGAGGATCTTGTATCGGTTAATCCAAATCATATTAGAACGACAGATCAATTTACTAGTGGTATGTTTGCTTCTTATCATGTGTATCCGTATTATCCTGACTTTTTAAACCTAAATCCAGACTATCAAAATTATCTGGATCATAAGGGTGAGAAAAATAATTATGCAGGTTATTTAAACGATCTAAGAAAAGCCCATGACATGCCTGTTCTTGTAGCAGAGTTTGGTGTGCCAGCTTCACGTGGGTTAACACACAGAAATGTGCATGGCATGGATCAAGGACACAATTCTGAAACTGAACAAGGAAAGGCTAATGCTAAACTGTTTGAATCCATTGTCCAGGAAGACTATGCTGGTGGACTTGTATTTGCATGGCATGATGAGTGGTTTAAACGAACATGGAATACCATGGATTATGATAACCCAGATCGCAGACCTTATTGGAGTGATTACCAGACAAATGAACAGCATTTTGGTTTGTTGAGCTTTGATCCAGGCACAACGGAATCAATTATTTATGTAGATGGAAATAGTGTAGATTGGGAAAGAAAAGCTAAAGAACCGCTCTATCAAGCTGAAAATTCAAATGAGTTGATTAAGAACATGTACATGGATGCGGATCAAGCATATTTATATATGCGACTTGATTTATCAAAGCCAATTGATTGGGACGAGAATGACTTTTATATTGCACTGGATTCTATAACGGGACAAGGTCAAACAGAATTGAGTCTAACGAATGGGCAGCAAGCGCGGTTTGATTTTGCTACAGATTTTAAACTAGAGCTAAAAAGTCCAGAAGATGCAAGGTTACTAGTTGATAGTTATTATGATGTATTTCACTATCAATATGGTCACACCTTAGAAATGATTCCAAAAGAAGCCTATGCGGACCAGAAGGATAATGGTGTTTTCCATCCGATTCGTTTAGCTTTAAATAAAGAGTTAATCATACCTGAAGTAGATATTAGCTTGCCATTTGAGTCGTATGAAACAGGGGAACTTTTAATAGGTAATGGAAATCCGAATCATTCAGATTTTAATTCTTTAACCGATATAAGTATTGGTGAAGATCAAAGAATGATAGAAATACGTATTCCTTGGCTACTGTTAAATGTTAAAGACCCAAGTTTAAAGGAAGTTATGGGAGATGTGTGGGATGGTGGATTAGATAGTAGCCAATTTATTGATGGGATCAACATCGGTGTTGCTGCAACTGAAGATAATGCCATTAGCCATCAATTTAGCTCGCATTATTCATGGGATACTTGGAATCTACCAACTTACCATGAACGATTAAAGAAATCGTATTATATCATGCAAGATTTATATAAAAATGCTGAAATAGTGGAGGAATAACAATGAAAAAGATCCTTTTAGCAGAAGATGAAGAAGTGCTTCGAATGTTGATCGTTGATACGATGGAAGATGAGGGATATGAAATAGATGAAGCGGTTGATGGGAAAGAGGCATTAGAGAAAATCGAACAAGCGGATTATGATCTGCTTATTCTAGATTACATGATGCCTCAAGTAACAGGGCTAGAAGTAATAGAGAATATTAGAAAAAATCCGCTTAAAAAAGATGCAAAAATATTAATGTTGTCTGCCAAAAATCAACAGTCCGAGCAAGAAAAGATATTAGATATAGGTGCTGATTACTTTATGTCTAAGCCATTTAGTCCATTAGCTTTATTAGAAAAAGTAGAGGAAATTATTAATGAAAATTAAAAATTATTTACAGCAAAGTTTATCATTACAATTTGTTGGATTAATGCTTCGTGTCTTACTATTTATTGTAATTGGTGCTGTTGTTATTGCTTTTGGGTATCGTCAACTAAATCAGTTCCATGCGAACCAAAATAATTTATTAGAACAAAAAGAAACAATTATTAAGCAAATTGATAATAGTTTTAATCAAGCCTTTTTTGATTTTAGAGGGTATTTTGCTTTTGAAAATGAAGCATTAAAAGCAAGTGGTTACGCACAAGAAGAAAAATTGCGTGGTTTACTAGTAGATTTTGAGGAAGTAGCTGAGACACCTGAAGATCATATTTTTCTTGATGATGTTAGGGAGTATTTAGATTATTATTATGGAGAATTAGTACCAGAAGTGATTACTGAATTTGAGCAAGGTGATCGGGAAGAAGTGCAACAAGTGGCCAATCAAGGCGCAACGAAGACATTAAGCACATTCCAAACGGAGGTTCGAAACTATCGCAGTAAAGTTGACAATCAAATTGAATCAAATTATGAGTTGCTTACCGAAAGGAACAGCTATATCTTGATCATAGTCGGTATTTATCTGTTAAGCATCATAGTGATTTTGTTCCGAATGACGCGTATTATGTTTAAGAATGTAGGCCAACCATTAAGTGAATTTGCAGAAGTAGCAAATGAAATTGCCGCTGGTAAAGAAGTCGATGTGAATGTCAATCTTATTAGTAATCGAAAAGACGAGCTTGGCAGGTTATCTGTCGCTTTTAAGAAAATGGTTGTATCTCTTCAAGATAAGGAACAGGATCTAATTGGACACAATGAAGAATTGATCGCACAACAAGATGAATTTGAAGCACAACAGGTTGAACTAGAAACTGCTTTGGCAAATTTAAAGCGAAGTGAAAATAACTTAACACACCGAAATGATTTTGTGAAAGGTATTTCTAATTCCCTTAATAAACAAACGGTTTTAGATGAGATCATTGTCAATATGTGCAAGATAACAGAAGCAGATCAAGGAATCATTTCTTTTTTGGATGAAGATGATTATGCCTCTTATGGCATCTCAAAAGCAGGAGAGGAACAATTTCTTAATAATCTAGATAACGGCTTAAATGAAAAATTAGTCCGCTATAAAGAAAGCTTTACAGTTAAGCGGGAGTTAGATCAGAATGAAAAAGGTTTTCATGAAGAAAAGAGTTATGGCTATGATTTATATCTACCAATTGTAGATGTTGAAAATGAAGTGACTGCAGTGCTTGTTCTAAGTCGGTTTGGCTCTCCATTTTTAGAGGAGCAGTTGGAAGAATATGAAGGGTTTGCAAAGCAGATCTCGATTTCATTAGAGAACATCCAAATGTATGATCAATCAGAAGAAGACCGGATGCGAAATCAAGATATACTTAATACGGTTCTTGAAGGGATACAGTTAGTCGATCTGGACGGGAAAACGATTCAAGTCAATCAAAAGTTGTGTAATACCTTTGGTTGTAACAGCTGGACAAATGGAATTCTTGGTCTGTCGATGGTAGAGTGGCTTGACGGGATGAAGTCCTATATTCAAGAAAAAGATGACTTTAGCTTATTTCTAACTAGAGCGATAGAAGCAGTTGATATAGATGACTCCTTTACTTACAGAATAAATAATACCAATAAAGTGTATAAAGTTTATGCAAATAGCTTGTTCCACGATGAGGAGAAGATTGGTACTGTTTTTGTTCATCGAGATATTACAAAAGAAGCTGAGATCGATCAAATGAAATCAGAGTTTGTTAGTACAGTAAGTCACGAATTACGGACACCGCTTGCCAGTATTTATGGCTATACCGAGCTAATGTTGAATCGTGAATTGAAACCAGAGAGACAGAAGAAGTATTTGACCACGATCTATCAAGAAACCAAACGTTTAACTTCTTTAATCAATGATTTCCTTGATGTACAACGAATGGAAGCAGGCAAACAGAGCTATGAAAAAAAATACATTGATTTGCTAGAAATAATTGAAAAAGTAGTAGATTCGCAAAAGATAAACACGACGGAACATCATTTTGAGGTACAGGTTGATACCAGTTTCACAACTGTTCTTGGTGATAAAGATAAGCTGAAGCAAGTTTTCACTAATCTTATTAGCAATGCTATTAAATACAGTCCCAATGGTGGGAAAATTCAAATTCAACTTTATCAAGATAGTGGTTACCTTCAGACGGCAATCAAAGATGAAGGTTTAGGAATACCAACTGATGCCTTGGATAAGTTATTTTCTAAATTCTATCGTGTTGACAATTCCGATCGGAGAACCATTGGTGGAACAGGGTTAGGCTTAGCTATTGTAAAAGAAATTAGTTATGCCCATGATGGTGATGTGTTTGTTTCTTCTGAATATGGAAAAGGAAGTACATTCACTATTAAACTACCATTGGTAGAGACGATATCAAATACGACCGATCCAATTGAAAGTACAAAAGCGGATGAAGGTTATAAGGTGTTTATTATTGAAGACGATCGCAGTCTCGCAGGTTTAATTGAACAAGAGCTAGAAGAAAATAAATTCTTTGTTCATAGCTTTACCAAAGCAACCGATGCATTAAAACAGTTGAAGGTTGAATTACCTCATGCGATCGTACTTGACTTAAACCTTGAAGCTGGCGAGATGGATGGTTGGGGATTTATGCGTGAATTAAAGAGTATGCAAGTACCATATAGTGATATCCCAATTATTATATCTTCTGCACTAGAAGAACAAGATAAGAGCCTTGCCCTTGGTGCTGCTGATTACTTAGTTAAACCGTATAAAGCAAGTGATTTATCAAGAACACTTCTTCAAACCCTATTGAAAAAAGAAAAACGAGGTCAAATTTTTATTCCAGACCCGAAGAAAGATGAATAGATTGTGATAGAAGAACTCAGGCACTGAAATGGAGTGAACTCCATTTCAGTGCCTGAGTTTTTTGTTCTTCTATGAATAACGAGGGAATCATAGTTTCTTTTCAAAGAAGGATAGGGATAACTTTTCACTTACTATCACTTCTTTGATTTTTTTAAAACCATTCTTTTTATAAAAGCTAACTGCTGGGATATTTTTTGACCCTGTTCCTACTTTGATTTTTCCTACCTCGAAATTACTTTCAATGTAATTTAGAAGCATCTGGGCTACTCCTTTTTTAAAATGGCTTGGGTGTACAAATAGCCTATGTATATCAATTTCATTATTATATACTTTTATTGATATTGCTCCACATAGTTCTTCCTCTAGATGATATCCAAAAAAAGTTTCCTTGCATTGTTGCAAAGTATTAACTGTATCGTTTAATGGCGGTATTTCATAAAAGTTAATTGTTTCAGCCTCTACCATGTATGATGGTATTTGAATGTTAAAAACTCTTTCAGCACTTTTTCTGTTTTTTATATCAATTTTTTTAATCAAGGTAATCCCTCATTCAACTTTTACTATTTAACAGTTCTTTATACCAAAATATTACCATATAACAAGCTGATGTGTTTGTTTTTCCAGAAATATAATAAAAACGAATTATACTTATTAGGACTACAAGTGGACCTAGTCTGTTACTTTAAAGATATTAACCTCTAATCCATTTCGATACAAGAGATTAAAGTGAAAGATATGGATTAGATTAAAAAAATTAAACTATTCGATCATTCACGTAAAAAGCATGATAAAATTGACATCATAAACCAGTTTGTCAGGGGGACGAGGTATGTGGAGCAGGAAGCGGATTTTCTTATATATTAGTATTCTATTGCTTGTAGCTGTGAGCATTAAAGTATATTATGATACCAACTTTTTCAAGGTAAATCATGTCGCATTCCAGACGGATAAATTGCCTGAGGAATCTTCTGTGACAATTGTGCAATTAAGTGACATACATAATCATGATTTTGGTGAGGGGAATGAATCCCTTATTAACGAAGTGAGCCATGTAGATCCTGATATTATTGTGATAACAGGGGATCTGGTTGATAGAAAAACAAATGATTTAACGGATGTCTTCCATTTAGTTGAAGAATTAATTACACAAAATGAACATGTCTATTTTGTTTCTGGGAACCATGAGTGGGGTAACACGCATACTGCAGCTATTTTTGCAGGATTAGAGGAACGGAATGTGACAATACTGGATAATACGAATACAACCATTACATTAGGTAATCAGACATTAACTTTAGCTGGGGTTGGAAATAGTTCAACAATGCATGATGACCTGATAAAGGCTCTAGCAGGTGTTAGAAAAGAGAACTATACGGTGTTACTATCGCATACACCTGATATTAGCGACATGTCTGTATCAACACCAGTTGACTTGATATTAAGCGGCCATACACATGGAGGGCAAGTTCGCTTTCCATTGATTGGTGGAGTAATTGCACCAGATCAGGGATTTTTTCCTGCGTTAGACAAAGGTACATATGAATGGGAAAATAAAAAATATCTCTATATTGATAGCGGACTAGGAACGAGTTTACTTTCAATTCGTTTTTTGAATCAGAGTCAATTTAGTGTGATAACTATTGAAGCAGAATAGCATGAAGAGGTGAGAATGTCGAGATGAGAATGCGTACGGGTTTTATTTTATTTACAATTTTAGCTACCGTGATTTCTACACTGGTTAAAATATTTTATGATACAAAATTGTTTAAAGTAGAGCGAGTCAAAGTTGATACGAGTAAAATTCCAAAAGGGTCATCTTTTACAATTTTACAGTTAAGTGATATACACAATAATGTATTTGGTTATCAAAATGAGATGTTAATTCGTAAAGTGAAGCAATTAAATGCTTCAATCATTGTGATTACAGGTGATTTGATTGATCGGAAAACGAGTGATTTTAGTCAAATGTTTCATTTAGTTGAAGAGCTTGTTGCAATGAATAAACATGTTTATTTTGTTTCTGGGAATCATGAATGGGGGAACCCGAAAGCAGAAGAATTTTTCACTGGATTGAAAGAGCGAAAAGTGACAATGCTTGATAATACCAATAAGAAAATTCAACTAAGTGATGTGACTTTCAATTTAGCTGGCGTTGCCGATTTTACTACTGCGCATGATCACTTACCAGAAGCGCTAAATGGGATCGATGAAACAGCTTATACTGTGCTGTTATCACATGCCCCTGATATTATTGGTACATTTCATGAAAAGCCAATTGATTTGACGTTATGTGGTCATACACATGGTGGACAAATACGATTTCCGATTGTTGGATCGGTTGTAGCGCGGGGACACAGTTTTACAGGCTTAGATAAAGGATTATATCCACAGCAAGATGGGAAATATATCTATGTTGATAGTGGTATTGGCACTACAGGATTACCATTTCGTTTTCTAAATCAGAGCCAATGTAGTTTGATTACGGTCAAAGGATCGAAGTGATTTTAAAAATTAGAATAGGAGTGATTTTAATGGATGAAACGTTGAAATTAATTCTCGATGAATTAAAAGTAATTAAACAGGAACAGGAAGAACTTAAAAAGTTAGTTTCGAGTATGAAGGGTGAGGTTGTGAAAGATCTTAAACCTTACTTTGACAGTGTTGAAAAACGTATTGATGAAAAGACAAGCGAACTTAATGAAACATTCAGACCAACAAAGTATTACTGATACTTAGAACGAAGGCTGAGTTTTAAAAGAAATGAAAAAATTTATAAGTGTTCTTCTTGGGTTATTTACCTTATTTTTGGCGGTCCTCTGGGAGCGGTTGTACACCATATCATATTGATATGGTGTATTTGTTTTAAGAGAGATTTTATTAGTTTGCACTTTTTACATTTATCAAAAATATAAAAATAGAAGCTTAAATTAATTCTAAAGTTGTTAAATAGAAAATAAATGTATTGAATATAAGCTTTTTTGTTAAAGCCAAGAATTTAATCTTACTTAAAGGGAGGATAATTGAATACTGAGTAAGAACTAGAAGAGGAGGGTTTAGGAAATAAATTTGATAGAACAGGTTATTTTTTAATTGCACTGAGTAGGTTAGTTGAATTGGTACTAGTTAAAGGGGTTGGAACAGTGAATCAAAATTATGCTCGAAGTTCATTAGTTGTTATAGCACTTATCTTTCGTACAGCTTTCTTTGCCATAACTGGATTGATTTTTGCTTTTTACTTTTCAATTTTTGGCAGTGAAAATCCACTCGAACAAGCGTCAGTCTGGTGGACATATCAAGTTATTTTAGTTGGTATTTTAACCTTTATTTTTGTTATGTTTTTATTGAAACGAGAGGGGATAAAATATCTTGAATTTATTAGTTTTCAAAAGGAAAGAGTAGTAAAAGATTTGGGGTTAGGATTAGGGTTAGGTGTACTATCAGCTCTAGTTGGTGGTATTGGGTTATATGGAAGTGCTTTTATTATTTATGGAGGAATGCCTCCAGAAACAATGATTCAGCCGTTACCAATTTGGGCAGTTTTTATTGCATTGTTTTTGATGCCAGTATCTGTAGCGGCTGTTGAAACCCCACTTTATTTGGGATATGCTTCTCCAAGACTTCAGGTCATGTTAAAGAGTAAGTGGAGTGCTTTATTTATTGTTTCCTTCGCTTTTGCTTTTCAACATATTTCTCTACCTTTACTTTTTGATTATCAATTTATGCTTTGGCGTGTTTTTTCTTATTTACCTTTAGCTTTAATGCTGGCAGTTATCTTTTTTTCTAACAAACGGCTTTTTCCAATTATGATTGCGCATTTTTTATTAGACTTGCAAGCTATCATAACAATTCTAATTATATCCTTGACCTAGAATGGATGATTATAGAAAAGATTGGAATAAAGAAATCTTTCCAGATATACCGGCTTCGCTTACTATAAAATGCGACGCCAAAACTATCGGTTACGTTGGGTGCTATTGGGTAGATCAAAATACAAACTGGCTTGAAACAGGGATTGTTATTTATGACAGCAGATTTTGGAACGGCGGATTCGGTGCTGAAGCTTATAAGCTTTGGATTGATTACCTTTTTACCTCAACTGATATACACAGGTTAGGTATGTCAACGTGGTCAGGAAACACAAGAATGATAAAGGTTGCGGACAAATTGGGAATGAAAGAAGAAGCGAGAATAAGAGATGCAAGAATGGTCAATGGTGAATATTTTGATGCAATTAAGATGGGGATATTGAGAAAAGAATGGGAATTTATCATCAACAAACGAAATACTTAGAGTTGGAATCATATAAGATTTTCTATCGAACTTTAGCTATTTGTTGTGAAAAAGTGCTGCTGAGCAGTTTGCAGCACTTTTAATTTTGTATTTCTGCTTACAATTTATGGTGTGACAATCAGTTTGTGTATAAAAAGGTATATGTAAAAAGACAGAACACAGCTAGGTTTGGAGTAGTTTCCTTGTTCGTCTTTTATTATATATTACCAGTATCGATCCTTGGATAATTTGGTTCAACAGAAGCTGTAGCACGCGCATTTTTTCTGTATCTTTTATCTTGGTAACCTTCCTCTTGTTGTACCTCTAGCGAAGCGTTATAGCTAGCTTCTTCATTTTGTTTGTTGAATTCCATTTTGTTTAAATCCTTTTTACTCATATTCTCACCTCCTATCTCTCTAATATGTCCAAGTTGTGTTAAAAAAATTTATTTTAAACGCATTCAATATATGATACGCTAAAATTAACAAAAATTAGTATTTGTTAGGGGAGGGTATAAAAGTGAAAAAAATATTTACGATAGGTGCACTTATTATCGGATTTGTTTTACTAATTCTTTTTTATCAAAGCGGAGACCCGTTAGAACCAATACGTGAGCTTAGAGAAGGAACAGTTGAAAATATTGAAATGATTGACACGGTAACTACGGAAAATGGAACAATGGTTTATGCGGTAGGTGAAGCAAATAGCGGCAAAAATTCAATGTATACTGTTGATATGGTGAGGAATGGATTAACCGGCTACAAATGGGTAGGTGGTGGTGGACATGTGAACCAAGATGTCCCGATGAATGATCCGTTTGTGTTATCGTTACAGGTATTGAGTGAAGAACAGGATATTAATCCTACAATGTTGGGAGTTGTTAAAGACACAGCAATCACTGGAATAACAGTTGTCACGCGTAATGAATCAGCTGATGCTACTTTCTATGAAGTGATAGACGGAGAAAATTTCTATGTTATCCCTTTTGATGAGAATGTTTCTGATCTTGCTTCCTTTAGGATTTCTATTGAAGGTAAAGGTAATTCCACTGTTATTATTTCAGGTGAAGATATGGCACGCTTACAAGAAGGAAAATCGATTTATTTAAATGAAGAAGATTTAATGGAGTAGCAATAATACAAAGGTGGTGTGGCTTGAATCACATTATTATTTCACTGTCTTTGCTGGGTTCAACAGTTTTGTCAGTTTCCATTTTAAAAAAGAAAAACAATAAATTATTGAGTATGCTGTCGGCTTTTTGCTTTAACCTTGTATTTTTAATTTTAATGATGTGGATATTAATGGATGATGAAGCAAGAACTTTTGGGCATTCACATCTTCATAACTTAGTATTTGCTGTTCCACTTATAACTTGGATAAACTTTATAATTTTGCAGTTTGTGATAATCAAGGAAGTAAAAGCATAGAATTCAGGCGGCTACTCATTAAACAAACAGATGTGTTAGATTAATCTTACTAAATCTAATTACCAATTTCAATGTATATAAAAACTGTAGTATAATTAGGGGAAAGTAATATGAAATGGAGGTTGAATAAGAGTATGAGAAAACTTGATGGTTACGAGGCAGAGTTGATTAAAAGTATTATTCATGATGTAGAATCAGTTATAGAGCTAGACGGCAAAAAATATCATTTAACTTTAATCGAAAAACCAGAATCTACAGTAAAAGAGGACGTTAATGCTGATGCGGAGCTAAAACAAAAATTACTTCAAGCAAAAAAAGATGTGTTAGATGGTAATTTCCATTCAACTGAAGACGTATTAGAGATGATAGAACAAGGTGAATTGTAGATGAAGATAAAATGGGCTAATCAAGCATTAGAAGGATTTCAAAACATTAAAAGTCAGCATTTTACTATGCAGGAGACAAAAGAATATAAAAAAAGTTTAGTGAAAAATATTGAAGAAAAGGTTTCACTTTTAGGTACTAGTATCCCAGTAAATGAACGAGAATGGAAAGGTAGTTATAAGCTAATTATTGATAAATATATTATTTACTATTCGTTGTCAGATGATCGCACAACGTGTTATATAGAATATTTTAAGCACTCTAGACAAAGGCGTTAGCTAGGGATAATATTGAAGTAATTTTAAATATCATCTCTAGCTTATTTTATATTGTGTCTTTGTGTTAACGATTGCAAATGTGAAACAAGAAGTTATTAATTGCGGAGCTCCACTGTGTATGGCACGAATAAAAGATATTCATTAATGAAACTCATTGGATGACAACAAATACTATTTTTCCAACTGTACTGTGTGCATTTCTCCTAACATGGAGAGATGTCTTTTTAATTTGGAAAGAAATTGATAACATTGTTGCTCCAAGAGATCGATATACTCCTCCTTAGGAAATCTTCTAAACAAGTGATAATAAACTGCATTTTCCGGCAAAATCTAGTACAATTAAACAAAAGAATTAGTTAAATGACTAGAGGTGTATTGTGCATGGATCAGCAAATAAAAAGATTACTAGCTACATACAAAAAGAAAACGATCAAACTGGCTGAACTAGAGTTTTTGATGAAATCCTTCTTACCTACCTATGCAGCTTTTGCAGAAGCAGTTTTACAGCTAGAAAAGCAAGGGATACTAGTTATGGTAAAGGCAAAAGGTCGGACATCCCGAACACCCTCATTAGCATTCAATTACCGCATTAATAAAAATCTAATTGTAGAAGATTTTCATGTCGAACTGCAACACTATCGAAGCACTTTACACGCTGCAATTAACCTTGATCTGTATTACGGAAAAGATCCTTCGCTATGGAAAAAGGATCTACCTGCTATTTTAAAAATTGATGCGTACATAAAAGAGCACGGATTTCCTGACGACCAAGTACCTGCACCAGAACGTAGCTATGCGCTTGTAGGTGATGAGAAGTGGATTGTGGAAAAGGGTGGAAAAGAAGTGCTTGAACGAATTGGTCTTTTTGATCGATTACAAATTATCCCCGTTTCAGAACCACTTATGTTTGCAATTAACCCCAAAAAAATACACGAAGCTAGTCAATACCATTTAATCGTAGAAAATAAAACAACCTATCAAGGGTTATTACCTGCTTTAAAGGAAACAATGTTTGCAAGCTTAATCTATGGAAGTGGCAAAGCTGTGATTAAAAGTATGGAACAGTTTTCGATGCAATATCCAGTCGAAGCTAAGCACCACTTCTTTTATTTTGGTGATATCGATCGTGAAGGAATTGCAATCTGGCATTCTCTAGATAAGAAAATAAAGATGATATTAGCAATGCCATTCTATCAGGCATGCTTAGTAAAAACGCCATCTATAGGTAAGGAATACCAGCGTGAACAAATCACATCACTTGAACAGTTTTTACCCTTTTTTTCAGATGAACAACAAGAGCAAATGAAAGAGATGCTAGCTAACGGAAAATACCATCCGCAAGAAACACTAAAAACAAAAGAATTGCAACAGATATGGAGGGAATCAGATTGGACCAACTTGATATAGTGGAAATAACGGGAGGTTACCGGGAGCGAATGCGTCGGTTGGCTTTATTTGATCCCTTGTATGAATTAGATCGAAAACGTGAACAGGATCAGTCCGAGACAATGATTGATATGAAAGGCCTTGGCTTACTAACATTGCTTTTCTTTTTTGAACAAAAATTAATGCGGCAGTATAAAACAGGGGCAAAGCAGCTTGCGGCATTCTTGCAACTGGTAACAGAAAGGCAGTATCGGTTAGATGAAGCGGAATATGAACGGATTGCCCGAACAATTATACACACATTCAGGCCAACTACTGGGAAAAAGCGCAGTTATACTTTTTTTAATTGGGAAACGGCTCAAGAAGAAGCAATGGAATACTCGCTTTTAAAAGCAAATAATTTTGATCGTGAGACCAATATGCAATATTATACACTTGATGAGGATGGTCTTGAGCTTGTTTTTGCAACTAAGGAGTTCTACAGCGAATTTCAATTATCTATTAATCAATTGATGCTTCGTAAACAGCTGGATAAAGGAGAGTTCAAAGGAGCGCTTCGACAGATTAATGAGATGCAGATTGATGTGGAAAGTTTAGAAGAAAGAATGATCAAACTCAACCATGAAATCCAGCGTAGTATTGTCTCTGAAGAAACGTTTGAACGCTATAAAGAACTACTTGAAGATATCTATGGACGTTTAACACGTGAAGACGAGGAGTTTAAAGAGCTTCGACAATTTGTTAAAGAAACACGTGAACGACTTTATTCCAAGGATATTCATCAAAAAGAACAGAAAACCTATTCATTAATTTTAAAGATTATTAGAGAGTTAGAATCGGTTCATTATGACCACTCGCGCTTATTGGAACAGACATTAGCACTTAAAAATACAACATTGGTGACGGCGCAAGAATCACTTTACTATACAGGGATACAAGCATTTAACTTTGATCAAGATCTTGTCTCTAAAGTTATCTCCACACCATTACCACTTGAAGCAATGACTGGTTTACTCCACCCATTATTAAAAGTCGAAGAAAATCAAGTGTGGTCGCCATTAACTGTTTTTGCTGAACAAAATATCACAGAAGACCGCGAAGAGAAAGTTGATCAAAGTTTTATAGAAGTCGATACAAGTGAAAAGGACAACCCGTACAGAGCTTGGTTAATGGAGCAGTACAAACAATTAATGGAACACTTTTTAATTGCCTATGATGAAGGTCAGGGAGAGTCATTATCTGATTTTATCGACTACCTTGACAAAAGTGAGCAGGCAACATTATTTGAACAACGCTATTTTTATGATTTTTGGCTAATTCTGCATCAACGCTCTCCGATTATAAATGGAGATGTCGATGAAGAGGAAGGCCAAACATTATTAGGTGAAGCACTTGCTTTACTTGAAGATCGCACGTTGATTGTCGAAGAGGGCAAAGGAATTATTAACCGGTATAAACGCTTTTCTATACAAGAATTTCAGATAAGATTGGAGGAGACAGCCGATGCATTACGCTGAACAAACAGTTCTTAAAGCTTTTCAAATTTATACAAAACTAGCACGAGATGGTGTTGCAGATAAAGAAACAGTCCAGCAGTATCGTGCGGATGATGAAATTCGCGGTCTATTAGATGCTTTTGGACGTGAGGTTGATTGTGTTGTAGTCGGAACAAGTGAGCAGTTATTTTTAGTGCCAGAAACACGGTTGTCTCCTTTTCATGTCAGCAATGATTGGATTAAACGCCGTTATTTAAAGTCAGGTGCAACGAATGGCGATATCTATTTGCTTTATTTTTCAACGATTATTCTGTTCGGAACCTTTTATGATACCTATCAAAGCCAGGAACCAACGCGCCAATTCCTTCGTTTAGATGAATGGGTACGTTTAATTCAAGAACGAATTGACCAATTGAAAACACATGAAGAAGAAGAGTTAAAGCAGCTTGAAAAAGAGTTCTCCTATAATTGGAGTCTGATCATCGAGAAGTGGGAAGACATGGATGATATTAAAGAGACGTCAAAAAAGCAGAGTGGTAACACAATCAGTCGATTTAGTTTTATGGATACGGTGAAACGATTTTTAGTCGATCAAGAACTTGTTCAAGAGATTGGTAATGATGAACTAGCTTTAACGGAAAAAGCAAAAACAATTGTGCAACGATACTTTATGGAAGTGGAATACAACAAAGGGATCTTTGAATTTATTTATGGTTTTGAAAGGGATGTGGAAAATGCCATCGATTAGTAAAATTCGGTTAACGAATATCGTTTATGAAGAAGGAAGAAAGCGTTATAATGATGAACTGTTTTTATTTGATGGCCATAATGGTGCTGTTTTACTTGAAAATGGTGGCGGAAAGACCGTTTTGATTCAAACAGCTTTACAAGCGATTATTCCGCATGTTGATTTAGCTGATCGAAAAATGAAACGGACATTAATGCTAGAAAATGCACCTGCTCACATTGCGATCGAATGGATAACTAATGACCAGCCACGACGTTATGTCGTAACGGCGGTTTCGTTATTTACAACAAAACATGGCTTAGATTCGTTACGTTATGTTTATGAATATGATGCCAATGACCCGAATAGTATCGAAGGAATCCCGTTTGTTCGCAAAGGAAAAGACAGAAAACGGACAGCTGAGCTCGGCGAAATGCAGGATTACTATAGCCATATGCGTGATAAAAGTCCGCATAATGCCCAAACATTTCAAACAATCAAAGCGTATCAAAGTTTTCTAGAAGAACAATATCATATTATCGCTAGCGAGTGGGACAGTATTGTTAAGATTAACAGTTCAGAAGGTGGCGTAGAAGCTTTTTTTGATAATTGTAAAAGTACCAATCAATTATTTGATAGGCTGTTAATTCCAACTGTTGAGAGCTCGATCGTTGGACATGACGCAACGATTTTTGCAGATATGTTTGAGCAACAACATACGAGTTTTAAAAACTATAAGAAATTAAAAGAGACACTTGAAGAAAATAATGTAATCCAAGAGCAGTTGGAGTTTTATGTAAATACTTATGAAAAACTACATGACCGAGAACTGGAGTATCAAAAAGTAAAGCAACAAGCTAAAGGTGTTTGGAACGAAACGCTTAAGCAGCGGAGTGAATTTGAAAATGAACAGTCAAATGTTGAAGCGAAATTGGAGGAGTGGAATAAAAACGATCACGCCTATCGTGTGAAGGAAATGTCTTTTGATATTTTTCAAGAAGAAATGGTTTATCAAGAGCTGGAAGCGACGTATAAACAGGCGTTAGCAAAGAAAACAGAACAAGAGGAACTACTACAACAATACGATAAGGATTACTACTCATTAAAAGTAGCCGAGTTAAAAAAAGATCGCAAAGAACAAGCTGATGAGTTGCGTCATATTGAAGCAGAACTAGCTGCTATTGATCAAACCGCTGAAATCACTGATTACCAAGAAAAGTTAGAGGAAGAAAAGCAACGTTTACTAGGCTGGTATTTAACAGAGATAGAAAAACTTGAAAAGGATAAGCAAACGCAAAACTATCAATTACGTCCAATCCAAGAGCAGATGGAGCAGTTGGATATAAAGAAACGAGATTTAGTTAAAAATGAACAAGAAATGCGTGATATTCTCTCTAAAATGAAAGGTATTATTGAGTCTCGCAAGAAAGATATGGATCAGCTAAAACAGCAGCTCCTCTCAAATCCGGATCAAGAAGATGTGAAGGAACAGCTTGCAGTCTGGCAAAAGCGGAGTCAATTTTTAGATGAAGAAATCATTCGGTTGAACGGTGAAGAGAAGCAGTTACGTGCTGAAGAAAAACAAGCACAGGAACGAAATGAAGCAAATCAAATTAAACTCTCAGAAATTGAAAACAACAAAAATAAAGTTGCCTATCAGTTAGATGAGATGGAAAAAAATCAGACTGAACTAGTGGCGAATTTAACTATGTTAAGACAGCAATGGGCTACGGTAGAGAATGTTTATTTATCACAAGGTTCGATTGAGAAGCGGCTAATAGAGGAAATTGATAAACGAGTCAATGAACGAAATAGATTGTTATCGCGTGAACGTGTATCTTACCGGTTTGTTGATGATCACGCCGAGCAAGAGCGATTTTTTGGGGATGCCTATTTAGCAGAACAACTTGCTTCCTGGAAAAATCAATTTGATTATTTAGTTACAGGTGTCGAGTACTTGCAAGTAGTTGGTGAACAAGAAAAAAATAGACTCACTAATTATCCACTTTGGGCAATCACGCTTGTAACAACAGATAAATTGAAGCAGAAGGTGATTGATAAAGTCCGTCATGTGTCTGATAATCTTCAGTTCCCGATTATTGTGATCACTACAGAAGAAGCGGTGGCAATGCATGAAGGAACGACAAATCAGTCGTGGGTTGCACCTAGTCATTGGGACAACAATATCGATTATGATTCCTTTATCAATTGGAAGGAACAAACTGAATCGCGTGCAAAAGAGATAACAGTATTACGTGAGGAAAAGGAAGCTGAGATTAAACGATGGGAAGATGGCCTAAAAGCTTTCAACCAATTTTTAAAGGCCTATCCATATAAATACGTGACACAGCTTCAAGAACAATTTTCGGCGTTGAAAAATGAACAGCAAGAATTAGTTGCAGATATGGAGAAAGAAAAGCGTTTCATTGCTGAACAGCAAGCAAAGATTGGGCAAAACAGAAAACAAATTGAGACCTATCGTGATGAAAAACAAGGTATTGATGGAAAAATTGAAAAAGGATTTCAATATGTTAAATTTGAAAAAGAGATAAAAGTAGAGCAGTCAAAAGAGAAAGATGCGACTGAAAAGGTAGCACAACTCACAAAAGAACTGACTAGAATTGAAAATAACTGGAATCGCTTTGAAGATGAGCGGATTCAACTTCAAGAACGACTCAATAATTTGGATG
Organism: Paraliobacillus quinghaiensis; assembly: GCF_003426025.1. Lineage (GTDB taxonomy): Bacteria > Bacillota > Bacilli > Bacillales > Amphibacillaceae > Paraliobacillus_A > Paraliobacillus_A quinghaiensis. The sequence continues at coordinate 92,374 of NZ_QJSH01000002.1, forward strand.
CACACTTAAAAATGATCGAACAAGAGGAAGAATATAACGCGCTACAAACGCTCACACCATTGTATGTAGATGAAGGTAAAGGCGTTATAAAGGAACGAATTTTCACCCTTGAAATGAAGATTCGTGAAATTAACGTGGCACAAGGAGAATGGATCGCGAAGCAACAAGCTTTGGTTAAAGCGCTTGAACGACTCGACCAAAGCATAGTAGATGTATTACAAGAACATCCTGCAATTGATCAGGATCGAAGTTTTCCTAGTGATGGCAAGCAAGTTATGCGCACGTTATGGGCGGATATGATTGATTTAAATGAGCGGGTTGAAAGATTGACGGAAGACATGCAGCAAAGGAAAACAACACTAGATGAACAAAAAGGAAAATGGAAATCCAAGATTGATCAATTCAAACGGGATTATCCAAATGATGCAGTGATACTTTTTGAGGAAACAGAGGAAGAAATCAGGGCTACATTAGAGTCAGAGCGAACGTACCTAAGTGAAAGAAAAACATTTATTGATCAAGAGTTAAGTCGGATCGAAAAAGCATTAAAGGAAATAAATAGTGCCAATTATGATCTGAAAATGTTTGAAGAAGCACATCACTTTACAGCACCAGATATTGAAGCTATTGCTTTATCAACAGAAGAATCCATGGAGTTCACGTATAATCGCAAGCAATTTGTTAAAGCGATAACTGATCGGTTACGTGACAACAAAAAGAAAGTTGATACTGAGCGAAAAGATGTTGAAGCTGCCAAGCGCAAATTTAGAGACTTCTGTATCAACACCATCTCTGATGTTAAATTGAAGAAAATGGCAATCAATGGCGTGGAGAATAAACAGAACTATGCAGCGATTACAGAATTCAAGAAAAACATGCTGATCCGAATCGAGAAGATTTCCCATTATGCGAATGAACATATTCGTAAAAGTGATGAAGATTTGCAGTTGTTTATTAACCAAATTCATTCCCATCTCCTAACACTTGTGGAAGAGTTAAAACAAATTCCGAAGAAAACACGTGTAAAAGTCGGTGATGAATGGAAACAAATTTATAAATTCACGATTCCAGAGTGGGAAGAAGAAGTTGGCAAGATGCGGATCAGAGACTATGTTGAATGGATTTTACAACAATTAGAATCAGACCAATTTTCAAATGAATCTGGTTTACAAGATGACGGGAAAGTCAGAAAGCAAATTGAAATGTGGCTGCAATCGAAACAACTGCTGCAAATGGTCATGAACAATGAAGTGATGAAAGTGAATTGTCGTAAAGTAACCAATGACATTCAGGTAACCACTCGCCCGTATTCATGGGAACAAAGTAATCTCTGGTCTGGCGGAGAAAAGTGGAGTAAAAACATGACACTGTTTCTTGGTATTCTGAATTATGTCGCAGAGAAGAAAAAGCATATTCAATCATCAATGAAGCGGCACCGAACGGTGATTCTTGATAACCCGTTTGGTAAAGCATCAAGTGATCACGTTTTAAGTCCAGTTTTCTTTATAGCTGAGCAATTAGGTTTCCAAATCATTGCATTAACTGCGCATGCAGAAGGGAAGTTCTTGCAAGATTACTTCCCAGTAATTTATAGCTGTCGCTTACGAGCTTCAACTGATGCCAGTAAGAAAGTAATGACAAAAGAAAAATGGCTGCATCACGCCTATTTCCAAGATCACGATCCAATTACAATTGACCGACTTGGAGAGAATGAACAAATGGCATTGTTTGAATAGGATAGATAGACGTAGAAAAATCCCTCAACATCATGAAACTTGTTGGGGGTTTTTTGTTTTTTAACAAGTTTTAATGGATATTTATGTTAATATGATAGTAAGGTCTGTATTCAGAAGAATCAGGTCAGGAAGCTAAAACATAAGTATTGCTGAATTTAATCAAGTCCTAAATGAACGTGTAGAATTAGGATTGAATTAGAAATGTGATTGGAGGAGGGTTTTATGAACATTCTTAAAAGTCGTCCGGTGGGTATACCAGAGCGAGCGTTTGCAACTTTTATTGACATAATAATCACTTTTACTATTGTAATTTTAATTCATTTTTTTATAATAGATCAGCCAATTATAGTCATGGGTGTTATTCTTTCATTATTCTATGCAATCATATTACCAGTGCTTTGGGATGGGTATACAATTGGCAAGCGATTAATTGGTATAAGAATAAGCCATGTATCAGATGGTAAATTAACGATCATCAGCATCTACTTGGTGCATACGAGAGATGATAAGCGATCGATTCATGATTTGTTGGCTTCCACGTATGTTACATCCAATTTGCCAGAGCAAGAGTAGTGCTTTTAGTAAAAATCATCTTTTAACGATCTTAGGCGAGAATTCCTCCACCTCCTACGGAGTGTAAGGTGGGGGATGAATCGCTCTTTTTTATTTCTTTTCCGATTAGAAAAAGATGAATATTGGATAAAATTAGATAGTTTGTTATAATTTATTAAGAACGTATATTCTTGTTCTAGGAGGTGAAAATGATGATCCGAGCGCATAAAACAAAGTTTTTTGCTACGAAATATAATATCGATCGATTATTCGAATGCAATCGAATCTCTGGAGAGATTTGGAATGATGTACTAGAAATCGCAAAATTTTATTATGTCTCGCACGGAAAATGGGTTAACAAAACACAGTTGCAGGCGGAAACCAAAGGAAATTATCCGATCCATTCTCAATCGATACAAGCAGTATGCCATAAGTATCTCTTCTCTCGAGATGCTACAAAGAAAGCTCGAGACAAAGGGTTTAAAGATACCAAATATCCTTATAAGAAGAAAAAACACTTCAATACAAAATGGGTGGACCTTGGCTACAAAATCTATGAAAATGGAAAAATTGAATTAAGTCTAGGCCGCGGAAGAAAACCTATTATCGTATGGGTTAAACCTGATAACCTTCCCGAAGGGAAGATCAAAGAGATTGAGCTCTCTTATGATAACGGTCTCTGGCTAAGTATGTCTTATGACGATGGAAAAGAAGAAAAAGAAAACACTAACACCAATCGCGTCGCGATTGATCCAGGAGAGATCCACTCCATTTCTGCTTTCGCAGAAAATGGGCAAGCAACCATTATTACGGGGCGAAAGGTTCGTTCCATTAAGCGACTGCGCAATAAGAAGTTGGGTGAACTTCAAAAGAAGATGTCCAAATGCAAAAAAGGCTCGAAGAAATGGAAAAAATACAATCGAGCAAAGCGCTACATCCTATCAAAGTCCGAAAGACAACTGAAAGATGCACTGCATAAAACCACACGCCAATTCGTGGAATGGTGTAAAGAAAACGAGATCAAAGAGGTCGCTATCGATGATGTTGAAGGTGTTCAACGAAATACATCAAAGCGAAAGAAAAATAAAAAGAAACGCAGAAGTCGTAAGACAAACCAAAAAACTGCTCAATGGCAGTTTGGTCAAATCTACAAATATCTAGAATATAAATTGCATGCCGAAGGCATGTCTATTAACAAACAGGAAGAATCCTACACATCGCAAACGTGTCCCGTTTGCGGGAAGAAAAAGAAAGTTTCTTCTAGAAATTATAAATGTAAATGTGGTTATGAATGTCACCGAGATATTCACGGGGCTCGGAATATCCTTTCGAAGTATATCTATAAAGATATTCGAGACCTTAAAATCGATATCGAAAACATAACGTATCTACGTATTGCCTAACGGCAAGAAGTAGTAGATGGTCTGTCACGACCCTCGCGCCTACGGTGCGTGTTGCTTGCTGTACCCTTATGCGTATTCTTCCGCACTAATGTGCGTGTAGATTTGAGCAAACCTCGAACTACTTAGAAGGAACCTGAAGGTTTTGACAAGAAACCCCCACTTCAAATTTTCGTCAGAAAATTAAGTGGCGGGAGTGTTCATGGAATACTAATTCTAATGTTGGATAGACAATTTTATTTTTCAACATTAGAGGAGATGGATGTATGGCAAGAAGAAATAAGATACTCGTACCAGAAGCAAGAAAAGGTTTGAATGAGTTAAAAGCTAAGGTTTCACGCGTGAACAATGAACAAGAAGCAAAATATGAGATCGCTAAAGAGCAAGGTGTCACATTAAACAAAGGGTATAATGGAGAGATTAAAGCAAAAGATGCAGGTAAAGTTGGCGGAAATATCGGTGGTAATTTTATTTGAGGAGCGGTATCATAATCTTACATTACTAATTGCGCCAGAGTTTATCTCAAGTCCGTATATTGATACTACGATATTTGCGAAAAGAGCGTAAAACAAAAAGGATTTCGCGGGTGCGAAATCCTTTTTAAAATGGAATGATTCGATCAAAACACTTCTAACGTCTACAAATAGACAGCTATAATTGCTTCTGTAAATTCCAGATTCCAGTAGCATACTCTCGGATCGTGCGATCACTTGAGAATTTTCCAGAATGTGCAATATTAATCAGACTTTTAGATAACCATTTATCTTGGTCTCGATAATGAAGATCAACTAATTGCTGCGCTTCTACATAACTGTCAAAATCCTTTAAAACGAAGTAAGGGTCATTTGTCGATAGCAGGTGATAATAAATATCTGTGAACTCGACGTCATGACCAAACGCGCCGTCTCGTAGTTGATCCATGATCTGAGTGACGCGTTCATCGTTTTGATAAATTTCATTTGGATTGTATGAACCATTTTGATAGTATTCATTTATTTCCTCTGCATTTAAGCCAAATATGAAAATATTAGAATCACCAACTTGGTCTTTAATTTCAATGTTTGCCCCATCTAATGTACCAAGAGTCAATGCACCGTTCATCATCATTTTCATATTCCCAGTACCAGAGGCTTCTTTACCTGCAGTTGAGATTTGTTCACTCACATCAGCTGCTGGGATGATCTTTTCTGCTAAACTGGTGTTATAGTTTTCAAGGAAAACAACTTTAATTTTCCCTTGGATCGTTGCATCATTATTTACAACGGATGCGACAGTATTAATTAATTTAATTACTTCTTTTGCAACATAGTAGCTTGGTGCTGCTTTTGCGCCAAAAATAAACGTTCGTGGTGTAATATCTAAGTTGGGATTATCCTTTAATTGATTATACAGATAGATAACATGAAAAATATTGAGTAACTGGCGTTTATATTCGTGTAGTCGTTTGATTTGTACATCGAAAATCGAGTTCTCATCAACCAAAATACCAGTTGTTTTATGGATATATTCTGCTAAATCTTGCTTGTTTTTCTTTTTTACTTCTTTTAGTTTATCCAGTAAAGCACTGTCCTTCGTATGGCGAAGCAGGTTGTTTAACTCACGTGGTCGTTCAATCCAATGCTCACCGATGGTCTCAGAAATTACTTCAGCTAACCTCGGATTGGATAATAATAACCAACGTCTATGGGTAATTCCATTTGTTTTGTTGTTAAAGCGATCTGGGAATAGGTTATAAAAATTACTCATTTCCTGATTTTTTAATATATCAGTGTGCAATTTTGCGACACCGTTGACACTAAAGCTACCTACAATGGAAAGATGAGCCATATGAATTTGATCGTCTGCAATGACAGCCATTTCTGCTATTTTATCTCGCAATTCCGGATGGTCGAACCAAATACTCTGGCAGAATCTTTCATTAATTTCATCTATAATCATGTATAGGCGTGGCAACAGATTTTGAATCATTTTCACTGGCCATTTTTCTAATGCTTCGTACAGTATAGTGTGATTGGTATATGCAAAAACGTTGGTTGTAATCTCCCAAGCTGCGTCCCAACCAAAATCTTCTTCATCCATTAAAATCCGCATTAGTTCAGGTATAGCTAAACTTGGATGTGTATCATTGATTTGGATAACGACCTTTTCAGGAAGGTGGATCAATGACTGCTGTGTCTCTTTTTTATAATTAGTTAAAATCGTTCTTAGACTTGATGCAACAAGAAAATATTGTTGTTTGATTCGCAGTCTTTTACCTTCGTCATTTGAATCATCTGGGTAGAGCATGCTAGATATTTGCTCGATCTCATGATTATTTTTTAACTGTTTAAAGTAAGATTGTTCATCGGTAGTTGGATCAATGGAAGTAACAGGCTCTGCATTCCATAAACGTAAGGTGTTAACAATTTCATTATTGTACCCAACAATTGGTACGTCATATGGCACCGCTAATACTTTGTCAGTATCTTCATATCTAAATTCCAATGAACCATTGTTACGCTCTAACATATGAACAGATCCACCAAACTGTAATTCAACTGCTTCGTCTACTTTTCTTCTTTCCCAAGGATAGGCTTCTTTTAACCAATAGTCAGGGAGTTCGGTTTGATATCCATTAATAAATCGTTGCTCAAACATACCGTATTGATAGCGAATACCAAACCCATGACCTGGATAATTTAATGTGGCGATTGAATCGAGAAAGCACGCAGCTAATCTTCCTAACCCACCATTACCTAATCCAGGATCGTTTTCTTCCTTGTAGATATCCTCTGGTGATAAGTTAAGTTGCTTAAGTGCGTCATTGCATACTTCTCTCATCCCCAAATTTAATAAGTTACTTTCAAGTAAACGACCGATGAGAAATTCCATCGATAAATAATAAACTTGCTTTGGTTGTTCTTGTTTATATGTTTTTTCAGTTTTAGCCCAGTCTTGATTGATTTCTTCATTGACAATTTCGCAAACAACATAATACAGGTCGTTATTCGTTACCTCATCCGTTCCCATTCCATACAATTCTTCGGTCTTATCTTTGATCATTTGGACAAACTGATTGACAGTTGGTTTAGTCATTGTTGAAATCCCCCTTTGGACAAGTATTTCTATTTAAATGGTTGCTCATTCATTAATCTTGTGTTTTTTCTTCAGTAGATAATATGTTTTGATAAAAATCAATATATTCTAAGCTTGAATCCTCCCAGCTGAAGTGACTCTTGATGATATTTTTTTGTAAAGTTGCCCAGTGATCAGGCTCATGGTAGATATTTAACGCATAGCGTAATACGTGTAATAATTCATGCGCATTATAATTGGTAAAACTAAATCCATTTCCAGTACCAGTTTTTTCATCATAAGGTGTTATCGTATCTTTAAGCCCACCAGTTTCTCTCACGATTGGAACAGCTTTATATTGAAGCGCGATGAGCTGTGATAGACCACATGGTTCAAACAATGATGGCATAACAAAGAAGTCACTAGCAGCATAGAGTTGTCTTGCTATTGCTTCGTCGAAACCTAAATAAGCCACCAATTTATCTTTATTTCGTTCAGCTGCATGATAAAAATAATCCTCAAATTCATAATCGCCAGTTCCTAATAAAACAAATTGAACATCTTCTTGTAAAAATTCATCGATAATCGCCTGCACCAAATGAAGTCCTTTTTGTTCTACTAGTCTTGTGATCATGACATATAAAGGTTTTTCTCCATCTATCGGAAGTCCCAATTTTTCCTGAAGATCTTCTTTATTTTCCTTTTTCTTTTTGCGTGAATGGCTGTAATTAAAAGCAATATGTTGGTCCGTCTTTGGATTATACTCATCTGTATCAATCCCGTTTATAATCCCAACAAGATCCTCATGACGCTCGTTTAAAATCGGGTAAAGTCCTTCGCCAAAATAAGTTGTTTTAATTTCATCTGCATAGCTAGGGCTTACGGTTGTGATTTTGTCAGCATGGTAAAGTCCAGCTTTCATACAATTAATTAACCCATTCCACTCCATACCACCGATGTGATCATTAGGCAGATTCAATAGTTCATGAAAAGCGTCGAGTGGCATGATTCCTTGGTACTTGATGTTGTGAATCGTGAAAATGGTTTTTAAGGCTTCGATCGGTTGTAATATATTTGCAAGTGCTACTGATAAGCCAGCTTGCCAATCATGTGCATGTAGAATATTTGGTTTAAAATCTAATAGCGATAGCGCATCAATCACAGCACGGGAGAAGAAAACGAATCGTTCTCCATCATCATAGTACCCATACGTTCCTTTTCGGCTGAAGTAGTAATCATTGCCAATAAAATAATAAACAACACCATGATAGGAAAGTTGATAAAGAATTGCTTCTTGGTTCCGCCAGCCAACAGGAACAACAAATGAAGTGACTTGTTCTAATTCTTCATGCCATTTTTCAATGATCTCTTCGTAAAGTGGAAGCACAACCCTGACTTCGGTATTTTCATGTTGATTAAGAACTTGTGGTAGGGAGCCAACTACATCTGCTAATCCTCCTGTTTTAACAAATGGTGTACACTCCGATGCAACAAATAATATATTATTCTGCATAATAATTACTCCTCTGCTTCGTATTAAAAAAATCTTATCTATAGCCATTTTCTAAAAGATTGTTGCTTATGACACAATTTAAAAGTCTGAATATTTATGAACAACAATATTTACGGAAAGAGTCTATCTATAAAACAATGTGGCCTTTTCTTAATAACTACTTAAATAGTCTTTCTCTTAGGTATAACGAAGGGTTGTCCGTTTGCACCTTGTAGTGCTTGGTCTTTGGTAATGATGACATCCTTATCAACAATAACGTTATCTAAATGGACACCAGATTCAACGGTACTATGTTGCATAATAATGGAATTGTTGATAACAGCGTCTTCAGCAACTTTTACGTCTCGAAATATGATACTATTATTGATTTCACCATTAATCTCACACCCTGTTGCAATTAAGGAATTAGTTGAGTTTGCTCCGCTGTGATAGATAGTGGGAGCCTGATTTCCTATCTTAGTTAAAATATCATTTCCTGATAAAAATAATTTCTTGTAATTTTCTGTTTCAAGTAGTTTCATATTTTGTCTATAATAACTATCAACTGAGTTTACTACTGCGCTATAGCCATCATAGTGATATGCTTGTACCTTTAGTTGATCAAGGTTAGCCATAATACCGTCCATAAACAAATTACTTTTATAATGTGCAATACATTCTTGAACGAGTTCGAGTAGCAGGTCTCTATGCAGTACATATACCCCAGTGAAAAGGCGCTGCTTCTTTTTGTCATGAGACAAGCTAGTAACCCACCCATCACTGTCTGTGTCCACTTTAATAAATTTTTCATGTTCTGGTAGTAGGGTTTCATAGGATGTTGTTAATAATGTTACATCTGCTTCCTGATCAAGATGATGTTTAAAAAAGTCATCGTAAGAAGTATTCGCAATAAACTGACTACCACTAATTAATACATACTCTGATTTTCCTCTTGTGAAGTAATCAATATTATTATGGAAATGCCTCAAATCACCTTTTGAAATATCAGTCGGATCATTCCAATCTGGTGGGAGAATAAATACCCCGCCATGTCGTCTGTCTAAGTCCCAAGCTGCTCCAGATCCAACGTGGTCCATTAAAGAGCGGTATTTGTTTTGTGCAAATATAGCAACTTCTTGAATACTTGAATGAACCATATTTGATAAAGTGAAATCGATTAGACGATAACGTCCAGCAAACGGAAGTGAAGCTCCGCTACGAAAGTACGTTAATTCTTCATAAAGATCTAATTCGGGCTCCAGATTAATTAACCCCATCATTGTTTTCATGTATAGCACCTCCGGCATTACTAGCTTTTTTAAAGATTGTTAGATTCTTAGTTATGGATTGTTTTTATATTTTCATCTGATAGTATAATTGGTTCTTCGTTTGGATCTGAAATCACCGTATTGTTAGGTGGAATGACAACACCTTCCTGGACAATAACCCGTTCAAGGTGGACATTTTCCCCTATTCGAGCCCCAGAGAAGATTATAGACTGGTTAACAGTCGCACCTTCTGCGATATGGACATTTTCAGATAAAATCGATTTAGTTACTGTCCCTGAGACAATACAACCGTTATTTATTAATGCTTGATCAATAACAGCATTGTCTTCAATAAGTTGTGGTGGAAATTGAGAATCATGTGAATAGACTCTCCAATCTTTATTGCTTACTAATTTTTCTAAATCTTTATCAAACAAATCCATATGTGCTTCCCAATAACTTTGGATCGTACCAACATCTTTCCAATAGCCTTCAAAACGATAGGCAAAAAGGTTGTGTTGGTCCCTTAGCATTGAGGGTATGATGTTTTTACCGAAGTCATGTTCTGAGTCTGTTTGCTGCGCGTCATCCAGAAGATATTTCTTTAATAATTTCCAGTTGAAAATATAGATTCCCATTGAAGCTAGATTACTAGTTGCATTGGTTGGCTTTTCTTCAAAATCATAGATTCTGAGATCTTCTGCCGTGTTGAGAATGCCAAACCTTGATGTGTCTTCCCAAGGCACTTCAAGGACTGAGATTGTGACATCTGCTCCCGTTTCCTTATGTTGTTGCAACATTTTGTCATAATCCATATGGTAGATGTGATCCCCAGAGATAACGAGTACGTATTCTGGGTCATATCTTTCAACATAGTCGATATTCTTCGTAATAGCATCTGCGGTCCCATTGTACCAACTGCCACCACTATCCTTGGTAAAAGGTGCAAGTGCGGTTAATCCGTGATGCATACGGTCTAAATCCCATGGTTTTCCTACACCGATATGTTGGTGTAGCTCAAGGGGGGAGTATTGCGTTAATACGCCAACTGTGTGCATATGGGAGTTCGCGCAATTACTCAAGGCAAAGTCAATAATTCTATATTTACCTCCAAATGGAACTGCTGGTTTTGCTAAATCTTTCGTTAAGTCTTGCAGCCGTGTCCCTTTTCCGCCTGCTAATAACATGGTTACACATTCTTTTTTCATCATGTATCCTCCTCAGATAAGGGTATATGTTGTTGGAATATACTAATCCCTAATGGCGGAACTTTTACCTTAATATGCTGTTCCTGACCATGCCAAGCTTCTGGAAAACTGCTATGCAATGCAGTATTACATTGACCTGATCCTCCATAACGTTCTGAATCAGAATTAAATACCTCTTGATAGTATCCAGGTTTTGTAACACCAATTTTATAATCGTAAGTAACAGTAGGTGTAAAATTGCATATGATAAGTAAATTTTGAGAAGCATCGTTACTCTGTCGTTGAAATGCTATAATACTTTGTTCAACATTCCCCGCATCAATCCACGTGAAGCCAGCTGAGTCGTGATCCAACTTGTAAAGAGATGGATGCTCGCGATAAAAGTGATTTAAATCTTTAACATAGTCAAACAACTTGGCGTGTATTGGATAATCAAATAATAACCAATCAAGTTCATGTTGATCGCGCCACTCGATATATTGGCCAAATTCACCCCCCATGAACAATAGTTTTTTTCCTGGGTGTGCCATCATAAAGCCATATAATAGGCGTAAATTAGCAAATTGTTGCCACTGATCACCAGGCATTTTGTTTAAAAGCGATTTTTTTCCATGGACGACTTCATCATGAGAAAGTGGTAGAACGAAATTTTCGGAATACATATACATAAAAGAAAATGTCAGCAGGTTGTGGTGCCATTTTCGATATACTGGGTCATACTCCATATATTTGAGCGTGTCGTTCATCCAACCCATGTCCCATTTGAAGTTAAATCCTAGCCCTCCAAGATAAGTCGGTTTACTAATACCTGGAAGGTCAGAGCTATCTTCAGCCATCATTAATGCAGTTGGAAAGTAGCGGAACACAACTTCATTTAATTTTTGAATGAAGGCGTACGCTTCTAAGTTTTCCTCGCCACCATATCCATTTTTAATTGGCTCTTCATCATCTTGCTTATCAAAATTTAGAAATAGCATACTAGCTACTGCGTCAGCTCGAATCCCATCAATATGGTATTCTTCTAACCAAAATATCGCATTTGATATTAGGAAACTCTGTACCTCTGGTCGACCAAAGTCAAAGGTGAGTGTACCCCATGATTTTTTTTCTGCTTTTCTTGGATCTTGATATTCAAATAATGGCTCCCCATCAAATTGTCGTAAGCCGTGAGCGTCTTTGCAAAAGTGACCTGGAACCCAATCCATAATCACGCCAATATCATTTTGATGACATTGATCCACAAAATATTTGAAATCATTCGGGCTCCCGTATCTGCTTGTTACTGCATAGTACCCCGTAATTTGATAGCCCCATGATAAATCAAATGGATGCTCGGCCAATGGAAGTAATTCAATATGGGTGTAACCAAGATCTTTTATGTAAGGAATCAAAAGATCTGCTAATTCATTGTATGAATACAAACTGCCATCTTCTTTTTTTCTCCATGACCCAGCATGCATTTCGTAAATGTTAATAGGTTCACTGTATGGATTATTTGTTTTCTTTTTTTCTTCCCATTTGGTATCACCCCAACGATAACTCTCTTCAGAAGGTGTTAAAGATGCTGTGTTAGGTCGAACTTCAGCAGTCCATGCATATGGATCTGCTTTTAAAATAACGGAACCATGTTGCGGAGTGATTCGGTATTTATAGCGAGAATCAGGCTTAATATCAGTAAAAAAGCCACCCCAAAGCCCAGCTTGATTGATTTTTTCTAAGGGATAGTTACTACCAGTCCAGTCATTAAAATCACCAGCTAATTCAACAGCCTTAGCATGAGGTGCCCAGACAATGAAGCGAAGCCCCTTTTTATTGTTGTATGTTTTCTGATGGCAACCGAGTAATTGATAACTTTGATAGTTCGTCCCTTCATGAAATAAAAACACATCTGAATCAGAAACGGGGATCGACATGGAAAAACCTCCTTTGCTGATTATGGGTTGTTTGATTCGTTAATCATCAACTGCTATCTCCATAATCTAGAATAATGTTATATAACACCGATACCCTTTAACAAAAAGATAAAAACGACGAATTTGTAAACTTAATAAGAATTGGAATTGCATGCTAATTTAATGGATATTTATGCTAAAATAAACTAACAGAATTGTTTAAAAGATTATTTTTTGGGAGGTTAAAACATGAAGCAGATAACTTATTTAATTAGTGCAGTCATATTGGGAGTAGCATTGGTAATATCCGCTTTTATTTTTAGTAATAGTATTTCTGGAGCAATGAGTGATATCAATAGTTTAGAAACGTCAACAGATTCAACACCTGAAGTAATGACTACAACGCAACTCTCCGAATATCTTCAGATAAACGAACAATCAATCGAATACATTATAAAGATAGATGGCATTGAAAAATCGAAATTAACTAGCTATGACACTTATCGATTTCTGCCATATTTAGAAATTCAAGGTCAGGTAAGGTTTTTAAAAGAAGAGATAGATAAATGGTTAGAGTATAAGAATCATAACCAGTGGTAGTAGTGTTATATTTTATAGCTGATATTCAGTAACGTTGGTTTAATGAAATAACAAGTAACGATTAAGGGGGATAAAATGAGTCAAGAACAAAGGATGAACGATGTTAAAGCGATGCAGTGGTTTGGCTATATCATTGTAATATTATCGCTACTGGTAGAAGTAAATATTATCCGTCCAGAAAACGGGCCAGGACCGATATTGGGTTTTTCGTATTTAGCTTCTACAGGTATTGTAGCAGGTGCAACAATTACATTTATCTATACTTTTATAGAGAAGAAAAGAAAAAATTAATAGTTATTTGTGCTAAGGATTGCTGAACTTAATGAACAAATAATTGTGGTTGGACTACGAGCAAAAAACAGGAGGGGAAGGTAACGTATGAAAATCAAAAATATTATCATTGCATTATCTGTTTTATTAAATGTTGTATTGGGCTTTCTTTTTTATAATGAGACAACACAAGAAGGCCCTGTTGATGTTGGACTATCTTTTAAAGAAGCAGTTCGAGTTGGAAATTATGAACGCGCTAAAACACTGATAGCCGAAGGCAGACAAGAACATATCAGTGACGAAACATTAAATAAAGTAAATGAAGTCATGAGCGCTGGTACAAGTTTTAACACCTATGAACTATTAGAATTTGAAAACGGTGAAATGGTATTACTTAACTTAACAACAGATGCAAAGTATGAAATACAAGATGTTACAATTATTCCCGATGAATTAAAATCAATCTTTAAATAAGAGGCTTTTAGGATGAAAGGAATTTATTATGAAAGATTGTGTGTTTTGTAATCCAAGTATAGAACCAAATCAAAACGTTATTACAACTGCTAATTGAGTAGTTAATTTTACTAATATGACCGTATCTGAAGTAACAGGTTCGCTCTTGGAATATAGAGTAACAATTGAAACTATTTGCACTGTAAATCGTATTTAAGTTATCCCGGTGTAATCGTCCGTAAAACTCCCATTTCAAAAGATCGAGAAAAGTCAAAGTTGTTTAAGTGGGAGTAAACAGACGCTAACACCCCGACTGATTGAAGGTTCACTTTATGAGATAAATGGGTATTATTAGAAAAAATATGGTGGAGGAGGGCTTGTATTGCTTTTAAATATTTTGTGGGGCTTATTTTTAGTGTTGTTTATAGCTCTGATGATTTTTCGTGATAAACGAAAACAAAAAAAGAAATTCCATACACCATACCGTGAAAAAACAGAGCAAGAGAAAGAAGTTGAAAGAGAAATTGAAAAAAATAAATCTAGAAGAAACGGACCACCAGGCGGAATTGGTGGTGGGATTTAGTGTTAACTCTATTATCGTCGCAGGGTTTTATAGGGTTAGTAGGTTTGTGCACGCAAGGAAAGTTAATTGAATAATAGATGGAACGTTTTCCTAAAAGTATCCGTATAAGTATTAGAATAAAAGAACCAGGATCGCACAAGAAGAGCAAAAATAATCTAAATTAAGGAGAATGAGTATGATTTTAGCAGCATCTGCAGGCGGTTTACATTGGGGAGATATTCTCTTTACATTGTTTTCTTTTTTATTTATTATAGCTGTAATTGTAGGGATTGTATTACTTTTTAGTACTTCTAAGAAAAAAGGAAAACGACTAGAAAGAGTCGAAGCGAAACTAGATAAGTTGTTAGCTGAAAAGGAAAAATAATGCTGCTAGCAAGAAAGCTATAGAAAATGCTCAGAACTTAAAACTTCTGAGCATTTCTCTGTTTCAATAATCGATTAATGATCAATAATATTGCTGTAATTAATAAGTACACGTTTGCTTTTTTTATAATAGGATATTAACAGTAGAAAGTATTTTTTTAGAGGTGGGAAAATAAATGAGCAATATTCAAGCATGGTTAGATGCAGAAAATATCGTAAGGGTGGATTTAACTGGACAACAGTCAAGACCGTCATCAGACCCCGTTATCAAAAAAGGGGAAGGAGTTATACCGGTCAAATCTTTAACATGGAATAATGATACTGCAACAATAAAGCTTGAACAAAACGCTCCAATTGAGAGTTCAATCTCAATAAACTGGCAAGGTCTAGAAATGCCGATTTATCCAAGAGGGGTTGTACGAACAGCTACTTTTGAAGAAATGTATGATGCCAGCGGTGAGAAACTTGGCTGTATTTACACACCAGAAGAGACGTCATTTTCAGTTTGGGCACCAACCGCAACGAAGCTCGTGCTTGTCTTGGAAGGACAACAATATGAGATGACAAAAGAATCACGAGGGGTATGGACTACTACGGTATTCGGCGATTATCATTTGGCTCGTTATCATTTTTTAGTAACAGTAAATGGACAGCAGCAAAAAGTTAATGACCCATATGCTAAAAGTTTGACTCCGAACAGTGAAGAGGGGGTAGTGCTAGATCTAGGAAGGACAGATCCAGTTGATTATCGTTCGGTAACATATCCAGAAGTGAACAGAGAAGATGCGGTAATATATGAACTCCATATCCGTGATGCGACAATTTCAAAAGCAAACGGGGTTAAGCATAAAGGGAAGTTTCTTGGTTTAACGGAAAGGAATACAAAAAGTCCAGATGGTTATTCAACAGCGTTATCTTATATAAGCCAATTAGGTATTACACATGTGCAGTTATTACCTGTTCAAGATTACGCTCGTGTAAATGACTTAGATCCGAATAGTGGCTATAATTGGGGCTATGATCCTCTATTTTTCTTTAGTCCAGAGGGAAGCTATGCAACAGATGTAAACAATCCTGTTACACGTGTCAATGAATGTAAGAAGATGATTAAAGCATTTCACGAGGAAGAGTTATCTGTTATTTTAGATGTCGTATATAATCATGTATTTGAACGAGAGAATTCGGCATTTGAAAAATTAGTTCCTGGTTATTATTTCCGTTATCGTACTAACGGTGAGGTAAGTGATGCAACAGGCACAGGAAATGATCTTGCAACAGAAAGAAAGATGGTTCGAAAGTTTATCTTAGATTGTGTTGATTATTGGTTAACAGAATACCATGTTGATGGTTTTCGTTTCGATCTGATGGGTGTGATCGATTTAGAAACGATGCAAGCTATTCGTGATCGTTGCGAACAAGAAGATCGCCCAATTCTCTTACTTGGTGAAGGATGGGATTTAGATACACCACTTCCAGCAGAACAAAAAGCAACAAATGCGCAATCAGATCAGCTCTCGGGTGTTAGTTTCTTTAATGATAGGTTTAGAGACAGTCTGAAAGGTCATTTGTTTGATCAACATGCTAAAGGGTTCGCGAATGGAAACGGCTATTACGTCGAGCGATTGCCACAATTAGTAGCAGGTTCAACTCAAAACCGTTTTGGTGACAAGATGTTTTCGGATCCGCTTCAATCTGTAAATTATGTAGAATGTCATGACAATCACACATTGTGGGATCGTTTATTATTATCAAACCCAGAAGCGACAGATCTCGAACGTAAACAAATGCATCAATTAGCTACAGGATTAACATTACTAAGTCAGGGCATTCCGTTTTTACATGCTGGGCAGGAGTTTTTCCGTACAAAAAATGGGGATGAAAATAGCTACATTTCGGGTGATGCGATCAACCAACTAGAATGGGAACGCCGAGGTAGTGAAGATCAAAACGTCCAATGGATACGCCAGCTACTTGAGCTTCGTAAACAATATCGTTTACTTCGACTTGGAAGTACAAAAGAAATTGAACATCGACTGCATATCATTTCCACACCTAATCCAGTTTTTGGTTTTATGTTAGCAGGAGAACGAGAGGACTTAGTTGTTTTTGCAAATCCAACGCATAAAACGGTGCCAATAAGGTTGCCTGCACATGGGATATGGATAAAATTATTAAGTAACCATAGTGGGGCTATCACACCAATCAGTTGCCCATTGCAAATGGAGACAGAGGTAGCATCTTATGAATTAGCGATATTTAAAAAACAGAGGAAATAGAAAAAAGGATTTCGCGAGGGCGAAATCCTTTTTAATTGGGAAAGATTTAGTATGATTAGATTAAAAAAATACGTTATTCGATCAAAACTTTTGATAATTCGATCAATAATTTCAGTAATTCGATCAAAAATCTAATTTATTCGATCAAAACAGATTTTAATACACTTTATCTCCATTAAAAATGGAGTTCTTCACAACAACATAGTCGACGGTACGAATGGCGTCTAATTTCTTTCCGCCTGAATAGGAAATAGAAGATTGCAAGTCTTGTTGCATTTCGTTTAATGTGTCTTGCAGTGCACCTTTGTACTCAACAAACATTTTCTTACCTTCAACGTTTTTCTTTTCACCTTTTTGGTATTCAGATGCTGATCCAAAGTACTCTTTGAAAAGCTTTCCGTCTTGTTCAACTGTTTCGCCTGGTGACTCTTCATGTCCAGCAAATAAAGAGCCAATCATGACCATTGATGCACCAAATCGAATCGATTTTGCAATGTCACCATGTGTACGGATACCGCCATCAGCAATAACTGGTTTACTTGCTGCTTTGGCACACCAGCGTAGTGCTGCTAATTGCCAGCCACCAGTTCCGAATCCAGTTTTAATTTTAGTAATACATACTTTACCTGGTCCAATTCCAACTTTTGTAGCGTCAGCACCGGCATTTTCCAATTCTCTTACGGCTTCTGGCGTTCCAACATTCCCTGCAATCACAAAGCTGTTAGGTAAATATTTTTTAATATGTTGAATCATTTCGATCACGGCATTGGAATGGCCGTGTGCGATATCAATTGTAATAAATTCTGGTGTAATATTCTCGGCTGCTAATTGTTGGATAAACAGATACTCTTCCTCTTTGACACCAACACTTATAGATGCAATTAACTTACGAGCTTGCATATCTTTTACAAAAGTTAAACGTTTTTCTGTATCAAAACGGTGCATGATATAGAAATATCCATTCTCTGCTAAGTGTAAAGCGATTTTTTCATCAATAATTGTCTGCATATTTGCAGGGACAACTGGTAATTTAAATGTATAACCACCTAATGTTATGCTTGTGTCACATTCTGTTCTGCTATTTACGACACATTTTGCGGGAATTAATTGAATATCTTCATAATCAAATACGTTTTCCATTTTTAACACCTCTAAATACGAATATTAAACTTAAGGTTAACTAAAATCGTTCGCCCATAGGATAATATATCGCATATTTACAAAAGTGTCAAAGAAGAAACTATAACTTAAAAAGAAATAGGATTATTTGCATATTTGCAGTGCAGAAATCCTAATGTGAATAATTAATTGGTAATTATAGGGTGAGTGTGACTACATGCTATAATAGAGGTATAAGAAATTGTGAAATTATATCTATTAAAATTAACGACCGGCTAGTTGAAAAAAATAATGGTGAAATAGAGGTAGTTATAATGGAAATTACAATTAAGAAATTACAAAATGCAGATCTAGAGAAGTTATATGAATTCGAAAGTGAAAACAGGGCTTATTTTGAGGAGATGGTACCCAGTCGTGGCGATGATTACTACAATTTTGAGACCTTCAAAATGAGGAACATAGCACTGCTAGATGAACAAGATCAGGAATTATCCCATTTTTATCTGATTACGGATAAAGATGGGGTAATTCTTGGGAGGATGAACTTAGTGGATATTGAAAAGTCAAGGGGTATTGGTCATATCGGTTATAGAGTAGCTGAGGAATATACTGGTAAAGGAGTTGCTAACAAAGCAATCAATCTCTTATTAGAACACACAGAAAAATTAGGGATAAACCGAATTTTAGCAAAAACGACGACTAATAATATAGCATCTCAAAAAATATTAGAGAAAAATGGATTTAAGTACATAGAGAAAAGTAATGATGAATTTAAGATGAATGGTAACCTTATATCTTTTGTTTATTATGTTTGGATCAAATAACATAACGATTTTTAATGTAGACAAAGAGAAACACTTATCCAAGTGTTTCTCTTTGTACTGTGAAGAACCTTATGTTAGTTGTTATGTGATGGACGGTACTTGAACTACTTAAAATGATTATTGTCACCATCTATCCTAGTTTACTTAAAAGTACTGTTTCTGCAGCTTCCATATACCGGTGGCATACTCTTGTATCGTCCGATCGCTTGAGAATTTACCAGAATGGGCAATGTTAATTAAACTTTTGGAGAGCCATTTGTTTTGGTCGCGATAAATACGATCTACTTGTTGCTGTGTTTCTACATAACTCTCAAAATCCTTTAAAATGAAGTAAGGATCATTTGTTGATAATAAGTGATAGTAAATGTCAGTGAATTCAACATCATGACCGAATGCCCCGCTACGTAGTTGGTCCATGATTTGGGTGATTCTTTCATCATTTTGATAGATTTCATTGGGACTGTAGGAACCGTCTTGGTAATAGTTATAAACTTCTTCAGCGTGCAACCCAAAGATAAAAATATTCGAATCCCCAACCTGATTTTTTATTTCAATATTGGCTCCATCCAATGTGCCAATCGTAAGGGCGCCATTCATCATCATTTTCATATTTCCAGTACCTGAAGCCTCTTTACCTGCAGTGGAAATTTGTTCACTCACATCAGCTGCAGGGATGATCTTTTCAGCTAAACTGGTGTTATAGTTTTCTAGAAAAATAACTTTAATTTTGTCTTGAATCGTCGGATCATGATTCACAACAGATGCGACAGTATTAATTAATTTAATTACTTCTTTTGCAAAATAGTAGCTTGGCGCTGCTTTTGCCGCGAAAATGAAAGTTCTAGGTGTAATGTCCAAACTAGGATTGTCTTTTAATTCATTGTATAAGTAGATGACATGAAAAATATTGAGTAATTGTCGCTTGTACTCGTGTAGTCGTTTAATTTGAACATCAAAAATTGAGTTCTCGTCAACCAAGATACCAGTTGTCTCATGAATATATTCTGCTAAATTCCGCTTATTTTTTTTCTTCACTTGTGAAAGTTTTTCAAGTAAAGTATTGTCCTTGGTATGGCGAAGAAGATGGGTTAATTCACGCGGTCGTTGAATCCAGCGTTGCCCAATTGTTTCTGAAATAACATCAGCTAAGCGAGGGTTTGACATTAGTAACCAGCGCCTATGTGTAATGCCATTGGTTTTATTGTTAAAACGATTTGGGTATAAGTTGTAAAAGTTTTTCATTTCTTGTTTCTTTAATATATCGCTGTGTAATTTAGCAACTCCATTGACACTGAAACTTCCAACAATCGCTAGATGAGCCATATGAATCTGATCATGTGCAATGATAGCCATTCCCGGGATTTTATCTCGTAATTCCGGATGATCAAACCAAATGTTCTGGCAAAATCTTTCATTGATTTCATCGATGATCATATATAAACGCGGTAACAAACTTTGGATCATTTTAACCGGCCACTTCTCTAATGCTTCTGACATAATAGTGTGATTGGTATATGCAAATACATTTGTTGTAATCTGCCACGCATGTTCCCAACTGAAACCTTCCTCATCCATCAGCATGCGCATCAGTTCAGGTATGGCTAAACTTGGATGGGTGTCATTGATTTGAATTACCACCTTTTTAGGAAGGTGGATCAATGATTCTCTTGTGTTTTTTTTGTAATTATTTACAATGGTTCTTAGACTAGAAGCAACAAGAAAGTATTGCTGCTTAATACGGAGTCTTTTCCCATCGTCATTTGAATCATCTGGGTATAGCATACTAGAAATTTGTTCGATGGCATGATTGTTTTTCAAGTGTTTGTAGTAGGAAGAATCATCGGCAGGTTGATCTGTTCTGTTTATGGGTTCAGCATTCCATAAGCGTAGGGTGTTAACCAGTTTGTTATGGTAACCAACAATGGGTACGTCGTATGGGACAGCTAAGACTTTATCGGTGTTTTGGTATTTAAATTCCAATTTACCATCGTTACGTTCAAACATATGAACGGATCCACCAAAGTGTAATTCGATCGCTTCATCTGCTTTTCTCGTTTCCCAAGCGTAAGGGTTCTTTAACCAATAATCAGGTAGTTCAGTTTGATAACCATTAATAAATCGTTGTTCAAACATGCCATAGCGATAACGAATACCAAATCCATGACCTGGATAATTTAAAGTGGCTAAGGAATCTAAAAAACACGCGGCTAATCGTCCTAAACCACCATTACCTAAACCAGGATCATTTTCTTCATTATAAATATCTTCTGGTGAGAAATTAAGTTGTTTTAGTGATTCATTACAAATCTCCCGCAGCCCCATATTTAACAAGTTACTTTCGAGCAATCGACCGATAAGAAACTCCATTGATAAATAATAGACTTGCTTTGGTTGACGCTGGTCATATTTCTCGTCAGTATGAAGCCAATCTTTATTTAATATTTCACTGACTAGAGAAGAGAGTGCATAATAAACTTCATTCGGTGTAGCATCTTCTATTTTCTTCGCGTACATCGTTTCCATTTTCTGTTTGATCATTTCGACAAACTTGTCGACAGTTGGTTTCGTCAATACGTCGTCCCCCTTTTTAACGGATAAAATTTTCACCTCTCCTTTAAAAGAAGAGGTGTTTGTTGTTTGACTCTAAGACTGATTACTTATCCTCTCTAAAATTTAGAGGGTGCAACTGCTTCGTAGAGTTCGGCATATAATAAACTTGAATCATTCCAGCTGAAGTGGCTGTTATATACATTTTGTAACAATGTCGCCCAATGTTCTTCGTTCTGGTAGATTTCAAGTGAGTAGCGTAATACGTGCAATAATTCGTGTGCATTGTAGTTGGCAAAACTAAATCCATTTCCAGTCCGAGTATGTTCATTATATGGTGTTACCGTATCTTTTAGACCACCCGTTTCTCTAACAATTGGAACCGACTCATATTGAAGTGCGATCAATTGTGATAATCCACATGGTTCAAATTGAGATGGCATGACAAAGAAATCACTTGCAGCATATAGCTGTCTAGCCAATCCTTCATCAAAACCTAGATAGGAAACAAGTCTTTCTTTATTTCGTTCGGCTGCATGGTAAAAATAGTCTTCAAACTCATGCTCACCGGTTCCTAACAAAATAAATTGTACATCCTCTTGTAAAAACTCATCGATAATTGCCTGAAGTAAATGAAGTCCTTTTTGTTCTACTAAACGTGTAACTATTACGTATAGCGGCTTTTCTGCGTTAACTGGAAGGCCTAGTTTTTCTTGCAGGCTTTTTTTGTTTTCCTTTTTCTTTACCTGAGATTGTTTGTAAGTAAATGAGATATGTTTATCTGTCTCAGGATTATATTCATCGGTATCAATGCCATTGATTATTCCCACCAGGTCTTCATGGCGTTCGGTTAGAATTGGATAAAGTCCTTCACCATAATGCGGTGTTTTGATTTCTTCGGCGTAGCTAGGGCTGACAGTCGTTATTTTATCAGCGTGGAAAAGGCCAGCTTTCATACAGTTCAATAAGCCGTTCCATTCCAAACCTCCAATGTGATTACGTGGGACGTTAAATAATTCATCATAGGCCTCGGTTTGCATAATACCCTGATATTTAATGTTATGGATGGTGAAAATTGTTTTTAATTGTTCGATCGGTTGTTGTATTTTCGCAAAAGCAACTGCTAACCCTGCTTGCCAATCATGGCCATGGAGGATGGTTGGTTTGAAATCAAGTTTGGTTAGTGCATCAACAACAGCTCGGGAGAAAAAGACAAACCGTTCGCCATCATCGTAATAGCCATAGGTGCCTTTGCGACTGAAATAGTAGTCGTTACCAATGAAATAATAAACAACCCCATGATAGCTGAGTTTATATAGTTTCGCTTCCTGATTACGCCACCCCACAGGAACGAGGAAGGACTCCATTAGTTCTAATTGATCGAACCACCCTTCAATAATTTCCTTGTAGAGGGGGAGAATGACTCTAACTTCCATATTTTCATGTTGATTAAGCGTCTGTGGTAAAGATCCAACCACATCAGCTAATCCACCAGTTTTAACAAAAGGGGTACATTCAGATGCAACAAATATAATATTATTCTTCAAAACCCAAACTCCTTCACTGTGTTATTTTAGATTATTTTAATAAAGATATTTTCAGAAACTTTTTTTTAAAAAAAGATCAGTTTAGCAGTTGATAAAATGCGCATTAACTAATAACATAAGTTACTAACCCGTTCCGGAAGCAGGTGTTCTTGGTGGGGTGAGTAATCGCAACTCCAAAGGCTTTCCCTTTCCGTGGGCACGGCCTTAGCTAACTTAGTAAAGCAAATGTCTTCGGTGGGCCGAGTAACCACAGGCCCAAAAATCGCATTAATAAGTGGATTGTAGTTTACTATCTAGCGTATCAAGTGAAATTGTCGACACTCCAGCAGGAACAGCGGATGTTTTTGATGGGGCGAGTAATCGCAGTCCCACGAGCTGAAGATCCACTAGGAAGTGTTCTTTCTTCCTAGTTAGCTGAAGCCGTGCCTGCGGAAAGGGAGACAATTTCACTTGAGGAGCGAGTAAGTGTTTAATGCACATTTTATATAAAATACGTATTACCTCAGATTTTCTTCCTTTTAGCGATGACGAATGGTTTTTCTTTTGCTCCGTGTAGTGCTTGATTTTTTGTGATGGTTACGTCTTTATCTAGAATGACATTTTCTAGATGAGCGCCTGCTTCAATGTTGCAACGCTGCATAATGATTGAATTTTTAATAACAGCATCCTTATGAACTTTCACACCACGAAACAAGATACTGTTGGTTACTTCGCCATTAATCTCACAGCCAGTAGCAATTAACGAATGATCCACATTTGCATGCTCTTGATAGTTGGAAGGAGCTTGATTGCCAACTTTGGTCAACACATGTTCACCAGTCAAAAACAAATCTTTATAAGCTGTTTTTTCTAGTAGTTTCATATTTTGTCTGTAATAACTATCTACTGAATTAACAATCGCACTGTAGCCATCATAATGATAGGATTGCACATTTAGGTTCTCAAGGTTTGCACTGATACCGTCTAAGAAGAAATGATCTTTATAATGTGCAATACAATCCTGGATAACATCGAGTAGTAATGCTTTATTAATGATATAGACACCACTAAAAATACGTTGTTTTTTTCTATCATTCGATAATCCTGTAACCCATCCGTTCTCATCTATATCTACTTTCATGCATTTATCATGCTCTGGCAGTGGGGTATCATAGCTTGTTGTTAACAGTGTTACATCGGCTTTGTTGTC
Organism: Paraliobacillus quinghaiensis; assembly: GCF_003426025.1. Classification (GTDB taxonomy): domain Bacteria; phylum Bacillota; class Bacilli; order Bacillales; family Amphibacillaceae; genus Paraliobacillus_A; species Paraliobacillus_A quinghaiensis. The sequence goes on from NZ_QJSH01000002.1 coordinate 116,747, forward strand.
AAGATGATGTTGAAACAGGTCATCGTAAACGGTATTAGAAATAAATTGACTGCCACTGATTAACACATAATCAGATTTGCCTCTTTTAAAATAGTCGAGATTGTTATGGAAATGTTTTAAATCACCTTTTGAAATATCAGTTGGATCATTCCAATCTGGTGGCAAAATAAATAACCCACCATGTCGTCTGTCTAAATCCCAATCTGCCCCAGAACCAAGATGGTCCATTAAAGAGCGGTATTTATTTCGGGCAAAAATAGCAACTTCCTGAATATTTGAACGCACCATATTAGAAAGTGTGAAATCAATTAAGCGATAGCGTGCAGCAAAAGGCATAGAAGCCCCACTACGAAAATACGTTAATTCTTCCAAAAAATCTTGCTCGTGTTCTAGATTAATAAGACCCATCATTGTTTCCATTATTCTTACCTCCAGTATGAAGCATTTTTTGAATCATTTCATCTGATATGACAATTGGTTCTTCGTTTTCTTTGGCAATAATTTCTGTCCCAGAAGGAATAGTAATATTTCCTTGGACTATTACACGTTCAAGGGAGACATTTTCACCTATCCGTACACCAGGAAGAATAATAGATTGATTGATTGATTTTTGCACCTTCACCAACAACTACATTTTCAAATAAAACAGAGGAATCAATTTTTCCGGAAACAATACAGCCATTGTTAATTAACGACCGATGAACAACTGCATTCTCTTCAATGAGTTGTGCTGGAAACTGCGAGTCATGTGAATAGATTGACCAGTCTTTATTACTTAATAACTTTGCTAAATCCTTATCAAATAAATCCATATGTGCTTCCCAATAGCTCTGAATCGTTCCAACATCTTTCCAGTACCCCTCAAACTGATAAGCATAGAGTTCTTGATGGTCAGCCAGCATTGTTGGGAGGATATTTTTCCCGAAGTCATGATCAGAGTCTTCCAGTTCAGCATCTTGTAATAGATATTCTTTTAATAACTTCCAATTGAAGATATAGATTCCCATCGATGCAAGATTGCTAGTTGCGTTTGTAGGTTTCTCTTCAAATGCATTAATACGAAGATTTTCATCTGCATGTAAAATGCCAAACCGCGAAGTGTCTTTCCAAGGAACTTCGATAACAGAGATTGTAACATCTGCGTTTGTTTCCTTGTGCTGTTGCAACATTTTGTCATAATCCATGTGATAAATATGGTCACCTGAGATAACAAGCACATAATCGGGGTCATAGCCTTCAATATATTTTATGTTTTTTGTGATCGCATCTGCTGTGCCGTGATACCAGTTACCACCCTCGTTCTCTATGAATGGGGAAAGAGTGGTTAATCCATCATCCAATCGGTCTAAGTCCCAAGGTTTTCCAACGCCGATATGTTTATGGAGCGCCAATGGGGAATACTGTGTCAAAACCCCAACTGTATACATATGGGAGTTTAAGCAATTACTTAAAGCAAAATCAATAATTCGGTATCTTCCACCAAAAGGTACAGCGGGCTTTGCTAGGTTTTTGGTTAATAATCCTAATCGTTTTCCAACGCCTCCTGCAAGTAGCATTGTTACACATTCTTTTTTCATAATGAATCTCCCTCCAATGGTAAGTCTTTATAAAGTTTAAATATACAAATGGCGAGTGGTGGAATTTTGACTCTAATGTGTTGTGCTTGTCCGTGCCATTTGGATGGAAAACTATCAAGTAAGGATGTAGTATACTGATCTGATCCACCTTAAATGCTAAAATTTGAAATTAAACCCAAGACCACTGAGATACGTAGGTCTACTTATTCCAGGCAAGTCAGAGCTATCTTCTGCCATCATCAGTGCAGTTAGGAAAAAATTAAAAAAAGATTTCATTTAACTTTTTAATGAATGCGAGTGCTTCTAAGTTTTCATCTCCACCATAACTGTTCCTAAGTTGTTCTTTATCATCTTGACGGTCGAAGTTAAATGAAGTCATACTAGCAACAGCATCGATTTGAAGCCCATCAATGTGGCACTCTTCCAACCAAAAATCGCATTTGAAATAAGAAAGCTTTGTATTTCTGGTCGTTTGAAATTGAGACTGTCATGTAAAAACCTCCTGGTATGTTGAGTAATAGATTGATTGTGATAGATTTGAAAGGAAATAAGATAGATTTACTTGTATAATGCAACACTAGTAAATACTTACTGTTAGATATACGCTGGTATGTGTAACTTTATAACCTTTTTAGAAGATTTGCTCATTGTGACAGATAGAAATTAATCTTTTGAATTACTGATTTTTTGGAAACAGAGAGGTTAAATTATGCTAAAATAGTAATAGAATAAGTGTAAATATTTTAGTTGGGGGCTTCTACATTGAAAGATTTTGCAAGGTATAAGATTTTTATAGTAATGGGTGGATTTCATTTACTAGCTTTCATAGGACTTGGTTACTTAATCGTGACAAAATTTCCTGATAATAAGTTAGCGATCTTTATTGAGATTCTTTTAGTTTTCGGAATGATTATGAACTATGTGTTTTATCGCTATTTTAAGAAAATATATGCAAATATAGAAGATTAAATAATGTTATCAAACGAAGAGGTTCTGCCAATTAGGGTATAACCTTTTTTTCTATATGAAATTAAGTATAGTCTAAGGTGATTAAGGGAATTGTAATGTAAAAAAAAGGGATTTTGCTATGATCGGACTTATTCTTGCCATACTTACTTTTAATATTATTGCCTTCAAAACAAATAAGATATTGAATTATAAGCAAATAGCACATGTATGGGTCTTTACAATCGCCCTACAGTTGTCATTTGATGTTTATGTTGACCTAAAATATCTTGGGTACTGGTATTTTACGCCTGATATAGATTGGGCTGCTTTTCTTCCTCATACATTTCTAATTCCGCCAGTTAATATGGTGTTTATCAATTTGTATCCTTTTCATCGATCACTATGGATAAAAACACGTTATATCTTATACTGGACAATCGTTATATTAGGATATGAATTAATCGCCTTGCTTCCAGAGCCATGGGGGTATTTTAATTATGGATGGTGGAACTTAGGATATTCTGCAGTTTTGGATGTGATTTTATTAAATATTTTAATCGCGTATTACAAAAAGTTTATAGCTGATTAAGAATTAGCAAAAAACAAATATACTATCAATGTAGGTGAAAGCAGCACTTTTAAGCAATCATATGATACAATAATGGCGTGCTAAGGAGGGGGGAAAACAGATGGACCCACTTGAAATTATTGGGAATTTAGATAGGGTAAAGCCAGCGTATCAGCCAATTTTCAGTGCGATAACTCATTCCATTACTGGTTATGAACTGCTAGGAAGGTTTTATAACGGAAACGAATGGATAAGTTTAGCTGAATTTTTTCATGATGTAGATGTGCCAGAAGAGTTTAAAGTTGAGGTAGACCAACACCTATTACATATTGCACTTAGCGAACTATTAGAATCAGAACAAGATACCTTCTTATGTGTCAATCGATCCGCAAAAGAATTACTTGTTAATAATGGTGAAGACTTATTAGAAACATTACAAACGTTTGAAAAAAAAGGCTTCGCTATGAATCGAGTTGTGATTGAAGTAGCGGAGCAAGATTTTAATGAAGACTTTGAGAATATACATCATCTGTTACTCTACTATAAAACATTTGGAATTCAATTGGCGATAGATCATGTCGGAGCAAAAACAGCTAATATAGATCGTATCCGTCAACTCGAACCACATATCTTAAAAATTAATACGAGAATTATTATTGGGAGTCAGTCAGGTGGTTTTCAAGATATCATGTATTCTCTATCGTTACTAGCACATCGGATTGGAGCTGCTTTGCTTTTTGAAAACATAGAAGATGATTTCCTACAATATTATGCATGGAAAAATGGCGGCCGTTATTATCAGGGCTATTATTTAGCAAAACCAACTTTTGATTTAGGTTCCATGCTACCATTCAATGAGAATATTAGTGGAAAAGTTATTGAATATATTGAACGAGAAAAAAAGTTAATAGAAGAGCGTTTAGGTTATATTCTATCATGGGAAGAAAAGTTGAAAGTACTGCTTCCACAATGGAAAGCACTAGAAAGTGTTGATGGATTTATTGAAGTGGTAACAAATTATTTCAATGAAGAAAGTTTTCGAATGTATATCTGTGATAGTAATGGCAAACAAATATCCGCCAATTTCAGAAAACTAAATGATACATGGAAAATAGAGACTGAAAAACTAGGGTCAAATTGGGCATTTCGACCTTACTTTTTAGAAAATATGATGCAAATGAAAACTAGAAAAACAGGGATTCTGTCTGATCTTTATTCTGACATAGAAACAAGAGAATTAATCCGCACCTTTAGTTATCCATTATCCAGTGAAGATTTCTTATTCATTGATATCCGTTACACATTTCTCTATGACCATGAATGCTTGTTAATATAAGGATCAATCAATTAAGGAGCATTCAATATTGTTAGTAAAGTAGGTGAATTGTTGCAAACTTATCGCAATTTTGTACGTCGTATTATAAGGAATTATTTGATTGGTTCAATAACGGCAGTTTTGTTAGTTGGTGGTACATTTATATTTACAACATTAGAGATTCCAGACTTTGAACTCTCTGTTATGTTAGCTATTATTATTGTTTCTATCTTTATTATGATGGTATCAGAGTTTTATGTATTAAAAAAAGACCTAAAGAAAATTAAGTATGCAATTTTAAAAAGTCAACATCTTTCTAATCAGGAGACAAAGCTTGCATATGAACAAGCGCATCGTTTCCCGTATTTAACAGTACGTAGGATTCTGTTGCCGCATTTGCTAGGATTTTCAATACCAGCGGGTGCTATTTCAGTAGTTTGTATTTATCTGGATATCTTGCATATTTCTTATCAATATGTGATATATGCATATATTGGATCTGTTCTTGTAGCAATTATGCACGGACTTGTTGAATATTATTTAACTATTGAAGCAATTAAGCCAGTTTTAGCTAAAATGAGAAAAAATGCAAAAGATAATCATGAAATTAAGTTATCAATTGAAGGAAACATTTTTATTACGATTAGAAAAACTTTAATAGCCAGTGCATTAGTTATCGGTGTGTCACCAGTTTTATTATTTACTTTAGCGGCACAAATAAGATTGGAAGAAGTAGCACCAGGAATTGCGACTGCTTACTGGAATTGGGCTGGCGCTATTGTTGTAATGAGTATGTTATTTGCATCATTGGCTGCATGGTTGTTTGCAAAATCGATAAAAGACCCGATTAGTGGGCTACACGATTCAATGCAAAAAGTGCAAGCAGGAGAGTTTACTGTAGTTGCTCATGATAATTATTCAAATGATTTCTCCAAATTAATTGATGGTTTCAATCAGATGGTAGAATCACTACAGGAAAAAGACGCAGTCAATCAGCAGCTGCTCGAGAGTTTTATAACGACATTGGCTGCAGCATTAGATGCACGTGATCCATATACGGCTGGCCATTCGATTAGGGTAGCACAAACAGCTGTAGAAATAGGAGAAGCATTAGGATTAGAAGGAGAGGATCTAATTCTCTTACGAAAGGCTGGCCTCCTTCATGATATTGGGAAAATCGATGTAGAAGATAGTGTGTTGTTAAAAGATGGTAAGTTAACTGAAGAAGAGTTTTCTAAAATTAAACAGCACCCAATACTGGGTGTAAACATTCTGACTCAAGTTAAACCACAAGCGGAGATGGAAAAAATATTGCCCGGTGTTAGATCGCATCATGAGCGTATAGATGGAAAGGGTTATCCAGATCAGTTAGAAGGCCAAAACATTCCATTTTTCGGACGTATTCTTGCTGTCGCAGATGCTTTTGATGCGATGACTTCAAATAGGCCTTATCGAAATGCTATGCCTAAAGAACGAGCATATGAGATTATTAGAAGCGGTGCTGGGTCTCAGTGGGATGCAGATTGTGTGGCAGTTTTTTTAAAACAACATGGAAAAGAATAGTGATTGATTAAGAAAACAGGGCCTCGACGTATTAGTCGGAACCCTGTTTTTCTCTTAGTGAATACCAATCTGCTATTTGATCGACATGTTTTTGTTCGAGATCGGATAATTTGTAGTGTCTACCAAAAAAGTTATTAAGAATTGACCCTTTCATTGTAGCTAGTTCTTGTTTTCGATGTATAATATGTTGTGTTTTTTCAAAGGCTTGAATTCGTTTGTGTTTTAACATGATCGTTTCTTTTGAAAATTGGCGCATCTGTATTGTTAATAAACTGTCTGTTAAATGAAAACCGTTTGTTTGATGTCTGAGAACACCAAGTATAGCAGAGAAAACCAACAATACGATAGGAATCCAAACCCACTCCGTTAAGAAAATAGCTACTGCAATGATTGCTAGTAAAAGAATCCAGCTAGCTCGAACCAGATAATATGGTAATGCCCGTTTTGGTAAAGCGGTAAAACTTTCTGGTAAGTCTTGATATTCAGGAACAATTTCTTGTAAAAATCCCTGCACTTTACTTCTTCTCATTAATGGGAAGAGTAATGTTTGTGTTCCTTCTTGTTTATCAACTTCTCCACCTGCAATTTCAACGAAAACAGCAGCGAATCCGAGAGGCTGACGTATAACCGATTCTTTGATCCCTACAGCTTGAATACGTTTTAAAGGGATTGTTGTTTGTTTCTTTTCTAACAAGCCACGTGTAATATATAATTCTTCTTCATATCTTGTAATGGTGAAATTTCCATATTTTATAACAGTGCCTAAAATACCAATCAACCAAATGCCAATGAAAACTAATAATCCTAATATTACGATGGTTTGGATTGCCTGTGATATCAACCAATTCGTTGTTTCTTGATAAATTGTATCAGGGATAAATGATTCCGCCTCAGATAATGCAAATGCAAACAACCCAAGGATAACACCAAAGCTTCCAGAAGTTGACCCAGCAATAAATAATTTTGGGAAAGATATTTTACGTGATGGATAGGCTTTATCTGGGTGTGAATCAGTTGTTGTTTCTTCTTCAATTGTTTCCGCTACTTTAGTTTTTTGCTTTAATTCGTCATGCAACAATTTTCCATCAACAAATGTTACTGCACTAAGTGCCGCATCAACAGTACGGTCACTTCCAGCTGTCTCAATTTGCACTTTGGTTAAGCCAAAAATGCGATGGATTACATTTTGTGATAAGTCAATCGATTGAATTCTATGTTTTGATATTGTCCTTTTTTTACGAATGAGAACACCCTGCTCAATCCTTAACTGATCTTCCTCAACTCGATATGTAAAACGCATCCAGCTTAAAATACTATAACCAATAAGGAGCAATAATAGAAAAACACCACCAAATAACAAATAAGAGAAGAAGCCATCATTAGATGCTAAAAGAATAATTGGTAATAAACCAAAGATTGATTGCCGTGCAATCGTTATGATACGAAAAATTATCGCGGCAGGGTGTAACCGTTTTGCTTCAGACATCATCTTGCTCCACCCTCGCTAGTTCAGATATTTGATCTCGTAATGCATACGCTTCATCCTCTAATAAAGCAGGGATTTCGTGTGTTGTTGCGGCAGTTGAAATAGTTAAGCTAGCAAGTCCGTACTTTTTAAGTATAGGTCCTTGTTTCGTGTCAACATGCTGGACTCGAATCATAGGTACAAGGGTACGATTTACAATCAGAATACCATGCTGAATATAAATCTCTTGATCATAGATTTGATAACGCCAACGACGCCAACGTAATTTAGGAATAATAAATATTGTGATAATACCCTCTGCTAGAGTAATGGCAAGTAGTCCAATTCCATACCAATAGGAAAAAGTGAAAATATATGCCAAAATAAATAAAGTGAGCGTAAGTAAGAATGGTATTATAGCCATCAGTATAGCAAGTAATTTCCAAGCTTTGATTGCATCTTCCGCAATCCGTTCGTTTGGTGATTGTCTCAAGCAAATCATCCTTTCTAAATAAGTTCTATTCATGTATACGTTTAAATTGTTATATTGTTTCAATTTTAACAGACTATTAAATTTTTTAGTAGAATATGATTACGAGAATTAGGATGGATTAAAGGCTAATCCGGCAAACGTAGCATTAATTCGGCAAAATTAAGATTAATCCGGCGAACTAGTACATTATTCCGGCAAATACTAACTTAATTCAGCAAATGCAGAATTAAGGTTATTTTTATTAGATTTTTTGAGCAAGTTATTAGTATAATTAAAATACAATGCCACTTGACAGGAGTGTGTTCTTTTGAAGAATTCTGAGCGATTTATTATTGCATTTAATAAGATTGAGAAATTTTTTGAAAAAGAAATAAACGAGAAGAAATATATCCCATTTTATCGATCAGTACAATTGTTGAAGCATACAAATGCCACAATCGATCGCTATCAAGATGACCTTGTGGAGTATTCTGAGCTGCGCAATGCTATTATTCATGAACGGACAGAAGCACATTATGCAATTGCAGAACCGCATGATGAAGTGGTCGAACGAATTGAAAAAATTGAACAAGAATTAACTGCTCCAAAGTTAGTTATTCCTACTTTTCAAAAAGAACTACGAACAATGCAAGCAGAAGATACGGTGAAAGATGTCCTAAAGGTAATTCGGGAAACGGATTTTTCACAATTTCCCGTATATCGTAGTAAGCAATTTGTAGGTTTAGTAACGGATAAAGGAATAACGCATTGGCTTGCACGCAACACAAATGGGGATATTGATCAATTGCTTCTAACGCCAGTAATGAATTTAATTGAAGAAAATAAAAGTGTTCGCAACTATGAATTTATTAGCAAAGAGATGACAATTTATCAAGCAGAACGAATTTTTTTAGAACAATTAAAAAAATATAAAAGACTAGATGCACTATTAATTACCGAAGAAGGGAAAGAGCATCAAGCATTATTAGGTATGATTTCAACAAATGATTTAATAAAAATACCATAACTTTCACAAAAGAAGCACCCTTGTTCTAATAATAGAACAAGGGTGTTTTTGGCATGCAGTTTCTTTAGTGTGATAAGCAATTCAATAAATCTTGATCATCATTGTTACAGATAGTGAATTAAGAAGCAGGCAACGGTGTGATTGGGTCCAGGCACGTAATACCGCAGAAGCAGTTCAAGTCAACTGTCAAGCAGATACCAGTAGCTTGAAAGTTTCTAATGTTATTTCCAGGGAAATAACTGCAAACATCACGATTTGTCGGTTCTGGAGTAGATCCACCTTGTGTGACTGGAAGCAATAGTTCTAATTGGACACAACAATCACTATTATTTAAAAACTTTTTCGCGCGGAATATGGGTGTTTCTACACACCCGAAAAACGTGTTTCCAGAGCTACCCAATTCATCTTGAAACACCCCACTTCCGATAAATGGTTCACAATCTTTGCAATACAATATAAACGGTATGGTTGTGTTAGCAGCAGGTGTTACTCGTGGTGAGAGTAATTGTTGTATTGATTGTTCACAACTTGAAGTGCAACATTGATTAACTACTGAATCTTGTGCGTCTACAATACTTTGGACAATTTCACATACACATTCATCAAAATTATGCTTTTTAGTATTCAATTTAATCCCTCCCTTCAGTTAAGTTACTATACAATACGTAACAGGGAAGGAAATGGCATGTTTAGATTATCTACTTTTAATAAAAATAATGAATAGATCTAATTTGTCAAGTGTTAACAGGGAGTAAGCCTCACTGACTTTATATACTATAAAAACCTTGATAGATTTTCTCGATTTTTTCTTCAAACTGTTGTAGATGAACAATTCGAGCTTCACGCAAATACTCTTTTCCATCTACAAGCAATAGTAAGACAGGCACAGTGAAAATTGAAAACTTTCCAGCTACGTCAGGTAATTGATCAGCATTTACATACCCAAGTGCAATCTTTGGATACTTTTTCATGATCTCTTCTACTTGTGGTAATAATCCTTTGCAAACACTACAGTTTGGTCTTGAAATATATAGAAATGCCAGTTCATTATCCGTAATAAATTGTTCTAAATCAGTGTTCGTTTCAATTGTTTTAAATGACATAAAAATCCCTTTCTAATTAAAATTAGTTTTATCAATTTAACCATAACGGTGAAAAATATGCATTATTTTTGCTTAAGAAGGGCTGTGATTTCACTTATAAATGTAAAAAAACGAAAGGATAAAAGATGTTTTTGATTAAATGGGAATAAAAAAATAAAAAAAATTTGATGAGTTTCTTCATATTTAAAAATACGTAATACAAAGCCATTTGTGACAGTAATTTAATTGCGAGTAAAAAATAAATCATGTATACTTTTTTATAATGTCTAATAATAACAAGGATAATGATAGCGTTATTTGGCACTTTATAAAAATAGAAGTTTTTTAATTTGAGGAGGTCTTGGCTCTTGTCAGCACTACATATTGCAATTATAGTACCGTTTTTATTTGCATTAGTTATACCATTGCTGTATAACAAAGTACCAAAAATCCATACAGGCTGGTTTGTACTTATTTTACCTACTATCTTGTTTGGTTATCTTCTAAGCTTTATTCCTACAATTTCTTCTGGAGAAACAGTTGTTAAACAATTTGCATGGGTACCATCACTTGGGATTAATTTTGATGTTCATTTGGATGGTTTGGCACTTCTTTTTGGCTTATTGATAACAGGAATTGGAGCCCTTGTGGTTTTATATTCTGTATTTTATTTAACCAAAAAAGGAGAAGCACTCCATAATTTTTATTTCTATTTATTGATGTTTATGGGTGCGATGCTTGGTGTAGTTTTATCAGGTAATTTGATGGTTTTATATGTTTTTTGGGAATTAACAAGTCTATCATCATCTTTATTAATTGGTTATTGGCATCACCGCGAGAAATCACGTTATGGCGCACAAAAGTCAATGTTAATTACTGTAACGGGTGGATTCGCGATGCTTGCTGGTTTCTCCTTGTTATATGTTATGACAGGTTCATTTACAATTACAGAAATAATCGGACAAGCAGATGTTGTTGCTTCTAGTGCTTTATTTATACCGGCAATGTTACTCATCCTTATGGGGGCATTTACGAAATCAGCACAGTTTCCTTTTCATATTTGGCTGCCAGATGCTATGGAGGCTCCAACACCAGTTAGCGCGTATTTACACTCCGCAACAATGGTTAAGATGGGGATTTATTTAGTAGCGCGTGTTAGTCCAATATTCTCAGGTGCACCTGAATGGTTCTGGATCGTATCTGGTGTTGGTTTATTTACATTATTCTGGGGTTCCTTTAATGCTGTTCGACAAACAGATCTAAAATCGATTTTAGCTTATTCAACAATTAGTCAGCTAGGGATGATTATGAGTATGCTAGGTGTAGGGTCTGCGGCTGCTTACTATGGTTATGAAGGTGGCTATACTGCGGCAACGATTGCAGCGATTTTTCACTTAATCAATCACTCAACCTTTAAAGGTAGTCTGTTTATGGTTGCAGGGATTGTGGACCATGAAACAGGAACACGTGATATTCGTAAATTGGGTGGTCTCATGACCTTTATGCCAATTACTTTTACGATCGCAATTATCGGTGCCTTTTCTATGGCAGGTGTTTATCCATTTAATGGTTTCTTGAGTAAAGAGATGTTCTTAGAAAGTATGGTTCATGCTTTACACATCACAGATTTTAATATGCAAACATTTGGTATGCTATTCCCAGTCATTGCTTGGGTAGCAAGTGTATTTACTTTTATCTATAGCATGATTCTCGTGTTTAAGACATTCACTGGGAAATATCAAGCCGATAAATTAGACAAAAAACCGCATGAAGCACCAATTGGTATGCTGTTACCCCCAATTGTGCTAGCAAGTCTAGTAGTTTTATTTGGATTCTTCCCAAATATATTGTCACACAGCATCATTGAACCAGCTGTACAGGCAATTTATCCAACGTCATTAACTGGGATAGACCATTTTGATATTCACATTTATGCTTGGCATGGATTTGATTCACCAGCATTATGGATGACAATTAGTATTATCGCTGTAGGATTGATACTTTATTTAACACTATCCAAATGGCAAAAAATTTATCAGTTCTTACGCTTGCATAAAAAGGATCCAATCAACTATATCTATGATGGAATATTAGATAAATTAGTATCTGGATCAGCTAAAGTAACTAATTTACAAATGACTGGATTGTTACGTGATTATTTTGTATATATGAATATTTTCTTAATAGGTTTAGCGTTTTATACGTTGTATCACTTTGATTCCTTTGGAGTAGATACGACAAATGTTGCACCAATTCCACTTTATGTCTGGATCATTGTTGGAGTTGTTGCAGCTGCAGCAATAGCAGTTCCATTTATTAATAATCGTGTCGCTTCAATTATATCGGTTGGATTTGTTGGCTTTTTAGTTTCATTGTTTTATGTCTTGTTCCGTGCTCCTGACTTGGCATTGACACAATTGTTAGTTGAAACAGTAACCACAGCATTGTTCTTACTTTGTTTTTACCATTTACCAGAATTACGAAAAGAAAAGTTCAAGCCAACATTTAAATGGATTAATGTAATTATTTCAGTTGGGGTAGGTGCGATGGTAACAACGATGGCTTTAAGTGCAATGTCATTTGGTAATAAAAAACCATTTGAAGCAATATCTCAATATTTCATTGATAATGCGCATGATCTTGCTGGAGGGGATAATGTCGTTAACATTATCTTAGTAGACTTCCGTGGAATGGATACGATGCTTGAAATTCTTGTGTTAGGAATTGCGGCATTAGGGGTCGTTACGTTGATAAAATTACGGATGAACGGAAAGGAAGATGTTTAAGATGAAAAACAACATATCATTGCATACAGTTGCTCAGATCTCAGTGTTCATCGTATTATCCTTTTCCTTTTATCTATTATTTGCTGGTCATAATAATCCAGGTGGGGGATTTATTGGAGCGTTAATGGCTGCTTCTGCCATTGTATTGTTGTATGTCAGTTTTGATCTAAAGACAATTAAGAATGTGCTACCTCTTTATTATCCTTATTTCATTGCAACAGGGTTACTTATTGCAATGGGTACTGGTGTAAGTAGTACACTATTTGGATACCCATTCTTAACACAATTTTTTCAATATACAACATTACCGATTTTAGGTGAAGTAGAATTAACGACAGCATTAATGTTTGATCTTGGTGTTTTTATCGTCGTGATCGGAATTGCGCTTCTCATAATTACAACGATTGCGGAGGATGATGAATAATGGAAATTTTAATAGCGCTATTAATTGGTGTATTATTTTCGGTTTCAACTTATCTCATTTTAACAAAAAGCTTATTTCGTGTTGTTTTAGGTACGGTGTTAATGTCTCATGGTGCACATTTATTAATTTTAACAATGGGTGGTCTAGGTGTTGGCTCTGCTCCGTTATTGGGAGAAGGGGCATCTAGCTATACAGACCCATTACCACAAGCATTAATTTTAACAGCAATTGTTATTAGTTTTGGAATGACAGCCTTGTTACTAGTAATGACATACCGTACTTATAAAGTACATCAAACCGATGATTTAGATAAATTAAGGGGAAGATTAGATGAGTAATTTTTTAACACTACCAATACTACTGCCGATGTTCATTGGTACTATATTAATCTTTTTTGCAAAGAAACATAAGCTACAACGTGTCATTGCTGGATTTTCTGCTCTTTCATTGTTAGGTGTTGCGATTTATCTAGGTTACATCGTGTATACAGATCCAAGTCAAATCATCACGTTAGAAATTGGTGATTGGCCTGCACCATTTGGGATTGTATTGGTAGCGGACATGTTTGCGACAATGATGGTCATACTCTCAAGTATTGTTGGGGTAGTTTGTTTATTCTTTGCATTTAAAACAATACACAGTGATCGTGAGAAATTTTATTTTTACCCATTTTATTTTTACTTGTTAACAGGCGTAAACGGCGCTTTTCTAACTGGTGATATGTTTAACTTGTTTGTTTTTTTCGAAGTAATGTTAATTTCTTCTTACGTTTTAATTGTACATGGTGGGACAGGGTATCAGTTACGTGAATCATTTAAATATGTCGTAATGAATATGGTTGCTTCTGCATTTTTCTTAGTTGCACTTGCTTATTTATATGCAACTACTGGTACATTGAATATGGCTGACTTAGCTGAGCGTGTTCAAGTGTTGGAACAAGAAGGTATCTTAAATGGAATTGCCATTTTGTTTTTATTTGTTTTCGGTGCTAAAGGTGCGTTGTTTCCACTTTACTTCTGGTTACCCAAGTCATATTATGGACCACCGGCGGCTATATCAGCATTGTTTGGTGGCTTGCTAACTAAAGTAGGTATATATGCAATTATTCGAGTGTTCACTTTAATCTTTGTACATAATACTGAATTTACACATACAATCATCTTGATTTTAGCTGGTGGTACAATGTTCTTTGGTGTACTCGGTGCTGTATCACAATTTGACTTTAAACGTATTCTTTCGTATCACATTATTAGTCAGGTAGGATATATGGTGATGGGACTAGGTGTCTATACACCACTAGCACTTGCGGGTGCGATCTACTATATCGCGCACCATATTATTGTGAAGTCTGCGTTGTTCTTGTTTGCTGGAGCAACACAAAAAATTACCGGTACAACAGAATTAAAGAAAATGGGAGGGCTTTTGAAAACTCACCCATGGTTAGGTTGGCTATTCTTCATTTCAGCAATGTCACTTGCGGGAATTCCGCCACTTAGTGGTTTCTTTAGTAAATTTGCTTTAATTTTAGCAGCTGTACAAAAAGAAAGTTATTATATTGTTGTTGTAGCTTTAGTTGTAGGGATTCTAACATTGTTCTCTATGATGAAAATTTTTATGTATGCTTTCTGGGGAGAGCCAAAGATTTCACAAGATAAAGTGAATAGAAAAGAAATGTTTGCATTATTACGTCCAATTATTCCGTTGGTAGTATTAACAATTTGCTTAGGATTTTTTGCAGAGCCGATTTTCCAATATTCATTAGGGGTGTCTGAACAAATTCTGGACCCAGCAAATTATGTGAATGCAGTATTAGGTAAATAATATAACATGCATGTTAGAACAGGAATAAGAAAAGCAGGCAATAGTGACGTTTGTTTTTCTAATTAAAGGGGTAGTGCTATGGCTTTACAAATCTTATTAAATCTTAGTTTGGCAGTAATCTGGATGTTACTATCTAGTCAGTTTACTTTTTCATCCTTTCTTATCGGGTATGTACTAGGTATATTACTGTTATATGTGTTCCGAAAGATCTTAAAATTTGATATTTATTTTTCGAAAATTATTGCTTTTGTTAGATTGGTACTTGTTTTTATTAAAGAAATGATTATCGCAAACTTGAATGTTGCAAAAATTGTTCTTTCTCCAAAAATGAAAGCTAAACCTGGAATTATTGCATATCCAACAGAGCTAAAGTCTGGATTCGAAGTAACTCTTTTAGCTAGTTTAATAACATTAACTCCTGGTACACTTGTGATGTCATTTTCAGATAATCAAAAGACACTTTACGTCCACACATTAGACATTGATAGTAAAGAGGAAGTTATTGCTGGGATTAAATCAAGCTTTGAAAAGGGAATTTTGGAGGTGACAGATTAATGTTAGAAACAGTTGCTTGGATTGTATTAATGATGTTATCTGTTGCTATTGTCCTTTGTTTCATTCGAATGATTAAAGGTCCATCCATGTTTGATCGGATTGTTGCTTTAGATCTTCTTGGGATAACCATGATTGGTTTTGTAGGTATGATAATGATTATTCAAAATACGTTGGTATATGTGGAAGTTGTCTTAGTATTAGGTATTCTTGCCTTTGTTGGAACAATAGCCTTGTCGAAGTATATGGAAGGAGGCGTTGTCATTGACAGAGATAGTGATTAGCTTTTTTGTGTTAGTTGGTGCATTATTTATGTTGTTAGGGGCGGTAGCTATTATTCGCTTACCTGATACATATACACGAATCAATGCAGCTACTAAAGCCTCCACATTAGGTGTTATTGGGATAATGATTGGACTGTTCCTATTTTTCATTTATATTCATGGTAGTGTAAGTGGTAAAATATTATTAACAATTATATTTGTTTTTATTACTGCACCTATTTCTGGCTTTATGATGGCAAGGTCAGCTTATCATGCTGGAATTCCAATCTGGAAACAAAGTGTTCGAGATGATTTGAAGAAAGCTATGATTGAAAAAGAAAAGTAAAATATTATTAAAAACTGCTAAGAAGGTTTATCCCCTTTTTAGCAGTTTTTTGTTTGAACAAGTTCCGTAAACATTGTTTTTCTTCAATATTTTGGGATTGATGAAAATGCGTATAACAAAATCTGTCATTCGCTGAAATCTTATAATTTAAGGAAATCATTAAAAATACTAGCGGAATTAAAGAAACTTTAGTAATCTAAAAGTAACTTATTTTTCGACATTAATTGCATTATCTTACGATATATGTGTGACTAGAGAGTGTCTAACAAGGAGTGGCTTACTAGATGAGATCTGCTTTGAGAATCAGTGCTATTTATTTAATTACAGGTTTACTTTGGATCATTTTTTCAGATAACTTGATACAATCGATTCCTCAAGAACGTGGTGGTTTATTCCAATTGCAAACATATAAAGGATTTATTTATGTTGGTGCTACAGCGATTTTACCGGCTATAAAAGAGAAGAAGTAATTGGACAAAACCCACGTTTCTTACATGGTACAGATTTAAAAGCAGCAATAAAAGAAAAAATTAGACAAGCCTTAATCAGTAAACAACCGATACAAGTTGAAGTTAAGAATTTTCGTAAAGATGGTAGCTCATTCTGGAATGAGTTGAAAATTTCACCGATTTATAATAAGCAAAATAAATTACATTACTACACAGGTATTCAAACTGATATTACAGCAAAAAAGAATCAAACACTATTAATTGAAAATCAGTTGGCATTTGTTCGTAATATGCTAGTAACTGGAAATCCTACAGTTAACTTCGTTGAATTTCCCAAGTTGATCGAAGGACATTTAGGGATGGCATGTACAGTTCTCCGTTATGATTATAAACAAGAAACATATCAATTATTCACCTCTAATTCTGTACCTGATCTATTTAAAGAATCGATTAACTGTCATTCTTTTGGGAAATTAGATTCCAATCCGTATGATGTATTTACTAAGGAAACATTACTAATTGACGATATTTACAATGACAATCGTTTTAAACCATTCTGGAAAATAGCTAAAGCTTGTGGATATAAAGCCCTTTGGTCGACTCCGATGCATTCGAATGATGGAGAAATATTAGGGATTTTTACAGTGTATACTGCTAATAAAAAGAATATGAATCAGGTGAATTTGCACGCTTTAGATAGCTATTCATCTATTTTGGGAATGGCATTACAAAATGTGCAATATAATGACAAACTTGAAAAAAGCGAAAGAAGATATCGCCTAATTGAAGGAAATTCAACTGACTTGGTTTGTTTACTTGATGAGAAATTACAAGTTGAGTATATATCTCCAGCATATACACAAATAGTGGGAGAGGAGTTTTCTTTATCTGGTATAAAACAGGTGTTTTCAGAGGAATCTTTCAGCAAGGTAATTGCATTTATTGACCTCTTAAAACTAAATAAACAACACGATACTATTGAAATAAAAATAAAAGATACAGATGACAGTTGGCATTGGTTAGAAGTAAAAGGAAGTCAACTCCATGATGAGGAAGAACAGCAAATAAAGATTTTACTTGTAGCCCGTGATATCACTGAACGTAAAGATTTTGAGGATACTTTAAATCGTTTAATACATTATGACGCATTAACAAATTTACCGAATCAATATTATTTTAAACAAACACTATCGCAAATAATTGAACAAGACCAACCATTTGCATTACTACTGTTAGATTTTGATCAAATGAAGGTAATTCGTAGTTTATATGGTGAAGAGACAGCAGATTTTGTGTTAAGTCAGTTACCAGATAAGGTCAATAACACTTTACCAACAAAAATGATCGCTCGAACTGGAGAGAGTCAATTCTCGATATTGATAGAACAAAATCAGGATAGTGAGACAATAGGTATACAGGTTAATAAACTATTACAGGTATTAGAGCAACCATGGCACTATAATAACCAGGAATTTGTAGCAACTGTTAGTATGGGGGTAGCTTTATTCAAAGAACAAACTGCAGATACACTGCGTATACAAGCAGATTTAGCCCTACAAACAGCTCAGAAAACAGGTAAACATCGTTATCATATTTATATTGATGAAATGCATAAAGGTATAAGGGCATCAATTGCGATTCAAAATGATTTGTATCATGCTTTAGATCGAAATCAGTTTAAGATGATGTATCAACCACAAGTGAATTTAGAAGAAATGTCGGTCGATGGAGTAGAGGCTTTAATTCGCTGGGAACATCCTACATTAGGAATGGTTTCCCCTGATGAATTTATCAAGATTGCTGAAGGCACGGGATGGATTGTTCCGATTAGTGAATGGATCATTCGTCAAGTTTGTCTTGATACGTTGAAATGGCATAAACAGGGTATTAAGCGTACTGCATCAATCAATATCTCCTACCGTCAAATGGAATCAGATGGATTTATAGATAATGTAAAAGCGATCCTAGAAGAGACAGCGTGTCCAGCAGAGCTTTTAACTTTTGAGATTACAGAGAGTATGTTGATGAGAGATTTATCATTATCTATGCAGATTTTACTTGAACTGAAGGCTTTAGGTATTCGGATATCTGTCGATGACTTTGGTGTCGGTTATTCATCTTTATCTTATTTAAAAAAATTTCCAATTGATTGTTTGAAAATTGATCGAGCTTTTGTTACAAATATTCATGAAGATTCGAATGATTTTGCCATTGTTCAGGCAATAATGGAAATGACGCGCGTGCTTGGATTAACGGTAATTGCAGAAGGTACAGAGTCGAAGGAACATGTTCGTATTCTACACAAATTAGGATGCTACCATTTTCAAGGGTTTTGGTTTAGTAAACCAGTTGATTATACTAATTTACAATCAAGTATTGATAAGATTTATCAAGAAAAGTTGCATGTATTTTCAAAATAATATTTATGCACAAAATCTCGATAATTTCACGTTATGCTTAATGTATGTAAGATGAGGAGGGATCCTTGATGATGCATCAAACAATGTTTGCGCCGATGATTTGGTTTTTTATTCTATGGTCAGTTTTAATCTTAATCGGTGCTATTCTAGTAATGAATTATTTGACTGGAGGCAGAGAGAATCCTTCAGTTCAGATTCTAAAAGAACGCTTGGCTAAGGGTGAAATTACCGAAGAAGAATATAACAGACTAAAGAAGATACTAAAACAAGATAAGTAAGATGGAAGAGGTTTTTTATGTTAGATAGATTATCATTTCGAATAGGCTCACTTTTTTTTATCTTATTAATTGCCGTTTTATCCTTTTTCTATCTGCTTTTGTATTCTAATTTGGTTAATGATCGTGTTGGAGAAGTGTTTGAGAGTGTTTTAGATCGAGGGAATGCTCATAGTGCTGTATTGGGAGATTATTTCAATCCGACTACATTAGAACACGTTGCATTAATGGAAGAATCGGCGAATTACTCCGTTGTCATCACCGATAGAGAACAACAAATAATAGAACAATCAAACCAGGTTTCCCAAAAGATGCGAGAGGTTATCTCTAGGGAAGTTAGTAATAAGCAAAATGGATCGACCGTGTTTGATGATTGGGCCAATTCTACCTTTATTGCGACAGTTAGTCCAATTGTTCATAACGATAAGCTACTTGGTTATGTTTATATGTTTGCTGATACGAATTATATCCAAGGGCTTGTTCAAAACCTACAGAAGCAGTTTCTAGTAATTGGCGGCATTTCTTTACTCATTACGTTAGTTATTGTTCTACTTTTATCTCGGTTAATCACGCTACCAGTCCGACAGATGAAAGATGCAACAACACAGTTGCGAGAAGGCAAAGAACATGTTCCCTTGCAAGTTTATCGGAGAGATGAATTAGGAGAGCTGGCTAAAGCTATCTCAGGTTTATCAACGGATTTAACACGATTAAAAAAGGAACGTAACGACTTTTTATCAAGTATTTCTCATGAATTACGTACACCTTTAACTTATGTAAAAGGGTATGCTGAAATTGCACAACGCTCAACGATTAGTGAAACAGAGCGTGCAGCTTATCTTGATATTATTCGGCAAGAAGTGGAAGCACTGACACGAATGATTCAACAATTGTTTGATTTAGCAAAGCTAGATAGTAACCAATTTGAAATCAGTCGCCGCGAAGTATTGTTATGTGATGTGATTAAGCAAGTAGTTGATCGGGTTACACCAGCTTTTGAAGCAAATGGACATAAGCTACAGATTAACTGTCCTGGAGGAATTGAAGTTTTTATTGATCCTGATCGGTTCAACCAGGTAATGTGGAATGTTTTAGATAATGCACGGAAATATCTATCAGATCAAGGGACAGTAAAAGTGGAAGTTATTGAAAATGTAGAAGAAGTCTGTATTAACGTGCAGGATAATGGCATTGGTATAGAAAAAGAAGCACTTAAGCATCTTTTTACTCGATTTTATCGTGTTGAAAAGTCTCGTTCGAGAAAAACAGGTGGAACTGGATTAGGCTTAGCAATCGTAAAGGAAATTATTGATGCACATCAGGGGACTATTTCGATAGAAAGTGAACTAGGAGAGGGAACCTTCGTATCGATTAAGTTACCTAAATATTGATGTTGGAGGATGACAATGGCACATGTTTTAATAATTGACGATGAACAAAGAATGTTAGATATGATTTCTCTTTTTATAGAACCATATGGTTTTGATCATGATCAAGCAATCAATGCCAAAGCAGCAAGAACATTCTTAGAAAAAAACAAATATGATATTATTTTATTGGATATTATGATGCCAGAAACAGATGGGTTTGAACTTTGTCAAGAAATCCGGGAAACATTAGACATTCCTATTATTATGTTAACAGCACGCGATCAAAAAGAGGATGTTGTCAAAGGTTTAAAGTTAGGTGCAGATGACTATATAACGAAACCTTTTGATGGACAAGAGTTAATCGCAAGAATGGAAGCACTATTAAGGCGCGTTCCATCTCAACAAATGACTGAGGTGGAAGGGTTAGTCTGGGATGAGAATAAGTATACGCTTACCTATCGTGGACAACATATAAAAGTAACACCAAAGGAATTTATGATGATTGGTCATCTTATGCAGCATCCTGGAAGAGTTTATGCAAGAGAACAATTAATTGAGTTGTTATGGGGATTTGATTCCAATACGGAAGGACGAACAATTGACTCACATGTTCGAAATATACGTGATAAAATTCGGCAAACTGGATTTCCAATCGATGATTATTTTCATACTGTCTGGGGAATAGGCTATAAATGGGTAAATAAATCTAAGGAATAAAAGTAAATACTTTAATTTTATCGATACTTTCTCAACATTTTGTCTTTAATATAGAGGATAAGAGTTGTATAAACTTGAAATGTATAATACCTCATAGAGTATGGAGAGAAAAAAGAAGGAGGAGTTACTATGATGCAAGAAGCAATGTATGGTTATGGATCAGGTATGTTAATGTTTGGATTGTTTGGTTTTTTAATTTTTATTGGTTTAATTGTTTTGGTTATTTGGGTGCTTAAAGCAGGTTCAAATACTGGAACAAATTCAAACCGAAAAGATCAGCCGCTAGAGACACTAAAGCAGCGGTTAGCCCGAGGCGAAATATCGGAAGAAGAATATGACCGTCTGAAGAATAAAGTAAATGAATAAAAAGTAGTGTTGCCAGTAACCTTTGGTGCTGGCAACAAAAATTTTAAATTAGGGGTTGATTTCATACCTATAGGGGTATATAATTGGGTTAACAGTTTGCTGACACAATTTTGTCGAATTTAGAAAAATTGTTGAAAAGTTGACAAACTTTTTTATTTTGTTATTATTATACCTGTAGGGGTATTAATGATTATTAAAAAGGAGAGAAAAACTTGGAATACACATTATATATTGCAGTTATTTTCCTAACCTACATCATGATTAAACGTATGGTGCCGACAAAAGGTGTACAGACAATTTCTACTGCCAAACTAAAAAATGAACTGAAAGATAAAAAGAAGCAGTTTATTGATGTTCGTACACCAAATGAATTCAAAGGGAACAAGATTAAAGAGTTTAAAAATGTTCCATTGCATCAGCTGAAGCAAAAAGCAGAAAAAGAGATCAACAAAGAGAAAGAAGTTGTTGTGATCTGTCAAAGCGGCATGCGAAGTCAACAAGCATGTAAGCAATTAAAGAAATTAGGCTACGATCAAGTGACAAATGTAAAAGGTGGCATGAATGCTTGGCGCTAGATTAAATCAAAAAAATTTTAGGAGGAATTATATATGAGTAATGTAAATGTATATACAACAAATACATGTCCGTATTGTGTGATGTTGAAAAATTATTTGCAAGATCAAGATATTCCATTTAACGAAATTAATGTGGAGAAACAACCAGAAATGATGAGAAAAGTTGTTGAAGCCACAGGACAAATGGGTGTACCACAATCCGAAGTAAACGGAAAGTGGATAATCGGCTTTGATCCAGAAAGCATCAAAGCGGCGTTATAAACAAAAAAGCTCTATTAAAAAAACTTTTAAATAAAGACGTTATAGTTAATGTGTGATTTTAACTGGGCGTCTAATTTCTTGGGTACTTTACAAACAAAAAGGTGTAAAAAGTATAAAAACAAAACAACAGGAGGTCATTTAGAATGGCAATGCAAGAGATGACAACAAAGCAAGTAACAAAAAAGGTGATCAATAAAGAGGAACTATTTATTTTGGATGTGCGCAACCAAGAAGAATATGCTGATTGGAAAATTGAAGGAGAAAACTTCACATACCTAAATGTACCTTATTTTGATTTAATTGATGGAGTAGAAGGTATTTTAGATCAGCTTCCAAAAGACAAAGATATTTTAGTTGTCTGTGCAAAAGAAGGTTCATCTGTCATGGTAGCTGAAATGTTAGCTGAGGCTGGATTAAACGTTTCCTATCTAAAAGGTGGAATGAAAGCATGGAGTGAACATTTAGAGCCAATTAAAGTATCCGATCTAAAAGACGGAGGCGAATTATATCAATTTGTTCGTATTGGTAAAGGTTGCCTATCTTATATGGTAATTTCAGCTGGTGAAGCAGCAATAATTGATGCAGTTCGTATGACAGATGTGTTTACTGATTTTGCGAATGAAAAAGGTGTTAAGATCACTAATGTATTGGATACACACTTGCACGCTGATCACATTTCGGGTGGACGTAATATCGCGATAAATACAGGTGCAACTTACTGGCTACCACCTAAAGACGCAGAAGAAGTTACTTTTGATTACCAAGAACTAGTTGACGGTGAAATAATTACAGTTGGCTCAACAAAGATTGATATTCAAGCACTATACACACCAGGTCACACAATTGGTTCAACGTCATTTATCATTGATGAGAAATTCTTATTAACAGGAGATATTTTATTTATTGATTCAATTGGACGTCCTGACTTAGCTGGTAAAGCGGAAGATTGGGTTGGAGATCTACGTAACAGCCTGTATGAGCGTTACCAAAAACTATCTGATGATCTAGTTGTTTTGCCTGCACACTTCATGATTATTGATGAATTAAATGATGATGGAACAGTAGCAGAAACATTAGGTAATTTGTTTGCTACAAATCACGGCTTGAATATTGAAGATGAAGCGACTTTCAGAAAAATGGTGACAGAGAACCTACCACCACAACCAAATGCATACGAAAAAATTCGTGAAACAAATATGGGTAAAATCACACCAGATAATGAGAAACAACGTGAAATGGAAATTGGTCCTAACCGTTGTGCTGTTAGATAATTCACAGTCAAATAGGATTAGGAGGTTTTATAAGTGGAGTTAAGTATTGAGTTTATGATTGTGATTTTCCTTATCGGATTCATCGGTTCCTATATCTCGGGAATGCTTGGAATAGGTGGATCGATTATTAAATATCCGATGCTTTTATATATCCCATCACTATTTGGACTGGCAGCTTTCTCAGCACATGAGGTATCTGGAATAAGTGCTGTTCAAGTATTATTTGCGACAATTGGTGGTGTTTGGGCCTACCGAAAAGGTGGATTCCTAAACAAACAATTGATTCTTTATATGGGGAGTAGCATTTTAGTTGGGAGTTTTATTGGCGGATTCGGATCTAGGTTAATGACAGGCGATGCGATTAATTTTGTCTACGGTGTCCTAGCTTTAATTGCTGCAGCAATGATGTTTATTCCGAAAAAAGGAATAGATGATGTTGCTTTTGATCAAGTGCGTTTTAACAAACCTTTAGCATCTGTACTCGCTTTAATTGTTGGAATCGGGGCAGGTATTGTAGGAGCTGCGGGAGCATTTTTATTAGTGCCGATCATGCTTGTCGTTTTAAAAATCCCAACACGTATGACCATTGCATCATCTTTGGCAATAACATTTATTTCTTCGATTGGGTCTACTGTCGGGAAAGTGACGACAGGGCAAGTAGAATATTTACCAGCAGCGATTATGATTGTTGCGAGTCTGATTGCATCTCCACTTGGTGCTAATGCTGGGAAAAAAGTAAATGCAACAGTTCTACAAGTGATCTTAGCTGTATTGATTGTAGGAACTGCAATAAAAATTTGGCTTGATATTTTAGCTTAGTTTTATTAAGGAATATAATTTGCAGCTGTTTTAAACGGCTTGGTTGACTTTTATACCGATCAGGGTATATAATGTACGTTAGTAAATGAGTAATTCAAGAAAGGGGCAGGATCGTTCATGCAATATGATACTAAAATTAAGAACAGAGTAAAGCGAATTGAAGGTCAAGTACGTGGTTTATTAAAAATGATGGATGAAGAAAAAGAGTGTCGTGACCTTGTAACACAAATGTCAGCAGTACGTAGTGCAATGGACCGAACTGCAGCACTTATTGTAAGTACAAATTTACAAAAATGTATTATTGAAGAAAAAGGTAACGACGAAAGCTCAGAAGAATTGATTCAAGAAGCAGTAGACTTACTTGTTAAAAGTAGATAAATTAAATCAGGTATGTATTTTTTTAAACTATTACAATACCTTTACGTGTATATGTATTAATAAATAAATAGATTTTTGGGAGGATAACACTATGACAGAGAAAAAGAAGACAACGATCGTGTTGTTTAGTGGGGACTATGATAAAGCGATGGCAGCTTATATCATTGCAAACGGCGCAGCAGCATACGATCATGAGGTAACAATTTTCCATACTTTTTGGGGCTTAAATGCACTTAGAAAAGATAATCAAGTCGCTGTGAAAAAAGGGTTTCTTGAAAAGATGTTTGGCAAAATGATGCCTAGAGGCGCTGACAAAATGGGCTTATCTAAAATGAATTATATGGGAATGGGTCCTAAAATGATTAAATCAGTAATGAAAAAGCACAATGCGATGCCTTTACCACAATTAGTGGAGATGGCACAAGAACAAGATGTTAAGCTGATTGCTTGCACAATGACAATGGATCTACTAGGATTACAAAAAGAAGAGTTGTTAGATGATTTAGAATATGGTGGCGTTGCAGCATACATTGGCGATGCGCAAGATGGAAATGTCAACTTATTTATATAATTATTAAATGGAGGGTATTCTAACATGAAAGAAATTACTGCAGAAGAGCTAGCAAACAAGCTGGCAGCTAATGAGGATGTTAACATTATTGATGTTCGCGAAGATTTTGAAGTAGAAGAGGGAAAGATTCCACAAGCGAAGCATATCGCACTTGGAGAAGTTGAAGCCCGTTTAAGCGAATTAGATAAAGATAAACATTACTACATGGTTTGCCGCTCAGGTGGTAGAAGTGGTAATGCATGTCAATTCTTAACACAAAAAGGTTTTGATGTGACAAACATGGTTGGTGGCATGATTGCTTGGCCAGGAGAAGTTAAGTAAGTAATAAAAGTAAATGTTTAAAAAGATAAATTACACAACAGGAGGAATTTTATAATGGAAGCAACAAAAGTATTAGATGCAAAAGGATTGGCTTGTCCAATGCCTATCGTAAAAACAAAAAAAGCAATGGCAGAGTTAAACGCTGGAGAAGTTTTAGAAGTACATGCAACAGATCAAGGTGCTAAAAGTGACTTAACAGCTTGGGCTAAAGCTGGTGGTCATGAATTAGTAAAAGATACTGATGAAGGTGACGTACTCAAGTTCTGGCTTAAAAAAGGTGAATAATTTCTAACAAGTTAGTCGACTATAACCGTAAAGGAGTAGATGTTTTATGTTTCATTATACGGTAGAATCAAACAAGACGATGCAAGAAGCAGTACAGGCTTTAGAGGAAAATTTAAAAGATCAAAAGTTCGGTATCCTTTGGCAATTTGATATAAAAGAAACATTAAATAATAAAGGTATTGATTTTGAGCAGCCATATCTTGTCTTAGAAGTATGTAATCCAAAAGAAGCGGCGAATCTTTTAACTAAAAATCAATTGGTAGGTTATTTCTTACCATGTAAGATTGTATTGTATCAAGATGAGGGCAAAACAAAAATTGGTATGCCAAAACCGACATCATTAATTGATTTAGTGGACGAAGAAGAGTTAGTAGCACTAGCACAAGATATAGAGAACAAATTAATAAATGCAATTGAAAAAAGTAAATAAGGTAAAAGAAAAGGGGCTAACAATATTTGTTAGCCCTTTTTATCTGCTTTTTTGTGTGCTAGTTGGTCTCTATCAGGTGCTTGTGGAGCTTGTTCCATCCAGCCGTTTTGAATCATTATATTGGCACCATCTTCTGCATAAGCACCAACCTCTGTTATAAGCCTTATGTAAGTTACTGCTAAATCATGTCTTTGGGTTGTGCCAAGGTTCCGCCCATAGTTTCCTATGCCTATTCCATTTAATGATAAGATATTAAACATCATTATTTTATCTGAAAAAGTAGGGGAGGTTGATGCTGTTGGTAATGTATCCCATGAACTTGCTGAAGGAAGTAGTTCATCACCTAATGTGGAACCAAATATTTCAACGTGTTTATCAGCAATATCTCTCCCTCTAATCATATAATCACGGACTTTTTCTAATTTTGCAACTTGACTGAACCCAGTACACAATGTTCGTCCCAACTGGTTACGTATCATATTATAGTAGATACCGGTTATTTCGACCACATTCATTGGTCTGCGATTCCCAATACCTAGTTTAGAAAAATTTTGAATAAATACGATATAGAAATCATCTGTAAATAGACGCGGGTTTTCATTACTCACATCATTTTCAACTGAAAATCCATTAGGAACCGGGATTTTTTCTTCATTGAAGAAAGCTGTTAGCTTCTCGATAAAATAGAGTTTACATTGTATAAATATTGGCCTATTAATAGTGGATGCTTTAATTTCTCTCATTTGTCCATTATACTGTTGTATATATGTATTTTAATGAAGTAAACAAACTTGATCAAAAGCGGTGAAAATATGTTAGAAGACACAGGGGAACGTGTTATTCCTGAAAATATGAAAATAACAAATGAATTATTAATTGAACATGTGGCGCGTTATCATTTTGCACTTCCATTCATCAAGGGTCGTGTATTGGATTTTGCGAGTGGTTCAGGGTTTGGTACACACATTATTGCAAAAAAGAAAAAGAAGGAAATTACTGAAATAATAGGTGTTGATATTGATGATTCTACGTTAGAATACGCGAAACACCATTACTATCATCCAAAATCATCATTTTATCAAGCGGATGTAACAGACACGACGCTTCCAGAACAATTTGGTCAATTTGATACGATCGTTAGTTTTGAAACAATTGAACATGTAGAAGCAGAGGAACAGTTCTTATCTAATATTTATAATTTACTAAAGCCTGGTGGAAAATTAGTATTGTCAACGCCATTTGGAAAGGGTAGGGACGTACCATGTGGCTCACCGTTTCATGTTCATCAGTTAACGCCTGCTGAATTTGCAAGTCTTTTTTCTGACTATTCATCTGTAACGCATTATGTGCAAAAGGGCGCGTTAATTGAACCAAGAGACCATGCCACACTTGAGTATCATCCGCTTGGGATTGTTGTTTGTGAGAAATAATGGATAAAAAGAAGCATGACACAAGGCGTGTCATGCTTTTATTCTTTTATTTAAACAGCTTCTTAAATGCCTTTCCTGTAGCTTTTCCTGCTACTCGTCGACCAACGCGCTTACCTACCTTACCTTTTTTGACCGCATCAATGTCATTCCACACGCGAAGCATTTTATAAATAGATGACTTTAAACTCATATCTATACCCCCTTTTGCGAAGATATCTCACCTATTTTAACAAATATTAACACTGAGAAAAATAGGATAAAGTGAACTAATTGACTTTATACGTACTAGGGTATAAAGTTGTAATCACATAAAAGTTTTTAATAAACAACCTAAAGGAGAACTAAAAATGGCACATCATGATAAACGTTTTGATCCTGCAAAAGCTACAAAATTAATGGCAGCTGAAAGATACGATAAGTTACAACCTGAGAAGTTAATTGATTCTCTTGAAATTGGTGAAACTAATAGTGTTGCTGATTTGGGTGCTGGGTCTGGTTTTTTTACCATACCAATGGCAGAACGGACGAAAGATACTGTTTATGCGATTGATATTGCACCCCAAATGTTAGAATTCTTAAAAGATAATGCATTAAGAAATAATACAACTAATATTGCATATATAGAAAGTAACTTAGACAAGATCCCACTTGAAGATGCATCAGTGGATCGTGTAATGGCAGCTTTTGTGATGCACGAAGTAGATGATTTGGAGCAAACGCTGCTTGAAATCAAGCGCATCCTAAAACCGAATGGTAAGCTGGGAATTGTTGAGTTTGAAGCAATTGAGTCAGAGTCTGGACCACCACTAGCTATTCGAATTAGTAGGGATAAATTAGCTGACTTATTAAATCGTAATTTTGGCGACATTAATATAGAAGCGATTAATCAAATTAACTATCTAGCAGTTGCATCTAAGAAGTAAATGTTAAATTGCGTTAAAAGGGAGGTTATTTAATGCCGGCAGCTTTTATGTTAGGCCCAATAGTAATGAAAAGTTCTTTAATTTTTACTGTAATCAGTTTTATTATAGGTTTTTTTGTATTTTGGTTTAATGGTCCGTATACCAAAGAAAAAACAAAACGCTATCTTGACCATGTCAGTAATTATTTAATAATTTTTGTCGTGGCACTTTGGATTAGTAAAATAGCACTTCATTTTTCTATCTTTCTTAAAGACCCTATTGCGGTGTTAGCTTTTCCAAGTAACTCTACGGCGTTTTATATAGCGATTATTTTATTAAGTGGATATGGTTGGTATCAAATAAAAAAAGCTTTGTTTGAAGTTAAACCTTTTCTGCTAACATTGATTTTTGTCTTAATTGTGGCTTCCTTTAGCTTTATATTTAGTCAATTGGTCTTTTTTACAAGTCCCTTTTCTGTTTTGCAACTCGGTTTATATTTTGTATTGGTGCTACTTATGTTGCTGGTACAAGGAAAAGTTAATGATGGTTTATTGATAGGTATAAGCCTGGTAATATGGGGAGTAGGTCATGGCTTATTAGGATTATTTAACCAACAAGTTATATTTCAGTTTTCGGTGGATAGTTGGTTCTTCATAATGATAGGGCTAATTGGGGTTCTTCTTTTGGTTCGAAGCAAAAAGGTATGAAATAGTAGTTGAAATCATACTTTTTAACGTGATAAGGAGGTATTTTTTATGCAACAAGCTGCAGATTTAACAATATGGCTTGCTTTTGGTGCAGGTATGTTATCTTTCTTATCTCCTTGTACATTACCTCTTTTTCCAGCCTACCTGTCTTACATAACGGGAATGAGTGTTAAAGAACTGCAAGGACATAAAGAAAAGAATGTACAAGCACGTCTATTATTTCATGCGATATTTTTCTTATTGGGTGTATCGATGATCTTTTTAAGTTTAGGAATCGGTGTATCAATGTTTGGTCAATGGATGCAAGGTCTATTATCAGGTGAGTCTGGCATTTTCATTCAGCGTATTGCGGGTATTTTTATTATCATCATGGGGTTATTTGTTGGTGGTTGGTTTACATTTAAGCCATTATTGAAAGAAACGCGCTTACGTTTTAAGCAGAAACCGTCTGGATTAATTGGTAGCTTCTTTATTGGAATTGGATTTGCAGCAGGTTGGACTCCTTGTATTGGACCAATTTTTGCTTCCATTTTGGTTATTGCTGGTAGTAATCCAACACAGGGTGCTGTCTATACTGTTTTTTATATTATAGGGTTTGCTTTACCATTTCTCGTTCTAACTTTTTTCTTAGGATACGCTAAATGGCTTGTGCGTTATACAAAAAAAATTACCCAAGTAGGTGGAGCGATCATGATTTTGTTTGGTGTATTGCTCTTTACGGGACAATTAGCAAGAATATCGAATTTTTTATTACGAGTCGTTCAAGACTCATGGTTAGCTAACTTGGGATAGGAGGGGTTTATATCAAAAAGACAATCTTGGTTCTGATCTTAGTAGGAATGTTCGGTTGGGCTGTTTATGATTTAACGGATAATGAAGAAACAGATAGGTCAGACTTTGAAACGATCAATGAATCAGAAGTGGAAACAGGTCAAAGGGAAAATGAGAGTGAAGTGAGTGAACAAGAGCAGGATAAAGGAAATATAGGTATACAAGTTGGTAATGAAGCACCAAATTTTAGTTTGGAGACCTTATCGGGTGAGAAGGTTCAACTAGCGGATTATCGTGGAGAGCGCGTTATGCTCAATTTTTGGGCAACATGGTGTCCACCTTGTCGCGCAGAGATGCCTGATATGCAAAAATTCCATGAGCAAACGGATATAAAAATTTTAGCTGTTAATTTAACAGAATCAGAAGCGGCAAGGCAAGATGTTCATGATTTTGTGGAGGAGTATGGGTTAACTTTTCCTATACTAATGGATGAAAACACGAACGTAGCAACAGAATATGCAATTCGACCGATTCCAACTACGTATATGATTGATTCAAATGGAATTATTCAGCAAAAGTCTTTTGGACCAATGAATTATGAACAAATGGTTCAAGCATTGAATGTGATGGAATAAGTTAAAATCCTTTGTCTATTATAAAACCTTTTTGGCTAAAATAAGTAATGTAAAGTGAAGCAATGAAGTGGACACCTTACAATCATTATATTATAATAATTATAAAGTAATAATTAAAACAATAAGGTGGTATTACAAATGACAAATGAAAATCAAGCATTACAACAACAACTAAATCAATTAGTAGCAACACATGGTGTATTTTTTACAAAATTACATCAACACCATTGGTATGTAAAAGGGCACAACTTTTTTGTTTTACATGAAAAGTTTGAGGAATTATATAATGAAGTAAATGAAAAGTTTGATGAATTTGCAGAACGTCTGTTAACAATCGGTGGAAGTCCGTATTCTACTTTAAAAGAGTTTTTAGAAAATGCAACAATTGATGAAAAGCCATATAGTAAGGAAGTATCTGCTGAAGAAATGGTTAAATCAGTGATTAACGATTATAAAATTATTCAGAAAGAATTAGCTAAAGGGATACAGCTTGCAGGTGAAGCTGGCGATGATATTAGTGAAGACTTGATGATTGGTTATAAAACAAGTGTAGATAAAACATTATGGATGCTGACCGCTTACGTAAGATAATAATACGAGCCTCTTACTATTATGGGTAAGGGGCTCTTTTGTTTGCCATTATACCTTTAGTAGGTGAGAACATTGTATATAGAACTTTGGGGAAGTCATGAACAAATCTCACCTACAATCAAAGTGTAACAGACTATTGTTATAGAAGAAACCATTCCAAACAAAATCAATCTTTGTAACGGTTTGTTGGCAGCCTTAAGATAGGGCGCTAGCACTTGCATGTAAATAATTTCGCCAGATTAATGTATATAATAAAATAGTGGTAAAAGGGTTAATTCAACCCCTTACCACTATTTTGTTGCATTACTTTTTAATAAAAAGAAGCGCCGACAATAATTAACAAGATAAATAAAACTACAATTAAGGCAAAGCCTCCGCCATAGCCGGCTTGAGGATAGCCACATCCACCATAGTGACCCATTTTTTTCACCACCTTATTGTCTTGACTACTATACAATATGTAAATCGATGATTGTGTTGTAGGCTGATGACTATAAAGTGTTTATTTGGGCTTTAATCAATTAATCCTATTTTTTTCAAGCCATTATAGATTCCGTTATCTTCAACTGTTGTGGTTTGATGCTTTGCATAAGCGAATAAATCCTGATGCGCATTTCCCATTGCAAAACTTTCTCCTACATATTCAAGCATTTGTTTATCGTTCATACCATCTCCAAAAGCAATTGCGTTAGAAGGTTCAAATCCTAACTCATCTAATGCTATTTTAATTGCTCTACCTTTATTAACATTTTCCCGAATAACATCATAATTGTGTGTAAAGTCGGCAACGTTTACTTGGGAAAAGAAAATAGGCTCATTGGTTTCATATAACGGTATTTCAGGTTCTGTTAAATTCATGATTGTGATGCCCAGAATATTTTCCGCTTGATCTGTTGTGAATAGATGATTTTGTTTTAAATCAAAATTTGCAATAAATTGTTTTACATACGATTTATCTAGAGAAGTAAATAGGTTTTTATCACTTGTGTAAAGTACCATTTCATGATCATGTTGTTCACAAACTTTAAGGTAATATTCTACTGTTTCTTTTTTCATTGCTTCATTTAAAATTTCTCGATCTTGGTAAATGGCAAACGCTCCATTGTAACCAATGAAAGAATGGATATCTAATTCTTCTGCAATATGACTTACTTCATGTAATGGTCTACCTGTAGCTAGAAAAATTTCCAATCCTTTAGCCTTAACTTGTCGAATAGCTTCTCTCGTTGAATTCTCAATTGTATGATCTGGTTTTAAAATGGTTCCGTCGATATCTAAAAAAAGTGCTTTGTATTCAGTCATAGCTGTCTCCTGTCTGTTTGTTAAAGTATAGTAGGAGTGTATCATAATTTTGTATTAGTGAGAATATATTCACCAATTTTTAAGTGAATATACAGAGAGAGTTAGCCATTATATCGGCTTACGGGTTGCATTGTTATGATATAGTAATCTTATAACCATTTTTACATAAGGAGTATTCATCTTGGACGGATTTAATCAGCAATTTATATTTTCTATAATAATTATCGGTTTAGGGTATTTAGTCAAACGAACAAACATATTAAAAGAACGTGATGGAGAAGCGCTTGCACGCATTATTTTTAACCTTACATTACCCTCACTTATTATTGTGACTTTTCATGATCTAACGATTGAGCCTACGTTATTGGTTCTTGTCATTGCTGCAATTGTAGCAGGGATTTTTCTTTCCTTTATAGGTATTCTATTATTTAAAAAAGAACAAAAAAGTACTAGAGGAATGCTGATCATGATGATACCTGGTTATAATGTTGGTCTATTCGCCTATCCGCTTGTTGAAGGTATATGGGGAACAGAAGGGATTAAATATTTTGGTTTGTTTGATGTTGGTAATGCTTTTATCGTATTTGGTTTAAGTTATTTACTGGGTAGTTATTATACTAGTGAAGAAACAAAAGTGAGTATGAGAGATATTAGTCTTAAATTAGTTAAGTCGATTCCATTAATGACTTATATGATTGTTTTCTTACTCAATGTCTTACATATTCCATTACCTTCGTTATTTATAGACACAGCTTCGATCATATCAAGCGCGAATATGCCGTTATCGTTATTGTTATTAGGTGTGTATTTAAACTTTACTTTTCATAAAGAATATTTACGTGTCGTTAGCAACTTCTTAATGGCCCGATATGGTATTGGTTTGCTTCTAGGAATACTATTATTTATTTTGTTACCTTTTGAACCAATGATACGTTACACATTATTAATCGGTTTAATTTTACCTATACCTGTTTCAGCACTGCCATATGCAGTTGAATTCGGTTATGATAAGAGGTTTGTAGGTACAGTCTCCAATATGACGATCTTACTAAGTTTTGTTTTAATCTGGGTAATTATTAACGTGACATTTTAAAATGAAAATGCCGTTTCTTTTGATAAAGAACGGCATTTTTTCTTGTTTATTTATTTTTAAAGATTATAAAATCGCTTCAATTGCTTTTGCAACGCCATGTTCGTTATTTGTGACGGTATGGTAATCGCATGTTGCTTTAATTCCTTCTTCAGCATTTCCCATTGCCACACCACGACCAACGATTTTTAACATCGATAAATCATTATAATTATCTCCAAGGGCCATGGTATCTTTTAGAGCAATACCTTTTTCAGCTGCAAAAATGGAGAGTGCAATGCCTTTTTGTGCTTCTGGGTGGTTAAATTCAAGGTTGTCAAAACCCGACGAAGTAATTACTACATTGTCCGCGTCAGTGAATGGTGTTTTTACTTTTTCAAGGGTATCTGCTTCTAGACAGAAAGCAAGGGCTTTAAATACCTCAATATTTTCATCTGCAAGTAAACCTTCAAAATCATCTGTTATTTTAAATTCTTCTTCTTGAAACCTTAATGCTGCACGTTCTTCTACTTCTTCACGCGTAATATCAGGATTGGCAGAAAGCATGATGTTAAGTAAAACATCCATAAATTTTGCACGATCAGGAGAATAAATTCCTTGATTGGTATATAACTCAAAATATGTATTATTAACTTGACATTGGTGTAAAATCTTCTTACTAATCGATTTGGATAATGGGATATTACTTAGTCGCTCTCCATTCTCTGTATAAACATTTGCACCATTCAAACAAATAATAGGGCAGTTTAACCCAACTTGTTGTAATGGTTTGTTTGCAGCTGAATAAGAACGACCAGTTGCGACAACAACTTGAATACCAGCATCAATGGCTTTTTTTATTGCTGTGGCATTTTCAATACTTATTTCTCCGTTTTCGTTTAATAATGTTCCATCTAAATCTGTAGCGATAAGCTTCATTTGATCTGCTCCCTTAAGTATCTAATCACCTAACTCTAACTTAGGTAACATAAGATTTATTTCTAGTATTAGGATACACAAAAAAAATAGCCCCTGCAATGAATGAGTTTCTACTAAACAATCCAAAAAAAGCAAGAATCCTCCTATTATGTGACAAAATATGCTAAAGTTAATATGGAGAATTACTTCGTACAGTTTAAAAGTGGAAAGGGAGTTAGTGATGAATGGTTTTCGAATTATTCTAACAGGGTTATTATTAGTACTAATAATTGGCATCATGGTGCCTTTAGTATTAAGCAGTGAACCAGGCCAACAAGAAGCAAAGATTGATACATATGATATAAGTGATACAAGTGAATTAGTTAGTGGAGCGGTTAGAGATACAAGAAACAAACAATTAATCCAACTAAAAGATCAGGAACCAGAAGATCTTGAAGAGGAATTAGAGGAAGAAGAGGAACAGAACGATAATGAGATAGAGGACCAAAGTTCTTCTGTGGTAGTAAATGAGCAAACTAGCACTAGTAGTACTGTTGATGAACACGAAACTAGCAGTAATCAAGATTCAACTAAAACAACCGAAACTACAACAAATAAAAAAAATGAAGAAGATGAATCTCTTCAAACTAATAATAACAATGATTCTAGCGAAGAAGACGAAGGTTCAAAAACAGTTACTAATACAGAGTCTGAACAGGAGAAAGAAGACAAGGAAGAATCAAATGATGACTCGGAAACGGACAAAACCGAATCAGAACCCAAAACTGATTCTGAGACAGGTGTAGAATCAGACACAGAGCCAACTGAAGATTCTGAACCACTAACAGAACAAGAATCAGACGCAGATGGATCAGATACAAACTCAACCGAAGATCCTGCGGCCGAATCAGACTCAGAACCAGTAACAGATCCCGATTCAGAATCGGTCGAACAAGGCTCGGAATTGGATTCAGAAGATAATGTGTAAGAAATGAAACTTTCATCTAATAGAATCGTATATATAGCATAATTAAAGAAGGTGTGATGAGATGAAGGAGCTTGAGGAGAAAATCACGAAGTATCAAGGGATTTATCAAGTGTTGAAGAAAAAGCTGAAATGGAAAGTTAGTAACAACCAAATTAACATGATGGTTGCTGCAACTTATGTGGTGAACAATCACCCATTTGAGTTAAAGCAATTCATGCAAACTGCAGACTATATCAAGTCTAAAGTTGGTCTGTTCTCATCATTGAATTCGCAGCAACGTTTCACCATATCTGCAATGTTAGATGTACGGTTTACTGATCCCAAAGACAAATTTAATCAAGTACTTGAGTGTTATGACTTATTAAAGTCAAATGGATTTAAGAAAGGTCCATTTACGTACATTGCGGCCTTAGTTTTACTACAAGGTGATGAGGATGAGGATAAAGGGCAAAAAGCTGAAAAAGCATATAGGATGTATAAAAAAATGCGTAGCGATCATCCAATTTTAACGTCATCTGGCGATTATCCATTAGCTGTTTTGTTGGCAAATCGAGAAGGGGAAGTAGATTCAATCACTGCTCATGTGGAGTACTTTTACCAAACCTTGGATAAGAATGGTTTCTATAAGGGTAATAATCTGCAATTTTTAAGCCATATTCTTTCGTTAGATCCAAGTATTGAAAAGAATTTGTTAACAGAGCGTTGTTTTGAAATAACTAAAATATTTCAACAAAAAGGTGTTAAAACAAAAATAGGTGACTATCCGCAAATTGGTATGCTTGCTTTAATGGATGATGGTATAGAGGAGATCGATAAGATTCGTGATGTAATGGAACAATTAAATGAGATGAAAGAATTTAAATGGTATAAAGATCTAAACCGAATGATGGCTTTTAATTTTGTTGTTAGTGAAAAATTAGCCGATCATAGTATAGTTGAAACAGGAATGATGACAACAATGGAAACGATTATCCAAGCACAACAAGCTGCAATGATTGCGGCAACAGCTGGAGCAGTTGCTGCTAATAGTGCCAATAGCTAATAAATGTATATTAAACGAAAGGAATGAAGGAATAGTGGCAAGGATTACATGTGATTTTTTCTCAGAAGTACTTATGTTAAACACATCAATGACAGTGATTTTACCGGAGCAAACTTCTAATCAAATTGGCATGCAAAACAATAAACGTCAAGATCAAAAGCACCCCACATTGTACTTATTACACGGGCTTAGTGATGATCATACGATTTGGTCACGACGAACGTCTATTGAACGTTATGTTGCAGAATTAGGGATAGCTGTAGTGATGCCTGATGTTGATCACAGTTTTTATACGGATATGAAGTATGGCAAGAATTATTGGACGTTTATTACAGAAGAGCTACCTAAAGTGGCACGCTCGTTTTTTCCTTTATCAGATAAACGAGAAGATAATTTCGTAGCAGGTCTTTCAATGGGAGGGTATGGTGCCCTGAAATGGGCATTGAATAAACCTGATCAATTTGCTGCTGCTGCGACATTATCTGGAGCTTTGGATATCATGAGCCATGTAAAAAATAAACAAGATCCTAATGATCCTATAGTAAAAACATTGTATAATGTCTATGGTGAGCAGGATTTGACTAATACAATGCATGACGTGTTAAGTCTGGTTAAAAAAAATGATAGATCAGATGGACCTAAACCTAAAATTTATCAAGCATGCGGAACAGAAGATTTCTTATACGAAGAAAATGTAACATTTAAGAATATTTGTGATCATACGAACTTAGATGTTGTCACAATATTTGATAAAGGAACACACGAATGGGGCTATTGGGATCACCATATCCAACAAGTTCTGAACTGGCTTCCTTTATCATCTAGGACTTAATAGAGATTCATATGATCTTTGTAGCGTCTAGCCATTAGGAGGTTAGACGTTTTTTTGGTTAACGAATTAAATTAAATGACCAAACAAAAAAACGAACCAGATTAATCTGGTTCGTTTTTATCTAATAGCTGTTATTAGTTTTTTTCAACGTTAGCAGCTTGTGGTCCACGGTTACCTTCTTCGATATCGAATGTTACGCTTTGACCTTCTTCAAGTGTTTTAAAGCCTTCGCCTTGGATTGCTGAGAAGTGTACGAATACATCGTCTTGTCCTTCTACTTCGATAAATCCGAAACCTTTGTCTGCGTTAAACCATTTTACTGTACCTTGTGCCATATTACTTTTCCTCCTATGTGTGGATCGTCCACACAAATGTATTACTATTCTTGCTCATACAATCAAAACGAAAACTTTCACGTTGCTAGTTACTTGAAGTGTTTTGTCGAACAAAATAGCTAAGTTCATTATAACAAGTGATTTTAAAGAAAGCAATGTTTTAACAAAAAAAATAGTAATTTATTTAAAAGAATGCAAAGAAATTAATATTATTGCCTCTATGACTTGATACATGAGATAAATGTAGGTAGTATAGGTAAGTAAGTTTTTTAATGATTAAGCTTAAAAGAGGGGTAAACATGAGTAATAAACATTCCATTTACGGATTGACGAAAGAAAAGCTAACAGACTGGTTAGTGGAAAATGGTCAGAAAAAGTTCCGAGCAAAACAAGTTTGGGATTGGTTATATAAAAAACGTGTAACAACATTTGATGCAATGAAAAATCTTAACAAAGATTGTATTGCTTTATTAGAAGCAAATTTTTATATAGAAACATTAACGGAAGAAATAAAACAAGAATCAAAAGATGGCACAATCAAATTTTTATTTAAACTAGAGGATGGTAATTTAATCGAAACAGTATTAATGCGTTTTTCCTATGGTTTATCCGTTTGTGTGACAACCCAGGTTGGTTGTAATATTGGCTGCACGTTTTGTGCAAGTGGACTATTAACGAAAAACCGAGATCTTTCCGGTGGGGAAATTGTAGAACAAATCATGAAAGTCCAACACCATTTAGATGCACAAAAGAAAGACGAACGGGTTAGTCATATTGTTATAATGGGGATTGGGGAACCATTTGATAACTACAATAACACAATGGATTTCTTACGTGTTGTTAATGATCAAGAAGGTTTATCAATTGGTGCAAGACACATTACGTTGTCTACAAGTGGTTTAGCGCATAAAATTCGCGAATTTGCTGATGAGAATTTCCAAGTCAATCTGGCAGTTTCTTTGCATGCACCTAATGACGAGCTGCGAACAAGTATTATGAAAATTAACAAAGCATTTCCAATTGCGAAGTTGATGGATGCAGTTGATTATTATTTAGAAAAAACCAATCGACGAATTACGTTTGAATATATTTTATTAAAAGGTGTTAATGATCATAAGGAAGAAGCGTTACAATTAGCAAAACTCCTTAAGAATAAACGTCATTTATCTTATGTAAACTTAATTCCGTATAATCCAGTAGAAGAGCATAATCAGTATGACCGCAGTGAAAAAGATGCAATTGTAGGGTTTTATGAAACACTACTAAACGCAGGAATTAATTGCGGAGTGCGTGTTGAACAGGGCTCAGATATCGATGCTGCTTGTGGTCAATTGCGTAGTAAACAAATGAAAAAAGCACAATAATTAAATGTGAATGTTTGCCAAAAAAGCACTGCGAAAATGCAGTGCTTTTTGATTTGAACCATAAAACTAAGACCTGGTTGTTTTTCCTTGAGGGAATCAAAATTAAGTCATATCCTATAAGTATTCGGAAATAATAAACTTAAAAAGGTGTGAACAAACAAATAACTTTATTCCGATTAAACAAGTGTGTATAATAAGTTTTATAAGGAGATGCATTTAATGAATACTATTCCAAAACCATTAGTTCAACTAAATCAGACCTTTATCGTTTTAACGGTTGTGATTGGATTAATTTTTGCAAAATCATTATTATTGATCCCATTTATCATTGGCGTATATACAGTAATCACTAAAAAGAATCCTATTATCATATTAGGGAAACAGATTTTAAGAAAACCTCTGAATACCTACAAAGAAGAAGATAAAGCACAGCAAATCTTTAACCAATGGATTGCGACGATTTGCTTAGGTGTGGCGTTATTATTTTTTGCCTTAGGTATAGATATAATTGGATACATCTTTAGTGTCATGGTTGTCTTAGCGGCGGGTATAGCATTAATGGGGTACTGTATTGGATGTACAGTTCGCTATCGCTATATGATGTGGAAGTATAATCGTAGTAAAAAACAATCTGCATAAAAATAGATGTGCAAAATTCGCACATCTATTTTTTCGTAAATTGTGTGAATAGGGTATCTTGTTTGGCACGATAAATTTCTTGCCCTGCAATTTTGTTGATGATATGAACATTACGATCTACTGCCAGTGCAAGATTGGTAGCACCACTACCATGTGAATGTTCAAGGTTAGTTAGTGTGAAAAAATGATTGCTTCGATCCACTTCTTCATGAAAAACAAGGCGATAATCCCGTGTTACTTGATAACGTTTTTCATCTTCCCAAGCTATTCTTTTGCTAAATCGCTCCAAAAACCAGTCAGGAATATTAGGTTTGTAACCTGTTGCCAAAATAACTTTTTCACTAGTGAACGTGAATGTACTTCCTTCTTGCCATTGGTTGCAGACAAGTTGGTAATCAGTGTCCTTTCGTTCAATATTATTTAATTCTGTTAACGGTTGAATGGTTATCTCTAATTTATTGCCATCAACCGATTTGTGATATAACCATTCATAAATCTTATGTAATGTAATTGCATCAATACCTTTTCGTAGCTGTCCTAGTTTATCCAATGCTTCAATACGTTGGTCAAATGGTAAGTCATGAAAGTAATCAACATAATCTGGAGAAAAAACTTCTTGGCCAATTTTTGATGCATCTAATTGGAGAAGTCCAGTAGACCTTGTTAACCATGTAAGATGGTAATCATAATAATCTTGTTCCTTTAATAAGTCATAAAAAACTTCTGCAGCACTTTGCCCAGATCCAATAATCGTAATTGATTTCGCCTTTTGAGTTCTTTCTTTGTGGAATAGATATTGACTGGTATGATGGATATCTTCTAAAGGTAATCCGTTTGTTCCACTTGGTGTAGCAGGTTTGCTTCCAGTTCCCATTACAACATGCTTTGCTAGGTAGCTCTTGACTTCATCCTTATCCCAATGTTTCACTTTTACTTCAAAATGGTCTTGATGATCAATTACATCAACTACTTCAGATTTGAGATGACAACTTGAAAGTTGCTCGATTACCCATCGCGCATATGCGTCGTATTCTTTACGTGGTATTTCGAACCGATGAAAGAAATAAAATGGATAAAGACGATTTTGCGTGTGTAAATAATTCAAAAAAGAATAATGACTTTTTGGATTAGCAAGCGTCACAAGGTCGGCTAAAAAGGGGACTTGTAGATCTGTTCTTTCAATCAGCATACCTGGATGCCACTGAAAAGTAGCGTTTTGCTCGAAAAAAATAGCATCCAAAATGTCTTGCTCATCTATTAATGCCGCTAAACCTAAGTTATATGGACCAATACCGATGCCAATTAGATCATATATGTTTTTTTGTTTCATATTAAAAACCTGCCTTCATTTGTATGAAATTATATATACCCAAAAAGAAGAGAGAACAATCATTAGGGGAATCTTTTTTACTCTTAATTTAATATAGTATTTTATGCACACGTTTGCTTTATAGTCTATCATGAATTGTAAATTGAAAGAATTAGGTCTAGTTTTTTATGAAACTATTCAAACGTGTTATTACTCAATTTATTGATTTCTTTTATGGGAAATTTGTTGCACACCCTAAAAACATGTGTTATTGTTTTAGTGCAAACGTTTGCTAAAAATCGAAATAGTGGTTGCTGACATAAGGTTACTAAAAAATAAATTGTTAAGTGTTCTCTCGATGGCACTTAGTAGTATCAGAAGGTGCTTTAAAATAAGTACATTAGTAGTAAAGTGGGTGTACAGATGGCGGTCACAATTAAAGATGTAGCGAAACAAGCAAATGTGGCAACTTCAACCGTTTCACGTGTTATTTCAGACAGTCCGAATATAAGTGACAGAACCAAGCGTAAAGTCCGTAAAGTAATGGAAGAAATGGGATACCATATTAACTTAAATGCACGTGTCTTAGTGCAGCAGTCAACACAAAATATCGGTATTGTAATGAAAGATTCAACGATTGAATCCTTACATGATCCGTTTTTTCCAGTAGCATTGCAAGGGATAAGCTCCTATGCACATAAACGGGATTTCAGTATTAGCATTACTACCGGTGAGACGGAAGAAGCGATTTTTCGTGATGTTGAAAAGATGGTACAAGGCAAGCGCGTTGATGGTATGATTGTTACTTACTCTAAAGAGAATGATAAGGTGGTTCCATATCTGTTGAAATGCGGGATACCATTTGTGGTTGTTGGGAAACCAGTAGTTCACACAGATGAAATAATGTTTGTGAATAATGATAATGTACAAGCGGCTAAAGATGCTACAGAACATCTTATACAGTTAGGTCATCAAGAGATAGCAATTATTCTAGGAGACAGAGAGTTTGAGATTACTGATTCAAGATTAAAAGGTTATCGTGAAGTGTTAGAAAGTAATAATATACCAATAAACGATGCTTTTATTAAACAATCAACAAACATGGACTGTATCAAAACTATCTTGGATGAATTATTAGCGTTACCCGTTCAACCGACTGCAATTCTTGGGTCAGATGACTTAGCTTCTTTGCATATTATGTCGGTATTACGAGAAAAAAACATAGAGGTTCCAAGAGATATCAGTTTGATTAGCTTTAATAATACAATAGTTGCAGAACTAATGAATCCAACTTTAACATCAGTTGATACGAATATTTTTCAACTTGGTTATGAGGCGGCACGTTGTATAATTGAAGAGATAAAAGAAAGATCAACACATACGAAAAGTGTCATTATTCCAACAAAAATTAGGAAGCGTGAGTCGACTCAACCCTACAAAAAAGTAGAGTGATTTTTTTGTGATATGGTGCAAACGCTTGCTGTCCCGTTGCATAAATAGAATTCTTAAGATTTAGATCAGGTGATTAAAGGAGTAGATAGCTATGAATACAATGACAAATGGTTTATTAAAAACAACGGAGTGGATCATGCGATTTTCCGTTGTAAATCTGTTATGGTTAACCTTTAATTTACCGGTTGTTCTTCTTCTATTAAGTGCAATTTATTCAGATAACCTCTCAATGATCATGGTTTTTATTGTAACAGTAATTTTATCTCCATTCTTGGTATCTCCTGCAACGGCAGCAATGTTTGCGATGGTTAGAGATTGGATACTTATAAAAGAACAAAAATCACTCATCCGTTCTTACTGGAAGCATTATCGAATTAACTATAAACAGAGTTTTATAGGTGGTTTTGTACTAACAATTGTTTGGACAGTTCTAATTGTTGATTTCTATTATTTTCAACAATCAAATGTTATTTTATTTTTTATGTTTCTTTTATTCGTAGTTGTTTTATATGTTTATACAATCATTTTTTTCTCAGTACTTGTCCATTATAATATTACGTTACGTCAGGTATTTAAAAATACCCTTTCGTTAACGTTAGGTAGTCCTATGTTGTTTTTTGCAATATTACTAACTAGTTTAGTTATTCTGTATGTAAGTATAAATAGCTTCTTATTCTTACTGTTATTTTTTACAGCTAGTCTGATTGCATTTGTATCATTTTCTGCATTTTACCGTTTATATATGAGGTTAGTTAATTAACAATGTTGGAAAGATAA
This sequence comes from Paraliobacillus quinghaiensis, assembly GCF_003426025.1. Classification (GTDB taxonomy): domain Bacteria; phylum Bacillota; class Bacilli; order Bacillales; family Amphibacillaceae; genus Paraliobacillus_A; species Paraliobacillus_A quinghaiensis. Next base: position 160,527 of record NZ_QJSH01000002.1, read on the forward strand.
TATAGTCTAGACTATCTGGTGAAATGACAGCTGTTTGCTATGGCTCAGCTGAAATATGGATATAAAGTAGATATGTTACATAAAGGTCAAAAAATTATCAGTAGATTATGATCTTATTATGATCAACAAGAGAGTAAGGAAGGCGTTAACATACGTCGGTTTAAAGTGGGAACATATATTTGTGTTATAGGAGTGAATGTTATGACAAAACAATGGTGGAAAGAAGCGGTAGTATATCAAATTTACCCAAGAAGTTTTAATGACAGTAATCAAGATGGTATTGGTGATATAAAAGGTATTACAGAGAAACTTGATTACCTTGCTAAACTAGGAATCGAGGTAATTTGGTTATCTCCTGTATATGAATCACCAAATGATGATAATGGCTATGATATTAGTAATTATCGTGCAATTATAAGTGAGTTTGGAACAATGAAAGATTTTGATGAGATGTTACAAGAGGCGCATAAGCGCAATATAAAAATAATGATGGATCTTGTTGTAAATCATACTTCAGATGAACACAGTTGGTTTATAGAATCACGCTCTTCTAAAGATAATGCTTATCGTGATTATTATATATGGAAACAGCCGAATGAAGATGGTTCTCCACCAACAAATTGGGGTGCGGCTTTTGGTGGAAGTGCATGGCAATATGATGATAACACAGGTGAATACTATCTTCATTTATTTAGTAAGAAACAACCTGACCTAAATTGGGAAAACCCAAAAGTTCGAGATGATGTATACAATATGATGACCTTTTGGTTGGATAAAGGTGTAGATGGTTTTCGGATGGATGTTATTAATATGATTTCAAAAGATCAACGTTTTCCAAATGGAGAAATCCAAGACACAGGCTATGGTGATGGTTCGCCTTATTATCTTAACGGGCCACGAATACATGAGTTTTTGCAGGAAATGAATCAACAAGTACTCAGCAAGTACGATACGATTACCGTCGGTGAGATGCCTGGTGTAAATGCCGAGCAAGCTAAACTATATACGGGAGAAAATCGTAAGGAATTAAATATGGTCTTTCATTTTGAGCATGTTGATATCGGTAATGGTAAATATGGTAAATGGACACCAGAGCATTGGAATCTAACAGAATTAAAAACCATTTTTTCTCGTTGGCAGGAAGGTTTAGAAGAGGATGGCTGGAATAGTTTATATTGGAGTAATCATGACCAGCCAAGAGCAATCTCACGTTTTGCAGATGATTCAGAAGCGTATCGTGTTCTCTCAGGTAAAATGTTGGCTACTTGTTTGCATATGTTAAAAGGCACACCGTATATCTATCAAGGGGAAGAAATTGGAATGACTAATGTTGCATTCGAATCAATTGATGATTATCGAGATATCGAGACCTTAAATGCATTCCGAGACTATACTGAAAAAAATCTACTGACAGAAGAAGAAATAATGCAAGCAATTCATAAACGTGGCCGTGACAATGCGCGCACACCAGTACAATGGTCTAGCCGAGCAAATGCTGGGTTCACAGAAGGTGAGCCATGGATTCCGGTTAATCCAAATTATAAAGCGATTAACGTCGAAGAGGCATTAGCTGATCCGGATTCAATCTTCTATTATTACCAAAAATTAATTGCACTGCGAAAAAGATATCCGGTTATTGTACATGGAAAATATGAGTTACTAGCAAAAGATGATCAACAAATCTATGCCTATACCCGCAAATGGAAAGAAGACACACTTCTTGTCATCTGTAATTTTTCTAGTGATTTAGTAAGTTTCAATCTTCCAAATCATTTGGAGTTTGTTGATAAAACGTTGCTAATAGCAAACTATAATGTGGATGAAACTGAAGAAATAGACAGTGTAGAATTAAAACCTTATGAAGCACGAGTATACAACTTAAGATAAACAATTTCAGGAGGAACAATCATGACTAAGAAATGGTGGAAAGAAGCGGTAGCCTATCAGATTTATCCGAGAAGTTTTATGGATTCAAATGGTGATGGTATTGGTGATATTCAAGGAGCAATTCAGAAACTTGATTATTTGAAAGACTTAGGGATTGATGTGATATGGATGAGTCCAATTTATCAATCACCGAATGACGATAATGGTTATGATATTAGTGATTATCAGGGTATAATGGATGAGTTTGGAACAATGGAAGACTTTGATCAACTGTTAGAAGAGACACATAAACGTGGTATGAAAATCATAATGGACCTAGTAATTAACCATACCTCTGATGAGCATCCATGGTTTATTGAATCACGCTCTTCAAAAGATAATCCATATCGTGATTATTATATGTGGCACCCCGGAAAAGATGGTAAAGAGCCAAATAACTGGGAGTCAATTTTTAGTGGTTCGGTTTGGGAATACGATGAAAAAACAGACGAATATTATATGCACGTATTTTCTCGAAAGCAACCTGATTTAAATTGGGAAAATCCAACTGTTCGCAAGGAATTATATAACATGGTTAACTGGTGGTTAGATAAAGGGATTGATGGATTCAGAATTGATGCAATTTCACACATAAAAAAAGCAGAAGGTTATCCAGATATGCCAAATCCGAAAAAACTAAAATACGTACCATCCTTCGAAAGACATATGAATCAGCCAGGAATTGATATATTCTTAAGTGAATTTGCTAAAAAGACATTGCATAATTACGACATTATGACTGTTGGGGAAGCAAATGGTGTGCGTGTCGAAGAAGCTGAACAATGGATTGGCGAGGAAAATGGCTATTTTGATATGATTTTCCAATTCGAACATTTAGATCTTTGGGGTAAAGATACAACAAAGAGAATCGATATCCATGCATTAAAAGAAATTTTAACGAAATGGCAAAAGGGATTAGATGGTGTAGGTTGGAACGCATTGTTCTTAGAAAATCATGACCAAGCACGATCAGTATCTACATGGGGAAATGATACAGATTTACGTATTACTTCTGCAAAAGCATTAGCTACCTTTTATTTCTTGATGCAAGGTACACCTTTTATTTATCAAGGGCAAGAAATTGGTATGACGAATGTTCAGTTCGATTCCATTGATGACTATAATGATGTAGCGATTAAAAATCTGTATAAAAAAGAGCGTGCAGAAGGCAAAACACACGATGAGGTTATGGAAGTGATTTGGAAGAACGGGCGAGATAATTCGCGTACACCAATGCAATGGTCAAGTGATGTTAATGCCGGCTTTACAACGGGCACACCATGGATTAAGGTGAATCCTAATTATCCCGATATCAATGTAGAGAATAACTTGCAAGATCCAAACTCAATCTACCATTATTATAAAAAGCTAATTGCACTACGTGGGTCAAGTGACGCTTTAATTTATGGTAGTTATGAATTAGTTGCAGCAGACCATGATCAAGTATATGCTTACACAAGAACTGAGGACGATGAAACGTTTCTTATTGTGGTAAATTTATTCGATGAACAAACGGTTATGACGCTGCCAAAGCAGTTGAAAAATAAGATGCGCATGCTAAGATTGAGTAATTATAAGGTTACAGAAGATGATTTTAATCCTTTAGAATTACGTCCTTATGAAGCAAGGGTTTATCAATTGAATTAGCTTGGAATAAAAGATAGAACTTATAAGTTCTATCTTTTTTCGTTGTGCGTAACGCACACGGCTTAACAATGATGTCATGTTAAACCGAATTTTAATCAATGAAATTTTTCAAAATATTAAAGAATCTATCGCAGATATGAGGTGAATATACTACATATTAATAGATTAGAAAAATAATATATATTGGTGAGTATTTTATCTAAAATAGTTGAGGAAACACCATCTTCAAGCGCTTGAAGGGCATAGTTCAATGGTAAAGAGGCTGGTAAGTGGTGGGTAGTTCAAAAATCATTTAGAGGTTATAACTCTTGATTTGATATTTTAATTAAATTATACTCTAAAAGAACTTAACAATCTTAAAAGAACTGAAGAAATAAAATATAGCTATTAAGTTATAGTATATTTGTAAACGTTCTCTTGGAGGATGAAATAATGAAACACACTATCAAAGATGTAGCTAAAAGAGCTAATGTGTCAATTGCTACAGTATCAAGAATCTTAAATGAAAAGGATGGCTATTCAGAAGATACAAAGGAAATGGTACTTAGAGTGATTGAGGAATTAGGGTATCATCCTAACGCTATTGCACGTGGGCTGATCAATAATAAAACACATACTGTGGGCGTGCTGGTACCAAGCTTAACTGGGACTTTCGCAACTGAATTACTAAGCGGAATTGAACAGGTTACTCATGAAGTTGGATCAAATGTTATTGTATGCTACACTGAATTCCAAGGTGTTAAAACAATGAAGTACCTACAAATGTTGAACGAAAAAAGAGTAGACGGTATTATCTTTATTAGTGCTGAACTTACAGAAGAGTACTATAGTTATGTAGAATCTATGAGTATTCCAATGGTTCTTTTGTGTTCAGAATCAGATAAATATCAGGTTCCTTATGTGAGAGTGAATGACCGAGCTGGCGGTTACACAGCGACAAAATACTTGATCGATAACGGCCATAGAAATATTGGGCTAATTAGTGGAAGTGAAGATGATGTATTAACAAGTGTTCAAAGAGCTGAGGGGTATAAAGCAGCTCTAATAGATCATAACATAGCAGTTAATGAGAACAATATGGTTTTCAATGATGACTTTTTATTTGAAGACGGCATACAAGGGATGAAAACACTTATGGAAAGGGCGCCAGATTTAACTGCTGTATTCGCGGCAAGTGATGAATTGGCGCTTGGTGCTATATCTGTTGCATATCAATATAACAAAAGGGTTCCAGAGGATATATCGGTTATAGGCTACGATAATCTACGTTTAGCTGAAATGTCTCATCCTCCATTGACATCTGTTTCTCAGCCATTGAATGATATGGGAGCGAAGGCAGCTCAAATGTTATTTGAAATGCAAGAGTCAAAAATGATCACACCAAGTTGTATCATGCCTCATCAAATCATTGAAAGAAAGAGTGTACATTCTTTAAAAGACTTCAAGAAAAAATAGCGCTTTTCTTAATTGAGTTACTTGTGGACTTAGTCTGATATGAGGGACTAGGTCTTTTTGTCTTGTTTTTATCAGTAAACGTTTACTGAATAAATCTACTTTTGTTCATGTTTTTGCAATGAAAAGTCGTTATTGTGAGAAAAAATAAGATTCCTTTTAGAGAGTCAATATGCTTTACAAGTCTTTTCTTAAGAAGGTTAATACCTAATTTAATTTCTTTAAGAACTGCGTAAAACAAAGATTCATGTATGTGTATTACGATTTATTTTTAAATTAAATTCTAAAAAAGTATTGTTTTGTTTTTGGTAGTGTGTTACTCTTTGACTTAGTTAAACGTTTACGTAAGTAATTAATGTTTGTTTAAAAAATTGTTATCAATTAAAATAACAATTTTTTAATAAATAGATTTGTAAGCGCTTCAACATGAGATTGCTGACGCTGTAATAAGCGCTAATAATCTGAAACTAAAAAGGAAAAGGGGAAAAATTATGAAAAGAAAAAAGCTTTTTTCAAAAACTGGTTTAGTATTAGTGGCATCGGCTTTTCTATTTGCTTCAGGCTGTTCGTCATCAGATGTTAATGGTTCTAATGATTCTAATGGTTCTAACAATAGCGCGGATGAAGAGGTTGTAGTGGATGTGTTTCAGTCAAAGGTAGAGTTTAAGGATGAATTCGATGAACTTGTTGAAAAGTATGAGGAAGAAAACCCTAATGTGACTATAAACTTCAAAGCTGTTGGAGGAGGTACTGATTACGCTCAAGCTTTAAAATCAGTTTTTTCTTCTAATGATGAACCTGATATTTTTAGTGTAGGGGGACCTGCTGAAGTTGAACAGTATAGAACATATCTTGCGGATCTGTCTGATACTGATTCTGCTAAAGCTGCGCTTAAAGGTACATTAGATGGTGTTACAGATGGCGAAGAAGTTTTAGGTTTGCCATATAACCAGGAGGGATATGGGCTACTTTATAATAAAGCGTTATTCGAACAGGCGGGAATTAATCCTGATGAAATTATCACACATGAGGATCTAGAAAAAGCTGTTACCAAATTAGATAGTCAAAAAGAAGACTTAAACATAGACGCTGTATTCGCCCTTGCTGCGAAGGAGACATGGGTTATAGGTATGCATTTGGCAAACACATACTTAGCACCTGAGTTCAACAACAATGCAATAACAGCTTATAATGCTGATACTGTTACATTTGAAAAAGGTGACGAGATGAAACGTTTCCTAGATTTACAAGCTAAGTATTCTGTCCAACCTGTTTTAAGTCTTGACTATTCTCAACAAGTAGAAGAATTGTTTTCTCTTCAACGTGTTGCCATGATTAAGCAAGGTAACTGGGTGTATAATGCTATTCACGAGATGGATCCTGAGTTTGCAGAAAATAATGTAGGAATAATGCCGATGCCAGTTGAAGGTTATGAGCAAAGCATCCCTGTAGGGGTACCAAGTTATTGGGGAGTTAACAAGCAAAGTGATGAAAAAGTTGTTCAAGCAGCAAAAGACTTTCTAGACTATTTAAACACTTCTGAGGTTGGAAAAGAAACTATACTAAATGATTTCAATTTTATTCCTGCATATGAGGGTTACGATACTTCTAAGATTGTTGATCCTATTTCCAAAGGTATTTACGATTATGCTTCTGAAGGCAAGACAATTGGTTGGACATTTTCAGGATATCCAACAGGTTGGAGTGTAAACAATCTTGCGGTCCACATGCAAGAATATCTAGCTGGAGAAAAGACTTGGGACGAAGTGGTCGAAGATTCTATTGAAGATTGGGAAGAAGCAAGACAAGAATAACTAGAATATCTAATGGAGTGGTTTATGCCGCTCCATTAGATTATAAATATAGCGGAGGGGATTGACATGAAAAATCGTGATCTAGCCTTTTGGTTATTTCTAACCCCGGTTTTATTAGGATTAGGCTTAGTAGTAATTGTGCCATTAATATATGGAACGATTTATTCCTTTACAGATTGGAATGGCTTAACAGCTAATAAATTTATCGGATTCGACCATTACATTAAACTACTACAAGATGAGGGCTTTCTTAATTCCATTTGGTTTACGATTAAATTCTCGGTAGTAACGGTATTTTTACTTAACTTTTTTGGCTTAGCACTAGCTTTACTTGTAACACGAAAATTAAAATCTTCTAATCTATTACGGACAGTTTTCTTTATGCCCAACCTGATTGGTGGTTTAATTCTAGGTTTCATCTGGCAGTTTATTTTCGTAAGTGTGTTTGATGATGCCGGAAAATTACTAGGTATAGAAGGCTTGCAAGGTTGGTTATCAACTACCACAACTGGTTTCTGGGGCTTGGTAATCTTAACAGTATGGCAAATGGCTGGTTATATTATGATCATTTACATTGCGTACTTGCAAAATATTCCGACTGAACTAATTGAGTCCTCTAAAATTGATGGCGCAAATAGCTTTCAGCGATTTAAAAGTATTACATTTCCATTGGTTGCACCAGCTTTCACTGTAAGTATGTTCTTAACGTTATCCACATCATTTAAAATGTATGATCAAAACTTATCATTAACTGGTGGTGGACCATTTGAATCAACACAAATGGTGGCGATGAACATTGTAAAAACGGCATTTGGTGCGAATGAGATGGCCTATGGACAAGCAAAAGCGGTAATTTTCTTTATAATTGTAGCAGTTATTTCATTAACACAAGTATATTACAACAAGAAACGGGAGGTTGACATGTAATGATAAGTAAACGAAACAAATATATTGGCGAAATACTAGCATTATTACTTGGATTAGTGTGGATTTCCCCGTTTTATTTAATGCTTGTCAATGCTTTTAAATCGAAGAGAGAAATTTTCACGGATGTTTTGGGCTTACCTGAAGGATTTCAAACAAAAAACTTTGTTGAAGCGTTTATTGATTTGGACTTTATAAATTCGTTACTGAATTCAGTAATTGTCACAGGTCTTAGTATTGCGGTTATTGTGTTCTTTTCCTCGATGGCTGGTTATGCATTAGCGCGAAACAAAAGTAAGTTAAGTGCAATGATCTTACTACTATTTGTAGGGGCAATGTTAATCCCATTCCAATCTGTAATGATTCCGTTGGTTGCTTTATTTGGTAAAGTGGAAATGTTAAATCGATTTGGTCTGATCTTCATGTACTTAGGTTTTGGATCAAGTTTATCGATTTTCTTATATCACGGTGCGATGACAGGAATTTCGCGTTCTTTAGATGAAGCAGCAACAATCGATGGAGCCAACAAATTTCAAACGTTCCGTCATATTATATTCCCGTTATTAAAACCAATTTCCATGACAGTAGGGATTTTAAATGTTATCTGGATTTGGAATGATTATCTCTTACCATCTCTTGTGTTAAGTGAAAGTAATGCAACGATTCCCTTAAAAATGTTCTATTTCTTTGGCCAATACACAAAACAATGGCACTTAGCCTTAGCGGGATTAACGATTGCGATCATACCTGTCATCATCGGCTATTTCCTCGCTCAAAGACAAATTATTGCAGGAGTAGCAGAAGGTGCGTTAAAATAATAATATCAACTAATTATAAAAAATATAAAAAATATCAAGCCTTTTTAAAACAGGCTTGATATTTTTTAAAGAGAACTTTTTGCAAAGGAAATATGTTGTGTTGGAGTTTGATAAATTTTGTTATTAACATACGGTTATAGAACAATTCTTTCGTTGAATTAAGGAATTAAGTAGTTTCTCCTTTTATCAATTCAACAGCTAAAATGGTATTACTCCCATTATCATGTACGCCGTTCTCAATTTGATCAATTAAACTGGATGCTAAAGCATTTCCAATTTCTTTTATTGGTTGTTTAATGGTGGTGAGTTTGGGTGTTTGTAACATTCTAGTGAAACTATGATAATCATATCCAACAATCTTAAGTTGTTCGGGCACTTTTATTCCGACAGACTTAGCATACTCATACAATGTATACGCAAAAATATCATTACTACAAAATATACCATCGACTTGACTTAATTTATCAGCAATATTCTGCTGAATAAAATCCCAGTTTTCTTCAAATGTTGCTTTCACATGTGCTCCCTCAATTGTTTCATATGCTATATTATTTTTCATGCAAGTGATTTGAAATGCATCACTTCTTCGGTTTGCTAACAAATCATAGTGTAAAGGTCCTGAGATATGAAGCAATTTATTGCATCCCTGATCAATTAAGTGATTTGTTGCAAGCTCACCGCCCGTATAGTTGTCATTTGCAATATAAGGAATCGAGGAGGACAGCACCCTATCAAAAGAAACAATTGGCAAGTTGACGTTTTGATAGGCCTCAATTTCTAATGTATGACTACACATAATAATACCGTCAACACGATTTTGTCTAAGCATTTTAATATAGTTTAACTCTTTTTCTGCTTCATGTAATGAATTGCATACTAATAATTTATAATTTTGTGAGCTTGCATATTGTTCTATCCAACTCATCAATTCTGCAAAAAAAGGATGACTCAAATTGGGGATGATGACACCGATTACATGAGATTGATTTTTTAATAATGCGCGTGCGATTTGATTTGGTTGATAGTCTAATTCTTTCATCGCACTTTCTACATTTTTACGTGTCTTGCTTCCAATATATCCTCTATTATTCATCACTCGTGATACTGTTGTGACAGAAACTCCTGCTAATTTTGCTACATCTTTAATACTTGCCATAGGAATGCTCCTTCATTTGTAATAGTGCTATATTAGCATAGTTTTTCGTAATTTACATATAAAACAACCTGAATAATATGTCAATCGTTACCCTATCCAAATACTTAATTTTAATGAGTTAAATAAAGTTATATGCTAACTTTAATATAATATTTATGAAAACGTTTGACATATATATATTGTTGTTTTATTATTGCGATGTAAACGAATACAATAATTAACTGACTATGAAAACAAATCATTGCAAGAGTAGTAGAAGGGGCTGTGAAATGATGTTTAATTTTGATAAAAATATTGAATTTCTAAATAGAAATAACGATATTTTGACGATAGGAGAGCTTCTTGTAGATATGATATCAGCTGACTACGATGAAAACTTTGATAGTAATACTTATCATAGATTTTTTGGGGGATCACCTGCTAATATTGCGATTAACACAAAAAGATTAGGAGTTAATTCTAGTGTGGTATCAGCTGTTGGAAAGGATGGACTTGGAAAATTTTTAATTAATCAATTAGAGGAAGTTCAGATAGATACAACGTGTATTGAAGAGGTTGATTATGCAACGAGTATGGTGTTAATTACAAAGAGTAAATCATCACCAAAACCTATATTTTATCGTGGTGCAGATTATCATTTGGAATATAGTTCTAAACTTACAGAAGCAATAAAGAATTCTAAAGTAGTTCATTTTTCGTGTTGGCCACTATCAAAAGCTCCATCACGCCAAACGATAGAAAAGTGTATAGAAGTAGCGCGAGCTAATAAATTAATCATCTGTTTTGATCCCAATTATCATCCTATGCTATGGGAGAAGGGAGAAGACGGTCCTGAATATATAAAGTCTATTATAAAAAAAGTTGACATTGTCAAGCCATCTGAAGATGATGCAGCACGATTATTTGGAAAAGACAGCCATGAAAATTATATTGAAAAATTCCTAACACTTGGAGCACAGCTCGTAATATTGACACTCGGAGAAGATGGTGCAATTGTTTCTAACGGTAAAGAAACAGTAAAATTTGAAACGTTAGCAACAGAAGTTAATGATACTACTGGTGCGGGAGATGCTTTCTGGTCTGGTTTCTATGCTGGAGTGATAGAGGGGTATACCATTAAAGAAGCATTACAGTTAGGGTTTGCGGTAAGTGCTTATAAGTTAAAGTATACAGGTGCAGTGGTTGAACTGCCAAGGCTTGAGAGAATAAAAGAAATCTATTCTATAGAAGGAGGAAGTTGAGATGACACTGAAAAATCAAGTTCAACTGATAACATATCCTGATTCATTAGCCGGTAATTTAAAAGGTTTAAACACGGTTCTTTTAGAATATTTCCCAGATGTTTTTAAAGGTGGAATTCATATATTGCCGCCTTTTCCATCATCAGGTGATAGGGGATTTGCCCCCTTAACGTATTTAGAAATAGAAGAGGAATTTGGAACATGGTCGGATATTAAAGAAATTGGGGAAAACTTCGATATTTTAGTTGACTTAATGGTTAATCATATCTCCATGCGGTCAAGTTATTTTCAGGACTTTCTTGAAAAAGGTCGCAAATCTGAATATGCTGACTTGTTTCTTACTTTAGATAAGATTTGGGGTGATGGTAAACCAATACAGAAAGACATTGATAAGATGTTTTTAAGAAGAAAGAAACCGTATTCTACTTTTCAAATAGAAGAGACTGGAGAAAAGGAAACTGTATGGACAACATTTGGTAAAGCGGAACCGTCCGAACAAATTGATTTAGATGTTCATTCGGAAAAAGTTAAAGAACTACTAACGGAATTCTTTGTTAATTTCAGTGAGAATAATATTAAGATTGTAAGATTAGATGCAGTTGGATATATAATTAAAAAATTAGGCACAAGCTGCTTTTTTGTGGAACCTGAAATCTATCAATTTTTAGATTGGATTAAAGGATTAGCTGATTCACTAGATATTGAGTTGTTGCCAGAAGTACACTCCCATTATTCAACACAGTATAAATTAGCAGAGCGCGGTTTTTGGATATACGATTTTATCCTACCATATACTGTTCTTGATACGATAGTAAGCAAGTCTAGTGATAACCTTTATGACTATTTAAAGGATAGACCAGAAAAACAATTCACAATGCTCGATTGTCATGATGGTATTCCAGTTAAACCAGATATGGATGACCTGATCGATACAAAAGAAGCTAGGGAATTAGTAGACGTATGCGTAAAAAGAGGTTCAAATTTAAGTCTTGTTCTATCGGATGAACATAAAGCGCCTGATGGATTTGATGTTCACCAGATTAGAGGCTCTTATTATTCAATATTAAATTGTGAAGATGATGCGTATTTAGCAGCTAGAGCAATTCAATTTTTCGTGCCTGGCATTCCTCAAGTCTATTATGTCGGTCTGTTAGCAGGGAAGAATGATGTAGAAGCTGTTGAAAGAACTGGCGAAGGTCGGGAAATTAATAGACACAACTTTAATCTTGAGGAAATAGAAAATGCTCTTAATAAAGAAGTTGTTCAAAGACTTTTAAATCTTATTCGGTTTAGAAATGAATACCCTGCTTTTAATGGTGAATTTAAACTCCAACCTGCAGCAAGGGATGAAGTTCGTCTTGGTTGGGAAAAAGGTGAGAAAAGTTGTTCATTATTTATTGATTTAAAAACGAGTAAAACAGTGATAGATTATATAGGTGAAAATGGAGAGGTGAAAAAGTATTTTGTTTAATAAAAGGTGACACAAAGTTTTTGTTTATGTAATAATAGTCCCATTGTTTTAAACCCCATCTCATTTTAAGATGGGGTTTTATCTAGGATAAGAATATAACTGTACTTTCTTTAATCCCCTCTCCGATAAACACCAGGAGATACACCATATGCTTTTTTAAAGACACGGTGAAAATAAGGATAAGCACCAAAGCCACAGTTTTCTGCAATGTGTTCTAATGTCATCATCGTGTATTTCATTTGATCTATAGCGGCAGTTAAGCGAATTTCTTGCGCGTATTCCATTATTGTTTTATCAAGATATTGCTTAAATAAATGCACAGAGCGTGAAACACTTAATTCTACGAAAGAAGCTACGTCATTTACTGTAAAGCCAGTTGTAGCATTCTCCTCAATATAGCGCATCATTTTTGTAACAACAAAAGGACGTGCATACGAAGCCCGATCTTCAATTGCTCGTTCAATCAACAAGAAAAGACTTCGTGTTAGATTTTCCATTATTTCATCATTTTTATCAGATATAGGCCTTCTCTTTTCAGCCGCTAAGTAACGCCAAATTGAAATTATTTTGTCGTCTAATTCTATCCTGACAGTGCCTGGTTTTTTGGAGCGTTTCCACCATTGATCCACCCAATCCCCTTGAACAATAAGGTGGAAATCTCCACTTGGTTGTCCTTCTTTTATTGATAATTGATAATAGTCACCAGGTGCAACAAGTAAAAGGTCCCCTTTTTCTAGATTAATCTGCTTGTTTTTTACAATTGCTTCCCCTTCTCCCTCTGTTTGAAGGCGTAGTAGGTAGGAGTCAAAGCCGTGCTTGTGTGTAGCGAAGTATCCATTTTCGTGGTAAGAGTATCCACAATGTCCAATTTTCATTAACATCATTCCTTTGATAGCAAAATAGTGCATGTTTTTATTATATCATTTATGTTCAATTTGGAACAGATGAGGTAAGATTAAATCAGTTAATTAAATAACTGTTATATTCTGAAATAGAAAATTGAAAAAGCAAATTAGATACTTTGGAAGCGCTATAAATAAATCGTAGGAGGAAGAGTAAATGACACAATTACGAGTAGGTATTATAGGATGCGGTAATATTTTTCCGATGCACGCACAATCAGTAAAGGATAGAGAAGATGCAAAGATAGTTGCTGTGTGTGATTTAAAGGAAGATCGGGTGAATGCCAAGGCAGCGCAACATGAATGTGCCGCTTATACAGATTATAATGAGATGTTTAAAAAAGAAAATTTGGATGTCATTCACATATGTTTACCACATCATTTACATGCACCGGTGGCAATTGAGGCCGCAAAACAAAAGATAGATATCTTAACTGAGAAACCAATGTCGATTAAATATGAAGATGCAGTTGAAATGGTAGAAACTGCGAAAGCAAACAATGTGATGTTAGGTGTTATTTTCCAAAATCGTTATAATCCAGGTTCTATACTTATTAAAGAAATGTTAGAAAGCGGAGAATTAGGTGCAATAAAGTCCGGCAAGTTATCGGTTACTTGGGATCGATCTGATGCTTATTACCAAAATAGTGATTGGAAAGGTACTTGGGAGATGGAAGGTGGCGGTGTCATCATTGATCAGGCAATCCATACCATGGATCTAATGCGTTGGTTTGTAGATAGTGAAATAAACTATGTAGATGCAACGATCAGCAACCGTGCGCATGAAACGATTGAAGTAGAAGATGCTGCAGAAGGCGTTGTTGCTTATAAGAACGGTGTTGTTACTGCTTTTCATGCAATAAATTATTACACATATGATGCTCCAGTAGAAATTGAACTCCATTGTGAAAAGGGTATTGCGAAGATGGTAGCAGATAGAGCAGATGTGAAATTAAATGATGGTAGAGCGTTTGTTGCAGACAACAATCCATTAGAGACTTTCCATTATGATTCTGGTGCTAAAGGTTATTGGGGAGTAAGTCACGTTAAACAAATTAATAACTTCTATGATGCGCTTCGTGATAACACCAAGCCAGATATCTCAGGAGAAGATGCATTAAAAACACAAAAAATGATTGCAGCAGTCTATGAATCTGGTAAGAAAAAAGAACGTGTGAATTTTAAAAAGTAGATTTTAAAAAAAGAGGAGGAGTTAACATGCGAGTTGTTGTATGGAATGAAAACCGTCATGAAAAAACAAATCAAGTCGTATCAGATATTTACCCTAAAGGAATTCATGGAGCCATTGCAGACTTTTTAAAAGAAGATATAGAAGATGTAAAAACAGCCACGTTAGATGAACCAGAACATGGACTTACAGACGAGGTATTAAATCAAACTGATGTCCTTATTTGGTGGGGGCATAAAGCACATGACGAGGTTAAAGATGAAATTGTTGAAAAAGTACACAAACGAGTTTTAGAAGGAATGGGATTAGTTGTTTTACATTCAGGTCACTTCTCAAAGATTTTTAAGAAGTTAATGGGGACTACTTGTGATTTGAAATGGAGAGAAGCAGATGAAAAAGAACGTTTGTGGGTAATAGACCCAAGTCATCCCATTACAGCTGGACTTGGTGAATATATTGAATTAGAAAAAGAAGAAATGTACGGGGAACATTTTGATATACCAGCACCTGATCAATTAATATTTTTAAGTTGGTTTGAAGGTGGCGAAGTATTCCGCAGTGGTGCAACGTATCATCGAGGAAATGGAAAAGTTTTTTATTTCCGTCCTGGACATGAAACCTATCCAACTTATTATAATAAAGAAATTCAAAAGGTTATTAAAAATGGTGTGAAGTGGGTTAGCCCTACTGATAGGCCAAGACCTACGTATGGGAATGTTGAAGCTTTGGAAGAAATTTCAGGAAAATAGAAATGAGGTCATTAAATGGATAAGAAACCAGTGGCAGTTCAAATGTTCACGTTACGTGAAGAGGCAGAAAAAGATTTTGCAGGCACATTAAAAAAAGTCGCGCAAATTGGTTTTGATGGTGTAGAGTTTGCTGGATATGGTGGATTGACTGCAAAAGAAGTTAGAAGTTTACTAGATCAATACGGCCTACAAGCAGCAGCTAGTCATGTTCCTCTAGATCAGTTAGAAAACAATTTAGACCAAGTTATTCAAGATCAAAAAGTATTAGGTAGTAAATATATTGTTTGTCCATTTATACTACCAGAACAAAGAACTGAGGAAGGATATAAAGCGCTTATTCCTTTCTTGGAGCAAACGGGTGAAACGTGCAGGAATGAAGGGATCACCCTATGTTATCATAATCATGATTTTGAACTGGATCGTTTGTCTGATGGTAGAACTGCACTTGAAACTATTTTTGATGATACAAGTGCAAACAATGTTCAAACAGAGCTAGATGTTTATTGGCTCAAAAAAGCAGGGGAACATCCAGTAAAATGGGTTGAAGGCTATAAAAAAAGAGCACCACTCGTTCATTTGAAAGATATGACGTTGGATGAGGAACAGTTTTTCGCTGAGCTTGGTACAGGTGGTATAGATGTTGATTCTATATTAAATCTTGGAAAAGATGTCGGTGTACAGTGGTGGGTAGTTGAACAGGATCAAACCCGTCGCACACCATTTGAGAGCATTGAAATTAGTTTAAATTACTTAAAATCTAAATTTGAAGCATAAAAATAGGGGGATTTACATTATGAAAACATTAAAAGTTGCAGTTATCGGTTGCGGAAGCATTGCTAAGCATCGTCATTTACCAGAATATGCGCTTAATGATTCAGTTGAAATTGTAGCAGTTTGTGATCTTGTTAAAGAGCGAGCAGAAACAATGGCAGAACAATACCAGGCGGCTGTGTATACTGATTATAAAACGCTTCTAAGTGAAGAGAAAATAGATGCTGTAAGTGTCTGTCTTCCTAACTATTTGCATGCACCTGTTACTATTGCAGCATTAGAAGCGGGAGCTCATGTATTATGTGAAAAGCCAATGGCGACTTCAAAAGAAGAAGCAGAAAACATGATTAAAACAGCAAAAGAAAATAATAAAAAATTAATGATTGCTCATAACCAACGTTTAGTACCATCTCATATGAAGGCGAAAGCATTGATTGAAAATGGAGATATTGGAAAAATTAATAGCTTCCGCACGACATTTGGTCATGATGGTCCTGAATCGTGGAGCGTTGATGGTGCGTCTAGTTGGTTCTTTAAAAAAGAGCAAGCTTTTATTGGAGCAATGGGTGACCTTGGTGTTCATAAAGCTGACTTAATGCGTTATATATTAGGAGAAGAGTTTGTAGAAGTAGCAGGCATTATTGAAACAAATGCTAAAGAGAACACAGATGTAGATGATAACGCTGTGTGTGTATTGAAAACAGAAAGTGGTGCAATCGGAACCTTAACAGCGAGCTGGGCATATCAGCCGGAGTCGGACAATTCTACTGTCATTTATGGGGAAAAGGGAATTTTACGGATAGAAGATGATCCTGAATTTTCGTTAATCGCACAATATGTAAATGGAGAAGTTGTGAAGTATGAATTAGGTCATATTCAATCAAATGATGATGGTGGACAATTTAATTCCCACGTAATTGAAAACTTTGTAGATTGTATTGTTAACGACAAAGAACCGTTAATTAGTGGAGAAGAAGGCAAGAAATCATTAGAAGTGATTTTAGCAGCAATTGAATCGGCAGAAACCAAAACGATCGTTCGTCAGTAATTTTAGTAGTTCCTAAAATAATCTTTAATGGAGGGGAAATAAATGAAACTAGGTGTGTTTACAGTACTATTTTCAGACAAATCATTCGAAGAAATGCTAAGTTATGTAAAGGATGCTGGAGTTAAAGCGATTGAGGTTGGAACAGGTGGTTATCCAGGAAACGCACATTGTGATTTAGATGGACTATTAGAAAGTGAAGAAAAGCGTCAGGAATACTTAAACAAAGTACATGAACGTGGCTTGACAATCAGTGCTTTTAGTTGTCATGGAAACCCGATATCACCTGATGTAAATTTTGCAAGAGAATCACACGAAACACTTGTAAAAACAATAAAATTAGCTGAAATGATGGGTGTTCCGGTAGTCAATACTTTCTCAGGTACACCAGGTGATCATGAAGGTGCGAAATATCCGAATTGGCCAGTGACACCATGGCCAAATGAGTATAGTGATATTCTTACATGGCAATGGGAAGAAAAGCTAATACCATATTGGAAAGAACAAGGTGAGTTCGCTAAAAACCATAACGTGAAGATTGGCTTAGAGCTACATGCTGGTTTCTTGGTTCATACACCTTACACAATGTTAAAGTTACGTGAAGCAACAAATGATGCAATTGGTGCTAATTTAGATCCGAGCCATTTATGGTGGCAAGGAATTGATCCAGTCGCTGCAATTAAAATTCTTGGTAAGGAAAATGCAATTCACCATTTTCATGCTAAAGATACGTATATCGATCAAGAAAATGTCAATATGTACGGTTTAACAGATATGCAGCTGTATTCGGAAGTCAAAACAAGAGCATGGAGTTTCCGTTCTGTAGGTTATGGACATAGTGTACAGGAATGGTCAAATATTGTTAGTGCACTAAGAACTTATGGGTATGATCATGTAATAAGTATTGAACATGAGGATCCGATCATGTCGATTGATGAAGGATTCAAAAAAGCAGTGACAAACTTGAATAGTGTGAATATTGAAGAACCACCAGCTGATATGTGGTGGGTATAAGAGAACAAAATTTAATAAATTGAATAAAAAAGATAGTAAACGTCCAAATCATCTTGATTTGGACGTTTATTATACTTAATTATAATGATAAGTTAAAAAATACTTTATTTTCCAGAAAATGCGCTAAAATTCAACGGATAATATGCATTAAATATTGCAAATATGACGAAATCTATTAAAAGTATTGACGAAAAGTTAAAAGTTTTGTCGAAACACTTCACTACT
Organism: Paraliobacillus quinghaiensis; assembly: GCF_003426025.1. Lineage (GTDB taxonomy): Bacteria > Bacillota > Bacilli > Bacillales > Amphibacillaceae > Paraliobacillus_A > Paraliobacillus_A quinghaiensis. Next base: position 178,871 of record NZ_QJSH01000002.1, read on the forward strand.
TTTCTTGAATGTTGTATGCTATTTTTTGTTAGGTTATATACAGTTTCAGGAGGATAATAATGACGATTCAAGAAATAACAATTAATAAGATAGAGAGAAAAATCAGGTTATTGCGAAAAAAAATGATAAATGCTGCAGATGTGAAAGGGTTAAATCACCCTCATACGATAAAAAGAAGTCAACAACTAGATAGTCAGTTAAATAGTTATCAGCGAATCAAATCCATAGTCTAATTTTCAATAGCCGCAAAAAGAACGTATATCTTAGAGTGATCTAAAATATACGTTCTTTATTTTGTTAGATGCATTACAAAATTCTTCATACTAAAAATTTGTATTTTCACCTTTTTCTAGTAAAGCCCATTTACATAACTTGGCTTCAAGTAAATCAATCGCTTTAAATACGAGTAAACCAAGTAAACTAATTGCAATAATACCAGCAAACATTTCTACATAATCAACTCTGATCCAGCTATCCATTATGAAGTAGCCAATACCATAGGTAGTTGCGTAATTTTCAGCGAAAAATAAGACTGAAATACTTGTCCCGACACTAATTCGAAGTGCAGTCAATAGCTTAGGCATGACAGCAGGAAGAACGAGATGTTGATAGACTTGTCGTTTATTTGCACCTAAAGAAGAAATTGAATAGAATAATTCCTTACTCAACCCTTTTACACTATCACGTGTTGTGACAAGAATTTGAAACAAAATAATAATGGTAATTAAGGCTATCTTTGATGTGTTTCCAAGTCCAAATAAAATCATAAAGACTGGTAAAAATGCAATCTTTGGTAACGGGTATAGTAAGTAAATAACTGGCCCGAAATATAGATCATACTTTTCATGTAAACCTAAAAATAATCCAAGTGATCCGCCCAATATAACAGCAACAAGAACAGATACTGCAATACGTAGGAAACTAACGCCGACATGTAATAATAGATCATCTTGTAACAGTTGAAAGAATACGAGAATTGTTTCAAATGGATTTGGTATTATATTTGATTGAATGATTACGTGAAATAAGTACCAGCAAAGAATGACGAATATCGTTGCATAGACTGTTTTGTAATTTAATAAAATAGATTTAATCATGTGCTAGTCACTTCCATTAGTTTCCTTACTTCGACACACGTTTTATGAAAATCAGTTGTATTTCGAAAAGCATGGTCACCAAAATGGTGGTTGTCTAGCGTTTTTTTTATGTTTCCAGTAGTTGGATCCATGATAATAATTTTTTGACCTAAGAATACGGCTTCTTCAATGCTATGTGTCACAATAATGGTTGTCATCGCCTTTTGGTTATAAAGGTCAACAACTACGTTCTGAAGTTCTTCACGAGCAATTGCGTCGAGAGAAGAAAAGGGTTCATCCATTAATAATAAATCAGGTTCAATTGACAGTGCACGAGCAATTGCAACACGTTGGCGTTGCCCACCACTTAATTGAACTGGATATTGATCACGTAGGTCATATATATGAAGTTGCTTAAGAATGATACTTATTTTTTCTTCAATGCTATTTTTTTTAACACCGCGAATTGATAATCCTAAACTCGCATTTTCCCAAACAGTTTTCCAAGGCATTAACCCGTATGTTTGAAGAATAACCCCTGTTTCTTTTCGATTCCCTACTACAATACTATTATCGATTGTTATCGAACCACTAGCAGGCTTTACAATACCTGCTAGTCCGTATAATAGAGTACTCTTACCGCATCCGGAAGGGCCAATAATGGCACAAGTCTCATGGGCATCGATTTGCAGATTAATCTTATTTAGAATTATATTATCACTATACTTCATAACAAGATCATTGATTTCAATCATGACTCAAGATACGCTTCCGTAATCATTTCAGAGTAGTCTAAATCAATATCAATATCCTGAATACTTTCTACCCAGTCAATTACTTTATTCATGTAATCTTCACTTGGTACACGAGCTTTGTGATAAGTTGGTAGTGTGATTAATTCTTTACTTGCGGGATTTAAATCGATAACTTCTATTAATATATCTCTTGCTAAAGATTCATCTTCATTGATCGCTTCGATAGCTTGATTATATCCTTTGATAAAACGTTCAATTGCGACACTTTTTTCTTCTAATGCTTCTGGTGTGAAGACCATTGCTTCAGGAGTGAACCCATCGTCATCCGTTACAGATGTAAGTTTAGTTAATCCTGATAATTCTCCCATTGAAGCAATCGGTTCTGGAAAAAACCCCATGTCTAGATTTCCTGATTTAAGCATTTCTAAACGAGCTGGAATCTCAGCAATATAGACTTTTTCTAAATCATAGTCAGGAGTAATATAATGGTCAGCTAAGTAGTTGGATACACTTACTTCCATTAGGCCTAACTGTTGCTGTGTACCTTCAGGATCAAAATTTTCTCCCACTAAAAATGCAAAACTCCCATCAGTGCTCGTAACAATTTTTGTTTCAAAACCATTATGCTGATTGTTTAAAAATGCAATTAAATCTGTCATGGTGCCATCTATTTCATTAGTTTGTAAAGCGCTTTGGCGGTTATTCGCATTTGTATAAATTGTTGTTTCTAAATTTAAACCTAATTCTTCAAAATACCCTTCTTTATCTGCTAAAAAAATTGGTGCAGAGTCGACAGCAGGCATTAACCCAATCGATAGTTCGACTGTTTTTGGTGCATCACCTTCTGCTGGCTCATCTCCTGCGCCACACGCAGCTAAAACTAGGATTAATAGAGTGGTAACACTGATCTTTTTTAAAATATTCATTTCTTCTCCCCCTAAATACATCTATATTTCTATCAAATTTATTGCTAATTTAATTGTAATGAGTAAATCCAAATATAGCAATGTGAAATCATGAACATTAAGAGGGGATATTATGAACTTTTTATGTACAAATAAGTTTAATATATTGAGGATGTTTAAAAATTAGCAAAAGATAGGTGGTGCATCTATTATTCCTTGATTATAGGATTAACAACAAAAACCACCAAGCTACTTAGCTTGATGATTTTGTTGATCGAGTTTGTATAGCAAGACATTAATCCCATTTAAAAGGTGTTTCTTGATAAACATAATAATTAAGCCAGTTGGAGAAGATGAGATATGCTTGTGATCGCCAACGATTTAACGGTGCTTTATTTGGGTTATTTTCTGGGAAATAACCCGTAGGCATGTGGATATCTAACCCTTTGTTCTTATCTCGTTGATATTCTTCTGCAAGTGTAATTGCATCATATTCAATATGACCTGTGATCATAATATGTTTTTCGTCTTTTGATAAAATCAAGAAAGGACCAGCATCATCCGATTTATCTAGTGCAATTAAATTCTCATTATCTTTTATCGAATCGTAAGCTATATCTGTATTTCTTGAATGTGGTGCAAGAAACTCATCATTAATTCCTCTAACTAGTTTAGCGGTAGGTACAATTAACTCATGATTAAAAATCCCACTTAGTTTATGAGGACGCGTTTCCTTTTCAATGCCATAATGGTGGTAAAGCGCGGCTTGTGCACCCCAACATATGTGTAAAACAGATGTTACGTGGTCCTTTGACCAATCCATAATTTCTGTAATTTCATTCCAATATACAACTTCTTCAAATGCTAAGTGCTCAATTGGTGCGCCAGTAATAATCATGCCATCATATCGATTATTCTTAACATCTCCAAATGTTCTATAAAATTGTTCTAAATGTGACTCGGTTACATTTTTGGATTGATAACTTGCAGTATGGATGAAATCAACATGGACTTGTAATGGCGAATTACTAAGTAAACGTAACAATTGTGTTTCTGTTTTTTCCTTTTCCGGCATTAGATTTAAAATTAGAATATTTAATGGCCTTATATCTTGTGTTGTTGCACGTTCTGTATCCATTAAAAAGATATTTTCTTTCTCTAAAATGGACCGTGCTGGTAATTGTTTAGGTACTTTAATAGGCATAATCTTGTCACCAACCCCCTGCATGGTATTTCCATAATTATAGCTATGTTAACAGAGATGAGCAACAGATAGTGATGAATTAAAAATTCTCTTTTCGTAAAGATTGTTGCTTGTAACTATTCGAGTTGATATTAATTGCGCAATAACTGGTTACGTAAGTTACTATTACTAACACGCTCCTCAAATGAAATTGGCTACCTTTCCGCAGGCACGGCCTCAACTAATTTTTAGAAGAAGAGCCCTTCTAAAAATGGATTTTCGGCTCGCGCTGTTCCTGCAGGAGTGTCGCCAATTTCATTTGATCCGCTAGATAGGTCTAAAATATATTAATACATTACAGCACAAAAGCATTAGGTCTTCTAACTAGCGTAGGAAGCAAATGGATGACACTCCTGTGGGAACAGCTCAAGTCGAAGATCCACTTGGTGAAGTGTTTTTCTTTACCAAGTTAGCTGAGACTGAGCCCACGGAAAGGGAATCCATTTGCTGACGTAGCGCATTAGAAGCTTACGACGGAGTGTATAGAAATTGTGTCATAAACAACACCTTTTAGAAAAAACAAAATAAAAAAGACTATCTTTGAAAAATGCTCGTAGATAGCCTTTTGTTTCTTACTTTATTTTTGCTGGTAGGGATAGGATCGACTCAATTAATGTGTTCAATTTTCCTTCGATGCGATGTAACAAGTAAAACGTCACTGCAACGGGAAACCCAACATCAGTTAGTAGGGAGATCCATGTGTCCTCCATAAAAATGTCTCCTTTCATAGTAAGCTATAAAAAAAGGGAGCAACAATCTGCCCCCAGGTTTCCATTAGATTTCGATTTCCAAAACATTACGCTCAACAATACGAGCACTTTTTTTACTTACAAGCTCTCCACCAGACGAGTAAAAAGCTTGTTGTGCTATAATACTATCCATTGCAGCAGCCACTGCTTGAGGATCTGCAGGTTCTATTGGTTCATCTAATGAAACAGTAACCGTTTTGTCTTCTTCGTTTCCAAACTTTAATTCAAGTGTTTTCATAATTTAACCTCCTTTCTAAGTAATCCGTGATTAACTACTAGGCAGTAATAAGTTCTGTGTCATTACGTTTGATCATGTGTAAAGGCAACGTTTGTAATGGCACTAGTGCATCTGCGATTGCAAGTAGTTGTTCTGAAGTGGCATCTGTTTTAACATTATTAAAAGATTTTGTTGTAATCAAGGTTTTACCATTAACCTCATCGTAACCACTTTCGAACAATAATTGCAGCCGTGAATCAATTGTTTCTGTAACAGCCATGAAAAACACCTCCTTTCACTTCTATAATCGTGTTAAGAAGGAAGGGAGGTGTCTGTAATTTTCGATATTAAGGTTTACGTTTTGGCATCCATTTTCGGTCCTGATTTGATGTCTCAGGGAAAGTATCTCCAGCTGTTAATTTAACTGACTTTGGATCTGTTACCATACTACCCGTCTCACCAATTTCTACATAAATTCCGTTGTTTGGCGCTTTCTGACCTGGATTAAATTGATGATTTTGTCCCATTTGACCACCTCCTTTGGTGTAGGTTGCCCAAAAGTGAGGATAATTAAAAAAAGATGTTCGTAGAGTGATTTTTTGTTTGACATGAAACGCGTTTCATATCGTATTGTTGTAGTGATGAAGATCCGAATTTTATGTTTGAAAATGTAATGTAATACGAAAAGGTGATATTATGACTAATATTAAAGATGTAGCTAAGTTGGCAAACGTCTCTGTTACCACCGTTTCTCGCGTGCTTAATAAGCACCCTTATGTAAGTGAAGAGAAGCGAGAAGCAGTACTCGATGCTGTGAAGAAAACCAATTACCATATAAATAGGAATGCCGTTAACCTAAGTAAGGGCAAGACTTTTTTAATTGGGGTGGTATTACCTTATTCTGACCATCCATATTTCGGTACATTGTTAAAAGGAATTGCTAACGCAGCGTTAGAGCACAATTATAAGTTAGTGTTGATTCAAACAAATTACCAAAAAGATAAAGAAAAAGAAGCATTTATCATGTTAGAGCAAAAACAAATTGATGGATTAATTATTTGTTCAAGGGTTAGTGAATGGGAAGTGATAGAAGAATACGTTATTTATGGTCCAATTGTATTAGCAGAAAAGAACATAACGGAGCAAGTATCTTCTACTTACATTGATCATTATCAGGCATTTTATCAAGCTTTAAATCATCTGTACACGAATGGTTATCAATCGATTGGGTATTGTATTAATCGTAAAAATGGCGTTAGTAGTCAACAGCGTGAAAGAGCCTATCATGATTTTCTTAAAGAAAAACAAATCCCCTTTGATCAAAACTACATTTTTGATGGTTATTTAAATTTTGAAGATGGTGAAAGAGTTGTGCAGCAATTGAAACAGATGAAAAAACCTCCAGCTGCATTAATTGTGACAAGTGATCAGGTAGCGGCGGGCATTGTAACATGCTGTCACAATCTAGGCTTACAGGTTCCTAAGGATTTAGCGATAATTGGGTTTGATAACCAACCAATTGCAAAGTATATGGGAATAACAACAATGGAGATTCCGTTAAGTGAAATGGGGGAGAATTTGTTCTTGCAAGCAATTACTCGAGAAAAAGTTTCACAGAAAAGAGTAAATGTTCAATTAATTGAACGCCAAACGGTGTAAGGTAGTAGTATAGAAATATGTGTGTACGAAAAGCTGCTTATTTATATAAGGTAAAGAATGAAAGAGGGATGCAATAATGAGTGGAAAAAGTGTGATTTTTTTTGATATAGATGGGACATTGTTAGATCATGATAAGAATTTACCTACATCAACGAAAAAGGCTATTAAGAAGTTAAAATTAGATGGTCATATAGTTGCGATTGCAACCGGCCGTGCTCCTTTTATGTATGAAGATCTGAGAGAAGAGTTAGGGATTGATACGTACGTGAGTTACAACGGTCAATTTGTTGTGGTAGAGGGGGAGATTGTTTATACAAACCCATTAAACTTAGAAGCATTAGAAGAATTAACGGCGGTTGGTCTTAGTAAAGATCACCCAATAGTTTATATGGATGATAAGGATATGAAGACAAATGTCCCTTCACATGAATTTATTTCTGAGAGTATTGCTACTCTTAAAATAAAACAGTTTCCAACGCATGATCCCAATTATTATAAGGACCGTGAAATTTATCAATCTTTATTTTTTTGTACAGAAGGAGAAGAGAAGTTTTATCAAGAAAAATTTCCTTTATTTGATTTTGTTAGGTGGCATCCAGTATCAGTTGATGTAGTGCCAAAAGGTGGTTCAAAGGCTAATGGGATTAAGCAAGCAATGAAAGCCATAGGTATTTCTGAAGACAATCAATACGCATTTGGTGATGGGCTTAATGACTTGGAGATGCTTTCAACCGTAACCCATAGTGTGGCGATGGGGAATGCGAAAGAAGAAGTAAAAGCAGTTTCGAAGTATATAACTAAAGATGTTGATCAGGATGGCATTGTTCATGGATTAGAACTAGTAGGATTATTAGAAAAGTAGTAATAATTATTTCGATGCCGTTAGAACAAAAATTTGTTTCCTTTTCTTTTTTTCAAAATTAAACATTACTGTAATATTTTATGATAAAATCGACTTATTAAAACTTAGTTAAGGAGGTTTTGAGTTAATACAAATATTGCACAAAAAACAACTACTCGTGCGTAGAACACGTTCCAAAAAAGCTAAAAGGCGAGGCGAAAAATGTTTGCTTCCTTCAACAAGGAACGTTCTTCTCTTTCGAATGGCAAGACGGGTTGGCGGTTCAACAATCGTATGATTATAAACCAAGCGAGGGTGTGGACAAGTTGAGTTTGACTTTTATAAAAAATTATAAGAATGATGAAAAGTTAAGGAAAAGTTTCAATGAACTTGCGACCGAAGTTTTCGGTATTAATTTTGAAGATTGGTATCAAAAAGGATTTTGGAATAACCGCTACGTCCCTTATTCATACATTGATGGGGATAAAGTGATAGCAAATGTGTCCGTTAATTTATTAGATTTTGTTATTGATGGAAAGAATAAAAGTGCAATACAGATTGGTACAGTAATGACACATCCAAACTATCGAAATAAAGGACTTTCAACAAGTTTAATGAATACGGTATTAGAGGAATATGAAGGGAATTATGATTTTATATATTTATTTGCTAATCAAAATGTTCTAGATTTCTATCCTAAATTCGGTTTTGACTCATTTAATGAGTATCAATTTTCAATGCCATATTTATCAACTCATTCAGATAAAACAGGTATTCGTAAACTTGATGGAAACAATATGGATGATATTAATTTAATCTATAAAATTGCTACTGAAAGATTGCCTGTTTCCAATCTGTTTGGAACAATAAATACACAAGATCTTCTAATGTTCTATTGTATATATGTATTTGAAAGTAATATTTATTACATAGAAGAAGAAAGCGCAATTGTAATTTTTGAGCAAGAAGATAAGCAAGTAGATATTTATGACATTGTTAGTAATAAAGAAGTTAACATTGTTAATGTTTTATCGAAGATTACTAATAGTGATACAAATAAAATTGTCTTCCACTTCACTCCTGACTATAAAGGAATTAATGCACAGAGTGAACTGTTTAATGGAGACGATGTATTTTTTATAAAAATGAATGGAAATGATAATTATTTTCCATCAGAACTTAAGTATCCTATTACTACCAAAGTGTGAATTTTAGCTATATTTAACACAAAATACTTGAGGATATCTAATTGCCTCAAGTATTTTTGTGTGGTAATTACAGTGTTATTGATCAAGTGAGCTTAGATGTACTCACGTAATAAAAACACATGAATTAGCTTTTTTAGATAGGAGATAGCTGTTATTCATTAAAACTAACTCACACTAAGAAAAGTTTAACTTTATTGTAATAATTGTGATATAAGTCACATAATATCAAGTAGGTATTTGCTATACTTCTATCAATGAGAATGGTTTTCAATTGAATTTTATTTTTTTCAATGTTACAGACATCCTTTTATTTTTTTAGACTGTAGTGAGAATGATTATCGCTATTGATGAGGAGGAGAATAGATGTTGTTATCTGAGTTATCAAATAATGATATTGCCAGAGTTACTGATTTTTCTAAAGTACATATAGTAATTCAGAAACGTTTACGTCAACTAGGAATAAAGCAAGACTGTGAAGTATGTCTTATAAGAAAGCTTCCATTTGGTGGGCCATGTATGCTTGAATCAAGTGGTCAGTGCATAAGTCTTCGTCTCGATGAGGCACGATTGATTGAGGTGCAGAAGAAATGACAGCACAGCAAATTGCTCTAATTGGTAATCCTAATACCGGAAAAACATGTCTTTTTAATGCATTGACTGGATCTTATCAATATGTTGGTAATTGGAGTGGTGTAACGGTTGAAAAGAAAGTGGGATACCTCCGAAATCAACAAGGCACATTGATTGACCTACCTGGCATTTATTCGGTTAATCCAATTTCTGCGGATGAGGCAGTTGTAACAGATTTCCTTATCCAAGAAGATTGCGCTTCTTTCGTTAATATTGTGGATGCTTCTCAATTAAAACGCAACCTTCATGTCACTATTCAATTATTAGAACGCGGAAAGAATCTAATAGTAGGATTAAATATGATTGATGTCGCCAAAAAGCGTGGTGCTGTTATTGATTCAGCTAGATTGCAAGAGACACTGGGTGTCCCAGTTGTTCCTATTATAGCTAGAACAGAGCAAGGAATCGATCAATTAAATCAACAACTTAAAAAAAGCAAATCAACTACTAATGATGTCTTATCACTATATTATGGAACTATTATTGAGCGTGCAATTCAAGAAATGGAAGAGGAATTAGCTCCATTGCCTATTAAAGTTTCAAAACGATGGATTGCGCTTCAATTTTTAGACGGAAATCAGCATGTAGAAAAGTTGCTTGATTCCGAAGAGAACTTTGATGTTTTTGAAAACATTCGAGAGAAAGCAGAACAAAAACTGAAAAAAGAGCAAAGAGTTGCTTCATTAACACAACACATACATGATACCCGAGAAAGTTATATTGAAAAGCTAGTACAAAACAGTGTAGTAGTAAATACCTCTCGAACAAATAATTGGACTGAAAAAATTGATAGTATTGTAACAAACAAATTTTTAGGCATTCCTATCTTTTTATTACTAATGTATGTGATGTTTATGCTTACCTTTGACTGGCTAGGTTTTCCGTTATCAGATTTACTAGATGCTTTTATTGCAGGACCGATTACGTTTGTTTTGGAAAATACTTTAGAGCTAATAGGTGCTAGCACCTTTATTCAATCTTTAATCCTTGATGGAATTGTTGCAGGTGTTGGGGGGGTACTTGTATTTGTACCACAGATATTTGTGCTGTTTTTCTGTTTATCTTTATTAGAAGATTCAGGGTATATGGCACGTGTAACGATTGTAATGGATAGACTAATGCAGACAATTGGATTAAACGGGAAATCATTTATCCCATTAATAATCGGTTTTGGCTGCAATGTTCCAGGGGTAATGGCGGCACGGAGCATTGAACAACCAAAGGATCGCTTAGTGACCATGATGATGACACCATTTATGTCCTGTTCGGCTCGTTTGCCAGTATACGCATTGTTTGCTGGGGCTTTTTTTGCCTCAAATCAAGCATTAGTTGTGCTTTCCTTATATGTGTTAGGTATTGTAGTAGCACTTATTTTAGCAAAGTTTTTATCATCTACAACATTTAAAGAGCAAAAGTCGTTATTTATCATGGAATTACCTCCATACCGTTTGCCACAGTGGCGTACATTATGGCGCGCAACCTGGGAAAAAGGGAAAGGTTTTATTCGTAAGGCAGGCACTTATATTTTTGGTGGTTCCGTTTTGATTTGGTTTTTATCTTACGCAGGTCCAAGTGGTTTAGCTGTCGAGATGGATGAAAGTTATTTAGCGATGATAGGTGGCGTGATTGCTCCAATTTTTGAGCCATTAGGTTTTGGTACATGGCAAGCATCTGCTGCGTTATTAACCGGAGTTTTAGCAAAAGAGATTGTTGTTTCAACCATGAGTATTATTTATTTTGTACCTGAAATGGAATTGCAAAGCTTTCTATCTGATCAATTTACGCCTCTTATTGCGTATGGATTTATGGCTTTTATCTTATTATATATTCCTTGTCTAGCAACAGTAGCTGCCGTAAGAAAAGAAACACACTCACGTAAATGGACATTCTTATCGATAGTATATGGATTTGTTAGCGCCTATGTATTAGTGTTTGTCATTTATCAAGTAGGCAAATTACTTGGCTATTAGATGAATTTAACACGGACGTTAAACAGGAAGGGTAGGATAGATATGTTTGTTAATTATGTAATCGGCGTACTTATCTTTAGTTATGCAATCTGGACATTAGTCCGATTGATTAGAAGAAGTAAAGAAGGTAAGTGTGCAGCATGTGAACTGAAAAAAAGTTGCGCAGGCGATAGTTGTATTATCCCAACTGATGACAGCAGTGGTTATCCTAAGAAATAGAAGTAAAATACTTATAATGTGTTTGGTTAGAGCTATTCGATCTTTTTTGTTAAAATATAAATAGAATTGCTTAACCTATTGGGGAATGGGAGAAGTGTTGATGTGTACCTTTTGTATAGAGAATTAACTCTAGACAAATAATGAGAAGGATTACGACACATCATTATTCTATTAAAACAAAGGGGTTGGATGTAAATGCGTAAACCAAAAATTGTTCTCTTAGGTGCCGGTTATGCTGGCATGATGACAACAAAACGTCTGATGCAACAATTATCAATTGAAGAAGCAGAGATTATATTAGTTAACAAACATAACTATCATTATCAAACAACATGGTTACATGAAGTAGCCGCAGGAACGATTGATCAAAATCAATCCCGTATCATGATTTCTGATGTGATTGATCCGCTTCGAGTTACTCTTGTAGAGGAAACAGTTGAAAAAATTAACCCAGATCAAAAGAAAGTCACGCTACAAAATGGGGAGCTTGATTACGATTATCTTGTTGTTGGTTTAGGATTTGAGAAAGCAACTTTCGGTATTCCAGGAATGGCAGAACATGCTTTATCTATTCAAAGTTTTGATAAAAGCCGCTATATCCGAGAACACATTGAATATCAATTCTCCCGCTATCGCAATGGTGAAAAAGATAAAGAAGGTTTATTAACTTTCGTTGTAGGAGGAAGCGGTTTTACTGGGATTGAATTTGTTGGAGAACTTGCAGAGAAGCTTCCACAATTGTGCAAGGAGTATGATGTTGACCTAAGTGAAGTTCGAATTGTAAATATTGAAGCAGCACCGACAATTTTACCAGGTTTTGATGAGGCGTTGGTTACATATGCCCGTCGTTCTTTAGAAGATCGCGGTGTAGAATTTAAAATTGGTACAATGATCAAAGAATGTACAAAGGACAGTGTGATTGTTGGCGACGATAATGAAGAAATAAAAGCTGAAACGATTGTATGGACTGGTGGTGTACAAGCTAACGCTGTTTTAGGCGAATCCGGTTTTGAATTAACCAAAGGGAAAGTGAATGTTGATGGAACATTACGTGCACCAGGTTATGAGGATGTCTTTATTTTAGGTGATTGTGCATGGGTTATGAATCAAGAAACAGGCCGACCATACCCACCAACTGCCCAAATTGCCATTCAAGAAGCTGATATCTGTGCGGAAAATATAAAAGCGCTAATGAAAGATGAGCCATTAAAGGAATTTGTTTTTGATAATAAAGGAACCGTTGCATCTTTAGGTGGGCGTCATGCAATGGGTACAATTTTTGATGGGAAGAAATTGTATGGCTTATCAGCAAAAATGATGAAGCATGTTATTGATGATCGATACTTGTTCATGCTAGGTGGTCCACGTTTAGTGTTGAAAAAAGGCAAGTTCAGACCGTTTTAATCATTTAGTCAGAAAACTGATTTTTTTCATCATTTGAAGGAGGGAATCTGTTCATGAAGAACACTTTGATTGTAGGGTTGCTTGCATTGCTATCAACTGTAGTATATGTAGCATGTTCACGCCAGAATGAGAGTAGAAGAGATTTTCATTAAACAGGATTTTCATTAGGTTAGTAAAACCAGTCTATTATGGCTGGTTTTTTTGTTGGTGATTTAACCGTGATACTAATTAGAAAAGTTAATCCTCTTAGAAGGCTTAACAAATAGCGGATTTGCGGTATAATGTGTTTAACGCCTGTAATTTAATTTTTACATAAAAAAGAGCAAGTGGAAAGTGAGAGGATCCTAATGGGACGAAAGTGGAATAATATTAAAGAGAAGAAAGCTTCTAAAGATGCAAACACAAGTCGTATTTATGCAAAATTCGGACGAGAAATATATGTGGCAGCTCGTCAAGGTGAACCAGATCCAGAACTTAATCAATCTTTAAAATTTGTGTTAGAGCGTGCAAAAACGTATAACGTACCAAAACATATTATTGATCGTGCTATTGAAAAAGCAAAGGGTGGACTAGAAGAAAACTATGATGAATTGCGTTATGAAGGATTCGGCCCGAATGGATCGATGTTAATTGTTGATACACTAACAAACAATGTGAATAGAACAGCTGCAGATGTAAGAGCTGCTTTCAATAAAAATGGTGGTAACATGGGTGTGAATGGCTCTGTTGCTTATATGTTCGATGCTACAGCTGTTATTGGTTTTGAAGGGAAATCAGCCGATGATACCCTAGAATTATTAATGGAAGCGGATGTTGATGTTCGTGATATATTGGAAGAGGATAATGTTGTTATTATTTATGCTGAACCAGATCAGTTTCATGCAGTACAAGAAGTATTGAAACAAGAGGGTATTACGGAATTTAAGGTTGCAGAATTAACGATGCTGGCACAAAATGATGTCGTTCTTTCAGGTGAAGACCAAGAGCAATTAGAAAAATTGATTGATGTGCTGGATGATTTAGAAGATGTTCGCCAAGTGTATCACAATGTTGATTTGCAAGATTAATTAGTCTACTGAAAGAGGACCGACTCAAAATTGAGTCGGTCTTTAGTGTTTTTGTGGACATCTCGTCCGATATACAGCAATGCTTTTAATATAAAAACTAGCGCTCATTTGATAGAATAATAGATACAACTAAGCTAGGAGGAAATAAGAATGAATTTTGTTGCAATTGATTTTGAGACTGCAAATCGTTATCGTGATAGCGCATGTGCAGTTGGTATCGTAGTTGGAAATGAAAATGGAATTATAGATGAATTCTATAGTTTAATAAATCCTCAAACTAGATTCGAAAGTCAAAATATATATGTACACGGTATTACGGAGCAAGATGTGATTACCGCTCCAACATTTGAAGAAGTGTGGCCGACAATGCAAGGATATCTTCATAATCAACTTGTAGTTGCACATAACGCTAGTTTTGATATGAGTGTTTTGCGTGCATCGTTAGATAGAACTCGCTTACCTTATCCGAGTTTCGATTACCTCTGTTCGGTAATGTTATCTAAATTGGTGTGGCCAGGGCTACCTAACTATAAACTGAATACATTAGCTGATTTAAAAGGGATTATGTTAGATCATCACCATGCATTGGCAGATTCTCGTGCAGTTATTGAGTTATTAGTGCAAGCAATGCGTGATAATAACGTCGGAGATATGACACACTTATTAGATCATCATGCATTAACATGTGGCAAGTTATTTGAAAGAAATTATAAAACGCCAAAAAAGCTTAAACGTAAAGTTTAAACATGAACAACAAATAAGTAGATCACTTGATAAAAATGCATTCATCATTTATATTTATTCACTATATCGTAAAAACATACGTTGAAAAGAAGAGAGGAAGAATAATTTGAAAAATCAATTACAAACACACATACAAGCTATTCAAGAAAAGTTATGGGATATGAGCGATCACTTATATCATCATCCTGAGTTAGGAAATGAAGAATATAACTCCATGAAGTTATTAGTCGAATTTTTGCATTCAAATGATTTTGTAGTGCAAACAGGTATAGTCGAACGAGAAACAGCCTTTAGAGCTGTTTTTGATAGTGGGAAGCCTGGTCCTACTGTTGCATTTTTAGCGGAATACGATGCGCTTCCAGGTGTGGGGCATGGTTGTGGACATAATATGATTGCGACGATGGGTGTAGGTGCAGGTGTAACATTGAGTAAAGTCCTAGATCATACAGGTGGAAAGGTGGTTGTCCTAGGGACTCCGGCAGAGGAAACGAACGGAGCAAAGGTGCCGATGGCAGAGGCGGGAATTTTTAATGACATTGATGTTGCGATGATGGTCCATCCTAGTGGTGTTTCTGCAAAAAGTGGTGAATCGTTAGCAATGGATGCGATTCAATTTACATACCAGGGCAAAACGAGTCACGCTGCAGCATCACCAGAAGAGGGAATTAACGCTTTAGATAGTGTAATTCAACTATTTAATGCTATCAATGCTCTCAGGCAACACGTTAGATCTGATGTCCGAATACATGGTGTAATTACTGAAGGTGGCGTTGCTGCGAATGTTGTTCCAGATAAAGCGACAGCGCAATTTTATGTGCGAGCAAAAGATCGTTCATATTTAAATGAAGTGGTGAAGAAAGTGAAAAATATAGCTCATGGTGCAGCGGCAATGACTGGCGCAACACTTGAAATGAGTAATTATGAGTTAAGCTATGATGATATGCATACAAATGAAGCATTATCAGATTTGTTTACTGAAAATTTATACGCTGCAGGTGAAACAAAAGTTCACCCTGCGAATGCGTCTTACGGTTCAATTGATATGGGCAATGTCAGTCAAGTAGTTCCCGCTATTCATCCATACATCGGTTTAGATCAACCAGACTTAATTGCACATACAACTGAATTTGCTAATAAAACCATTACTGAAAAGGGGCACACAGTAATTGCTCGTGGTGCATTAGCGTTAGCGATGACTGGATATGATGTCATACAAGAAAAAGATAAGTTTGAAACAATTAAACAGGAATTTTTGAATCAACAAAAAATTAAGTGAAAATTATTTTAAATTCCCTCTTCCCAAATGCATAATTATTTGTTAAAATTCATTATATTGAATAAATATACATTAATTATAAATGATTGATAGAGAAGGGAAGAGGAAAAAATGAAAAAACAATTCTTTTTAATGGCAGTACTTATAGGTTTATTTTCTTTCGTATTAGTAGGATGTAGTAATGAGGAGAAAGAAGAAGTACTTGAGATGGCTACTTCAGCCGATTTTGCACCATTCGAATCACGTAATGAAGAAGGGGATATTGTTGGCTTTGACATCGACCTTGCACAGCATATTGCAGATGAACTTGGTTATGAATTAAAAATTACCGATATGAAGTTTGATGGTCTTGTAGGAGCGTTACAAAATGACCGTGTTGATATGGTGTTAGCTGGTATGTCGGCGACTGAAGATCGTGCTGAAAACGTTGATTTCTCAACAGCATACAATCATTCAGGTGAAATGTTTTTAACACTCGAAGGTTCAGAAATAGCATCATTAGAAGACATTGAAGGAAAAACTGTTGGTGTTCAACTTGGAACAATTCAACAAGAAGGCGCTAAAAAACTTCAAGAAGATTATGATTTTGAAATAAAAGCTGTTGATAATGGGTCAGTACTAATACAAGAATTACTGTCTAATAGAATTGATGTTGCTTATATGGATAAAGCGGTAGCGACTGGTTATATGGAAGAACAAGATTTAGCAGGGTTTGATGATCCAACAACAAGTTCACCAGGAATGGCAGTTGCATTTCCAAAAGGAAGCGAATTAGTTGATGAAGTAAACCAGGTTTTAGCAGATGCTGAAGAAAGTGGTTACTTACAAGAATTAAAAGATGAATGGTTAAGTGAAGAAGAATAATTTATATTTAAATAAATGAAGAAATGAGGTGTAAGGCATGAATTTGGATTTTAGCCAAATCGTGCCTTATATTCCTTTTATGTTAGAAGGAATATGGGTAACTTTACAATTTGTATTTGTCGCTATTATATTTGGTTTTATATTAGGTACTGTTTTAGCATTATTCAAGATTGGCAGCATTCGCCCTCTGAGATGGTTTGCTGATGCATATACATCGATTTTCCGTGGGACACCATTAATATTGCAGCTAATGATTATTTACTTTGCTATACCACAACTTACTGGTTATGACATTCAACCATTTCTGTCGGCTGTATTAGCATTTGGATTAAACTCCTCTGCTTATGTGTCAGAGATCATTCGTGCTGGTATTCAAGCAGTGGATAAAGGGCAAACAGAAGCAGCGCAGGCATTAGGTGTGCCATATCGTCAGATGATGATAGATGTTATTTTACCGCAGGCTTTAAAGAATATTTTACCTGCTTTAATGAATGAGTTCATTACGTTAACAAAAGAATCTGCATTAGTATCTACAATTAGTTACTTAGATTTGATGCGCCGTGCACAAGTAGTAGGCGCAGATTTATATCGTAATTTTGAACCATTACTTTTTGTTGGTTTGTTATACTGGTTAATGGTAATGGGTCTTACGATTTTAGGAAAGCTTGTAGAACGGAGGTTGAGATTGAGTGATTAAGGTTGAGAATTTAACAAAAAAATTTGGTGAAAATGAAGTTTTATCAAATATATCTACTGAAATTAAAAAGGGAGAAGTTGTCTCTATTATAGGACCTTCTGGTTCAGGTAAATCAACTTTTTTACGTTGTATTAATCTATTAGAAAAACCAACAGAGGGTACAATTTTAGTTGATGAAGAAAACTTAACAGATCCTAAAACAAATATTTTGAAAGTGCGTGAAAAAATTGGCATGGTTTTTCAACACTTTCATCTATTTCCTCATTTAAATGTGTTGGATAATTTAACATATGCACCAATGAAAGTGAAGCACTTATCGAAAGATCAAGCAGAAGAAAAGGCAAGAGGACTTCTTGCTAAAGTGGGATTAACGGAAAAAGAAACAGCTTATCCAAGCAGTCTTTCTGGTGGCCAAAAGCAGCGTGTTGCGATAGCGCGTGCGTTAGCAATGGAACCTGATTTAATGTTATTTGACGAACCAACTTCAGCGCTTGATCCAGAGATGGTAAAAGAAGTGCTTGATGTTATGAAAGATTTAGCGCACTCAGGAATGACCATGGCAGTTGTAACACATGAAATGGGATTTGCGAGAGAAGTTGCAGATCGTGTGTTGTTTTTGGATCATGGCGTTCTTGTGGAAGAAGGGGAGCCAAATAGTTTTTTTACTGCTCCAAAAACGAATCGTGCAGCAGACTTTTTAGAAAAAATCTTATAACGAACTAAGTAAAAAGGTTAATCATAGTGATTAGCTTTTTTATATGTATAAATTCATATAAATTGACCCGTAATAGGTATCATTATATAATTGATTTAAGGTAATCCTTCGTTTTAGTAGGATTATCTTTAGGTTAAATTTAAATTGATGGAGAGGGTGTTAAAAATGAATCCTTTATTATTTAATAATATGCCTCCTTTTATAAAGAAAGAGATGGAAAAAATTACTGAACAAATTCAACCTTTAATGAAGAAGAATTCAAAATATGTGATGTTTGCTTTCCCACTAATGCTAGTAGGTGGAATAAACTTACTTATTTTATTTATACAGAATACTTGGAGCCTTGATATGGTTACAGGAATTTACGCATTGATGACAGCGATTGGTTTGGCCTTGTACAAGGAATCAAAGCATATGAACAAAAGAATTCACCAAATAGGAAAAGAGCATATGATTGAACGCATTAAAACTAGTCGTATCATAGCTGATGAGAAGAAAAAGGCTTATGTGAAACTAGTAAAAGAGCAGTCGAAGATGAGTCTCCAAACTTTTTTCAATTTTTTAAATGAAGAAAATAAAGAAAGACAGAATCTATATTCATAACACTAAAAAAAGCTAATCACTTAATATAATGATTAGCTTTTTTTTATTAATTATAATAAGAAGTTGTGATATGGATAACAATCATACGTATTAAATCAAATGATCAACTAACTCATAACACATGGTTTTATTGTGATTTTGCGAGATTCGATTTCATCCAATAACAACATAACAAACTCGGATTCTAATTGCATTCGAATTGCTACAAGATAAGCTTCCACTAATCCATTATCCGTTAATTTTTGCATCTCATCGCCCACTTTCTGTTAATTAAGTTGATTTGATAATTTTATATACGTTGTAGCTGTTTGTTAAAAAAAAATGTTATAATATGTTTTGTACTAATTTATAGTAAATCATAAGAAGACAGTAACTGTTAAAGAGGTGGATAATTTGGATCTTGTACTTGAATCAATGACATTACCAGTTGATAACTTATTAGGTATATTTTTGTATGTGTTATTATTTGTATTTGTTGCAATTTTAGTAAGTTTTCTAGCATTAACCTTTATACCAAACAAGCTTAGTTATACAATTAAGAGTACCATTATGGGTACAATTGTAGTTGTTGCACTCTTGTTATGGTGGTTTATCATCGTTATTTAGTGAAAAGGTTACATAAAAACTATTTCACACATATTATTCCCGATTTCTATTAAGATAAAACTATTATTTAAAAAAACTAGTTAATAAAGCGGTTATTTACTCCTATTACTAGTTTTTTATCAAATAATGTAAGCGTGATCAAACTATAGTGGAGGTTTTTTAAATGGAAATAAGTGCAATTCAAACAATGGCAGCAGAGTTAAAAAGCAATGTAAATAACGTAATCGTTGGGAAGTCAGAAGTAGTAGATCAATTATTAGTCGCTTTAATTGCATCAGGTCATGTCTTATTAGAAGACGTTCCAGGTACTGGAAAAACATTGCTGGCAAAATCGTTAGCTACTTCCTTATCCTGTTCATTTAATCGTGTTCAATTTACCCCTGATTTATTGCCTTCAGATGTAACCGGTCTATCAATCTATCGCACACAAACAGGTGAGTTTGAATTTCAACCAGGGCCTGTATTCACGAATATTTTACTTGCAGATGAAATAAACAGAGCCACACCAAGAACCCAATCTAGTCTGTTAGAAAGTATGGAAGAAAGACAAGTAACAATTGATGGTACAACTCGTCAATTGGAACAACCATTTATGGTAATAGCGACACAGAATCCAATAGAAAGTCAAGGGACATTTCCATTGCCAGAAGCACAATTGGATCGCTTTTTCTTGAAAATAAAAATGGGTTATCCAAGTACAGAAGAGGGAATCGAGATATTAAGAAGATTTAAACAAACTAATCCCTTAACGAACTTAGATGCTGTAATAGATAAAGGATTGCTTATAAAAGCTCAGGATGTTTTTACAGCTGTTTATGTTAGTGAAGAACTATTGGCATATGTTGTCGGTATTGTTGAAGAATCACGTAACCATAAAGATGTTTTAATTGGTGTTAGCCCACGTGGTTCACAAGCTTTGTTACGTGCAATTCAGGCATATGCAGCAATAAATGGCAGAGACTATGTCCAACCTGACGATGTGAAGGCGATGGCTGCTTCTGTTTTATCTCACCGGTTGGTATTAAAACCAATGGCGAGTAGAGTGAATAATGGGGCAGATACAGTTATTAATGATCTACTAAACACTGTTACTGTACCTACTGAAGCTGTATTATCGGAAAGGCTACAATAACATATGAATATTGCTTGGTTTATTATCGTAACGTTACTATTTATTTTTGTGCAAAGCGTAGTTTTTCGTAAATGGGGGTTGCATGGAATAACGTACCAGAGGAGCTTTAATAAACGAGAAGTCTTTGCCGGTCAAAAAGTTAAAATGATTGATGAAATTGCAAATAAAAAAGCACTACCTTTACCTTGGGTTCGTTTAGAATCAAAAATAAATAAAAATTTACTATTAAAGCAACTTGATGATGACGTTTCAGATAATTTACAATTCCATCGGACGTTGTTCAGTTTCCTTCCATATCAAAAGATAACACGAAGACATGAGGTAACCTGTCTAAAGCGCGGAATTTATCCGTTACAATCAGTTTCTTTATCGATTGGAGACCTATTTGGTTTTGGTGGACAATTTAAACAATTCGAAACAAGCGCGGTATTGACAGTATATCCCAACTTACTTGATTTGCATGAACTACCGCTACCAGCTCACAGCTTTCTAGGGGAACAATCTGTAAAACGATGGATTATGGATGATCCGTTTATGAAGGTTGGAACACGAAATTATCATACTTCCGATCCGATACATTCAATTAATTGGAAGGCATCAGCGCGTACAAATCAATTGCAAGTAAATTTACATGATTATACTGCAGATAACCGTTTAATGATTCTCTTAAATGTTGATCAATCAGATGATGTTTGGCTACCAATTCAAAATGAAGATCTATTAGAGCAGTCGATTACATATGCTGCTTCTACGGCTCATTATGCAATTAAAAGAGGAATCGAAACCGGTTTTTCTGCAAATGCAATACTTGAAAAAGATAAAAATTTGCAAATTAAACCTTCTGTACATGTACCAATTGAAAATGGCGAAGCACATTTTTATGAGCTATTGGAAATAATGGCACAATTAACAAATAAACGCAGTGGGAACTTCCATCATTTATTGGAGGAAATAGTAGATAATCAAGTTAATCAAACTGATTTTTTAATTATCACTTCAAGAGTTACAGTCCAAATGAAACAACAGATTGAGAGACTTAAACGACAAGGTAATGCAGTAGACATAATGTGGATGAACTCAGAAGAAGGGGAACAAGAGAAAGGGGAAAAAGTATGAAATTTTTCTTACTTATAAGTTGGCATGTAGTAAAAGAATACCTTACATTGTTTCCTGTTATCCTTTTATTAACTGCTTTATTTGTGCCATCGCCACTAGAAATAGAGTGGTTAGTGACAGTTTTTCTTTTGTATGTACTAGGTTTATGTTTTGGGCGCATAAGCGGAACAAAAAAACGTTGGATACATATTGGGTTTAGTTTATTATGTGCTGTAATTGTTACGTGGCTATTCTATTCGACAATTATAAGTGGTGTAGCTTTATTTCTAATTGGTGGTATTGCAGCATTTCGTGGGATTCAATACAGCTATATAGAACGGCAATTATTACTGCCAATTCATTTTCAATGGTCTTTTGGAGTTTCATTCTATTTTATAGGGTACTTTTTATTTAAATATATTGAATCATTAGCAGAATATAATACGTTTATTACGGCGAGTGGTTTGATATTTCTTGTAATCTTACTATTCGTATCTAACGCGGATCATCTTCAGCAGGCGACTTTAGCAAAAAAGCCAAAAAACGCAGTTAATAAAGTAATTCAAAAACAAAATCGATTATATGTAGTTGTAACGTTAGGCGCTATTTTTTTGTTAACACAATTTGGCACGATTAAATCATTACTAAGTTTTGTAATAAGTGCATTGCTTAAATTAATAAGTGATGGTTCGCCAATAGAAGAACCGCTTGAACAAGGACCTGAAGAAAAGCCAATTAACTCTGTACAAGAAATAATAGAACCATCAATTTATGTAGAGATTCTAGAGATGGTTGCAACAGTTATAGCTTTTATATTCTTGATAATTGGTATTGGCTTCTTCTTATATAAAATTTCCAAGCATTTTCGTTATATTATGCAACAAATATTTCAAATTATCCATAAGTTGATCACGTTTTTTGGAAAGAAAAGCCCTGTAGCTGATAGTAGTGAAACATATAATGATGAAAAAGAAACGCTATTTGATCTATCTAATTGGCGTAAGAAAGTGCTTAATCAAACAAAGACTCTCGTGAAAAGGACCTTTTCACGAGAGAAAAGATGGGAGGAGCTTTCAGCTGTAGATCAGATACGTCTTTTGTATCGTAAATTAATCATAAAAGCACGGCGAAATGGTTACACCTTTAAAAAAAGTGAAACTGCTCATGAATGTTTATCCCGAATCGATTTGCAGCAGGCTATTTCCAAAGAGAAACAGGAACATTTAGATAAATTATATAATCAAGCACGTTATAGCAATAAAAAAATGAGTGAACTAAGTAAAGATGGTTTTATAGAACTATTGAATGAAAAATAATAAGTCTTCCTGTTAATTTGTTTCATTTGCTATTGGCTAAATTGTTTCTTATAATTATCTTGAATTCAAATTAAAATTAATTCGGAGGTAATCATAAAATGAAACATCTATTTAAAAAGGGAGATAATACCAAACCAACCTTACTTTTATTGCATGGAACAGGGGGAACAGAAGAAGATCTCTTGCCTTTAGCGGAAAGAATTGATCCTGAAGCAAACGTTTTAAGTGTGCGAGGTAATATCTCTGAAAATGGTCTGAACCGTTTCTTTAAACGATTGGCAGAAGGAGTTTTTGATGAAGAGGATTTAGTAAAGCAAACTAATGCGCTACATGAATTTTTAGAAGAATCTTCAAAAAAGTATCAATTTGATCAATCAAATATTGTTGCGATTGGTTATTCTAATGGTGCTAATATTGCAGGAAGTTTGTTATTTCATCATAAGCAAGCAATAAAGGGTGCTATATTGCATCATCCAATGGTTCCAAGACGTGGCATTACCTTACCAGAATTAAATGATGTGAACGTATTTATTGGAGCAGGTCATAATGATCCATTATGCACCGAAGCTGAATCAAAAGAATTAGCTGCTACTTTAGAATCAAACGGTGCAGAAGTAACTCTTCACTGGGAGAATCAAGGGCATCAATTATCCGCTTCAGAAGTAGAAGCAGCTAAAGAATGGTATAAGAATAATTTTTAATTGCTACTATAGACATAAATGAAAATGTCATCCTGCTTTACAAAATTTACAGGTTGTATTTCTGGACAATTAGTAAAAAGTATAAGCAGGGGGTGAAAACATATGCAAAAAAATAGAGGTATGATGCTTCCGATGCTTGCGTCAATTGGAGTAGGTGCTGCCACTTATTACAGCATGCGCCGTAACGGTGGAGGTAACAAAGCAATGAAACAAATGACCAATGCAATGAACCCAACAAACAATAAAATGTAATACTAAAGCGAGTAGGCGAAATCGTCTACTCGCTTTCCAATTGTATAAATAGCGATTTATATAGTGTTTTGTTATAATAAACAAAACGATACATAAAGGAGCTCTGCATTTATGGGGAAAAAATTAACTGGATATGTAGGAACATATACTAAGGCAGATAGTGAAGGAGTATACAAATTCACATTGGATTTAGACGATGAATCTATCACCGAGGTTACTCCTGTTGCAAAATTAAATAATCCAACATACCTTACTGTTACGAAAGATAATAAGTTTCTTTATGCAGTTTCAAAAGAAGGCGACAATGGAGGTGTAACAGCTTTTGCTATTGATGACGAAACAGGTGATTTAACAAAATTAAATAGTAAAGCGTCAGCAGGTTCTCCACCATGTCATGTAAGTGTGACAGATGATAATACAAATGTTGTAACAGCTAATTATCATACAAAAAAAATTAAGTCTTATTTAATCAATACTGATGGTTCGTTAAAATTAGTTGCTGATGTAGTTGAACATGAAGGTTCTGGCCCACATGAGCGACAAGAAAAACCACACATGCACTTTGCAGGTTTTACACCGGATGAAAAATATGTCATTACTATTGATTTAGGTAGCGATAGTTTGACCACATATGCTGTTAACAACGGTGAACTAACAAAAGTACACACGCTTAAAACAAAACCAGGGAGTGGCCCACGTCATATGGTTTTTCACCCAGATGGCAAACATGCTTACGTGATGACAGAGCTTACTTCTGAAGTAATTGTCTTAGAATATCATGCAGAAGATGGTCACTTTACAGAAAAGCAATATATTAATGCTATTCCATCGGATTATAATGATGTTAATGATGGTAGTGCAATTCATATAACTAAAGACGGTAAGTTTGTTTATGTGGCTAATCGCGGTCATAACAGTATTGCAGCTTATGAAGTAGATCAAGCAACAAATAAACTGACTCTAGTTGAGTCGAAGTCAACAGAAGGGGATTGGCCTCGAGATTTTGTTTTAGATCCATCAAACAGATATTTGGTTGCATCGAATCAAAAAACTGGTACATTAACTCTATTTCGTCGTGAAGAAACAACTGGCAAGTTAACGATGATACAAGCAGGAATTACTGCACCAGAAGCAGTTTGTGTGAAATTTTTGAATGACTAGGCTTATATTATAGAGAAAGCAAAGGACCATCTGTAAGCAGATGAGGTCCTTTGCTTTTTTTATGGTTAACTTTTTGTATAATTTAATAAATAAAAAACAAACTATAAAAAAGTGACTGATAAAGGAGATTGCAAAATGAAAGCTTTGTTAATAAGTATGTGCTCTTTGACATTTCTGCTACAACCAAGCATGACACAAGCAAAAGAGGTGTCTGAAGATAATCAACAGTCTGATCTTCATATTTGGGAGGTACAGGAGGTATCAGAGCATGAGATACCAATTTATTCGCATACATTTAATGTTTGGCATCATTTTATACAAAAAAAGAAAACATGTAATGTAACAAATAAAATTAGAGTTGAGGTTAAGTATTGTAAAGAACACGATCATTTTAAAACAGATGTCACCTCTGAGGAAGTAATCCATAGTCATAAACATTAGCTCCTCATGAAAAAAACCTCCAAATGGGAGGTTTTTAATTATCAACTATTAATTAGTGATTGTTTTAGGATACACAACATGTTTTTCTTCAAATTGATCAATTTTGTCAGCATTTGTTAACGTTACTGCAATTTCATCCCAGCCGTTTAACAGCATTTCTCTTTGATATTGAGGAAGGTCAAAGCTAGCTTCAAAACCCTCACTATCATATACTTTTTTTAATTCCAAATCTACAGTAAGCTTATATTCCTTACTCTCTGCATTGGTAATTAATTGTTGTGCTTCTTCATCAGTCAAGCGAACGGGTAAAATACCATTTTTGGTACAATTATTATAAAATATATCAGCAAAGCTTGGTGCTATAATTACTTTGAATCCAAAATCTTGTAATGCCCATGGTGCGTGTTCTCGTGATGAACCACAACCAAAATTGTCACCGGCTACTAATATGGAAGCATTTTTATATTTTGGTTTATTCAAAGAAAAATCAGGGCGGAGCTGATCTTTTTCATCATAGCGCCAATTGTAAAATAAGAATTCACCAAACCCTTGTCTTGAAATACGCTTTAAAAATTGCTTTGGAATAATTTGATCCGTATCGACGTTAGCTCGATTCAATGGATATACAAGACCAGTATGCGTACGAATAGGTTCCATTTGTAGTCCCTCCTTAACGTTTTCACTCAATCATTAAGAGGTGGATAGCCAAATTTATAATATTATCCACCACATGTTAGGCCGTTGGTACAGCCATTTTACGTACATCAACAAAGTATCCTTCAATTGCTGCAGCTGCTGCCATTTCTGGACTGACAAGGTGTGTTTGCGCACCAGCACCTTGGCGCCCTTCAAAGTTTCGGTTAGAGGTTGAAGCACAACGTTCTCCAGGTGGTACGATGTCACCGTTCATTGCAAGACACATGCTACACCCAGCTCCACGCCACTGGAATCCTGCATCAATGAAAATCCGGTCTAAACCAATTTCTTCTGCTTGTGTTTTTACAGTTTGAGATCCTGGTACGACAATCGCTCGAACGTCTGGGTGAACTTTTTTGTCACCAACAATTTCCGCTGCTCGTTGCAAATCAGCAAGACGCGAATTTGTACAAGAACCAATAAATACATGTTGGATTGGAACAGATGATATAGGTTGATCGGCTTCAAGTGCCATATATTCTAAAGCATGTTTTATTTCATTTTTATCACTTTCTGAAGTGGCATTTTCAGGGTTTGGTATATTTGCACTAATTGGAATACACATACTTGGATTTGTTCCCCATGTTACTTGTGGTTCAATCTCTTCTGCATCCATTTCCACCATGGCATCATAGGTTGCACCTTCATCACTAGCTAGTTGTTTCCATTCCGCTGCAGCTTTTTCAAAATCTTCACCCTGTGGGGCATACTTTCGACCACGTAGGAATTCAATTGTAGTCTCATCTGGACTTACTAATCCAGCACGCGCACCAGCTTCAATTGACATATTACATATCGTCATGCGGCCTTCCATTGAAAGGTTTCGGATTGCCTCACCCGTATATTCAATCACATAGCCTGTTCCGAATTTTACGCCGAATTTACCAATGATTGCTAGAATCAAATCCTTTGCTGTAATACCGACACCAAGTTTTCCGTTTATTTTTACATTTAATGTCTTTGGTTTTTGTTGCCAAACTGTTTGTGTTGCCAAAACATGTTCGACTTCACTTGTTCCAATACCAAATGCCAATGCACCAAATGCACCATGAGTTGATGTGTGACTATCGCCACATACAATGGTCTTACCTGGTTGTGTTAAACCTAATTCAGGTCCAATAACATGAACAATTCCTTGATGTTGATGGTTAATACCAGCTAAAGGAACACCAAATTCATCACAATTGATCTTAAGCTGATCCATTTGTTTTTTTGAAATTTCATCCTTAATCACGTTTCGATGAATGGTTGGAACATTATGATCCATCGTTGCAAATGTACGATTTGGTTGCCGAACAGTGCGTCCTTTTAAGCGCAAACCCTCAAAAGCTTGAGGGGAGGTAACTTCATGGACAAGGTGAAGGTCAATATAAAGAAGGTCTGGTTTACCTTCTTCCTGATGCACCACATGTTTATCCCAAATTTTTTCGATAACTGTTTTGGCTTTTCCCATGTTAGAAATCACTCCTTTGCTTTTAATTTAAAAAAATGAGGTTTATACTGTTTGATTAATAGCGGCAATGATAGCTTCTGTCATCTCTTTTGTGTTTACTTTTATCCCATTTTCAACGTGTAAATCAGCAGTATGATAGCCGTTATCGATACACTGCTCAATCGCTTCTTCGATTACTGCTGCTTCCTGTTCAAATGAAAAAGAATAGCGTAACATCATTGCAACAGATAGTAACATTGCGATAGGGTTCGCAATACCTAAACCAGCTATATCTGGAGCAGAACCATGTGCTGGTTCATATAAGCCAACCCCATTCTCAGCTAAACTTGCTGAAGGGAGCATCCCTAAAGAACCGGTTAAGACAGAAGCCTCATCACTTAAAATGTCACCAAACATATTCTCTGTTACAATGACATCAAATTGGCTAGGATTTGTAATGAGTTTCATGGCTGCTGCATCCACTAATACGTGTTCAACAGCTACATCTGGATAGGCAACTTTTTTCTCCTCAACAATTTCACGCCATAGTTTACTAGACTCTAAAACATTTGCTTTATCAACAGAGGTTAGTTTTTTCTTTCTTAGTTGAGCACTTTGAAAAGCTTTATCAATAATACGTTCCATTTCATTACGTGTATAACGAAGGGTATCAACAACAGAATTTCCGTTATCGTACCGTTCGCTAGGTGTGCCAAAATATAATCCGCCCGTTAATTCCCTAACGATTAAGAGATCACTGTCTTTAATGATCTCTGCTTTTAATGGAGAGGCACTTAATAGTTTCTTAAACCCTTTAACCGGACGTAGATTTGCATATAAATCTAGTGTTTTACGTATGCCAAGTAATCCGCGTTCAGGGCGAAGGTGAGAGGGGTTTTGATCCCATTTAGGTCCGCCAACTGCACCTAATAAAACAGCATCTGCTTGATTACAAGCTGTAACTGTTTGATCGGGTAGAGGAGTGCCATATAAATCGATAGCACTTCCACCAATTGTTTGAGAGTCAAAGATAAAGGTATGACCAAACTTTTTTCCAACAACTTGCAGTACCTCTGTTGCAGCATCTATAATCTCAGGTCCAATTCCATCACCGGGAAGAAGTACAATATTTTTATCCATAATTTATCCTCCGATTGATTAGACATTTCTTCCAATTGTTATTTACTGATTTTTAGTGAAAAAGATTCGATTTATCGCATTTAAGAAAGCATGTGCACTGGCTTCCAAGACATCTTGTGCAGTACCACGACCACTCATAGAAGATTGATACGTATCTACGATCATAGTCACATGTACTTCTGCTAACGCATCTTTTCCTTTACCAATAGAGCTTAATGTAAAATCAGTTAGTTGTATTTTTTCATCAATTAACGCTTCAATTGTATTATATAAAGCTTCTACACTACCTTGACCAGTTCGTGCCGTTTCCACCCTTTTACCATCTGGTGTGTTTAAAGCAACAGTAGCAGTTGGTAAGTTGTGTGAACCGTATTGTACTTGGAAAGATAGCAGTTCATATTTTTTAAGTGTACTTAGATCTACTTGAATATCAGTTAAAATAACAAATAAGTCATCATCTGTAACTTCTTTTTTACGATCTGTCAGAAGCTTAAAGGCTTTAAACGCTTCTGTAATTTGTTCCTCTGTTAGGGTGAAGTCAAGTTGCTCCACTTTATCCTTAAAGGCATGTCGCCCAGAATGTTTTCCTAATACTAAATTATTTGATTGAATACCGACTAATTCAGGTGTGATAATCTCATAAGTCTGTGCATTTTTTAGAACACCATCTTGGTGAATACCAGATTCATGAGCAAATGCATTACGTCCTACAATTGCTTTGTTGCCTGGTACTACCATTCCAGTAAACTTGCTAATTAGATCACTCGTACGTTTTATTTCTTTTAACACTAGAGTTGTTGTATAAGGATAAAAGTCTTCGCGTATCTTTAATGCAACAACTAGCTCTTCTAAGGCTACATTACCTGCACGTTCGCCAATTCCATTAATGGTGCCTTCGATTTGTGTTGCACCGTTTTGCATCGCTGCAATTGAATTTGCGATCGCCATACCAAGATCATCATGACAATGACAAGATAAATCTACTTTTTCAATGTTGGGGACGTTGTCTTTGATATAACGAAACATTACGCCATACTCTTTCGGTGTCGTGTAGCCAACAGTATCGGGTAGATTAATGACAGTTGCACCTGCATCAATCACCTTTTCAATAATGGATGCCAGAAAAGGTAAATCAGATCGAGAAGCATCTTCTGCAGACCATTCAACATCTTCACATTTTTCTTTAGCATAGCGCACCATTTCTACTGCTATTTCAGAGACTTCTTCCTGTGTTTTTTTTAATTTATATTCCATGTGGATAGGGGAGGTGGCAATAAAAACATGAATTCTTGGCTTCTTTGCATCTTTAATTGCTTCCCATGCACGATCAATATCTGATTTGTATGCGCGTGCTAGTGCTGTAACAGTTACCGTTTCTACTGTTTCAGCAATTTTTTTTACTGCTTCAAAATCACCTTGTGAGGAAGCAGGGAAACCTGCTTCCATCACATCAACACCTAAGCGTTCTAGTTGTTTGGCAATTTCAAGTTTTTCTAATTTATTCAAATTCACTCCAGGGGATTGTTCACCATCCCGAAGTGTTGTATCAAAAATTTTAATTCGAGTCATTCGAGACCACTTCCTTCTTAGCTTTTGCCTTTTGATTAACAAATGGCATTAATGCTCGAAGTTCTTTCCCTACCTTTTCAATTTGATGTTTGCTTTCACTAGCAGTTATTGCATTAAATTGTGGACGATTAACTTGGTTTTCCAAGATCCAGCCTTTCGCAAATACACCAGTTTGAATGTCTGTTAATACATCTTTCATGCGAGCTTTTGTTTCTTCATTAACAACACGTGGTCCAGAAACATAATCGCCCCATTGTGCTGTATCAGAAATAGAGTAACGCATACCCTCAAGTCCACCTTCATACATTAGGTCAACGATTAACTTCAACTCATGCAAACATTCAAAGTAAGCAACTTCTGGTTGATAACCAGCTTCTGTAAGTGTTTCAAAACCTGCTTTTACTAGACTAGTAACACCACCACATAAAACAGCTTGCTCACCGAATAGATCTGTTTCTGTTTCCTCTTGGAAAGAAGTTTGTAAAATGCCGGCACGTCCTGCGCCTATACCTTTTGCATATGCTAATGCTGTTTCAGTTGCTTTACCAGTATAATCTTGATAGATACCGTAAAGTGCAGGAACACCAGCACCTTCTTCAAATGTACGACGAACAAGGTGTCCAGGACCTTTTGGTGCAACTAAGAATACATCAACATCTGCTGGTGGTACAACTTGGTTAAAATGAACATTAAAACCATGTGCAAAAACTAGAGCATTTCCAGCTTCTAAGTGTGGTTCAATACTTTCTTTATATATAGTAGGTTGATATTCATCTGGTAATAAAACCATTACCACGTCAGACGCTTTCGTAGCATCTGCAACAGATTTAACTTCTACACCATCTTCAACAGCCTTATCCCATGATTTACCTTTACGAAGACCAACAACAACATCAAAGCCACTTTCTTTTAAGTTCAGCGCATGTGCGTGGCCTTGTGAGCCATAGCCAATGATTGCGATTTTTTTTGATTTTAAAACCTCTTCTTGAATATCGTTGTGATAAAGTACTTTTGCCATAATGAATACATCCTCTCAATTTTTGTTTTATATAGTAAATGTTTTATACATTTTACTTATGCATTAGTTTAATAATGAAAAAGAGTTGTTCTCTTGTAATGCTTGTGGTTGTTGACCACGTTGAAATGCAGTTAAACCAGTACGAGCTAACTCTTTAATCCCGTATGGTCTTAATAGGTCGATTAAAGCTTCCACCTTTTCGGACTTTCCTGTTACTTGAATCGATAAACTATCTTTACTAACGTCAATCACAATTGCACGGAATGGTTCAATAATACCTTGGATTTCAGCACGTAATTGACTGTTACTAACAATTTTTATTAATGCCAATTCACGAGCAACAATTGCTTTATCTGTAATATCAGAAACTTTTAGTACATCAATTTGTTTGTTTAATTGCTTGGTTACTTGTTCTAGTTTCTGACTTGCATCTACATCAACTACAATGGTTATCTTTGAAACACCTTCAACTTCAGTTCGACCAACTGAGATACTTTCAATATTAAACTGTCTTTTTTGCAATAATCCGGTAATTCGATTTAAAACACCACTTCGATTTTGAACAGTAGCTGTTATAATTCGTCTCATGGTTTCACTCCTATCATTTCATGAATACCTTTACCTGGGGCAATCATCGGATAGACATTTTCTTGTTGTAGCACCCGGCAATCAATAAGAACTGGTCCATCATAAGCGATAAGTTCAGGTAATTTTTTAGCTAAATCGGCTTGGTTATCAATTTTTGCGCCTTTAATATTATATGCCTCAGCAAGTTTTACAAAGTCAGGTTGAATACTAAAAACTGATTCAGAATAACGTTTTTCATAAAATTTTTCTTGCCATTGTCTAACCATACCAAGCGCGGCGTTATTCACGATAATGATTTTAACGGGTAAGCCACGTTCTTGTAAGATAGAAAGTTCTTGTAATGTCATTTGAAAACCACCATCACCAACAATCGCTACGACTGTATCATCAGGTGCTGCTAATTGCGCGCCGATAGCTGCAGGGAATCCAAAGCCCATTGTTCCTAAGCCGCCAGATGTAACCCACCTATTCGGTTTATTAAATTTATAATATTGTGCTGACCACATTTGATGCTGTCCAACGTCTGTAGTAACGATCGCATCACCTTTTGTTGTTTTATATACTTGATCAATTACCCACTGTGCAATCATGTCTGTTTCAGGATTGTTATACCATAGTGGGAAATTCTGTTTGTTACGTTCTACGTGCTCTACCCATTCACCATAGTCTCCAGTAGCTTTAATTTGTTTTAGCATTTTGTTTAATGCTAATTTAGCATCTGCTACTACAGGAATATGTGTTGTGACGTTTTTACCAATTTCAGCTGGATCTATGTCAATGTGTGCCACAATAGCTGATGGTGCAAAATGATCTAGGTTTCCTGTTAATCGATCATCAAAACGAGCACCAATATTAATTAAGACGTCACATTCATAGATTGCTTTGTTGGCTGCATACGTTCCATGCATTCCAGCCATCCCTAGAAATAATGGATGTTCTCCAGGAAACGCTCCTAATCCGAGTAGGGTAGAGGCAACTGGAATTTGATGTTCTTCAACAAATGCTTTTATTTCTTCTGATGCTTTACTAATAACGATTCCAGCACCAGTAAGAATGACAGGTTTTTTTGCTGTTGCTAAAACTTCACCAATCTTTTTAATTTGGATCGGATTCGGTTTGATTGTCGGTTGATAACCTGGCAAATTGAAATCTGTATCATAGTGATCTTCGCAAGGATTAGCTGCTAAATCTTTTGGTATATCAACAACAACTGGACCAGGACGACCAGTAGAAGCAATGTGAAATGCTTCTTTAACAACCCGTGGTAAATCTTTAATTGATCGTACTTGATAGTTCTGTTTTGTAATAGGAGTAGTAATCCCCATAACATCAGCTTCTTGGAATGCATCTGTACCAATTACACCTTGTGCAACTTGGCCTGTAAAAACTACAAGTGGAAGAGAATCCATCATCGCATCAGCAATACCAGTAACTAAGTTTGTTGCACCAGGACCTGAAGTTGCAATGACCACGCCAGGTTTTCCAGAAACACGAGCATAGCCTTCTGCTGCATGAATCGATCCTTGTTCGTGTCTCGCCAATACTTGATTAAACGATTCTTTAACCTTGTATAGTGCATCAAAAATAGGTAAGACAGCACCACCAGGATATCCGAATAATGTGTCAACTTCTGCATCAATTAAAGATTCGATTAGAAGATCGGCTCCTGTTTTAGGTGTTTTCTTTACTACCTGTTCTTGATCTTCATACTTTATCTTCGTCTTTACCATTTTAATCCCTCCTGAAAGTTATAAAGAATTTGTATAAAAGAAAAAAGACCTCACTTCTCCAAATAAACTGCATGTGTTGCAGTATTACAAGGGAGAAAAGGTCTTTGCTTTTCACGGTACCACCCTGATTCACAATACTTTAATAAGTACTGTCTCATGAAGTAATTGTTTAAAATATCACTTCTTTTAGTAACGAGTGAACTGTGATTCACCCGGCTAAATCTACTAGGTTATTAACCGTTCAATTTAACACTCCGAGACGATGTCAGAATAAGTTGCATTTCTGGGCTTCCAGCAACCCCAGATCTCTGTAAATGCAATTATTTATTCTTTTATTCTCTTCATCGATTTCATATATTTTTTTAAAGTAAAGTGACTATTAGTCATTCATTATACTGCTAATAAAAACAAATGTGACAAAATTAGAAGTACCTGGGTAATTCATTTACGGAATATTTAAAAAATTCAATGTAAATTAAGATAATGTTATTTCTTATAACTAACTATTTGATTGGTTGTCGATAATCATACAATCATTTTGACGTAAGGTCAACAGGTTTATTAAAAATTTTCTGAAATTTATAATAAATTTAGTTAATTTAGATAAATAAAAAAAGAAGATGGATAAAATAAGTAAGCTGAATTGCGCTTTTCATCAAATAGGGGACTAAAAATAATACTGTACAAAAAGTGTAGATGTTATGATAACATGAAATAATTTAATTGAGGATGAAGGGAAGGCGAATGTAAATGAAACAATTAGCTATAATTCCTTGTGGTCGAAAAAAGATCTGGGATATTGATTCTACTAAAGGACCTACGGAAGTGAAGGATGCATATATTAGTGTATTACATCGGTTGTGTGAACAATATGCGGAGATGTTCTGTAATCAATGGGTCGTATTATCTGCCAAACACGGTTACTTATTACCTCACGATATTGTCCCCGACAATTATGATTTAACATTTGGAATGAAAAAGGAACTTTCCGTAATAACAGAGGAAGAATTACTTGTTCAAATCGAACAAAAAGGGCTTATGAATTATGACCAAGTTATTGCGCTTACAGGTAAAAAATATCAACCTATTATCGAAAATACTTTTGGGACAGATATAAAAATTCACTACCCATTACTAGGTACAAAAGGCATAGGAGAGATGCAACAACGTTTGAAATATGCAATAGAAAAAAACATATCGTTACATTAGTCGGTAAGAACAGAATAAATTAATAGAAAAACACGTGAAGTATTGCTTGCTTCACGTGTTTTTCTTTATCCAGTATAAATATCACCTTTCGGATAGCGAATATGCGTATTCTGTGGTCTAGCTATTAAAAAGGCAAATGTCAGAGGGCCTAAACGCCCTATAAACATAAGGACCATTAGAAGTAATTTACCACCTAATGTTAATGAACCTGTTAGCCCCATAGATAATCCAACTGTTCCAAAAGCAGAGACAACTTTAAAGGGTTGTTGTATTCGATTGTAAAAATAACTAGTAAGGATATCACATTAAGTATTAGTGTACCAATTAACATTAATTTGGTATGCAATGTCAAAGGGAGCCAATCTTTATGCGCTTTTAAATCCGCAATAACTGTGAAGCCTATTCCACCAACAATGAACAGAAAAGTAATTACAATATTTACAACTGGATCATTTACGTGTCCCATTAAACTATCTGTCCATGTCGAAAATCCAGCATTATTAAATGCTGAAATAGTGTGGAAAAGACTATGGAAAAGTCCATCAGACCATCCATATTTAGGTATCCAATCTAGTGCAAGAATTATAAAAGCGATTCCTTCTACAATAACAACAAAACTCATTAGTAATTTAACTAACCGCACAACTCCTCCTGGTGCGTCTTGGTTGAAACTAGAGGATAAAAGGAGCCTCTGTTTAAAAGTGATTTTTCGACCAATGATTAGTAACGTAAAAATCGCAAAAGTCATTAGACCAATTCCACCAAATTGAATCATAATCATAATAATTGTTTGACCAAATCTAGTGAAGCTAACAGCTGTATCAATCACAATTAGACCTGTCACTGTGGTGGCCGATGTTGCAGTGAATAAAGCATCGATCCAATTTATAGAACCCGTTGTCGCTATTGGAAGTTTTAAAAGTAAAGTACCTATTAAGATGATTATAAAAAAACTAATTGCTAATATTTGTGGTGGAGATAGTATTAAAATTTTTGAATTTAATTTTTTCATAAGTACTCCTCTGCCTTCTTTATAGATTATATTCTACCATTAAAAAAATATTGGTAAACACTTTACATAGAAAAAACGCAGATTATATAGGTAGAGTAATTAATTTACAGGTGCAGATAAGTGAACGGCCGTTCCAAAAACTATCCCACGTGCAAATAATATAGTAGCGGTACAATCTATTAATGATGTAGCGCAATATAAAAAGTCTGGGGGTGAAGAATGTGAGTAAAGGTACGATCATTCGAACGGCTACTTTGCTTATTGCATTAGTTAATCAAGTGCTCGTGCTATATGGTAAATCGCCTTTACCAATCTCTGACGAGGTCATGGAGCAGTTTATTTCAACAGGATTTACGATTATTTCATCAATGGTTGCATGGTTTGGTAATAATTATGTAACAAAAAAGGGAAAGGAGCAACGAGACGTTTTAAAGCAACATGGACTATCGAAATAAGAAAAGAAGGTGAGTGTTTGAAGCCAGTTTTAATCATTGATCCAGGTCATGGCGGAGTTGATCCAGGTGGTGGCTCAAATAATGAGTGGGTTGAAAAGGATTTAACATTACAAATCTCATTATATCAATATAAAAGGTATCAAGAACTAGGGATACCAGTAGAGCTAACAAGACATGATGACAAATCACTCCCACCCGAAAAGCGCGTAGCTATTGTTCGGATGAGTGGGGCAGATTATTGCCATTCCAACCACATCAATGCCGGAGGAGGAGATGGTGCAGAATTTATTCATTCCATTTATAGTGATGGAAAAATGGCTAAACGATTAGCAACTAGTATATTAGACACTGGTCAAAATGTGAGGCGCATTTTCAGCAAAGTCTTACCATATAATAAAAATAAGGATTATTATTTTATGAATCGCGAAACAGGTAAAGTAGAAACAATTATAATTGAATATGGTTTTGCTGATTCACCTAAAGATGATCGTTCTCAATTAAAGGAGAACTGGAGAGATTATGCTGAGGCTGTTGTTAAAGGCTTTTGTGCATATGCCGGATATGACTATCATAAACCTATTTCTCGGGCAGAAAATGGACATGTTGACTGGTATGTTGGTAAACGAGTCGAGAGTAAAGTGAACAATCTTCGTTTTTATGAAGAACCTTCATGGGAAGATGATGCTTTAGTTAATACCATCAAAAAGGGGATAGGTTTCCCTAAAATTGTTGAAAAAGTAACTGTTGGGAATGGAGAGCAGTATAAAGTTGAAAATTCTAAAGGTGAAACGTATTATATCACTGCACATGAAAAATACGTCCAAGTCGTGTAAAGGGTGCTTCGGCATCCTTTTTTTCATTTTTCTGAGAAAAGTAGTAAAATAAAAATAATATATGAAATAGAAATGGGGAATTGACATGGTAATGAAGCAAGTTTGGAATTTAGACAGTATTTTTGCTGGAGGGAGTAATTCACCCGAGTTCACAGCTTATATGGAAAAGCTAAAACAAAATTTAGAATCACTAGAAAAACAAGTGAATCAATTTCAGGGATCAACACTAGATGAACTAAAGGAACCGTTCGACTCAATGATTGATTTAGTGCGAAAATGCACGGTTCAATTAGGAGAAATTTCTTCTTTTATCGGATGCCTGACAGCAGAAGATGTGCATGATAAACAAGCTAAACTGCTTGTTGGGAAAAGGAACGCGTATCAAGCTATGTTTGATAAAACATTAACAACATTCGATAATAACTTAACTGAAATTCCAGCAAATACTTGGACACTATTATGTGAGCAACCGTCCGTTAAGCCAATTGCTTTTGTGCTAAAAGAGCGTCGCAAACTAACAAAAGAAAAACTTCCTGCTGCACAAGAGGCTTTGCTAGCTGATTTAGCTGTGGATGGGTATCAAGCATGGGAAGAAATGTATGATGCAATTGTTGCAAAGATCATGATTTATTGGGAAGAAGCTAATGAGACGAAGCAATTGTCAGTTGGACAGTTGGAAAATAAACTAAGTGATAGCGACCGATCCATCCGTAAAATTGCGTTTGAAAAGTTAGCAGCAGCCTGGACAGAACAAACAGATCTTTTTACGGAGACCTTAAACCATTTAGCAGGATTTAGGTTGCAAACATACGCACATCGAGGCTGGGATGATGTCTTAAAAGAGCCTTTAATGTATAACCGAATGAAGAAGGAAACGATTAATGCAATGTGGCAAGCTATTAGTGAGAACAAATCTGTATTCTATACATACCTTAAACGAAAAGCAGAACTTTTAGGTGTGGATAAATTAAGCTGGTATGACCTAGAAGCCCCAATTACAACAGATACAAAGAAAGTTTCTTTTGATGATGCAGCAAGAACCATTGTAGAACAATTTGCATCGTTTAGTCCTAAAATGGCAAACTTTGCCCAACGTGCTTTTGATCAAGAATGGATTGAAGCAGAGGACCGTGCAGGAAAAAGACCTGGTGGATTTTGTACAAGTTTTCCTGATAGTAAACAAACTCGTATTTTTATGACCTATGGAGGAAGCGCTTCAAGTGTGGCTACGCTTGCTCATGAATTAGGTCACGCGTATCATCAGCACGTAATGGATGATTTAGATACGCTTAATCAGAATTATGCAATGAATGTTGCAGAGACAGCTTCTACGCTTGCTGAGATGATTGTAGCTGATGCAGCTGTAAAAAATGCCAAAACAAAAGAAGAGAAAATTACATTACTGGAAGATAAAATACAACGTAGTGTCGCCTTCTTTATGAATATTCATGCGCGTTTCTTATTTGAAACAAAATTCTATCAAGAAAGAAAACAAGGTACTGTACCCACTGAACGTTTAAATGAATTGATGAAAGAAGCGCAACAAGAAGCCTACGGCAAACAATTAGCGGAATATAATCCTACATTTTGGGCGTCGAAATTGCATTTTCATATAACCGATGTACCGTTTTATAATTTCCCTTATACATTCGGCTATTTGTTCAGTCTTGGCATTTACGCACGAGCGCTAGATAATCCTGCATCATTTGAGTCGTTTTATAATGCATTATTAAAAGATACAGGTAGGATGAATGTAGAAGAATTAGCCAAAAAACATTTACAAGTTAACTTGCAAGAAACAGCATTTTGGGAAGAAGGAATAAAGCTTTGTAAACAAGATGTAGAGGAATTTTTGCAACTTACCGAAAAATAGGACTTACTTCGTTCAAAGCTTGCGAAACGCTACAATGAAAGATTCTGGGTTTATTTTTGTTTGAAATGTTAGTACACCCTTATTTGTGTGGAGGTAAAGAAAATAGAAGTCACTTGATAAAGCTCTATATGAGATATCATGTACACTATTTATTGAAATGTGATTTTCAGTACTTATAATATAAGTTGAATACAAGTAAAGATCGTGTACAGTTTCATGTATGACTTGTTGATTATTAATAATTTTTCGTTCGATCATCACATAAGGATGTTGCGTAATTGCTTGTGACATAGAGGAACTCCTTTTCACTTGTATATATGTAGTATGTCATTTCACAGTTAATTTAGCAAAAATTCGAATCATATAGTAAAAAATTCAGTCTTAGATGTTGCTGGTATAATTGAAGCAATTGGAAAGGGAGTTACAACATATTCAGTAGGTGATAAAGTAATTATAAATCCAGAATTCTAATAATTTGGAAAAAGCGAAGAAATTTGGGAAGGTTGGACTTTGTAGTACAGCTGATTTTTTCATTATTAACGAAAAGCACAAGTATTAGCTTGTGCTTTTTATCCTTTGGGTTTGAAGAGAAGTGCACCAACCATTGCAAAGACAATTGCAGCGGAGATACCTGAACTTGTAACTTCAAACATACCGGTAACTACACCGATTAAACCGTGTTTTTCGGCTTCTTCCATAGCCCCATGTACCAATGAGTTACCAAAGCTTGTAATGGGGATAGTAGCTCCTGCACCTGCAAAGTCAATTAAAGGTTCATATAAACCAAAGCCATCTAAAACTGCTCCTGTAACAACTAAAATACTTAATGTATGTCCAGGGGTGAGTTTAAACACATCAAACATGATTTGCCCAATTACACAAATACTTCCTCCAACTAAGAATGCCCACAAAAAAACCATTGTTTTGTACCTCCATTTCAATCACAAGCATGAATCAGCCAGTAAGTTCAGCCAGTAAGTAATCTATCTTCTTATTATTTCTTTATTGTTAAGCATTATCCGTTAATAATTTTTTGATTTTTTTAAATCGCTTTTCTAACTTTTGGTTGGTAATATCGTTTTTTGCTTCTTCTTGAAGCTGGTTTATTTCAATAAAGATCTTTTGATCAGATGAGACGAAGAACTTTAAATCAGGATTATAATTCTCTAATCTTTTCTTCACTTTTTTCTCAATTTTTTGTTCATTGATTTGCTGAAAGGTTGTTGCTTTTATCG
The DNA here is from genome assembly GCF_003426025.1 of Paraliobacillus quinghaiensis. Lineage (GTDB taxonomy): Bacteria > Bacillota > Bacilli > Bacillales > Amphibacillaceae > Paraliobacillus_A > Paraliobacillus_A quinghaiensis. The sequence continues at coordinate 219,207 of NZ_QJSH01000002.1, forward strand.
CAACAATTACTTCTTGTTTATGCTTCATACTTATAACGTCTGCTACAGAGTCAAAATCCTCTATTACTTGTCCGTTAATTTCATTGCTTATTAAATGATTGTCTCTTATTGGTTGTTTCACTTGTTGTAAATTATCATCTAATGGATTCGAAACTAAAGGTGGTTTCGCTTCCTGTTGACAACCGGTTAGAATAAGAATAATTAATAAAACACCCATTATTTGACGTGCGTGATGCTTTGACATGTTATCACCTACATTTCTTTTATGTTTCATTTTTAACTATCAACCTATAGTTTAAATAAAATCATTTTAAATATACGGTAAAAAAGATTTATATTTCACGTTTTTTGAAACTTTTTGTCACTTACTTACGTCATATAAAGAAGAGAGTTTTCATGAGGAGGAAAATTGGTGATAAAACGTTTTCTTGTTATGTCATTAGTTGTAGCGGGTCTTAGTGTGGCTATTTTTTATTGGGCTGGTGGATTAACAACAACCACATTAGCAGAGACATTATCGATTAAAGAAAATAAAGAGGCTTTTATTTTACATATGAGAATTGAAAATAGTGAGCAAGGTTTTCGTGTGTTACATTCATTGGAATATACAGGAGATGAACAAGTTACAATTGAACACCGAACACCACTAACATCTATTTCGATTGATGCAAGACAAAGTGATTTTACTGGTAGTACAACGAGTAAAACACTGCATCCTGGAGATTTCTACCGACCCGATAACACACCTGCTAGCTATGATTCATTAGAGGCAGGGCACCACGATGTATATATCCATTGCCAATTCTTTATAGAAGGCGAACCAGTAGATATTGAAATAGAGAAAGAAATTGTTTTTAATTAAACGCTTTTTTCTAAAGGATCGTTGTTTACGACACAGTTAAAATAGAATGCGCATTAACTCTTTGTTTCTCTGACCCGCTCCCAAGTGAAATGGACTCGCTTTCCGTGGGCAGGGCTTTATGATGGGGCGAGTAAGAGCCTAATTAAAAAAGCATAAAAACTAACCCCATTCATGTTATTGAATGGGGTTTTTGTCATCTTTTATTAAATAATTTTTCTTTAACGTATGTTGAGATACGTGCGCGTTTGGGATTTGCTATTGACTGCTTCACTTGGCTTGTCCATTTGTCGATACGTTGATTCTCTTTTCGTGTCTGATAATAATCCGAAATGGATGCATCAAATTTTTGTAATTGTGTTTTGTGCTCATCATCAGAGATATATTCATTCTCAAAGTAAATAGATGTTTTAGGTAATCTAGGTTTTTGATCAGGCGAATCGGCAGGGTAACCAATTGCCATTCCAAACAAGGGAATAACATGGCTTGGTAATTGAAATAAGTCATTCACTTTATCAATATCATTTCGAATACTTCCAATGTAACAGATACCCAGTCCCATTGATTCAGCTGCGATTGCTGCATTTTGAGCAGCTAATGTAGCATCAATAGTTGCAACTAAAAAATGTTCTGTATTTTCTAGATTTGTAAGCATATCCTGGTATTCCTCTTGTGTCGCATGTAATGTATGGCGATGAAAGTCAGCACAAAATAATAGAAAATGACCATTGTCTTTTATATAGGCTTGATTAGATATCGCAGCTAATTCCGCTTTTTTATTAGGATCTGTAACGCCAATAATGGAATAAGCCATTAAATAACTGGAAGTTGATGCGAAACGTGCAGCATCTACAATTGTTGTTATTTGTTGTTCTGATAATGCTTTATCCTGAAATTTTCGAATAGAGCGGTGATTTAATAATGTTTGGATTGTCTCATTCATTTGGTTAGATCATACTCCTTTTAGTTATCAGCAAGTGTTAGAGCTATTTCACGTGTTACCTGATCTGATTTTAACCAGTCAGTGATTATTTGGGATGTAGGTTCCTCGACAGCAGGTATCGTAGCAAGCACTGTCGAATCATCTTTCCATTCTATTTCTTGGATTGGCCATGAGAAGACACCTAGAGAAATGTTAGATTCACTTTTTAATGATATTGATTCCCATTTTTCAATATCAAATACAGCCAACTTATGTTTTTGCCATGTTTGATCGCTTGTATTACGCATAAATTGAAATAATAACTTTGTTTGATCGGGTGATGTTTTTACACTAGAAAAATTTGACATATCAGCCAATAAAAAGGAATTCCCTTGATCTGTATCTAATAAAAGATAAGAACAGCTTAGTTCTTGACAAGCAAAAGCCAGTAAATATAGTGAATCTCTTGATGTTGTATCTACCCTGGTTAATTCCATGTTATTAATAGCATTTGTTTGACTTTTGATTTGGGAAAGGTAATTTTTTAAAATTGGGACCTGATTTAAATTAATTAATACTTGTTCAGTTGGTAAATTAAATTCAATAATTTTTTCAACAGCATCTGTTTTCTTATCTTCAGATGGTTGCTCTACAATTGCAACACTTTCATTTTGAATTTCATTTGTTTCAATTTTTTTAATTGCTGGTGTTTGTTCAGAACATCCTATAAGTAAAACGATTAATGTAATGATCCATGTTACACAATATTTACTCAATTTAAATCGCTCCTAAATTTTAATCCGTTACCTCTTGTTTTTCTAGGTGAATAATTTTTAGTTGATCATTTTCATAGCCAACTGTAAATGTGTATAACAATTTTTTTTCTTTGTTTTCTGAATTGACATCAACAGAAGTAACTGTAAGGTCAACAACCACCTGTTCTTTGCCTTTCAGATAGTTTGTTTTCATGTCATTCATTTCTAATGAAACATGATGGATGTAGTTTTCACGAAAGTCAGTATACGTTGTATCTGTTTGTAAACTACTTCCAAGAAGGGCATAAGCATTTATATAATCACGAATTAGAATACTTTCAAAAAAGTAATTAATAAGATATGCTGCATCATCTTGAAATTGTTCTGGTTCAATTCTTGTATCAAAGGAACCATTTGGATATATCAACTCACTATCACTTGTCGACTGTGACCATTCTCTAACATCATCTAGGATATGTTCAATCGGTATACTAAACGCAATTCCACTATCATCAATACCAGCAGCATTGACACCAACAACTTCTCCTGTTGTTCGATCAATAAGTGGGCCACCACTATTACCGTGTGTGATATTTGCAGAGATTTGAAAGACATTGTCATAAGAAAAATCATCGATTTGGAATGAACGATTAGTCCCAGAGATAATTCCGAGTGAAACGGAATTTTGAAAACCTAAGGGACTACCTAACGCGATTATTTCATCTCCAACACGTAATCGATTAGTTGTGGCAATATCAATAGGTGCTTGATTGATTAACTGTGGTACTCGGATAACAGCGATATCTTTTTTATCACCTATCCCAACTATAGCAGCTTGATATGTTTCAGCGTTGGACATGGTAACTGTAATGGCTTCTGCATCTTTGATAACATGTGCGTTAGTTATAATATCGCCGTTTGTGTTATATAAGAAACCAGAGCCAGTTTTTTCGCTTTGGTCAGTTTCAACGGTTATTTTCACCACATTTTTTTGAGTTTCATGAATAATAGTTTGTAAATCTTGTGATGTGTTTGTTTCTTTTTTTGTGTATGCAACTGCATTTTCAATTTTGAGTGGAGTAGATGACCAATGGTTTTGGATAAGAAAAAGCATGCTTATTGCCCCTGATATGAAAATAAGGCTTAATAAAATAGGTAAGTAAATTTTTTTGTTCATCTTATTTCTCCTTGTTTAGCTTAATCAAGAAACCAAGTAATGGTATCTATTTCAACTTGATGTACTTGTTTGTTATCTAAGTCAAAGTGTGTGAAATCAAACTGTCCTTGTTCATCAGGATATAATGTTTCAGGGTAGACATAAGTCTCGTTTGATACTATACGCTCACCATCTTCATCTAAAATATGATAGATGACACTAATCGTATTAATAGGAACGGTTGCTACACTTTTTAACTCACCAGATACAACGATGTTATTTTGATCATCTTTACTTAGTGTTATATTAATTAGTTCAACAGCATCATTTTCATTTCGCTCTTGTTCCTCTGCTACAGCAGACATTGCCTGTTCAATTCTTTGTTCTTCCGCTGTCTCAAAAGCTGTTTTTTCTTTTTCGATTGTTGTTTTCAAGCTTAATAGTTTCTCTGAATTTGGAGCATAACGCAAACCATTTTCTACAACAGATCGTGCAAGGGAATATTGTTTTTCCTGAATATGCTGATTCGCTTTTGTTGATGTATAGGCAATAAGTTGCTCTCTGATTGATTGAGCAATTTCTTCCGCTTCAGGATCTTGAATACCTTCTGCTTCCCATAAAATAGTTTGCAAGGTAGTGATACTAGGTTCATTTGCTAATTTAGCTTTTACCTTTTCAAGTTGAATGTTTACTTGAGCATTGTTTAATTTTTCTTGTAATTGTTCGACAGCCTTACCAGAATAATTGCTTAATTCTTTTTTTCCTTCGTTAATTAGCATTAAAGATTCTTGATAATCTGTATTTTCTACATTAAGATCTTCTTCAATTATAATTGCTAACTTTGTATAATCTCGAAGTTCTATTGCGGCAGGAAAGTTTTCCTTATGCTCAAGCGCGTTATTCAATGATGTTAGTGTTTGTTGATAGTCCCCATTTAATAGATACGCTTCAGCTTCCTTATAGGATTCTAACGCTTGTTCTGTCTGTTCTTGTAAATAATAATAATAACCTACACAAATTCCAGATAGAGCTATAAAGATAGCTAGTGATATATATATGAAACGAGACATGTTTTTCTTGGGCATTAATCTTAAATCGATATCTTCTGGAAGTTTTTTACCACAGTGAACACAAAAGGATTCATCTTCTTTTGTAGTGCTACCACAATATGGACAATAAGACAATTTTAACACCTACCTCTTGATGTAATAAATATATTATTCTAGTGATTGCCATTCAGAAAAAGGGAAAATAACAAATTCTGAGCGGCCAATGATTTCATCTCTTGCTATGACACCTAAACCATTTCTACTATCTATACTAAGTTGCCGATTATCTCCCATTACAAAATAACTATCCTCTGGAATTGTAACAGGGCCAAAATCGGGGGTATTGAAAGTTTGAGATGTAGTAATGAAAGATTGATGGTAAATAGTGTTATTAATTAATAGCTGTTGATCTCTTATTTCAATTGTTTCATTTGGTAGACCAATAATACGTTTAACATAGTTTCTTATAGGTCGTTTAATAATGACAATATCACCACGGTTGGGCTCGGCATTCATGTAAGCAATTTTATTATAAACGATACGCTCACCACTATTTAGAGTAGGGTACATACTCTTCCCTTCAATAATGGAGGTTGAAAAAACAAAAACACGCAATAAAAAGACCAGAATAAGGGTTGCAAAGAGTACTTTTCCCAATTCAATCCAGATCTTTTTTTGTTTCTGTGTCATCTGCTACACCCCTTTTGTTGTAAATAAATCCTGCTAGTAAATATTAATGTTTAAATAATGTGGCATAAAGGGTAGAATAACATATATAGTTCTCTATTCTAGTGTATCATAGTAGGCAATTAAATGGTTTAACAAAAGTTTAGGGAATTAAGTTTGTTCAAAAATTTCAGTAAAAATGACACATTGAATTTCTTCGGTTACTTGCACATGTTATTTCTTGTAACAAGGTATACATTTTAGTGCTTTAGAGCTACATTGCCCACAAATTCTTGTGTTTTGAACACGCAGTAATTATTTAATTCTATGTAAGGCATCTAGTTATGTTGAGTTTTTTTCTGGAACCACTTTGTAATATAGTAAAATAAATCTGGGAGGTAGCTCGATTGAAAAAGTACGAGTCGCAGTGTTTGCTTATCCAAATAGAAACCTTACGAAAAAAAATGATCGAGGTTACCGTAGAAAAAGGATTTACTAGTCAAGAATCTATAGAGTTAAGTCAACAATTGGATAGGTTATTAAATGATTATGAAAAAAATAGAGATAAATACTATCAAAGCATTAAAAGTTAAGAGAGAGGATTAACCCTCTCTCTTAACTTTTATCTTTTAATTTGATTTTAGGATAAATTTTTCTAACCTGTTTAATCCTTCTTCTAATGTTTCCATACTATATGCATAAGACAAGCGTAGGTATCCTTGTCCATAACTACTAAATGCATCTCCTGGTACAAGTGCTAAGCCAACGTCATTTACCATCTTTACTGCAAAATCAAATGATGAAAGGCTCGTATCTATTTTAAAAAAGAAATAAAATGCTCCATCTGGTTTTATTACTTCTACTCCCATTTTTTTAAGTCGTTCATTGACGTAATCTCTTCTTGTCACATATGCTTGTCTCATTTCTTTAGGATCGTTTTTACCATTTGTGAATGCCTCTAATGCAGCATACTGACTAATTGAGGTAGCACATGACACATTATATTGATGTACTTTTAATATGTGTTTTGCCAACCAAATTGGTGCAAGTAAATAGCCAATACGCCAACCAGTCATTGCATGGGACTTTGATAAGCCATTAATGACGATCGTCTTCATTTTCACTTGATCAAGCTGTGCAATAGAGAAATGTTCCTCTTCATATGTAAGAGTGCTATAGATCTCATCTGCAATGATAAAAATATCTTTCTTTTCTATTACATTTGCGATCGCTGTTAATTCTTGTTTGTTAAGTGTTACCCCAGTAGGATTAGATGGATAGGGGAGGATAACACATTTTGTTTTGTCTGTAATATGCGCTTCCAATTGTTGGGCAGTTAATTTGAAGTTGCTGTCCCTTGTATCAATGTAAATTGGCTTACCACCAGCCAATTTTATCAATGGTTCATAGCCTGGATAAACCGGTCCTGGTAATAAAACTTCGTCACCTGGTTGAATAATCGTTCTTAATGTGATATCAATTGCTTGTGATGCACCGACTGTTACGATGATTTCATCTGGCTCATAGTCCAAATGATAATATTCATTAACATAATCGCCAATAGCTTCTCGTAAAGGTAATACCCCTGCATTATGAGTATACACCGTTTGATTATGTTCAATAGCTTCAATTGCTGCTGTTTTAATATGGTCAGGTGTATTAAAATCAGGTTGTCCGATCGTTAAAGAGAGAATATTTTCTCTACCTCCAACCATATTAAAAAACTTCCTTATTCCAGAAATTTCTATATCCAGTACGTTAGGGCTTAATAAATGCTCCATAAGAATGCCTCCTATAAAAAATCTTATAATTTAGACTTATTTGAAATTGAAATATATGTTATAATGAAAGCGGTTAATCACAGTAAGATTATACATTAAATTGATAAGGAGTGTTTTTCTTGCGTGTCCGTAAAGTTACATTTGAAGAATTAGTTAATCAAAATAAACAAGAACTATTAAATGATAAGTTAGCCATGGAAAAATTGGAAGAAAACTTAGATGAAAGACAAACAACATTGACTGAACAAAAACAAAATTACGTAAATTGATCATACCATATCGAATAGATTCTAGACAAAAAATTCTCTCTGCCACTTTTATGCAGAGGGATTTTTTAATTCATTCATTGCTGGCTAGCTAATATTGTATAATAAGGTGTGACGTATTAGAATATAAAAATATTAATTTGTTGAAGGAGATGTAGGGTATGGATCAGGTAGGATTAATTTTAGAAGGTGGTGGCATGAGAGGGACATATTCAGCAGGAGTTCTTGACTTCTTTTATGATAAGGGTATCGATATCCCATATGTTGTTGGTACTTCTGCCGGTGCTTGTGTCGCGACATCATATCTATCTAAGCAAAGAAATCGAAATTATAAAGTTTTCGTTGAGTATGGGAGTCATCCGGAATATATTTCATATAAACGATTAATAAAGAAAGGTCAATTGTTCGGGATGGACTTTATTTTTGACACGATACCTAATAAATTAGTTCCATTTGATTTTGAAACCTTTCAAAATAACAATAGTAAGCTTGTTATTGGAACAACTGATATTGTGTGTGGAGAATCGGTATTCTATGATACTTTTAATAGTAAAGAAGAACTATTAAAGGTTGTGCGTGCATCAAGTTCGATACCCTTCGTAGCATCAAGTATTTCCTATAATGGAAGAGAGTTGATGGATGGCGGGATAAGTACTCCTATTCCTATTGATCAGTCGATTGAAGCTGGAAATAAGAAGCATGTCATTATCTTAACTAGGAATAAAGGATATTTAAAGAATAAGCTGAAGTTTATACGAATTTTAAGAAAAAAATACAAGCAGTATCCAGGTTTAGTAAAAGCTTTGGAAGAACGGCACGGAAAGTATAATGAAACATTAGAAAAAATTAATAAGATGGAAAAGAATAAAGAAGCCTTTGTCATTCGTCCAGAGAAACCTCTTAAAGTTAGTCGGATTGAAACGAATAAACAAAGATTACATGATCTCTATATTCAAGGATATCATGAAGCTGAGAGTAAAATGGAGCAACTACAACACTTTTTGAATAAGTAACTCGAGCAGTAGAGGCTGTTTGAAAGATCATAAGAATGGACATACTATTTTGTAATAGTGATAGGGAAAGGGTGTACACTGTTGCAAATAGTAGAGTTATTTATAAATGATAGAAGTATAGTAGGATTTACATGGTTTAAGAAGGTACAGTTGTATTCGCTTGGGTTGGAAGATCAACAGATCAATTACTTAATAGGATTATTCTGTATCGGGGTATTGTTTATTGTAGTTCATCCTTTGATCGTTTTCTTAGTAGGTTTGGAATGGAAGCATTTGTTAACGTTCCTAATTACTATCCTGATATTTTCCAACATAGTAGCATTAGGGTACTTGTATCGAACTGTTAATGGGAGTGGTATGAAAGGTTTTTCGGAAATGACATTTATATTACTTGATATAGTGAGTTTAGGTATTATTCTGGCGATTGTCTTGTTAGCAAACAGTATAGTCGCATACTTAAAACAGCATAAGTCAAACTCCAATTAACTTATGCTGTTTAGCTATTCATCGTTTGCGTTTATTCTTAAAATAGGATTGATTCCAATTCCCAAGTGATGAAGGGGTATAGTAGGTAGAACATCTTTTATTTTCATTTGGTACAGGGATGCCTAAATAAGCACAAACTATTCTTTTCGCTTGTGATAGTGACATTTGTGTCTTTGGGTTTCTGTAGTTTTTATCAACATTACCCAGATGTTCAACTTCTTTGAAATCCTGTTTATTCGGAGGAATATGGAAATAATAGTTTCCTACCTTTACTAGTAGTGTAGAGTGCTGACGACTTAATTTGGGGCGGTCTGAGAAATGGAGGCCGATTTTTTGTGCGTCATTATTTTTTAGTAATTTAGTAATTGCATCTTTTTTAATCGTGTACAGCTCTCGTGGATTAAGTGCTGTTTTAGCATGTCGATTAATAATAAATATAGCTTTTGCAATTTCTTCGATGTTTGTAGTTTTATGATTCACTATTTATCCTCCTTTCTATGCATCGGAACGTGTATGATGTTAGGATTAAATATAATATCATTAAAATTAAGATAGATTTAACTGGAACTATTTTAACATTTTCCATACAAAAATACTATAATTACTTGGCAAAACTTTGGAGTTAATAAAAGAAGAAATAATAAAATAAGAGATCATATCAGCGGAACTTTTTTTATGAAATTGAACAGTATGCCACGTGAAAAATGATAATGTTTAATTGGTGTCTTGTTTGTATTTGTGGTAAAATACTAATGTGATGTGATTTCACGTGAACTTACTCCTTCAACTGCTTGTTAAAGGGAGTGGATAAAATGAATGATGTTAAACTACTACCGTTATTAAATATCACCGCTGAATCTTTGATGATCCCATCAGAAAAAGTAGCCCACGTACAAATGAATAACCCATTAGAACATGCTTTATTAATACTTGTTAAGTCTGGGTATTCTGCTGTACCAGTATTAGACACATCTTATAAATTCAAAGGCACAATTGGAAAGAACATTATTTTAAATCGTATTCTTGGATTAGAACGTTTTGAAATGGAGAAACTGTCTGAAGTTAGAGTCGATGAGGTTGTGAATCAAACAATCCCATGTGTACAAAAACAAGATGACTTTTTAACTTGCTTAAAAACAGTTATTGATTATCCATTTGTCTGCGTTGTTGACCAAGAAGGTTATTTCGACGGTATTTTAACGAGAAGAGCCATATTAAAGCAGTTGAATAAATACATTCACGTCAATAAAGATCTGTTTAAAGCCTAAATTAAAAAAAGACGAATAGGTTGTAGTTGATTAGTAGAATGGCAAATAAAGCAGCGTACTTGTCAACTACATAGTCTATCTGATAATGTAAAGAAAATTATATGAAATGTTGGAGGTAGTAAAGATGAATATGATGGATGCAAATGAGATTATTTCATTTATTTCAAATAGTAAAAAGTCAACACCTGTAAAAGTATACGTAAAAGGTAACAATTTAAATGAAATTCAATTTAGTAACGAAGTTCAAGCTTTTGTTCAAGCTGAAACAGGTGTACTATTTGGAGAATGGAAAGTAATCAAAGAAGCTTTGGATACATATAAAGGTCAAATTGAAGATTACGTAATTGAGAATGATCGAAGAAATTCAGCAATTCCACTATTAGATTTAAAAGGAATAAATGCACGAATTGAGCCTGGTGTTATTATCCGTGATCAAGTAGAAATTGGTGAAGGTGCTGTCATTATGATGGGAGCTATGATCAATATCGGTTCGGTTATTGGAGAAGGCACTATGATTGATATGAACGCGACGCTGGGCGGACGAGCTACTGTAGGTAAAAATTGCCATGTTGGAGCAGGAGCAGTGTTAGCAGGCGTAATTGAGCCACCTTCTGCAAGTCCTGTTGTAATTGAGGATGGCGTTGTAATAGGGGCAAATGCTGTTGTACTTGAAGGCGTACGTGTTGGTGAAGGAGCGGTTATCGCTGCTGGAGCAATTGTTACAAAAGATGTTGAGCCACATACAGTTGTAGCTGGTACACCAGCGAAAATGATTAAAAAAATTGATGATCAAACAAAATCTAAGACAGAAATTATGCAAGCTCTTCGCAAATTAGATGAGGAGTAAGATTTTATACTAAAAAAGTAGGGGGTATTTATCTCCTGCTTTTTTTAGATAAGGCTAATTTTTCAAACAGTGACATTCTATGTTAATTTAGTCATAAAAACAACGCAGGTTTATAGAAAACCGTTTTAGGTATTAATTGGGTTAACTAGGAGTGAATGATATGAATGAGGAACAGTTAGTTAAGATTAGAAGGGATCTACATCAGATACCTGAATTAGGGTTTCAAGAAGTGAAAACACAGTCCTATCTACTAGAGCAAATTGCTTTAATGCCGCAAGAAGCTTTGACTATAGAGGAGTGGAAAACTGGTATCTTGGTAAAAGTGAAAGGAACTAATTCAACTAAAACACTTGGCTATCGTACAGATATTGATGGCTTGCCTGTATTTGAGGAAACAGAATTACCTTTTGTATCACAACATACAGGTAAGATGCATGCATGTGGCCATGATCTACATATGACAATAGCACTTGGTGTATTAGCACAATTAGCAGAAAAACCTGCTGAAAATGATATTGTCTTTGTTTTTCAGCCTGCAGAAGAAGGACCAGGTGGTGCACTACCAATGGTTGAATCGGAAAGTTTTAAATCATTCAAACCAGATGGGATTATGGCACTACATATTGCTCCTGAACTATCAGTTGGAACTGTTTCTACTAGAGCAGGACTTTTATTTGCTAATACTAGTGAATTATTTATTGATTTTAAAGGGAAAGGTGGGCATGCTGCTTATCCACATCTAACACACGATATGGTAGTTGCTGCTAGTAATTTTGTTACACAATTACAACAAGTAGTAGCTAGGAAATTGGATCCTTTGGAAAGTGCTGTTGTAACAATTGGTAAGATAACTGGTGGCACTGTGCAAAATGTAATTGCAGAAAACGCGAGATTAGAAGGCACAATTCGAACAGCGAATGCAGCTGTTATTAATGAAATCAAAGAGACAATTGAACTTATGGCGAAGGGATTTGAGCGTAGCCATCATTGTGAAATTACTATTGATTATGGCTCAAATTATTATCAAGTCTATAATACCAAAGACTATGTTGATCGCTTTAGACATGTAATACGTAATACAAATGCAAATTGGCATGATGCGGCACCTGCAATGACTGGAGAAGACTTCGGTTATTTCTTACGCGACATTCCAGGGTTTATGTTTTGGTTAGGTGTTAATTCACCATTTGGCTTACACCATAGTAAGCTTAATCCAGATGAAAAGGCTATATTAGTGGGAGTAGAAGTAGTAGAAGCCGCTTTGCGTCAATTGTGACTCAAATTTTTGTATAGATTTTAACACGGTGCATAAACTAACTTTTGAAATTAAGTAAGAAGTGGAGGAAGTTATAATGAGACGTGTTGGAGTAGAAGGTACATTATCTGATGTTAAAGGTGCTTTGCAGGAAAAAGGCTATGATGTTGTTGATTTAAAGCAAGAACAAGACGTAACAAATTGTGATTGTTGTGTAATATCAGGTCAAGATAAGGATGTAATGGGAATGCAAACAACCAATTTCGCTGGTAAGGTAATCAATGCGGATGGCATGTCAGCAGATGAAGTTTGTCAACAAGTTGATTCAATCTAGTAATGAAAGAAGCACCCTTTATCATAAAGGGTGCTTCTTTTCGTTACGATTTAATTATTTTCTTTCGTAATATTTACTTGATGTGGGAATGGAATTTCAATACCAGACGCATCAAATTCTTCTTTAATTCGTTTGCGGATATCACGTTCGGCTGCCCATTGTTCCATATTTTCGGTGCGCCCTAAGACACGTAGCACAACTTCAGATGAACCAAAACTTTGTACTCCTAATACATCTGGACCTTCCACAAAACGCTGATCTTGTTGAAATTCATCACAAATCTTTTGTAGTACAGCCATTGCTTGGTCGATATTATCGTCATAGCTAATACCAATATCAACTAATGCGCGCATTGTACCACGTGAATGATTGCTGATTCCTTCTAATTGTCGATTTGGAATGAAGTTTAAAGTTCCATCAAAACTTCTGATTTTAGTAGTTCGCAAGCCAACCTCTTCAACAATGCCACTGTAACCTGCAGTAGTTACATATTCATCTACCTCTATCTGCTTTTCTAATAAAATAAAGAATCCAGTCACAACATCACTAACAAGCCCTTGAGCACCAAAACCAATTGCAAGACCAATAATACCGGCACCAGCAATTAATGGAGCTAGGTCAATTTCAAAAACACCGAATACCATTGTGATAAATATAAACAATAAGACATAAGTGTAAATATTTTGGATCAGCTTTTCTAAAGTTTTTGTTCTAGCGGGGGAGATATTTTCTCTGTTCCCTGCCTTTGCTAATGTGTTAGAGATGATTTTCTTCCCAAGCGGTGCAACAATTACAAATATAATCACTAGAAAAATAATTTTTATTGCGCCAGCCAAAAATGGATATGTTTCTGTAAAGTTACTAAGATCAAATCCGAATAAACTCATATATGTATACCCCTTTCTAATTGTCACATTATAGCTTAAAGAATTATGACGTAATAATCAAATAATACCCCTTAATCCAAAAGTTTAAGCATGAAATTTTATATTTTTCTGCTAAGTTGTATAGACTATATGTAGTAAACTTAATTTTTATTTAGTTGTTAATTCTAAACATGTGAGTTAAGTAAAGAAATTAATTTACATAGATATACAAATAGAGGAGGATTTTGAAATGGCTGAACGTATGGTAGCAAAACAAGCACCTCGTTTTGAAATGGAAGCAGTGCTTGCTAACAAGGAATTTGGCAAAGTATCTTTAGAAGAATTGATGAAAGAAGATAAATGGACGGTGTTGTTCTTTTATCCAATGGATTTTACGCATGTATGTCCAACAGAAATTACAGCGTTGTCAGATCGTTATGATGAATTTGAGGATTTAGACACTGAGGTAATTGGTGTATCAACAGATACGATTCATACACACTTAGCATGGATTAAAACATCTCGTGATGATAATGGACTAGGGGACCTTGCTTACCCATTAGCTGCAGATACGAATCATAAAGTATCTGAACAATATGGTGTGTTAGTGGAAGAAGAAGGAGTTGCTCTTCGTGGGTTGTTTATCATTAGCCCTGAAGGTGAATTACAATACCAAGTGGTAACCCACAATAATATTGGACGTGATGTTGATGAAACATTACGTGTTCTTCAAGCGCTTCAAACTGGTGGTCTTTGCCCTGCTAACTGGAAACCAGGCCAAGAAACTTTATAAAAAAATGATGAAAGGGTCTAACTAAATGTTAGGCCTTTTTAAAACAAGCAACCAATTAATAAAAGATCAAGGAGTTGTCAGTAATGAAATTAAGAACCCCAATGCCAGAATTAGATGGCGCGACAGAATGGTTAAATGGAGAGGTAACGAAAGCAGATCTTGTTGGAGATAAACCAACACTTATACATTTTTGGTCTGTAAGTTGTGGTTTATGTAAAGAAGCAATGCCAAATGTAAATGAATTCCGTGATGAATATAAAGATCAATTAAACGTAATCGCAGTGCATATGCCGCGTTCTGAAAAAGATTTAGACCTAGAACAGGTCAAAGAAGTTGCAGCTGAACATGACATTACACAACCAATTTATGTGGATAATAAACATACCTTAACAGATAACTTTGAAAATCAATATGTTCCTGCTTACTATGTATTTGATGAAGAAGGTAATCTTCGTCATTTTCAAGCAGGCGGTGGCGGCATGAAAATGCTTCGTAAACGTGTAAATCGTGTATTGGGAAATAATGAAAAATAACAAACAGGGTGCTCCAGAAATTTAGGAGCATCTTTTTTATTAAATTAAAAATCATGTTTCCGTCTAAAGACTGATTTTTAAAATTTTTTAAAAAAATAAAGCAAAATGGTGGTAATTTATTTCGGAAACCGATATATTTATAGTTACGAAAAAAGAAAAAAGGGGAGGGGATTTTGATTGGAAACGTTTAAAAAATTACAACAATACTATTGGCCATTTAAAAAATATTTTTTTGGCTCTTTATTTTTTGTCATTATTGTTACGGCAATCACAGTAGTATATCCAATTATTTTGCAACAGACAATTGATAATGTTGTATTAGATGGAGAATATGGACTTATTCCTTATTTAGCTATTGGCTTCTTTTTACTAATGATTATAAAGGGAATTGCTAATTTCTCACAACAATACTTAGGTGATCTTTTTGGCGTTACATCTGTTTATAAATTACGAGATGGTCTTTATAAGAAACTACAACGTCTCTCTTTTACGTATTATGACAATGCCAGAACTGGGGATTTAATGTCTCGTCTTACGATGGATGTAGAAGGATTTAAATTTTTCTTAGCCGCTGGATTGAAAGAATTCGTTCGTATTGTATTACTGATAGTAATTAGTTTGTCTGTTATGTTTTACTACTCTGTGCCATTAGCACTTGTCACAATGGCAGCTATGCCGTTTTTAGCAGTAGTAGTTCGCAGATTTGATAAAAAGGTACACCCAGCTTTTCGTAAAGTACGTAAAACGCTTGGTCGCTTAAATACACGGATCCAAGAAAATGTAAGTGGTATTAATACGGTTAAATCATTATCAAAAGAGAATTTTGAAATTGATCGTTTTACTACGAATAACAAAGAATACCGAGAAGTGAATATTAAGACTTCTAATTTATGGGCAAAGTACTTTCCTTTTATGGAGTTTATCGGTAACTTCTGTATGGTAGCTCTATTAATTTTTGGTGGCTATCTTGTTATCAATGATTCATTATCACTAGGGGAATTAGTTGCATTTTTTAGTTTAGTTAGTTATATTTTAGGACCTTTGATGTACCTTGGATTTATTGTTAACCAATTTTCTCAAGCGAAAGCAGCAGGTGAAAGGTTATTAGAAATTCTAGAAGCTGATGAAGATATCCATGAAAAAGAAGATGCTATTATACCTGATTCGATTAAAGGGCATGTTTCTTTTGAAAATGTTACATTACAATACACAGAAGATGATGATGTAGCATTAAAAAATATAACTTTTGATGCACCACCTGGAAAAATTATCGGTTTGATCGGAGCAACAGGATCGGGGAAAACAAGTATAACGCAACTAATGACGCGTTTTTATGAACCCCAGTCTGGTCAAGTATTAATTGATGGTAAACCATCGAGTGATTATAACATTAAAGCATTACGTAGTCATATCGGGTTTGTGTTACAAGAATCATTTTTATTTTCAACATCGATTAGAGACAATATTGCATACGGAAATCCAACAGCAGAAATGGATGACATTATTGCAGCTGCTAAAGGTGCACAAGCGCATGATTTTATTATGGAAATGCCTCAAGGGTATGACACGATGCTTGGGGAAAGAGGTATGGGCTTATCTGGTGGTCAGAAGCAACGGATAGCTATTGCAAGAGCAATTTTAATAGATCCAAGTATCTTAGTTTTAGATGATGCTACTTCTGCTGTTGACATGGAGACAGAATTTAAGATTCAAAAAGCACTTAAGAAAGTGATGCAAGGGCGAACAACATTTATAATCGCACACCGTATTTCGTCTTTAAAACATGCGGATGAGATCCTAGTCTTAGATGATGGAGCGATTGTTGAACGTGGTACACACGAGCAATTACTTGATAATGGTGGACCATATCAACGTATATATGACATTCAATATCAAGATAAAAAAGCAATCATGACAAATTAAAAAGGGGGGAGTAATTTGGCTAAACAAGAAAAAGAAAAATATCAAAGTCCACACTTGAAAAGGTTCTATTATCCATTAGATCGAGCTGTGGAAAAGCCGTTTAATTGGAAGCAGATGACAAGATTATTGCTGTATGTAAAACCATATGCAAAAACACTGCTACCTGGTGCAATGCTAGCAATGCTTATAACTACACTGGTTCGTTTAGCAGTACCAATTTTAATCGGACAATTGGTGATAGATGTAGCAATTAAAGATGAGAATGTGACACTATTAACCTATTTAATCATTATCATCTCTGTTATGTATGTATTAAGTTATCTAGGAAACCATTTCAGGATAAAATGGGTTAATATTTTAGGACAAAAAGTTATCCATGATCTGCGTAGACAATTATTCTCACATGTTCAACGCTTGTCGCATAACTTTTTTGATAAGCGTTCTGCTGGATCAATCTTAGTTCGGATTCTAAATGATGTTAATTCACTACAGGAGCTATTTACAAACGGGATTATTAACTTATTGATGGATATAGTGATGTTGGTAGGTATTATTGTAATATTATTTACGTTAAGTCCACAACTTGCCCTGGCAGTGTTAATTATTCTACCACTTATGTTTTATATTTCGACTAAACTTAGAAGAAATATTCGTCGATCGTGGCAAAATGTTCGGATACAAAAGTCACGCTTGAATTCACACTTAAATGAAAGTATGCAAGGAATTCGGATTACACAATCTTTTTCACAGGAGAGCGAAAATACGGAATACTTTGATGGTGTAAACACTGATAACTTTGAAACAGAACGTCTAGCCATGAAAAAGAGTGCGTATTTTGGACCATTTGTAGAGATGAGTAATGCAATTGGTACTGTTATTTTAATCTCATTTGGAGCGCATTTAATTCTTAACAATACAATAGAAATAGGTGATTTTGTTTCGTTTGCCTTTTACTTAGGAATGTTCTGGGAGCCAATTTCACGTCTTGGTCAAATTTATAATCAGTTGTTGGTAGCGATGGCTTCATCTGAACGTATATTTGAATTTTTAGATGAACAACCGAATGTTGAAGAAAAAGCAAATGCACGAGAATTTACTGATATGAAGGGTCATATCGAATTTGATCATGTTGAATTTTCTTACGACGATGATCGTGTTGCTTTACATGAGATTTCATTAGAGATGAAAGTTGGTCAGACAGTCGCACTGGTGGGGCACACTGGTTCAGGTAAATCAACAATCGCAAACTTAATTAGCCGATTTTATGATCCGACAAAAGGTACAGTTAAAATCGATGGCAATGATTTACGAGATATGAAGCTTGATAGCTTAAGGAATAACATTAGTGTTGTCTTACAAGATACGTTTATCTTCTCAGGATCCATAATAGAAAATATCCGATTTGGTAGACCAACAGCTACTGATGAAGAAGTGAAAGAAGCGGCAAAAGTTGTGGGTGCCCATGACTTTATTCTGAGATTAGCTGATGGATATGAGACTGAAGTGGAAGAGAGAGGTAACATTTTATCTGCAGGTGAAAGACAATTATTATCATTTGCACGTGCTTTATTAGCAAATCCGCGTATCTTAATACTTGATGAGGCAACAGCAAGTATTGATACGGAAACAGAAGTTAAGATCCAAAAGGCACTCAAAAAATTATTACATGGACGTACAGCTATTATGATTGCTCACCGACTATCAACGATTCGAGAGGCAGATAATATTATTGTATTAGAACATGGTAGAATTTTAGAGCAAGGAAACCATGATGAATTAATGAAACATCGTGGCGAATATTACGGTTTAGTTAAATCACAATTTGAAATGCTAGAAGAATTATAGAATAGTCCCCATTACAAATTTGTAATGGGGATTTCTTTGAGTCTAGGTCCTTTAACTGACTAATATCAGTTATTTTTATGATGGTTTTTATTGCGTATTAGATATAAAATGCGCATTAGCTAACTAGTAACGTAAGTTACTTACCCGCTACGTCATCAGATGGATTCTCTTTCCGTGGGCTCAGTCTCAGGTGCGGCCGAGCATAGGTCGTAACATATAACGGGTGTGATTCCCGTCAAGTAAGAACTAACCATTCACTTGTAGCGAGTCTTGGAGGGCAGATGGTAACATACTGCCTTTAAGCGTAGACAGCTAGGTAATGGGCCGAAAACCAAATGGTTGAAGGGATAGAGCTTCGAAAAGTGCCCAAAACTGGGAAGGTCGATGTGTTCTGAGACACAGAAGACAATATTATTCTTCTCGTATATGGTGAGAGAAGGATAACTTCCCCGGAGTCGAAGACCTTGGCACGTTACACATTGATATGTTACGGCAACTCGGGAGATCCTTTAGGTCTCTCTGATTGAACTCTTTCAGAAGAGTAATGGCGAACAAGCGATAACAAAGTGAGGGCTGCCAAACGCTTAAAGGAAGTCGGATAACGGCATAGTACCAATGAAGTCAGGTAATTCTGATGGAGGAAAGGCTGTTACCTGTCATCAACCTTGATAGAGAAACATAATCCATACACAGAGGTGGGTATAATTATGGAAACGAAACTTAATAGGATAACAGAATTAGCTAAAACAGATGAAAACCTTGTGTTTACATCATTAGTCCATCTACTAAATAAGGACAACTTAAAACAATGCCATCACCAATTACCGAAAGGTAAAGCAGCAGGAGTAAACGGCACGACAAAACAAATGTATGAAGAGAATCTAGAGAATAATATTGAGAACCTAGTTGAGCGACTGAAGAAAATGGCCTATCGACCAGTACCGGTGAAGCGTACCTATATCGGAAAACCAGGATCAATAAAGAAACGACCGTTAGGTATTCCGGAATTTGAAGATAAAATCGTACAATCAGGCATCACTAGAATCTTAAACGCTATTTATGAGAATGATTTTCTAGATTGCTCTTTTGGTTTTCGACCGCAGAGAAACTGTCATGATGCATTAAAGATTCTAAATGTATACATTGAAAGAAGAAAAACGAATTATGTAGTAGATGCTGATATTAAAGGATTTTTTGATCATGTAAGCCACGACTGGATGATGAAATTTCTTCGTCACCGTATCAATGACCCAAAACTACTTCGTATTATAGCCAGATTCTTAAAAGGTGGCTATATGGAAGAAGGAAAGTACTTTGATACAGACAAAGGAACGCCGCAAGGCGGCGTTATATCACCTATTCTAGCGAATATATACTTGCATTATGTCTTGGACCTCTGGTTTGAAAAAGTAGTAAAGAAAAAGTGCAAAGGACAAGCTTATATGGTGCGTTATGCAGATGATTTTGTGTGTTGCTTTCAGTATAAAGAAGACGCCAACCTATTCTATGATGAGCTCATTCAAAGGTTAAGCAAATTTCAACTAGAAATTGCAGAAGAGAAAACGAAGATTATTTCGTTCGGTCCCTTTGCTTTGAGAGATGCAAATCGGAATGGAAAGAAGAAACCATCCACGTTCGATTTTCTTGGATTCACACACTATTGTGGGGAAAGCAAGAAAGGAAACTTTAGAGTAAAGCGGAAAAGTAGTAAAAAGAAAGTGGATGCAAAATTGAAGCAACATAAAGCCTGGTTAAAAGCACATCGAACAATGGACATAAAGAATATAATGCTTAGGATACATCAATCGCTAGTAGGATACTATAATTATTATTGTATTACGGATAATTATAAAGCAGTCAAGTACTTCCTGTATCATGTGGAACTGCTGCTATTCAAATGGATGAACCGAAGGAGTCAACGGAAATCCTTTAGTTGGGATAAATTTCGACTGTTTCTTCAGAGATATCCATTACCTAAGCCGACAATAAAAGGTAGCATCTATAATCTTAGGCAACATATATCTTATACTCTGTGAAAGGTGGTAGGAAGAGCCGTGTGCGTAAATAGCGCACGCACGGTTCTGTGAGGAGTGAGGAACACTTCAGGAACAAGAAGTGTTCCCGCTTACTCGACCTAACTCGGAGGCAAAAAACGCCTCCGAGTTAGCTGAAGCCGTGCCTGCGGAAAGGGAGTCAATTTCATTTGAGGAGCGGTAACTTATATTCTATTCACTGACTAAACGGTTTAGTTTCTTAATGCGTATTTATATAAACTGTGCAGATAGGTAAGGGGTAATGAATAGGTGTAGTTGTACAAAATATTAGAGTCAGTACTCCCTATTTTTTGAAAAATATGATAGACTATGCTCAGGATTGTTGTTCGAGGAGGAAAACCATGAAAAGAGAGTTTGCAGTAATAGGATTAGGTCGCTTTGGCGGTAGCATTTGCCGAGAATTAAGCGAAGAAGGCATGGAAGTGCTTGCAATCGATACACAAGAAGAGAAAGTTAACGAATTTAAGGAAATAGCGTCACATGCGGTAATAGCAGATGCGCAAGATGAAAAAGTGTTGAAGGAATTGGGTATTCGAAATATTGACCATGTTATAGTTGCTATTGGTGATAATATTCAAGCAAGTATTTTAACAACATTGATGTTAAAGGAATTAGGAATAAAAAAAATAACGGTGAAAGCTCAAAATGATTATCATGAAAAAGTTCTAAATAAAATTGGTGCTGATCAAGTAGTGCATCCGGAAAGAGATATGGGAAGAAGGATCGCGCACAGTATCATATCCAATAATATATTAGATCACCTAGAATTGTCTGATGACCATAGCATTGTTGAGGTAAAAGCCGGCACTAAAATGATTGGACAGAATTTAGTTGATTTAGATATCCGTGCTAATTATGGATGTAACGTTGTAGCAATTAAACATGGAAAAACAAATGAAATTAATGTTTCACCTATGGCAACAGAAGTAATTGAACCAGGAGATATTTTAATTGTAATAGGGGCAGATAAAGATATTTCTCGATTTGAAAAACATTTAGTCGTAGATGATGAATAAATAAACAAAAAACCGGGGGATCCCCGGTTTTTTTGTTTTACACAAATATTAAACTTCCATAATAATTGGTAGAACCATCGGACGACGCTTTGTTTTATCAAACAAGAATGGTGCAATGGTATCTGTTATTTCATTTTTAATTTCAGACCATTGTGTTGTCTTTCTTTCCATTACTTTATCCAGATGAGCAGATACAAGCTTTTGTGCTTCATTAATTAAGTCTTCAGATTCTCTCATATAGACAAAACCTCTTGAAATGATATCTGGTCCAGAAGCAATTTTGAATTCTTTCATATTAATGCTCACAACAACAATTACAAGCCCTTCTTCTGATAGAATACGACGATCACGTAATACTATATTACCGATATCACCGATACCACTACCATCTACATATATAGCGCCTGAAGGAATCTTGCCAGCAACAGCAGCTTTTTCCTTACCGAGTGCTAATACATCACCATTATCCATGATGAATGAGTTGCCAGGTGCCACATCACAAGCTTCTGCATGTTTTGTATGTTCTTTTAACATACGATACTCACCATGAATCGGCATAAAGAATTTTGGACGTAATAAACGTAACATTAACTTCTGTTCTTCTTGTCCACCATGGCCTGATGTATGAATATCATTTAAAGCACCATGGATAACCTCTGCACCATTGTGTGAAAGCTTGTTAATAATTCTATTAATACTTACTGTGTTTCCAGGAATTGGTGAAGATGAGAATACGACCGTATCGCCAGGGATTGTTTGGATTTGTCGGTGTGTTCCATTTGCAATTCTTGATAAGGCCGCCATTGGTTCACCTTGAGAGCCTGTACATAGAATTGTTACTTCATTGGCTGGAAGACGATTGATTTGATGTGCATCAATAAATATATTTTCAGGTGCTTTAATATAACCGAGTTCACGTCCAATCGCAATCGATGCTTCCATACTTCTTCCGAAAACCGCAACTTTACGACCATTTTTAACGGCGCCATCAACTATTTGCTGTAATCTATAAATGTTAGAAGCAAATGTTGCAAAGATGAGTCTTCCGTCAACGCGTGTAAAAATCTCATTAATGCTATCACTTACTACACTTTCAGAGATTGTAAAGCCAGGCACTTCACTATTTGTACTGTCAGACAATAAGCAAAGTACACCTTCTTTTCCTACTTCAGCCATTTTAGCAATGTTAGCAGGTTCTCCTACTGGTGTGAAGTCAAATTTAAAGTCACCAGTGTGAACAATATTTCCAGGTGGTGTTTTTACTACTATTCCATATGAATCAGGTATGCTATGTGTTGTTCTAAAAAATGTTACAGATGTTTTTCTGAATTTAATAATATCATCTTCTTGAAAAGCGTGAAGCTTAGCGTTTCGCAATAAACCATGTTCCTCTAGTTTATTTTTAATTAATCCAAGTGCAAGTTTTCCAGCGTAAATTGGAATATTGATTTCTCTTAATAGGTATGGAATACCACCAATGTGATCTTCGTGACCATGTGTGATAAAAAGCCCTTTAATTTTATCTTGATTTTGCACAAGATAGGTGTAATCAGGAATGACATAGTCAATGCCTAATAGTTCATCTTCAGGAAATTTAATACCAGCGTCTATTAAAATAATTTCATCCTGAAACTGAATACCATACGTATTCTTTCCGATTTCTCCTAATCCACCTAATGCAAATACAGCCGATTGATCATTTTTTACGAATTTCATAAGTTATACGTTCTCCACTTCGAAATGAGCAGACTGTTTTTCATAATCTAGGTGTGCATCATTTAATGGCTGGATAAATTCAATATTAAGATTGCGAGTCGCTAACTCTTCTCTTACTTGTCTTTCGGTTTCTGCCTCATAATAAAGGCTTGCTGTTCTTTCTCTTACTGGTATTTCATTAGATAATTCTTGATATAAAACTTTGTAAATCATTCAATCTCTCCTTAATTCTATTTCTGTTGTTTTTAGAGTACATCTTTTATTACATAGCATTGTTTAAGATGTGGAATGCAAATCTGATAATGATGTCCTTACTTATCGACAGTTTTCTTAATAGCATTCGGAACGCGATTTTGACCTAGTAGTTTTTTCCACCGTTTTCTAAGCTTTTCTCTCAGCCGCTTCAACATTAGCTGCACAGCTCCTTTCGATTAGTTAAAGAAAAGCATAAACAAATAACCGATCCAATCCCTCTTACTTATTAGTATAGTATGGAATTGCCATTTTGGAAACAGAAACGTTCTAACTAATACAAAAATTTTAATAAAAGTACGATTATTAGTTATTTTTCGCCTGTTTGACGAAACTTATACGAAAGGAGTGTGTTTTCTTATCAAATAAAAATATATATAGCCAGTAAAAATATAAACTTAAAGACCGAATGTGTACTTAAAGCTTACTATTTACGTAACGTTAAGTCTATTCTGTATCACATGGTTTTGCGTTCTCAGGTTCAGCAAACGGGTTGTTAGTGTTAATATAGTCATAAAACATGATCCCGTTTAGATGGTCAATTTCATGTTGCATAACGATAGCGGGGTAACCTCGCAAACGAAACTTCACAGGTTCCCCATCTAGATTAAATGCTTTAACAGTAATCCGTGCATATCTAGGGACGTAACCCGGAACTTCTCGATCTACAGATAAGCATCCTTCGCCGCTAGAAAGATATGTCTTTTCAACAGAATGGCTTATGATTTTTGGATTAAATAACCCCTCGCTATATAAATTTCCATCAAAATCTTCAAAATGAAGTGCGATCATTCGTTTTGAAATGCCAATTTGTGGTGCGGCAATACCAACACCCGGTCGTAATTTATACTTTTCAGCAAGTTCTTGATCTTGACTATTTTTAAGAAATTGTAACATTTCTTGCAATGTACTTTTGTCTTCTTTATTTGCGGGAAGTTCAACTTCTGGTGCAACCTGTTCTAAAATTGGGTTACCTTCACGCACAATATCATCCATGGTAATCAACTGTGTCACGCTCCTTGAAAGTGTTTTAACTGTTACATAGTGTAACATAATTAATTTATATAATGGTACAAAAAAGTTTTTCCTAAGAATCAACAGAACTTTTATAAAATTGGTATTAGTAATATAACAAGATATGTTATACTATTTTCACAAATGTAAAAAATATAATAGAGCAACACGAGGAGGAGGCATATTATGCGATTAAAATTATTTATTATTGGGATTTTAAGTGTCACATTTTTAGCTGCATGTTCGGGAGAATCAACTATAGATGATATGTATGTTCACTTAGAAGAAGCTGTTGAACTTGAGAGTGATTTTGTAGCCCAGCAAGAACCATTAACTGAATTAGAAGAAGAAGAGCAAGCACTGTATCAAGAAATCAGTGAATTAAGTATGGAAGAGTTTGATCAAATTTCTAGCTTAGCAGATGAAGCTTTAGCATCGATTGAAGAGAGAAAAGAAATTCTTGAAACTGAAGCATCGAGTATAGAAAGTGCTAAGGAAGAATTTGATAAAATTGAGCCAATGATTGAAGAGTTAGAAGATGAGTCATTGCAAGAAAAGGCTAGAGAACTTGTTGATAAGATGGACGAAAGATATGAAGCTTATCAAACACTTCATGACGCTTATGCAACATCATTGGAATATGATGAAGAATTATATAATATGTTAAAACAAGAAGATGTAGAAGAAGATGCAATATCAGATCAAATTGAAAAAATCAATGCCCAGTATCAACTAGTAATTGAGGCAAATGATACCTTTAATGAAAAAACAGAAGCATTTAATCAGGCCAAAAAAACTTTTTATGAATCAACT
Source organism: Paraliobacillus quinghaiensis (assembly GCF_003426025.1). GTDB lineage: Bacteria > Bacillota > Bacilli > Bacillales > Amphibacillaceae > Paraliobacillus_A > Paraliobacillus_A quinghaiensis. The sequence continues at coordinate 244,689 of NZ_QJSH01000002.1, forward strand.
GATCTCAATGTTACATACGAGTAAAAAGCTTTCATTTGAAAGCTTTTTTTTATTTGTCAAAGACGACAATAAGCTATTATCATGGTAATATAGTTAGTGCGCTAACTATATTACGTTAGGGGGGGGAAGGTTAATGGATGAAGATTTAGGTTATTTACTCTCAAAAGCTTCTTTATCTGCTAAAAGACTGTTAAATGAACGGTTAAATCAATATGATATAACAGCTACACAATGGGCAGTATTATTTGATTTGTATATCCGAGGTCAGGATGGTGATGAGCAAGTAAAACCAAAAGATATTGCAGAAAAGTTGGATAGTGATCGGCCAACCATCACTAATATAATAAAACGATTAAATCTAAGGGGATACATTACAATAAAACCAAATCCTAAAGATGGACGTTCATCATTTATTGCATTATCTGATCAAGCGAAGCCCTTAATAGAGCCATTAAAAAAAGAAGCGAGTCAAACAATTAATTTTTTAGTTGAAGATTTAGATAGCAGTGAAAAAGAAATAGCAAGAAACGTTCTGAAGAAAATTATAGAAAAGTCAAAAAAGTAAGCACATTTCCTTGGTTTGTAACATTGTAATGTCGTAGTTGATATATGATGTGACATGGTGAAACTTTCTTATCCGCTCCTCAAATGAAATTGGCTCACTTTCAGCACGCAAGGCCTCAACTAATTTTTAGAAGAAGAGCACTTCTAAAAATGGATTTTTGGCCCGTGGGGCTGCGGTTACTCGCCCCACCAAACCACCTGCTTCCATAGCGGGTAAGTTATTGCGCACTTTATATATTTTGCGTAGTAGTCTATATAAATAGTCAATTTAAATATTACGAAAACAATAAAAAATAAAAAAGGGAGTGTTTTAATGGGGAAGGTTTTGATTACTGGATATACGGGTAATATCGGAAGGTATGTTGTAGAGGGGTTGTTAGATAAAAGTGTTGAAATAGTCTGCGCAAGTAGAAAGGCTGATAAAAGAGAGTCTATTTCGGAATTGCAAGAAGTAGTTCCGTTCGACTTTCTTAATAGTGAAACTTTTAATGAAGTATTAATAGATGTCGATAGAGTATTTCTGGTTCGACCACCACAACTAGCCTCGCCTAAAAAGGATATGTATCCCTTTTTAAAATACATTAAGGAAAAAGGAATCAAGCATATTGTCTTTGTGTCTCTTTTGGGTGTTGAAAAGAATCCAATTGCACCACATCGAAAAATTGAAGAAATGATAAAAGACTTACATATTACCTATACATTCTTACGCCCGAGTTTTTTTATGCAAAATTTAAGTACAACACATCGCAACGATATTTTATACCGAGATGAGATTGCGGTCCCAGTTGGTAATGCGATAACTAGTTTTGTTGACACGAGAGATATAGCAGATGTTGCAACAGAAGTAATAGCTAATCAGGATCCTGATCAAAATAACATTTATACATTAACCGGGGATGTAGCAATTGATTATTATACAGTGGCTGAGGCACTATCCGAAGTGTTGGAAAGGTCGATACAATATCGCAAAATAAATTATATGAAATTTAGAAAAGAAACAATTGAAAAAGGTGTAAATAAAAATTTCGCAAATGTAATGACGATGCTTTATTTCATCACAAGAATGGGGAGTGCAAAAAAAGTAACAAATGATATCGAGCAGATATTAAAACGAAAACCAACAACATTTAGGAGTTTTGCCGAAGATTATAAGCGATTATGGGTGAAAAATTAAGTTTTTTTAGCTGATACAGCCAGGTGATCTGTATGATACAGATGTGTGCTTCTCACTAATACAGTATACAGAGAATGTGTTTTTCACACTTAAAAGTTAAATAAATTTAACAATGTTGAGCAAAGTAATTGACCAAGATAATATATTGAGCTAAACTAAGGATAGTTCAAAATTGTACTAATGAAAACATGCATTCACTATGTAACAGTTTTCTACATAGAAATAAATAAGATTAAAAAAAGTTACATTAGGGTAATGTATAAACAAGTGCAATTCTGTTCAATTTTCAAAATACAAAAACTTGAGCAGTTAAATATTAAGAAGGAATAGAAAGGAAGAGGTGAACATTTTGAAACGTACACTTGAAAATGTTGAAAACGAATTTGAAACGTTTCAAATTCTGAACGAAGATGGCGAAGTAGTTAATGAAGATGCAATGCCAGAACTTTCAGATGATGAATTAAAAGAATTAATGACTAGAATGGTTTATACAAGAATTTTAGACCAACGTTCTATAGCCTTGAATCGCCAAGGACGACTTGGTTTTTATGCGCCAACTGCAGGGCAAGAAGCTTCTCAGTTAGGAACGCAATATGCTTTAGAACAAGAAGACTTTATTTTACCGGCATATCGTGATGTGCCACAATTAATCTGGCATGGCCTTCCATTGTATCAAGCATTTTTATTCTCAAGAGGACACTATCATGGTAACCAAATGCCTGAAGGTGTAAACGCACTAAGTCCACAAATTATTATTGGTGCTCAATACACACAAGCTGCTGGTGTAGCTATGGGAATGAAAAAGCGCGGTAAGAAATCTGTCGCAATCACATACACTGGAGATGGTGGTACTTCACAAGGTGACTTCTATGAAGGTATGAACTTTGCTGGAGCATACAAAGCACCTGCAATCTTTGTTGTACAAAATAACCGCTTTGCAATTTCAGTGCCTGTCGAAAAGCAAACAGCTGCTAAAACATTAGCACAAAAAGCTGTTTCTGCGGGAATCGAAGGTATTCAAGTAGATGGTATGGATATTCTAGCTGTTTATGCAGCAACAAAAGATGCGCGTGACCGTGCAGTAAATGGAGAAGGACCAACACTAATTGAAACATTAACTTATCGTTATGGTGCACATACAATGGCTGGTGATGATCCAACACGTTACCGTACCGATGAATTAACTTCAGAATGGGAGAAAAAAGACCCAATCGTTCGTTTCCGTAAATTCCTAGAAAACAAAGGTTTATGGTCAGAAGAACAAGAAAATGAAGTGACTGAAAAAGCAAAAGAAGAAATTAAAGCTGCAATTAAAAAAGCAGATCAACAACCAAAACAAAAAGTAACAGATTTAATTTCAAATATGTATGAGACACTTCCAGCTCATTTAGAAGAACAAATGGAAGAATATAAAGCAAAGGAGTCGAAGTAAATCATGGCTCAAATGACAATGATCCAAGCAATAACTGATGCTTTACGCACCGAACTAAAAAATGATGAAAACGTGTTAGTATTTGGAGAAGACGTTGGTCAAAATGGTGGTGTATTCCGTGCGACAGAAGGACTACAAGCTGAGTTTGGCGAAGAGCGTGTATTCGATACTCCGCTTGCTGAATCTGCAATTGCAGGTATTTCAATCGGTCTAGCAACACAAGGGTATCGTCCTGTACCAGAAATTCAATTCTTTGGCTTCGTTTATGAAGCAATGGATGCAATTAATGGTCAAATGGCACGTATGCGTTATCGTACTGGTAACACAATGAACGCACCAATCACAATTCGCGCTCCATTTGGTGGCGGTGTGCATACACCAGAATTACACGCTGATTCATTAGAAGGTTTAATTGCACAACAACCAGGTATGAAAGTAGTTATTCCTTCTAACCCATATGACGCGAAAGGATTGTTAATCTCTTCTATTCGTGACAATGATCCAGTTGTTTATTTAGAGCATATGAAATTGTATCGTTCATTCCGTGAAGAAGTACCAGAAGAAGAATATACAGTTGAATTAGGTAAAGCAAATGTTAAACGTGAAGGTACAGATGTAACAATTATTGCTTATGGAGCAATGGTTCAAGCTTCTATGAAAGCAGCTGAAGAGTTAGAAAAAAATGGCGTCGAAGCCGAAGTTATTGATTTAAGAACTGTTATGCCATTAGATATGGATACTATTATTAAATCTGTTGAGAAGACAAACCGCGTAGTTGTCGTGCAAGAAGCACAACGTCAAGCTGGTATGGCTTCACACATTACAACTGAAATCCAAGAGCGCGCAATTTTACATTTAGAAGCTCCAATTTTACGTGTAGCTGCTCCGGATACAGTCTATGCATTTACACAAGCAGAAGAAGTATGGTTACCAAACTATAATGATATCGTTGAAAAAGTAAACAAAGTAATTAACTTTTAATTAGACTTATGATGGGAGGTAAAAGAAATGGCATTTGAATTTAAACTGCCTGACATTGGTGAAGGAATCCATGAAGGAGAAATCGTCAAATGGTTTGTAAAAGCCGGAGACGAGATCAAAGAAGACGATGTACTATGTGAAGTGCAAAATGATAAAGCAGTGGTTGAAATACCATCACCAGTAGAAGGTACAGTAAAAGAAGTACACTTTGAAGAAGGATCTGTAGCAACAGTAGGTCAAACAATTATAACGATTGATGCAGAAGGATACGAAAACGAAGGTGCAAATGATGAGTCTGAAGAATCTAAGGAGCCAAAACAAGAAGCTCAAACAGAATCTACAGTTGAAAAAACAGGTGCATTTGAATTTAAACTACCAGATATTGGTGAAGGTATTCATGAAGGCGAAATCGTTAAATGGTTTGTAAAAGCCGGTCAAGAGATTAAAGAAGACGATGTACTATGTGAAGTACAAAATGATAAAGCGGTAGTTGAAATACCATCTCCAGTAGAAGGTACAGTAAAAGAAGTACACTTTGAAGAGGGATCAGTAGCAACGGTAGGTCAAACAATTGTAACGATCGATGCGGTTGGTTATGAAGGTGAAGCTACTGAAGAAGCTCCTGCAAAAGAAGAAAAAGCTGAAAACCAAGCTCCTAAAGCAGCTAAAGAGGATGTTGAAGTTGATCCAAGCCGCCGTGTGATTGCAATGCCTTCTGTTCGTAAACATGCGCGTGATAACAATGTTAATATTGGCAATGTTGCTGGATCTGGTAAAAATGGTCGCGTATTAAAAGAAGATATTGATGCTTACTTAAACGGTGATCAAGCTGTTGAAACAGAAGCTCCTAAAGAAGATACAAAAGCTGATCAAGGTAAAACAGTTATTAAAGATGAGAAAGCACCTGCAGCAGCAAAACAAACTGTTCCAGAAGGTGAATTTCCTGAAACGCGCGAAAAAATGTCTAATATTCGAAAATCTATTGCAAAAGCAATGGTTAATTCGAAACAAAAAGCACCTCATGTAACATTACATGATGAAGTTGATGTTACTGAACTAGTAGCACACAGAAAGAAATTTAAAGCTGTAGCAGCTGAAAAAGATATTAAGTTAACATATCTTCCATATGTTGTTAAAGCACTTGTTTCAGCATTGAAACAATACCCAATGTTAAATGCATCTATTGATGATGACACAGAAGAGATTATTCATAAGCATTATTACAATATTGGTATTGCAGCAGACACGGATAAAGGTTTACTTGTACCCGTAGTTAAAAATGCTGATCATAAGTCAATCTTTGCTATCTCTCAAGAGATCAATGAATTAGCAGGAAAAGCAAAAGATGGTAAACTTTCTCCAAGTGAGATGAAAGGTGCATCATCTACTATATCTAATATCGGATCGGCTGGTGGTCAGTGGTTTACTCCAGTTATTAACTATCCAGAGGCAGGTATTTTAGGTATTGGCCGAATTGCTGAAAAACCAGTTGTAAAAGATGGTGAAATTGTTATAGCACCTGTCTTAGCATTATCATTAAGCTTTGATCACCGTATTGTTGATGGTGCAACAGCTCAAATGGCAATGAATCAAATCAAACGTTTATTAAACGATCCACAATTGATCATGATGGAGGCGTAAATTATGGTAGTAGGAGATTTTCCGATTGAATTAGATACGCTAGTAGTTGGTGCTGGTCCTGGCGGATATGTTGCAGCAATACGCGCAGCACAAACTGGCCAAAAAGTAGCGATAGTTGATAAAGGAACATTGGGTGGTGTTTGCTTAAATGTTGGTTGTATTCCTTCAAAAGCACTAATCCAGGCTGGTCACCGTTATGAACATGCACATGGTGCAGATGAAATGGGAATATCTGCAGAGAATGTAACTGTTGATTTTTCAAAAGTTCAAGAATGGAAACAAGGGGTAGTTAATAAACTTACAGGCGGTGTTGAAGGCCTGTTAAAAGGTAACAAAGTTGAAATTATTAAAGGTGAAGTTTTCTTTGTTGATAAAAACACTGTGCGTGTTATGGATGAAAAGAATTCACAAAGTTACACATTTAATAACTGTATCATCGCAACTGGCTCAACGCCAATTGAAATACCAACATTTAAATTCTCAGACCGTGTAATTGATTCCACTGGTGCTTTGAACTTAAAAGAGATTCCTAAGAAATTGGTTGTTGTTGGTGGCGGATATGTTGGTACAGAACTTGGTACTGCCTATGCTAACTTTGGTACTGAAGTTACTATTTTAGAAGGTGCAGACGATATCCTTGGTGGTTTTGAAAAACAAATGTCTTCATTAGTAAAACGTCATTTGAAAAAGAAAAACGTCAAGATTGTCACGAAAGCAATGGCTAAAGGTTCTGAAGTTACAGAAAATGGTGTTAAAGTTACGTATGAAGCTAAAGGTAAAGAAGAAACAATTGAGGCGGATTATGTATTAGTAACAGTTGGCCGACGACCAAATACTGCTGAAATTGGCTTAGAGCAAGTAGGGATTGAAGTTGACGACAGAGGATTAGTTAAAATTGACAAACAATGTCGTACAAATATCGACAATATTTATGCTATTGGTGATATTGTAGCTGGACCTCCATTAGCTCATAAAGCTTCGTATGAAGGAAAAATTGCAGCAGAAGCAATTGCTGGACATAAAACAGAAATTGACTATAATGGTATCCCAGCTGTTGTATTCTCAGAACCAGAATTAGCTACAGTTGGTTATGATGAAAAAGCTGCAAAAGAAGCAGGATTCGAAGTAGTTGGTTCTAAATTCCCATTTGCGGCAAACGGTCGTGCATTATCTCTAGGTAGTGGAGATGGATTTGTTAAGCTTGTTACAAGAAAAGAAGATGGCCTAGTATTAGGTGCTCAGATTGCAGGAGCTAATGCTAGTGACATGATTTCAGAGCTTGGATTAGCGATTGAAGCAGGTATGACTGCTGAAGATTTAGCTTTAACAATTCACGCACACCCAACACTTGGAGAAATCACAATGGAAGCTGCTGAAGTAGCAATGGGAACACCAATACACGTTGTGAATAAGTAAGTACATGAAAGAGTCTGTGTTTTTAAAACGCAGACTTTTTCTATTTGTAAATATTTTATAAATAGAAAGATTTTTTTAGTCTTTTCCAGTATAATAGTGGACAAGGATAACAACAGGAGGCATGCATATGAAGCAGATATTATTGATAATTCTAGTAAGTGTATTATTTTTATTTGTAGGTTGCAGTAATGAAAGTGAAAAGCAAGAAGAAAATAACAATGCAGAACAAAATGTCCCAGAAGAAACTGAAGTGACTGAAGAAGTTACAAATGATGAAACAACAGATCAACAAAATGAAGAGAACAATGAAGTTGAAGAGGAACCAATTGAAGTGGACGAGCCTGAAAAAGTGGAAGTACAATATCAGATCAATCCAAATAATTGGAGTGTTGAACCGCTATCAGATGATGTTAACGATCAAGTAGTGTTATTAACCATTGATGATGCACCAGACGGCAATGCGCTAGAAATGGCTAAAACTTTGAAGTCACTTGATGCAAAAGCAATCTTTTTTGTGAATGCACATTTTCTAGATACAGATAAGGAAAAAGAAATTCTAAAAGAGATTCATGAAATGGGGTTCGCTATTGGTAATCATACTTATAGCCATCAGAATCTAAAACAGGTTGGTGAAGACCAGCAACGTGAAGAGATTGTTAGCTTAAGCGATTTAATTGAGGAAATTATTGGCGAACGTCCACAATTCTTCCGAGCACCACATGGAGCAAATACGAATTATGCTACAAAAATTGCAGAAGAGCAAGGTATGGTCGTAATGAATTGGACATACGGCTATGATTACTTTAAACCATATATGGATGCTGAGAAATTAGCAACTGCAATGATTACTGGTGAAGGACCTGAAGTTGATGTTCCTTATTCATTACTTAAGCCAGGTGCAAACCTTTTAATGCATGATCGGGAATGGACAGCAGAAGCATTAGAAGAAATTGTGACAGGGCTTCGAGAAAAAGGTTATGAAATGGTGGATCCTGATGCGATCAAAAAAATAAAACAGAGCTGATTTTCAGCTCTGTTTTATTATGTGATTGGTTTCATTTCTTTAATAACGTGGATGGATCCAAGTGTATCGTCTTCTAAACCTTGAACAGGTAAACCTGCCGCTATGTTTTGTTTGATATAGATCAAATTTTCTTCTGTAATGATTTCCCCGGGAATAAAGATTGGAATGCCAGGGGGATAAACCATAATTGATTCGGCACTAATGCGACCTGCTGCTTCATTTAAGGAAATGCTTTCTGTTTCCGCATAAAATGCATCACGAGGCGTTAAACTTAATAAAGGAATAGCAGGTATGGTCACATCTATTTGCTTGGCTGTAGCGGATTTACTATACGTCTCAGCTAAGTGACGTAATGCTTGTACTAATAGATTTGTTTGCTCTATAGTATCTCCTGGTGTAATGATACAGAGAATGTTATACATATCAGACAACTCTACTTCAATATTGTAGTGTTTTCGTAACCATCCTTCGACATCGTAGCCAGTTATACCAAGTTGTTTCACTGAAATAATTAACTTAGTTGGATCAAAATCATAAGTCGCTTCACTACCTAACATTTCTGAACCTGCACAGTAAATATGCGGGATTGTGTTTATTTCTTTACGAGTTTGTTCAGCTAATTCAATTGTTTTATCTAATAGTTCTTTCCCTCTGGTTGCTAAATGTTTACGCGCAACATCTAATGAAGCCAATAAGATATAGGATGTTGATGTTGTTGTTAGCATAGATAATACACTTTGCACACGCTCATGTGATACAATTCCTTCTTTTAAGTTAAGAACAGAGCTTTGTGTTAGAGATCCACCTAGCTTATGGACGCTTGTTGCAGCCAAATCTGCACCTGCTTGCATAGCGGATAATGGCAGTTGTTCGTGAAAGTGTATATGAACGCCATGTGCTTCATCTACCAATACAGGAACGTTATGATTGTGCGCAATTGAAACGATCCGTTTTAAATCAGCAGCTATCCCAAAGTAAGTAGGGTTAATCACAAATACCCCTTTTGCATCTGGGTGCCTTTGCAAAGCTTTTTCAACTGCTTCTGGGGTAATGCCATGTGCAATACCAAGCTTCTTGTCTAGCTCTGGATGAATGAATATGGGGATAGCACCTGCAAAAATTAGTGCAGTTGTTACTGATTTATGAATGTTACGTGGTACAATAATTTTATCACCAGGACCACATACACTTAATACCATAGCCATAATTGCACCACTTGTACCTTGAACAGAGAAAAAGGTATAATCAGCACCAAAGGCTCTAGCAGCTAGATCTTGTGCTTGTTTAATCATACCATGTGGATGGTGAAGGTCGTCTAATGGCTCAATATTAATTAAATCAATGCTTAAGGCGTCAGCGCCTAAAAAGTCACGAAAGGTTGCATCCATACCAGCACCTTTTTTGTGACCGGGTATATGAAATGGGACTGGATTCTTGTCGGCATGTTCGCGTAAACCTGTAAATAAAGGTGTATCTGTTTGTGCATACATAGATGGTACTCCTCTTTATATAAGTAGTGTTGATAGATAGAAAACACAAGAATTATAGCAAAATAAAGCAGAAATAGCTAGTTATGAATTTTAATTAATTTAGAAAAGGAGAGGTAAGAGTTGCAATATAGTTACCCGATTGATGATTCATGGAGTACAGACGAAATAATTAAGGTTGTAAATTTTTTATCACTTGTTGAGAAAGCACATGAAGATGGAATAAGAAGAGATGACCTACTAATAGCTTATACCAAATTCAAACAAATCGTACCATCCAAAAGTGAAGAGAAGCAAATTGGGAAGAAGTTTGAAAAAGAAACTGGGTTTTCGATCTACCAAACAATTAAAAGAGCGCAAGAGTTGAAACAAGGAGAAAAGTTAAAGATTAAATACAAATAATTGTAGTTAAATAATAAAGTTTTTTTGTAAACAGACGTTTTAATATTTAAACGTTAAAAAGGCTGTCATGAGGTGAAATCCTAAAAGGAGTTTCACTTCATGATAGCTTTATTTTAATCCTATATCGCGGATAAGCCAGCACGATAGAAGGGTGCCAATGTATCAAATGTATCTTTTGCCCGCTCTATAAATGCCTCACCGCTTAGGTTGGTTGCTTTGGATACCCCAATATGACGCCCTACTAAAAACTCAGCTTTCTTTACGTCACGAAAACGCTCTAGGTCTTCTTCTGAAAGGTCAGTAATAGGGGAAGCATCTTTCTTCATATGGTCTAAAGAATAGACAAAATCATTAGGTAACTGTTTTAAATCTGTAAGTTGATCTAGAAATTGTTTTGCGATATTCTCTTTGCTTGGTAATTCATAAATAAAAGCAAGCCAGATGAAAATGTGGTCATCAAATAATCCTACTTGAAAATGAGGATGTTTTTTGTAACCTCTTTTGTTCTCCGCAATTGCTAACCATGTATCGTTAGGTGGATTAACTGAGCGGCGTGCATGTCTTGCAATATGTAAGAAGAATTCATTTCCCATCGTTGCTGATAGATGTTCGGTCAATTCGGCACCAATCTCGTGGAACTTCGGTTGAATTCTCTTTTGAATTGCCTCCATTCTATTTTCCAAACCATCAATTTGAAATGTCTCAAAGTCTCTTTTTTCAAAGCCATTGAACGACATAATATACCACCTTTCTTGCTGTTTTGTGTAGTTTATAGTTTAGCACAAAATAAGGAACTCTTGTATTAATCTGCACGTATGGATGCATTTCATGTATTTTTCTGCTATTATGAACAAAACTATAAATGAATGGGAGGTAATTATTTGGACGTAAAAGCAAGAGATGATATATATACATATGCTAAAGAGTGGGTTTTGGAAGCGGGTCAAAAGATACGTGATGTAATTGATGAACCATTGACAGTTGATATTAAATCAAATCCAAACGATTTAGTAACACAAATGGATCGAAATACAGAAAAATATTTCACCAAAAAAATCAGATCTACTTTTCCGAACCATAATATATTGGCTGAAGAAGGTTTTGGCGACAAATTAGAGACGATGGATGGCACGGTTTGGATCATTGATCCAATTGATGGGACAATGAATTTTGTTCATCAAAAAAGAAACTTCGCTATATCAGTTGGTATATACCAAGATGGGGTAGGGGAAATAGGTTTTATTTATAATGTCATGGAAGATGTTTTATATCATGTGAAAAAAGGACAAGGCGCATACAAAGATGACGTACAATTACCACAACTAGATAACGGCGTTACGTTAGAACACAGTATACTATTGATTAATAGTACATGGAGTGGGGAAAACAAACGAATTAATCATAAAAAAGTTCAAGAGCTTGTCCGGAAAGTGAGAGGGACACGATCGTATGGGTCTGCTGCATTAGAGTTCGCGGGCGTAGCTGAAGGTATTTTGGATGGTTATATTTCAATGAAGTTATATCCGTGGGATTTTGCGGCGGGTGTGATTTTAGTAAATGAAGTTGGTGGGGAGACAACGCAGGCTGATGGAAGCCCACTAAATTTTATAACCGAAAACACAGTTTTTTCAGGGAACAAACAAGTAACCAAAGAGATTATAAAAAACTATATTGAACTTTATTAGAAGAAAAAAGATCCTATATCCACTATTGGATATAAGGATCTTCTTGTTTCTTTTCCTTAAAAATTTTAAAATTACCAGTCGCATGCCTTTTTTTAGTGTTTTCACCAATCCGGTCTGAACAAGTTGGGCATAGATATAAATGTTTGCGCCGATTACGTAGTCGTTTTGCTAATGGTGAATCTGTATCAATTGTATCAACTGTATCACATATTGGACATTTTACTTGCATCTTACCACCTCTATAGTTATATCTGATTTCTATTTCATCATGATATTTTTTAAATATACAGTAATAGTGTAACATAGCTTTACATAAATTGATAAATTATTTGAAATAAGCAATGGTGTATTCATGTTATTATCCACTATTGGACAGGAAAACCAGTGTTTAAAGAAATCAGTTAAAGGGTAAAATTTTAGAAATGAGGATTATTACGAAAGGTTGGTTGAAATGAAAAAAAGGATTATTTCTGGAGTTGCTATGGCAGGAATTGCTGCTTATTTATTTACAGATAAAGGGAAACGGAAACAATATATTGATCAATTTAAAAAAACAGCTAAGTCAATTACATCATCTGATGAATCAGAAGGATTTCCAATTGAAGAGGCTGGAAAGCCAGAGACTGATAATCCAGAGAACGCCAAAATGGTTGACGAAGGCTCCCAATACGGGGTTACGTACTATAATAAAGTGAAAAATGAAGAATAGACACTGTCTATTCTTCATTATTAAGGTGATGATTTGATTGTTCTTCTTCAATTTCTTCTAGTTTTTGTTCTTCTTTCTCATTTATTGTCTTTTTATTTAAATCTTCTTCATCGGTTGCTTTTGGTGTGTTTATAGGAAATTCTGGCATGTAACGCCCAATAATTGCTGCCAGTTCTTCTGTAATACCATGAATTGGATCACCGGAACGGACATTTCTAGCCATTGCTCTTATGCGTTCTGTTCCGTCTGCATCTGCAATAACAATTGCGGTTTTACCGTACGGATCATCCTGTAATGCTTCTGTAACTGCAAATTTTATTGTACCTACTCTTGAACGATCTAACTTCTCATCAACATCAATCCCAACCGCTGCATAGGGTCCAGCAATTATTGCAGTTGCCCCTTCAACGTCTGGTACTCTATTTGCTAAGCTCGCTAAATGTTCCGCTATTTCTTGGTTTGATGCATGAGTCTCTTCAGTTAACTCAGAATCTCTAACTTGAAGAATGTGATCATCATTTTCATTTCCTTGTTCAACTAAATTTTTTTCTTCATTATTTGCTTGACAACCACCTAGTATGAATATGAAAGATAATAGGATCATGGTGAACAGTTTCATTGTATATTCCTCCTTTAGTAAGGTTAATTATTGCTTAGTTTTTGTAAAATAAATAAAGTTATGCAAATTATTAAAAACGAATAGGAGTTACTGAAATTTTTTTGAATTAAATACGAAGGAAATCTATCTAATCATCTTGCATTTTTTCACTATTAACGCTAATATGGAATAAAGAAGTTTGTTTAACGGAGGGGATTTACTTTGATACCTGAAGTGGCTGTTAATGATACCGAGAAAGCCTATGCCCTTCTAAAGGCTGATGCTGATAAAATTCTGAAGCTTATTAAGGTTCAGATGGACAATTTGACAATGCCTCAATGTCCACTATATGAAGAAGTCTTAGATACGCAAATGTACGGTTTATCAAGGGAAATTGATTTTGCAGTTCGTTTAAACTTAATAGAAGATGAAGATGGTAAGAAACTTCTAGAGAGTTTAGAAAGACAATTGAATTTACTACATGAAGCTGCACAGCAAACATAAGGAACATGGATTTGTGTGTGCATCTACTCTAGATAAAGCCTTTGCCAAATCGGCAAGGTTTTTTTATTTCAAACATATGAACACAAGGGGGGAAATAATGAAAAATAAATTAAAAACATTCGACTTTATACTTGTATTTACACCACTGATCTTAACTATTTTTGGTATTGTCATGATATACAGTTCAAGCATGGTTATTGCTGTTATGGATAAAAAACCACCAGATTATTACATGATGAAACAAATACAATGGTTTATTATTGGTTTAGTTTTGTTTATTTTTTGTTGTTTTTTTAATTATCGTCATTACCAAAAACTAATGAAGTTCATTATTTTTGGGTTGATTATCATGTTAGTAATGGTTCTGTTTGAAGAACCTATAAAAGGGGCAAGATCATGGCTTTCAGTTGGATCTTATTCAATTCAGCCTTCTGAGTTTGTTAAAATTGGTTTGATTATGTATTTAGCATCCGTATATTCAAAGAAACAAAGCTATCTCGATCATTTTAGTTCAGGGGTTTTACCACCACTAATAATGACGGGTATTTTGCTAGGGTTAATCTTTTTTCAACCAGATATTGGTACAGCAGCGATCATATTTCTTATCGCTTGCTCTGTTATTTTTAGTTCCGGCATCAAATTTAAACACTTATCCATTTTAATTTTAGCGGGCGCAGTTTTTCTTATAGTAGCTGGGGCACATATATTCACATCAGAGCGTTTATCAAGATTTACAGGAGCTTATCAACCTTTTACTGATCCTGAAGACGGGGGTTATCAATTAATCCAATCGTATATTGCGATAGGTACAGGCGGGTTAGATGGATTAGGTTTGGGTCAAAGTGTGCAAAAACTAGGGTACCTAACAGAAGGGTACAATGATTTTATTATGGCCGTTATTGCAGAAGAATTAGGTTTTATAGGTGTAGTAATTGTAATTGGTCTATTAGCACTTATTGTGTTAAGGGGATTATATATGGCTAAAATTTGTCAAGATAGCTTTGGTTCTTTGTTGGCAATTGGGATTTCTTCGATGGTTGGGGTACAAGCTTTTATTAATTTAGGCGCAATAAGTGGTTTATTACCTATTACTGGGGTTACTTTACCATTTGTCAGTTACGGCGGGTCATCATTATTAGTATTGATGATTTCTATGGGGATTCTTAATAATGTCGCCCGGCATGCCAAACGAGCAACAATTGACCCAGCTTCCGAAAAAGATTATCAACCTAACTTTGATGAAAATAAATTCGGTTCTGTTGGAACTAGATTTAATTAATAAAGATTGTTGAGACTAAATTTAAATAAACTACGTATTAAGTTAACTCGCTACGGAAGCAGTGCCCACGGAAAGGGAATCCATTTGGGGCTGCGATTACTCGCCCCATCAAAACCACTTGCTGACAGAGCGGGGAAGCGGTTCAGTAACTTATGTTACTTACTAATGGGGATTTTCTATCAAGCCTGAATGTTTACTATCAAAAAATAGTAAGACTTTACAATCAACTTATTACACTAAAAGGTATAAAAACCTTGCAAATTTCGTAATTATTTGCTAAAACTAATAAGGGTAATTTTTTTGTATTACGAAAAAAAATACTATTTCCTATTTGTGATTTAAAACTATTTCATATCAAATGGATGGGATGTGAATTTTGGATGAGTAAAATGGAAGTAACGTCTACAGAAGTATTTCAAAAAATTGATGTTCAAGATAGGCAAAGCATTTCATCCGATTTAAAAGCATTATTTAAAACTGGTATAATTCAATCCAATGTCATGACGGCATTTGCTGGGTTTTGGGTTGCATTATTTTATAATAATTTACAAGTGCAGAACCATTGGTTGTTATTACTCGTTACCTTAGCTGGGACAGCAGGTATTATTGCTGGTGGATGTATTCTGAATAATTATTATGATCGCGATATTGATCCGGTCATGTCACGCACAAAACAACGTCCAACTGTAACCGGGTCAATACCATTACCTGTGATACTAGGGTTAGGGGTAGCTCTGTCTATTCTAGGCGTTATTTTATTATTATTTACTACATGGCAAGCAGCTTTGTTAGGTATTTTGGGCTGGTTTGCTTATGTTGTGTTATACACAATGTGGTCGAAAAGAAGGTACACCTTAAATACAGCAATTGGCAGTTTATCTGGTGCTGTTCCACCATTAATAGGTTGGGCAGCAATAGAACCTGAGCTTTCATTACCAGCTCTTGCTTTATTTGCTCTTATGTTTGTATGGCAAACGCCACATTTCTTGGCATTAGCCATGAAAAAAACAGAAGAGTATCGTGCTGCTAATGTTCCGATGCTTCCTGTGGTTCATGGTTTTGCGGTTACGAAACGTCAGATTGTCATGTATATTATTTGTTTGTTCCCGTTACCTTTATTTTTAAGTTCACTAGGCGTTGGTTTTATGTTACTAGCTAGTGGGTTAAATGTTGGTTGGCTCGGACTTGCGCTTAAAGATTTTAATAAAAAAGATGACTTAAGATGGGCGAATCAACTATTTGTTTATTCTTTGTTATATCTAACCGTTATATTTGTTAGTATGGTTATTTTTACGTTACCAGCTGTAATATGATCTGAAAAATAAACAAGAAGGAGAATCTTCGTATGCCTTTTTTACCTACACTTAGTACTGTTTTTATCATGTTAAGTGCGATTCTAGTTGCAGTTGGTTGGATCTTAATTGTTAAAAAGAAATACAAAGCACATAAATACGCAATGATTGCCGCTGCTATTAGTGCAATTTTATTTTTTATTATTTATGCATCAAGAACCATTTTTGTTGGAAATACAAGTTTTGGTGGTCCTGATGATTTAAAACTGTATTATACCATCTTTTTAATCTTTCATATTAATTTGGCAACAATTGGTGCCGTTTTTGGAATAGTTACGCTCACCTTGGCTTTTCGACGAAAGATTAAGAAGCATGAAAAACTTGGACCGATAACAAGTATCATTTGGTTTTTTACCGCTATTAGTGGTTTAATCGTATATTTATTATTATACGTTTTCTTTGATGGTGGCGAGACAACAAGTATGATTAAAGCAATATTAGGTTTTTAAATAGCAACTTTAATATCTAAAACGGGTCTTTTTCTTAAAATAGAAAAAGGCTTTTTTTAATGAATAGAAGAGTGCTATAATCTAATAAAGTTTACAAAATCTTTTAAAATGCTGAACTGGACAATTTTAAGTTTGAGGTGGTGAATACAATTCGAAATATAGTTGTTTATATGAGTTACATTTTTTTATCATTACTTTTCATGGAACTTATTTTACGAGTTGCTATTGAAGAACATGTAATCCATGTCTTTTCAAGAGGTGCTCTTGTATTTTCGTTATTTTCCTTGTCAATTTCTTTTCTTTTTGTGGCAATTAGCAATTTATTTAAAAAGAAGGTTAAGTTATTATTGGGCAGTTTGTTTTTATTGTTTTTTGGTATTATCTACGCTAGCCAATTAGTGTATCATGATGTATTCAGAACATTTTATAGTTTTTACTCTGCCGCTAACGTGGGACAAGCTTTAGGTTTTTTTGACACGATATTAAATACTATAGGTAGTAATATAGTTTGGATACTTATACTATTTATACCGCCTCTTTTATTTGTCGTGTTTGGCAAAAAGGTTCTATCCAATAAAAGAATTCCTATCGTATATAGTGTGGCTTTTGCAATCTCTTTCATTTTTGTGCACTTATTAGGTTTATTCGTTATTACATATGAAGATGAAAAGCAAAATAGTGCTTATGATTTATATTATAATAGTAGTTCTCCCGTTCTTTCTGTTGAGAAATTGGGCTTACTAACAACGATGCGTCTTGATTTGCAAAGACAACTTACCAATTGGTCTCCTGTTATAGAGCCACCGTCAATAGCAGTTGGTAATACATACGTCCCTTCTGAGGAAGTAGAAGAAGATGTTGAGGTTGACGATGGAAATAATAATGAATCTAAAGAAACAGAACCTGAAATAGAGCCTGAATATAATGTGTTAGACATTGATTTTGACGCACTTATAGAGAATACAGAAGATGAAACGCTTCGAATGATGCATCAGTATTTTAAAAATGTAAAACCAACTGAGAAAAATGAATATACTGGAAAATTTAAAGGGTATAACTTAATCATGCTTACAGCAGAAGGTTTTGCGCCATATGCTGTTAGTGAAGAGTTAACACCAACTCTATATAAAATGAGCAATCAAGGTTATCAATTCACTGATTTTTATGTGCCTTTATGGGGTGTTTCAACATCTGATGGGGAGTATGTCGCTCTTACAAGTTTAATTCCTAAAAAGGGTGTATGGAGCTTTTCTGAATCAAGTAAAAATCATCTTCCTTTTGTGATGGGGAATCAATTTAAAAGGCTTGATTATAAAACGGTAGCTTATCACAATCACACTTTTAACTATTATGATAGAGATTTATCCCATCCGAACATGGGGTATGAATACAAAGGAATTGGAAATGGATTAGACGTAAAGAAGATATGGCCTGGATCAGATCTTGAAATGATGGAGGAAACGGTTGATGAATATGTTAATGATGCACCATTTCATGCCTATTATATGACGATGAGTGGTCACTTGGAGTATAACTTTGGTGGAAATAATATGGCACTAAAAAACAAAAGCAAAGTTGACCACTTGGATTATTCAAGTCAAGCAAAAGCGTATGTAGCAACCCAAATTGAATTAGATCGAGCATTAGAGTATTTAATTAATCAATTAGAAGAAGCTGGTGTAATGGATAATACATTATTTGTTTTGAGTGCTGATCACTATCCATACGGGCTTGAATATGAAACAATTGATGAGTTAACTGGTAAATCTGTTGACAGAAACTTTGGCATCTATAAGAGTGATTTAATTATATATGCTAAAGGAATGGAAGAAGTGGTGATAGATGAACCGGTATCTAGCTTGGACATTATACCAACAGTTTCAAATCTTTTAGGTTTAGAGTATGATTCAAGGTTATTAATGGGAAGAGATGTATTTTCAAATAAAGAACCACTTGTTTTGTTTGAAGATAAAAGTTTTATTACTGTAAAAGGGAAGTATAATGCAACAACAGGAGAGTTTATGTCAAATTCTGGTGAGAATCCAGATCAAGCCTATATCGATTTCATCTCTGCTAAGGTGAATGAAAAATATTATTATTCAACACAAATTTTGGACAAGAACTATTATGATATAGTAATTAATCAATAGTACAAGGTTTTTATAAATGATGAGAAATTGACGTCGTACATTTTTGCTTAGGAGTGATTGTGATGCTAATTAGTGGAAAACAGATCTATATTACATCACTTTCTTTGGATCATACTGTGCATTTATTACAATCAAAAGAAAGATTTCATACTTTATATGACATTCCAAATGAGCCCAATTGGCCGTCAGATGCGATAAAGATTATGCTTCCTTTACATTATGAGAGGTTGGTTAACAATAATCTTACGTATACTTATGGCCCTTGTATGATCCAGCAGAAAGACTCAAATAGAATTATTGGTGAATTTAACTTTAAAAAAACTGATGGAACGACAGAGATTGGTTATCGCATATATCCTCAATACAGAAACAAAGGATTTGCTACTGAAGCAGTTAGATATGTGTGTGAATGGCTAGTTAATAACAAAGAGATTGACAAGGTCACAGCTATGTGTGGAAGATTAAATAAAGTATCGCAGCAGATCTTGCGAAAAAATGGTTTTCAAATCAAATTGGTGACTGGAGATATTATAAAATTCGAAAAAAATGTTAAGTCAATACGATGTGAACAATATAACTTATTCTAAGAAAAAAAGAGCTTGGAGATTTCTCCAAGCTCTTTACTAATTTATAATTTAAACTTCCACTTTATAATGCCTGCTTCTTTAGCAGAATTAAAGGCTATAACAAGTAATGGGCCTAAAATAAATCCTAATAACCCTATTAACTGCAGACCAACATACATGGCAATTAATGTTGCCAAAGGGGACAAACCGATATGCTGTCCCATTATTTTTGGTTCTACAGTTCTACGAATTATGAGCAATATTACAGCAAGAACTGTAAGTTGGGTTCCCATAACAACATCACCAGTTATAAACATGTAGAGCGCCCAAGGACCTAACACTGCAATCGAACCTATAATTGGTATAAAATCAATAACCCAAATAATCAAGGACATGATAAAAGCATATTGCGGTACAATTAACAATAAGCCAAGAAAAGTGACTATAACAATAAAAATACTAACTAAAAACTGTGCTTTTAGAAAACCTAATACAACATACGATAATCGTGCATTCATAAATCGAACTTTCTCAGCTGTTTCCTCTGTTAAGTATTTATAAAAACTTGCTTTTAAAAGTGGTAATTCAATCATAAATAAAAACAAAGCAATTAAGTATACAATTAGGCTAACTAAATATTGCGGTATAGCAGCAACCATACCAGCTAACTTTTCCACTTGTAACTGTTCTTTAATAGTGTCACTTAATGAAGTGACATTATTTGCAATGCCATCATTAATTTGTTCAATAAATTCCTCTGGTAAATCTTCCATAACATCCTCTAAATCAGTTTGCCATTCAAGTAATTGTTCATTGATTTGATTGATATATGTAGGACCATTCTCAACAAAATTTACAATATGGGTGAAAGATTTTGTGACAAAGTAAGTTCCAATCACACCTGCAAGTACGATAAACAAAACAAAAATAATAGTTACTGCGTACTTCCGGCTGATTTTAAATCGGAATTGGAACCAGCGTATTGCTGGATTCAAAAATAACGCAGTAAAAAAAGCTAAGATTAAAGGAATAGATACCGGTAAAATAAAAATACCAGCTAAAGCAACTAACAATAGTAATAAGATAAATATCCAATGACGTTTAGTAATATAACGGAACAATTTATTTATGAAACCCCTTCCTAATGACCATCTGTGTGTTTAATCTATATACAAAATATAGCACGAAGCAGTTTATTTGAATAGCTAAATATTTAAAATAAAATATTAATTTAATAATAATACTTATTATAATTTGGTGCAAATTTCATGCAAGTTGTTTCTTTACAATCTGCAAGTTTTCAACAAATTCGGTCATAATAACAAGTGATGAAAAGGTCATTCATCATTAATGATCGAAAAGGAGGAAAACATATGAAAACAGTTAAAGAAATAATGGCTCAGGACGTTGTTTATTGTACGTCCAATGATTCGTTAATAGATGCAGCAAAAAAGATGACGGAAAATAACGTCGGAGCTATCCCTGTTTGCGAGCAAAATCAAGAATTGCGTGGTATGGTAACTGATCGAGATTTAGTTGTAAGAGGATATGCAAAAGATAAGCCTGGAACAACAAAAATTAATGAAGTGATGACGGATCATCTTGTTTCTGCAGAGCCAACAACAAGCGTGCAAGAAGCAAGTGCAATAATGGCAGAGCATCAAATTCGTCGTTTGCCAATTGTAGAACAAAAAAAGCTAGTCGGTATCGTGGCTTTAGGTGATTTAGCTTTAGAAGAAAAATCAAACTTGGCTGCAGGACATGCGTTAGAAGAGATATCTGAACACCCTGAAGTTCATTAATTATAAAGAATTAGGACTCTTTACTTATTTTAGTAAAGAGTCTTTTCATGTAGATAGGTGCAAACTATAATGAGGATAAGGAGATACAATGATCAGTGATCTTCTGGATGTACATAAAGGGGAAGTTTGCATGAATATGCTGAAAAATATACTTTTTCTCTTCTTGATGATCTTTGGTTTAATATACATAATCCAAGGAGAGTCAGGAACAGATAAAATAGTATCTAACATAGAGTTATGGTTGATTCAAAACGAATCTGCAAAGGATTTGAAGCTTTCTTCCCAAAATCCAGTGGAAAAAAAGGGGCATGAAAAAAACTTTTTAGATTGGATTGACCGAACGACAGGTAGTTTGCAGGAGGAATATGGTGAACCGATACGTAAAGATCTAAGCGGTTATGGCTATACATGGTGGATATATCAAAATGAAGTTGATTATTATATTCAATTTGGCATAAAGGAAGACAAAATTGTTACTGTATTTGCTACTGGTGATGCATATAATTTTGACCCGATCCAATTAGGAGCTTCTTACCGAGAGTTGCAAGATCACTATCAATTTGAGGATAACGTTTCCTTTTCTACATATACATTTAAATTAACGGATTTGGATAAAGAAATTAAACCGTTAAAACAGCTTAGTGAAAATCTGTTTATTCAATTTTACTTTGACTCCCATACTGACAGATTGTCATCATTTCGATTAATGACAAAAGATATCTTATTGGTACAACAACCTTATGAACTTTATTATCGTGGGGAATTACCTGAGCCGCCTATAATTTCAACCAAGCAATGGCGAATTGTTGAAACAGGTGCAGAAAAGCAGATTTTTGACATTACGAATGTTATTAGAAAACGTTTTAACCAAAAACAATTAACTTGGAATCAACAAGCACGGGAAGTTGCCTACAAACACAGCAAGGATATGGCGGTTAATAATTATTTCTCCCATTACTCACAAACTGGTGATGGTTTAAAAGAAAGATTAGAGTCAAATCATACATATTATAAAGCTGCTGGAGAAAATATTGCTGCCCAGCACATAGATGGTCCTGCTGCTGTAGAAGGATGGTTAAATAGTAAAGGGCATCGACAAGCGTTAATTAAAGCTGATTACACGGATTTAGGTGTGGGTGTATATCAAGATTATTATACTCAAAACTTTTTAAAACAATAAACAATAAAACATTAGGATATGATGATAAGTCACCATTTAGCCTATTCAGACATAAGCTATTCTGATAGAGAATAGGGATAAGAGGTGATACGATTATGTCTAATCCTGAATTGCATCCAAATGTTGAGAAATTTAAAGCATTTGTTCAAGATCATCCAGGCTTGGTTAAGGAAGTTCGAAATGGAAATCATAAATGGCAGCATTATTACGAAGAGTGGGTCTTGCTAGGCGAGGATGATCCAAGTTGGGAAAAATATCGTCAAATTTCAGATGATCAAACATCTAACAAAACCTCCACAGGAGAAAACAAGAAAAATAAAGATTGGATGAAACAGGTGGCAGGAATGATGGAAAAAGTAGACCTCAATAAAATGGAAGGTCATATTGAACAATTAAACGGCGCAATAACAAATATTCAATCGTTAGTAGCACAATATCAAGATGTCAAAAAACAAATTCCCTCTAAATCAACGAACCCACCACCAATGAGACGTCCTTTTTATTTTAACCAAGATTAGAGGAGGTAAATATGGATCCATCTGTGTATAGTTATTTGAGGACAAAACCAATGCTATTATTTTATTTGCGACATGAACCATCGTGGTACCGGACATTAACTAGAGATCCAAGTAAACTAGATTTGTTTGAAAAACAGGCAAAACGATTCCACGGAAGGACAATTCCACAACGAGTAGAAAAAGTTTCAGATCAAATGCAAATGATGGCTATGTTATTTCAAATGGCAAGTGCAATGAAAGATTAGCGCTTAGCCTTTTTTTTTTACAGTATTACTGGTATGATATTTCTAAGTGGAGGTGATGATGTTGTTAGCTACAACTGAAGTAGTTGATTTATTAGATGAATCTGAATATATTGGTCAAATGATCTTAAAGTCAGATGTCATGTTTAATTATATAGACGCAAAAAATACATTAGCAAATGATACGGAAGCTCAAAGCCTTATTACAGCTTTTCACGATGAAAAGGAAAAGTATGAAGAAGTTCAGCGATTTGGTCGTTATCATCCCGATTACAGTGTTGTTATGAAGACCATTCGTACAACTAAGCGTGAGATGGACATGAATGATAAAGTTGCTGCTTTTAAAATAGCAGAAAGAAGCTTACAAGGTTTATTAGATGAAGTTAGCGAACGTATTGCTTATAGTGTCAGTAAACAAGTTAAAGTACCAAAAGATGGTGCTCTATTAACAGATAGTGGTTGTGGTTCTGGCGGCTCATGCGGTTGTTAAGCATCATATCTAATTTTGTTTTTAATTAAGGAAGATATCATATAAGTAAGTGAGGACTAACAACATGCGCATAAAAAGACAAGGGTTAATTGTTTGGTTTCAACATATGAAAAACATGAAACAAATTAAGCGATATGGTCATTTAATTTACGTTTCAAGAAATCTAAAATATGCTGTTGTGTATGTGGATCAAGAAGAAGCGGAAGATAAGTTAGTAAAACTACAAAAGCTTCCATTCATCACAAAAGTAGAGCATTCTTTTAAACCGTTTATCAAAACAGAGTACGAAAATGCTCAAAAAGATAATGCAAAAGAAAAGGAATATGAGTACAAAATGGGTATCTAATTTATAAAAATACTTATAAAAAAAGCCTGCAGATTTTTGTCTGCAGGCCCTTTTTGATTTCATAGAAACCAAAAAGGCAAAGGGAGAGGAGAAACCGGAGGAAGAACTTATGGGGAAACGTAAGCCTTCTCCGTCTTCAAGAAGTAACCAAAGTCTAGTTTAGCCACCTCACTAGCCTAGTATGGACGAGAAAGTAAATTCTATACGTGGATTAAATTGAATTTTTATAAGTGTCGAGGCAAATGCCGATCGCACTTGAATCCATTATTTCAAACTTTGTTAATACTGCACCTAGTCCCCTTTTAAGATAAACATCAACTATTTATTGAGGTGAGGGATAAATAGCAATAATGTTTGTGAAAAATAGATTATATGATACGATAGTAGTCGATTAATAGGAATTAGAGGTGTCGTTTTATGAGAGTTATTGCAGGTACATATAAAGGTCATCGATTACAGGCTGTCCCGAATAAACTTACTCGTCCAACTACGGACAAGGTGAAAGAAGCATTATTTCAAATGATTGGCCCATTTTTTTCAGGCGGAAATTGTTTAGATCTTTTTGCAGGAAGTGGCGGCTTGGGTATAGAAGCATTAAGTAGGGGGATAGATCACTCAATTTTTGTCGACCAACAACCTAAAGCAATTCAAACTATTTATACGAATCTAAAAACATTAGATTTAGAAGGCAGTGCTGAAGTATTTCGTACTGATGCATTTCGTGCATTAAAAGCGGCTGGAAAAAGAGGGTTGTTGTTTGATCTGGTTTTTTTAGACCCTCCTTATCAAAAGGTTTCGTATGAAAAGCTATTAGAAGGTTTACAAACATTTCAACTAACAACTGAGAAAACGATAATTGTTTGTGAACACGAGGCAAGGCAAGCATTACCTGATGAACATGCTGGTTTTAATAAGGTGAAATCAGAAACTTATGGGGGTACAACAGCTGTAACGCTATATAAAAAGGAGGAAGAAAGAAATGGGTAGGCTTGCGATTTGTCCAGGTAGCTTTGATCCTGTTACATATGGGCATTTAGATATTATACAAAGAGGTGCGAAAGTATTTGATCACCTTGTGGTAGCGGTTTTTAATAATCAATCGAAGTCTCCGCTCTTCACTGTAGAAGAACGGATGGAATTGCTTAAGAAAGCAACTGCAGATATGCCTAATGTTTCTGTTGATTCACATAGTGGGTTACTTGTCGATTACGCTCGTGAAAAAAAAGCGGAAGCAATTGTTCGAGGTCTTCGTGCAGTTAGTGACTTTGAATATGAATTACAAATAACATCAATGAATCGCAAATTAAATGAGGATGTTGAAACATTCTTTATCATGACAAATAATCAATATTCTTTTTTAAGTTCTAGTATGGTAAAAGAAGTAGCCAAGTATCAAGCTAATGTATCGGATTTAGTTCCTAAAGTAGTTGAAGAAGCATTACAAAAAAAGTATAGATAATTTGGTAAAAGCTAATCAGGTGATTAGCTTTTTATATTCTATCTAAAATTGCTTTTTAATCTGTGCATCATAATTAAGCTGGCGATGAACAGTGTAGATATTGTAATAATAGGGCCTGTTTCTTGTAAGAATATGTATAAAGAGAACGAAGAAGTGGGTTCAATGGTTAAGAATGCTGGTATAGAAATAGTTGGATTATCCGTTTGATTTGTATATAAATAAGGGAAAAGCAAGATTACTAATCCACTTGCCAATATTCCGTGTAAAATACGTGCGAAAAAGTAAGGGAGAAAGCGAATGTCGGTCTCAGCTAGAATGCTTGCAACTTGTGCTTGAACAGAGAATCCGTTAAAAGCGAAAATAAAACTTAACCCAATTGCTTGTGCTAATAGACTATCTAAATTGGTATTAGAAATTAATTGTGCACCTGTAGTGATCTCGAATAACCCTGAAAATATTGGTAAGGCAAGTTCGCTAGGAAGGTATAGTGCCTCCAGTATAACCGCAAAGCCACCTGAGATAAATGTAGCAATACCGACTGCGCGTAAAAGAGAAGTGAATACAGAGAACATAATAATGAATCCGCCAATCATTAATAATGTTTGAACAGAATTTATAACCGCATCACCAAAAATTTTACCAAATGGTCGCTTATCTTTTAAACGTGTTTCATGTAATTCAAGAAAAGCTTTTTTAAGTGTAACCTTTCGTTTCTCGCCTTTTTGTTGTTTTTCATTGTCTCTTCCATAAAACCGCATACAAACACCCACTAATGCATTGCTAGTGTAATGTACAACAGCTAATAAAAACCCTAGTGTTGCGTCATGAAAAAAACCAACTGATACAGCTGCAATAATAAATAATGGATTTGATGCATTTGTAAAAGAAACTAACCGTTCAGCCTCTATTTTCGATAATTGATTCTCTTGTCTAAGTCTAGCTGTCAGTTTGGCACCTGATGGGTACCCACTAGCCATTCCCATTGCCCAAACAAAACTTCCTACACCAGGTACATTGAATAGAGGGCGCATTATTGGCTCAAATAGTACACCGATGAAACGCACAACACCAAAACCAATTAATAATTCTGCTGTTATAAAAAATGGAAGCAATGAAGGAAATACAGTTCCCCACCACATGTCTACGCCACGTAAACTTGCTTCTAATGTATTCTCTGGAAAAGATATTAGTGTGATAGCTACCCATAATGCGATAAGTGCTAAAAAAGCTGATTTAAATTTAGAATCCAATGTTCTGCCCCCTAGTTCTTGTTTCTTTGCTGTACATCTATTTCAATAAATAGTAAAATGAATGTAGTTTATTAGTCCAAGCTACTATATCAATATACGCGAGCAAGGCTTTTTTTTATGCTTAACATTAAGGAAAAAGTCTATCTTTCATTTATTTACATAAAATAAATGTAGTACGACACACTACTTTTCCTAATAACGTGACCGGTAAATACTCAAAAGTAGGAGAAAAAATAAACAACAAGAGGGGAAAAAAATGACGTGGAATAAAAAGAAATTTTTTACTTACCTAGCTTTAATAATTAGCTTTTCTTTTCTGGTTTCCTATCAATTGCCATATTACATATATAAACCAGGAGGTGCGGATGCATTAAACCCTGTTGTCCAAGTTGATGATGGGTATCAAAGTGAAGGAGATATGCATCTTGTGACAGTAAGTGGTGGTCAAGCCACACCAATAGGTTACCTTTGGGCGATGTTCAACCCCTATCATGACATTAAGAGATTAGAAGATGTGTTTCCTGAAGGGGTTAGCCGAGAGGAATATTTCCAAGTTCAATTACAAATGATGGAAAGCTCACAACAAGCTTCAAAAGTTGTAGCATATGAAGCAGCAGGTGAAGAGATTGAGATTTCTTATGAAGGCGTATATGTCGTTTCAGTGGTAGATGGTATGCCAGCTGAAGGTAAACTGCAAACAGGTGATAAGATTACAGAGGTTGATAATCAGTCTGTTAAAGACGCAGAAGGATTGATTGCCTTAGTAAAAGAGGAAGAAGTAGGAACGGACATAACAGTTACAATTGAAAGAGAAGAAGAGTATTTGACGGAAACAATTAGTTTAGCACCTTTTCCGAACAAACCAGAAAAAATTGGTATAGGAATACAACTTGTAACGAATCGTGAGGTAACCGTAGATCCAGAGTTATCCTTTTCTAGTGGTGATATTGGCGGCCCTAGTGCTGGATTGATGTTTGCATTAGAGATTTATGACCAATTAACAGAGGAAGATTTAACAAATGGTTATCAAATTGCTGGTACAGGAGAAATTAGCTATGAAGGTGATGTTTTGCCAATTGGCGGAATAGACAAAAAAGTAGTTGCAGCGCATGAAGAAGGATGCAATGTATTTTTCGCACCTTATCAAAATGGAATAGAAGACTCGAATTATCAAATTGCGGTTGAAACTGCAGAAGAAATCGGTACTTCTATGGAGATTGTTCCTGTTGATACTTTCCAGGATGCGCTTACGTACTTACAAACCTTGCAGTAAAATAGATAATGCGAACAGGCATTAATAATATGTCTGCTCGCATTTAATGTTAAAGTTGTTATGTTTGATATGGAGGTTGAAATTCTTGCATGCGTAATTGCTTCCTCAAATGTCTTGGGATAACTGCATAGTAAGCATCAGTTGCGCGTTCATCCAAGGTCATCATCATTGGGATATTTCGATTAAGTTGTGTCATAATAGGAACAGTTCTATTTTTTTTCGTTTGATTTAAATAGTCTTTGCCTTGTTGTGACATACCGAGTAAACGGATGTAGGGTGCTTTTTTATCAACCTGTATAGAATGAATTGCTGCTTTTGATGTATTTGTCAATAAGTGAACAAACATACGTTGTATGCGGGTTTGTGTATAACGCTTTGTCTTTAATATGTCAATCCACTCTTGAAAACTCATGACGTCTTTAGCTGTTCTTTTCAAGCGGTGTTCGAAACCTTCATCTACACCATGGATCATTTGTAATTCTTCAGCTGACATAGTTAGTACACGATATTGGAGTAAAGAAAAATACGCTTCCCAAGTATGCCAAATTCCTGTTTCGTGTTTATATGTTTCCAAATAATGTTTAGAGCTAGCTGGTAAAGTTGGACTTACTGTTGCAGTAAAAGCTTGTTGCTTGATTAACTCATGACGAATACTAGTTGCACTCGCATAAGGCGATGTAATCGTTTGGTCATGATAGGAACTTTGTAACCTTTTAATTGTGATAGCTTTAATTGATGGGTCTATTGCATGAATGCTTTTCACATAGCTAAATCCTAATATATTGTTTGGTTTACTAAGATCAAGAGAGTTGTTGGTATGTCCTAATCCAATAGCTTCAAATGCAACATTGGAAGCCAAAGGAAATGATTTTCCTAAAGCTAACTCTTGCTTTAGGGTTGAATCAAAATCTTCTTTGTTTTCCTGATAAGCTTGATAACTTTTAAAAAATGAGGATATATCTCCTTGTTCACTACCAAAACAAATCGAAGAAACACCTAATTCATTTAAGAGATTGACTGCGCCATATGCAAACTGATCACTGTGTTGTACGGTGTGTGCATAAGGTAACTCAATGACAATATCGACACCTTGATCAATTGCCATTTGCGTCCGTTTAAATTTATCGATGATAGCAGGCTCTCCTCTTTGCAAGAAATTACCGCTCATACAAGCAATAATACAGGTTGCGCCTGATATTTCTTTTGCTTTTTTTAGGTGGTGTTGATGTCCGTAATGGAAGGGATTATATTCTACAATAATACCGCATGCTTGCATAGATTCCACTCCTTCTGGATAGTATTGTACCATAGCTTTGATCGAAAAAAACTACAAAAACTTACTGTAAAGAAAAAATGTTGACAAAAGGTGAAATACCTTTTACAATAAACTTTGTGCCTTGAGGTGATAGAAATGAAAATTTCCATTCAAAAAATAGCTCATTCTGATGTATTTCAATTTGATGAGAAAGTTGATATTTCAGAAATTGAAACATGGAATAATGATATTCGACAAATCGATCCTGTGCAAGTTGAAGGAATTGCGACAGCGCAAGGGGATCAAATCACTTGCCAATTTACGATAAAAGGTAAAATGATTTTACCGTGTGCGCGGACGTTAATAGATGTAGAATATCCATTTGAATTGGAAGCAGTAGAGGTTTTTTCCACCAATCCGTATTATAATGCAGAAGATGAGTCAGAAATTCATCCTATTTCAGGAGAAGTGCTTGACTTAGAGCCTTATATAAAGGAAAATGTAATATTGGAGATACCTTTTCGTGTTTATGCAAGTGAAGAACAATTAAGAGAACATGCATTAACAGCCGGTGAAGGTTGGGAAGTAGTCTCTGAAGAAAAAAAAGAGGAATCGATTGATCCTCGTATGAAAAAATTACAATCTTTATTTGAAGATAATGACAAGAAAGAAAATCAATAAGGTAAAGTGTACATTTAGGCCACTTCCTTACCTTATGTGTTAATAGGATAAGGAAAAGATTTTCGTTTCGCTAGTGAAGGAGGTGTAAGACATGGCAGTACCAAAAAGAAAAACATCTAAAAAAGTCAAAAACCAACGTCGTACTCATAAAAAATTACATGTACCTGGAATGATTGAATGTTCCAATTGTGGTGAACTTACTAAACCTCACCATGTTTGCAAATCATGCGGACAATATGATGGGAAGCAAGTAGTAGAACAATAGGGTAGACGTAGAAAGTTATGAAACAAATTTCATGCTTTCTATAAGCAAAAAGATGACAGAGATTCTCTGTCATCTTTTTGCTGTATAGAGGGAACATTTAATGACAAAGGTTGATCCTAAATGTGATCAGATGTTCTTCGTTTGACCGTTATTAACGTTATCTGCCCGCCCTAAAATTCGTCGATTTCTTAAATTTTTCATGTTTGTATTGAATTATTTGTAATTGCAGAATAAAAGGGTTTTGATGGTATTAAATTAAACATATTCTATTCTAGTACCCCTAGCGTTTGCATACATTAATAGTAAATGTACTAGGAGGGGGAATGAAATGAGTGCGATAAGGCAAGATGCTTGGACAAATGATGAGGATATTTTACTTGCAGAAACTGTTTTACGTTACATTCATGATGGTAAAACCCAGTTAGAAGCCTTCAAAGAGGTTGGAAAAAGATTAGCAAGAACTCCAGCTGCTTGTGGTTTTCGGTGGAATGCATCCATTCGGAAGCAATACCAACAAGAAATAGATGCAGCAAAAAAAGAACGAAAAAAGCAAGCTAGTGAAATAAATTATGCTCCTGCTGATGAAATGAATCATCAACTAACATTGGAAGCGGCTATTTCTATTTTAGAAAAGGTTAAGGGAAATTATGATGTGTTTGAAAAAAGGAAGACAATTGATTATCAACAACTACATTCTCTAGTAGAAGAAAATAATGCATTAAAAAAACAAGTTGCTAAATATGAAGAAACCCTTGCTGAAATGCAAAAATTATGGGGTGGGTTTGACAAATTAACATACTGAATGAGAGGCCTTGTAGCTAACCTGCAAGGTCTCTCATTTGGTTTTAAGTCCTGTGACTAGACGAATAAACAGCATTATTATATGATTTAAAAGAAAGAAAATCTTATAAAACTAATGCTGTTATAATGTTGAGGTGTAAAAATGAAGATTGGCGTAGTCGGCGGAGGCGCAATTGGTTTGTTACTAGCTGGATTATTAACAGAGCAATCCCATGATGTAACACTTTATGTTAGGAACGAAGTACAAAAAAATCAAATAAACCAAAAAGGAATTATTTGTCTACCTGAAGAAAATACATATAATCCTCGCGCATTATTAATAGATGAATTAGAACAAGAAGAACTTATTTTTATTTGTGTGAAACAATATGATGTAGAAAAGTTGTTACCAAAGCTTGAACACTCCTGTTCTACATTAGTATTTTTACAGAATGGAATGAGTCATATTGATGCACTAGATCATTTCGATTATTCTAATACAATTATAATAGGAACTTGTGAACATGCAGCAAGAAAAGTTAATGCTACAACGGTGAGATATACAGGTGAAGGGAAACTAAACCTTGCCTTATTTAAAGGTGATCAAAAGGATTTCGAACATCTTAATAATCATGTGTCTGATAATAAATTTCCAATTGTTCTTACTGGTAATTGGCGACATATGTTACATAATAAATTAATCATTAACAGTGTAATCAATCCAATAACTGCTGTTTTCCAAGTGAAAAATGGTGCGCTACTTAGCAACCCACATCTATTATATCTGGCACAATCACTCTGTAAGGAAGTAGCGAATGAATTAAAATTAAATGAGCAAGAACAATGGGAACGCATTCGCGGTATTATTGAAAAAACAACTGAAAATGATTCATCAATGAAAACAGATATAGAAAATAACAGAAAAACAGAAATAGATGGTATCTTAGGTTATTTGTTGCAACATAGTGATAACCCTAAACCGTTGATAAATAATTATTATCATGCGATAAAGGCGTTAGAAATGGAAGGAGTATAAGTATACCAGCATCTAATGGTGCTGTATTCTACCCTATCTAAATAGTTTCTGTTATGATAATAAAAGATCGAATTTCCGAACATATACATATGGAAAATAATATCGTTATTTAACGCTCTTTTAAAAAGTTATTGTTTATGACACAATTTTTATAAACTGCACATTAACTCTTTGCTCTTCTAAACCGCTAATCAAATGAAATTGGTTCCCTTTCCTCAGGCACGGCCTCAACTAATTTTTAGAAGAAGATCACTTCTAAAAATGGATTTTCGGCCCGTGGGACTGCGATTACTCGCCCCATCGGAAACATTCGCTGTTCCTGCTGGAGTGTCACCAATTTCATTTGATACGCTAGTGTAATCCTAAATTAAGAAGAGTGTAAAGTGCTTTATTATGTTTAATTACAAGTTAATTTAGCAACAAATACATTAATCTATATGAAAAAAGATACGCTATCTAGCGGAGCAAGTGAAATGGTCGAGACTCCTTGAAAATACAAACCGATTTTCTGCGTGCAATGTTAATTCATTGAAGCATTCCTTGTCCTGTGGGAACAGCGCGAGCTGAAGATCCACTAGGAGGTGGTTTTTGCCTCCTAGTTAGCTGAAGCCGTGGGGCTGCGATTACTCGCCCCATCATAAATCCCTGCCCCCGGAAAGCGAGTCCATTTCACTTGTGTAGCGGGTAAGAAATTTTCACTAATGCGCATTTTATATCAAGTCCGAATTTTTACAAGCGACAATGTTTTCGAAAAGAGCCTTATTTTAAAAAAATAGTACGTACTGTTAACGAAATTACAGTTTTTAAAAGATACCCTATACAATCACAATCAATCATCAAAGGAGCAGGTACTTGTGTACATAAATCCGATATCAATCTCGCGAAGTAACTTAATAAATGATTATTATCATCAAAAAAAATCAATTATTGAAAAATTTGACTACAATCCTTTTGAAATGGGTGCAATGAAGCAGCGTGCACTTGAATTACAAAAGCAAAACTACAATCGACAGACGTTAGTGAGTACATTAGAAAACCTAAATGCAAAATGGCATACAGACAAAACAGTTTTTACTAACATTGAACGCTTAAATGATCCAAATAGTGTTGTGGTTATTGGTGGGCAGCAAGCTGGCCTTTTATCAGGACCGCTTTATACGATACATAAAATTATTTCCATTATTGCATTTGCGAAAAAACAAGAAAAGGCATTAGGACAACCAGTCATTCCTGTATTTTGGATTGCTGGTGAAGATCATGATTTTGCAGAAATTAATCATGTTTTGTTCCCGGAACAAAATAGAATGAAAAAGCATACTATTTCTCAACGTGTTACAGAAAAGAGGTCAGTATCAGAACTACCAATTGATCACGTAATAACTAGTGAATGGTTAGATACGCTCTTTAGTCAGTTAAATGAAACGATTAATACGAAAGAAATATATGAACAAACAAAACAAGCGCTAGGTCAATCGGATACATACGTTGATTTTTTTGCTTCTTTTATTAGTCTATTATTTAAAGGGGAAGGTCTTGTTTTAATTGATTCAGGTAATGCGTCCGTTCGTCAATTAGAGAAAAAATATTTTCAAGAAATGATTAAAAAACAACCTGAAATAAGTTCTGCCGTATACCAACAATTACAAGCAGTGCGACAAGCGGGTTATAGCGTTTCGGTTGATGTAAATGAAGGAGATGGGCATCTGTTTTATCATTTGAATGGAGAACGCATTCTTTTAGTTAAAACTGGTCCTGATACTTGGGAAGGTAAAAATCAAGAATGTCAATTTACAACTGATGAGCTATTAGCGATTGCCGAAGAGGCACCTGCTCGGTTGAGTAATAATGTGGTAACAAGACCGCTTATGCAAGAGTGTTTGTTTCCGACCCTCGCTTTTATGGCTGGGCCAGGTGAATTAGGTTATTGGTCGATTCTGAAGCCGGCATTTCATACATTAGATCTTGAAATGCCACCAGTATTACCAAGATTATCTTTTACAATGTTAGACCGTAAAAGTGAAAAAAATATTAATCGCTATGCTTTAGATATAAATAAACTTATGGAGCGAGGAGCTTTCGAGGACAAGGTGAACTGGATAGCTGCTCAATCAAATCCGCCATTAGATTCTATTGCGGAACAGACTAAGCTTGCAATTGAGCAGATACATCAACCGTTAAGGGATATTGCAAAGACAATGGGACCAGATCTGGAAGAAGTTGCAAAGAAAAACCTAAGCTATATCCATCAGCATATAGACTTTTTAGAAGAAGCACTGAAGAAAAATGTAGAGATAAAACATCACAAAACATTAGAGGTGTTTGACGAACTGCATTTAAAATTACGCCCTGGAAATGGCTTGCAAGAACGATGTTGGAACGTTATTTCTATTATAAATCAACATGGTTATGGTTGGATTAATGAAATGGTTGATCACACCTATTCCTTCGAGCATGATCATTACGTGGTGAAATTATAAAGTTACCCACTCTCCACCACTTATTAAGTAGCATATTGAAAAAAACACGAAAACACTACTGTTTTCGTGTTTTTTTATGGCTTAAAAACGAACGTTTAAACACATGTGAAAGTGGTTTATTTGCTAATACGCAGTGCGGTAGGAAAACAATTCAAATAATTTCAAAAATGAGTGGAGGAATGTGGGGGAATGTGGTAAGATGAAAAAAAAGGTGGGCGATCTGTATGTTTATGGGAGAATACAAACATAATATTGATGCCAAAGGTCGTATCATTGTTCCTGCTAAATTTCGCGAGGATCTTGGTGAAATTTTTGTGATTACACGCGGGCTAGATCAATGTTTGTTTGCTTATCCAATGAACGAATGGCGCCTTTTAGAAGAGAAGTTAAAAAAATTACCACTAACAAAAAAAGATGCGCGAGCTTTTACGCGTTTCTTCTTTTCTGGAGCAGTAGAATGTGAAGTCGATAAACAGGGTAGAATAAATATCCCTGCTGCTTTACGCAAATATGCGGTAATAGATAAAGAATGCGCGGTAATCGGGGTGTCAAATCGAGTTGAGATTTGGTCAAATGAAGCTTGGAGTGGTTATGTAACTGAATCGGAAGAATCCTTTGCAGAAATTGCAGAGAATATGATGGATATTGATTTTTAAAAATAAAGGTTTACATAATGGGACAAGTTAACAGTTAAAGAAAAGAAGGTGAACAGAGATGTTTGAACATGATAGTGTGCTGCAGCAAGAAGCTGTAGAAGGTTTAAATATTCGCCCAAATGGGATATATGTTGACGGAACATTAGGGGCTGGTGGACATTCTGAAAAGATTCTAGAAAAATTAGATGAAGATGGCTTACTAATCGCATTTGATCAGGATGAACATGCTTTAGCAGCTGCTAAAGAAAGGCTTAAAGGTTATCATAATAAGGTCTTGTTTGTACATTCAAATTTCAGATATTTACAAGATGTTTTAGCAGAGAAAGGAATTGAACAAGTGGATGGTGTGTTATTTGATTTAGGCGTGTCATCCCCACAATTGGATCACAGTGAAAGAGGTTTTAGTTATCAACATGACGCACCTCTAGATATGCGGATGGATCAAACACAACCTACTTCTGCTTATCAAGTTGTCAATACTTGGTCATATGAAGCGTTAGTTCGTATCTTTTTTAAATATGGAGAGGAGAAATTCTCCAAACAAATCGCTCGTAAGATTGAGGCTGCTCGATCAGAAAAATCAATTGAAACAACATTTGAATTGGCAGAGATTATTAAAACGGGAATACCAGCAGCGACAAGAAGAACTGGAGGACACCCTGCAAAACGGGTTTTTCAAGCAATTCGTATTGCAGTGAATGATGAATTGCATGCCTTTTATGATGTGCTGCACCAAGCTGCAGAAGTTGTAAATGTTGGTGGTAGGGTTGCTGTCATTACATTCCATTCGCTAGAAGATCGTATATGCAAACAAGCGTTTAAGAAGTGGAGTGCACTACCACCACTTCCAAAGAACATTCCAGTAATACCAGAGACGAGTCAACCACCATTTAAGCAAATCACGAAAAAGCCAATTACGGCTAATGAGGATGAGTTAGAACGGAATCGCCGTGCTAGATCGGCAAAGCTTCGAATTGTTGAAAAAGTGAAACCTTGGAACAATCAGTTTTTTTATGAAGAAGGGCGGGGACAAGCATGAATACAAGTGAAGCAAGAAGTTGGCAGCAAGCAATACCTGAACGTAATAGAGAATTAAATCGTCAGCCTGAACCGAAGAAACAAGTAAAGGTACATGTCCATAAACGTTGGATTACACCAGGTGAAAAATTTCTATATGTTATGTTTGCACTAATTACTGCTGCAGCACTTATTTATGTTGTTTCTTTTAGCTCAGAGGTAGATACATTAAATCGAAATATTCAAAGTTTGGAAAGTAATATAAGTAAACAAGAAACAACAAATGCTAATTTGAGTTATCAAGTACAAGAATATAGTAATCCTGATCGCATTCTTCGTATTGCAAAAGAAAATGGCTTAAAAATTCAAAATACTAAGGTAATACAAACAACAAGTTTTGTAGAATAGTTTGAAGGATGTGATTACGAAGTGAAAAAAAATAAAACAACACTCGTGATGACTAATGTATTAATGATTTTATTTGTTGGGATATTCTTAACGTTATCCGGACGTTTTTTATACATACAGGCAGTTGGTGAAGTTCAGGGTATTAATTTACAAGAATGGGCTGATAATCGTCGCACTAATAACTTCACGATAAAAGCTGATCGTGGGACAATTTATGACAGGAATGGTATGGAACTTGCACAAGATCGTGCTACATACCGATTATTTGCCATTGTCGACGAAACCTATTCTACAAACCCGGAAAAAAAGCTGAATCACGTAGCTGATGTAAAAGCTACAGCAGAAGCGTTAGCGCCTATTTTAGAAATGGAAGTATCGGATATTGAAACCACACTACAAAATGGGATTGATTCGGATAGATTCCAAGTTGAATTTGGTACTGAAGGAAGTCAGTTAAGTCAAGAAACAAAACTAAAAATTGAAGCACTAGATCTTCCGGGTGTAAATTTTGATGAGGAAGCAAAACGCTATTATCCGAATGGAACATTTGCATCTCAATTAGTTGGGCTTGCTCAGAAAAAAGATGATTCTATTATAACGGGGCTAACAGGAATTGAAGCGCAATTGGATAATTACCTACAGGGCACCAATGGTTCCATTTCTTACGAAAGAGATAAATATAATGTGAAGCTTCTTGATCCTAATGAAGTAATTCAAAAAGAGCAGGACGGAAATGATGTTTACTTGACGTTGGATCAAAAAATCCAAACCTTCTTGGAAGATGCGATGTCACAAGTAGTCGAAGAATATGACCCAGAACGGATAACAGCCACAGTAATTGATCCCAAAACGGGTGAGATATTAGCGATGAGCAATCGCCCGAGTTATAATCCAAATAATCTTGGTCAGGTTGAGAATTGGTATAATGATGTTGTATCTACTCCGATTGAACCTGGTTCTACGATGAAGGCATTTACCTTGGCCGCGGCGATTGAAGAGGGCGTATATAACCCAAATGAGGAATACAAGTCAGGCAGATATAAGATTGATGAGATAACAAAACCAATTCACGATTACAACCGAGACTGGGGCACGATTACATATGAAGAAGGAATTCAACGTTCCTCAAATGTTGCTGTATCAAAACTTGTTTGGGAAAAAATGGGAACAGATATATTTTTAGAATACTTAAAGGCATTTCATTTTGATCAAAAGACAGGTATTGATCTTCCTAGAGAACAAGCGGGAATTTTACTCTATAATTGGCCAATTGAAAAACTAACTGCTTCCTATGGGCAGGGATTAACAGTTGCACCAATTCAATTAATTCAAGCTGCCACTGCAATTGCAAATGATGGCGTTATGATGAAACCGTATGTTATATCAAAAATTGTCGATAATCAAACAAGAGAAATTGTTGAAGAGACAGAATCAGAAGTAGTTGGAAATCCAATTTCTGAAGAAACTGCTCAGAAGGTCTTAGATACACTAGAAACAGTTATAACTTCTGAACATGGTACAGCACACAATATTTATAATTTATCGGATTATTCTGTTGCCGGTAAAACGGGTACAGCTCAATTTTCACAGGGTGGTTATTTAGAAGGAGAAAGTGATTATATCTTTTCGTTTCTAGGTATTGCACCAAAGGAAGATCCTGAACTAGTTATGTATATTACGGTACAGCAGCCTAAACTGGAACCAGGAGAAGCTGGTTCTGCTCCGGTTTCATTCATTTTTAAAAATGTAATGGAAAATAGTTTGCATTATTTAAATATTCAACCTGATAAAGAAAGACAGAATGCTGTTCGCACATATACATTTCCAGATGTAATAGGGCGAGCAACAACTCAGGTAAAAGAGCAATTAGTCAATGAAGGCTTAACAGTTACAGTTATTGGTGATGGTGCTAAGATAAATAAAACAAATATCGATATAGGAGACAGAGTAGTCGCAAATCAACGTGTTTTACTTACAACGACTAATCCTACCATGCCTGATATAACAGGTTGGTCTGTTCGCGATTTATTAGAACTTAGCGAATTAGTTGGGTTTAATGTAGAAATTAGCGGAAATGGTTATGCGGTAAACCAAAGTATAGAGAAGGGTTCGACAATTAATAAAGACACGAAGGTAACAGTTGAATTTTCTCCACCTGATCAATCAATCGATAGAACCCAAGAGGATTCTCCAGAAGAAGAAGGCTAAAAAAGATACAGTGTTCTATTCGTTATACACATTCATATACTAGATACAAGTTTATTAGGGTTTAAGGAGTTGAACCATGAAACGTGTATCAAATGTAACGATGCGGAAACGAATAGTCACTGTATTTCTTTTTGCCTTTCTTTTTTTTGTAGTTATATCAATTCGCTTAGGCTATGTACAATTTGTGCTTGGTGCTGAATTAATGGAGAAGGCTCAAGCTTCATGGAGTCGAGACATTGCTTTTGAAGCGGAACGTGGAAAAATTCTGGACAAGAATGGCATGATTTTAGCAGAAAATGTCTCTGCACCAACTGTGATGGTTGTTCCGAGACAAGTCACTAACCCAGAAGAAACTGCAAACGCTCTTGGTAAAATATTAGGAATTACCAAAGAGGAAATGTTAGAACAAGTAACTAAACAAACAAGTATTGTTCGTTTTGCTGCTGGGAGAAAGATCTCTGAAGAACAGGCTGATGCTATTCAAACTTTAGGTTTAGACGGTGTTTATATTGCAGAGGATTCTAAACGCTATTATCCAAATGGAGAATACCTATCACATGTACTGGGGTTTAGTGGTATTGATAACCAAGGTTTGATGGGGTTAGAATTATATTATGATGATAACTTAAGTGGTGAAAAAGGTAGTTTATCTTTTTATTCTGATGCAAAAGGAAAAAGATTGCCTAACTTGGCAGACACGTATCAAGCCCCGACTGATGGACTTGATTTACAATTAACGATTGATGCAAAAGTTCAAACTATTATTGAAAGAGAATTGGATATAGCAGAAGCAACTTATAATCCAGATGGTGCTCTTGCAATAGCTGTTGATCCAGATACTGGTGGTATATTAGCAATGTCATCTAGACCAAATTTTGACCCTGAAAATTATCAAGAAGTGGACTCTAGTATTTATGATCGTAATTTACCAATATGGAGCACTTATGAGCCTGGATCAACATTTAAAATCATTACCCTAGCAGCGGGTCTTGAAGAGGGGGTCGTTGATCTAACTGAGGATGAGTACTTTGATAATGGTGCAATAAAAGTGGATGGTGCAACACTTCATTGTTGGAAAAGTGGAGGACATGGAAGTCAGACCTACTTAGAAGTAGTACAAAATTCCTGTAACCCTGGCTTTGTTAATCTAGGTCAAAATATTGGTAAAGAAAAACTATTTTCATATATAAAAGATTTTGGTTTTGGTGAAAAAACAGGAGTAGACTTATTTGGTGAAGAAAATGGTATCTTGTTTAAACTAGATCAAGTTGGACCAGTAGAACTCGCAACTACTTCTTTTGGTCAAGGTGTTTCTGTTACCCCTATTCAACAAGTGATGGCTGTATCAGCTGCCGTTAATGGTGGTTATTTATATCAACCATACCTAGCTTCTGAATGGATAGACCCGATTACACAAAAGAGTGTAGAAACCATTGAACCTGTATTAAAGGACCAAGTGATTTCTAATGAGACATCCACTGAAATTCGTGAAGCATTAGAAAGCGTTGTGGCTAAAGGAACAGGAAGAGGGGCTTACGTAGATGGCTATCGTGTAGGTGGGAAAACAGGTACTGCACAAAAGGTAGGTAAGAACGGTCGTTATATGGAAAATAATCATATTGTTTCTTTTATCGGATTTGCTCCGGCTGATGATCCTGAAATTGTCGTCTATGTCGCGATAGATAACCCCAAAAACACAGTTCAATTTGGTGGGGTTGTAGTAGCACCAATTGTAGGAAATATTATAGAAGACAGCATGCCGGCAATGGGGGTCGAACGACGTACTGAAGGGTTAGAAAAAGATTACCAGTGGCCAGAACAACCACCTGTAGAAGTACCTGACTTAATCGGAGTATCCCGTAATGACTTACACCAATATATGGTTAATTTGTCAATTGAAGCATCAGGTGAAGGGGACACTATTATAGATCAAGCACCGAAAGCGGGAACAAAATTAAAACAAGGCGAAACAATAAGACTTTACTTCTCAGACTAAGTATCTCGAGTCGTACAATTAAACCAATGTATATTACGCAGTAGATGGAAACTCTGTCGTAAGATTAACTTTGATTTACGCGTAGGGGCAGTCGCTTTCCGCGGGTAACTCTTCAGCTAACTCGGAAGTAAAGAACACTTCCGAGTGGATCTTCAGATGTTACTTTTCCCGCTGGAGTCAACTGACCCTAAGCTCCAATCAACATCTGAAAATTAGTTGCGTTTGTTTGATTTAATAAAGTTAAATGATAATCCACTACACCACATATAAAAATACATGGAAACTACTGTGAGAACAGCAAATGTTTTTGATGGGGCGAGTAATCGCGTTCCAAAGTACGTTTTATCCAATGTAGGCAGAATACTTCGACTCCTGCAGGAACAGCGCGAGCCGAAAATCCATTTTTAGAAGCGCTCTTCTTCTAAAAATTAGTTGAGGCCGTGCCTGCGGAAAGCGAAGTATTCTGCCGGAACGACGTTAGGAAATAAAGTTTTTTTACGACGGAGTTTATATACTATTGTCAACAATAGTCTTTTAGAAAACGGCTTGTTAACTAGCTACGTAAATTTTCATGAATATGAATCAAATCTTTGTTATAATAGTAATGATTCATTTCTAATTGATATTTCCTATTTTAGGAAGTATCTTACATAAAATTAATTTTAACTCATAGTAAGGATGAAACCATTGAAAAGATTAGTAGATGTACTAGCTATTCTCCCGACTTATCAAGTGAATCAAGCTATAAGCGATATATCAATGAATGGATTAACAATTGATTCACGACAAGTTAAAAGCGGAGATTTATTTATTTGTATTGAAGGTTATACTGTAGATGGTCATGATTTTGTTAAACAAGCTGAAGCAAATGGTGCGTGTGCAATAGTAGCCCAAAAAGCCCTTAATGAAACGAATATTCCTGTTATTTATGTGCGTGATACAGTCAGAATATTAGCGTTGCTAGCGAATAGCTATTATGACATGCCAACTAATGACTTACAATTAATCGGTGTGACTGGGACAAATGGGAAAACAAGTGTAACCAATTTATTGGATGATATTTTTAAACTCGACAAACGCGTGACAGGTAGTATAGGAACCATCCAAATGAAAATTGCAGATACAATCCATGAGGTTAGTAATACAACCCCTGAAGCATCTTTCTTACAAAAAAGTTTCCGGAATATGGTCGATCAAGGTGTTAAAACAGCAATTATGGAAGTTTCCTCTCATGCTTTAGAGATAGGGAGAGTAAATGGATGTGATTTCAATATAGCTATTTTTACCAATCTGTCACAAGACCATTTGGATTATCATGGTGATATGCCAAGCTATTTTCAAGCGAAGAGTCGACTGTTCCGACAATTAGGGAATCGCTATGACCCGGATAATCCTAAATATGCTGTTATAAATCTTGATGATGCGTATAGTGAGAATTTTATTCATGCTACAACACAACCAGTTGTTACATATGGTATTGAACAAAAAGCAGATGTTTCTGCTTCTCAAATTAAGTTAGAAGCAAATGGCACGACATTTATATTAGAAACTTTTTATGGAAATATAACTATTAAAAGCAAATTAATAGGTAAGTTTAGTATTTACAATATGTTAGCTGCTGCAACAGCAAGTTTATTGGCAGGTGTGCCATTAGAAACTGTTAAAGAAGCGCTAGAAAATACGACAGGAGTTCGTGGTAGGTTTGAACCGGTGTTAGCAGGTCAACCTTTTGGAGTTATAGTTGATTATGCGCATACACCGGATTCGCTTGAGAATGTTTTACAGACGATGCAAGGATTTGTAAAAGGTAAAATATATGTTGTTGTTGGCTGCGGAGGAGATCGCGATAGGACAAAACGTCCATTAATGGCGCAAATTGCAAGTAAATATGCCGATTACGCTTTTTACACATCTGATAACCCGCGTTCGGAAGATCCAGATAGTATTATTGCAGATATGGTAACAGGGTTAGAGGCTACGAATTATGAAGTGATTATAGATCG
Organism: Paraliobacillus quinghaiensis; assembly: GCF_003426025.1. Taxonomy (GTDB): domain Bacteria; phylum Bacillota; class Bacilli; order Bacillales; family Amphibacillaceae; genus Paraliobacillus_A; species Paraliobacillus_A quinghaiensis. The sequence continues at coordinate 287,444 of NZ_QJSH01000002.1, forward strand.
TGAAAAAGCGATAAAAAAAAGCATTACATCCGCAAGTGAAAATGATATGATATTAATTGCTGGAAAAGGGCATGAAACCTATCAAATTATTGGAACTGAGATTGTAGATTTTGATGATCGAGCAGTTGCAACAGAAGCAATTAAACAGTATTTATAGAAAAGAAAACATATAAATTGATAAATAAGGAGTCATCACTATGTTATTTACAACAGCATTTCTGTTGGAGTTGTTTCCTGAAACACAGGGGGCTGCAGAAGATCAATTTAAAATCAATCAAGTCTCTACAGATAGTCGAGGGAAAATGGATCATGCGTTGTTCGTGCCATTAAAAGGGGAAAATTTTAATGGTCACAGCTTTATAGATAAAGCAATTGAACAAGGTGCTATTGCTACTATTTGGCAAAAGGATGAACCGTTGCCTGAATTTTTACCAACGGATTTTCCTGTGTTCTTTGCTTCTGACACGTTATCTGCACTTCAACAATTAGCGCATGCATATCGAAAGTCAGTAGATCCAACTGTGATTGGAGTAACTGGATCAAATGGGAAAACGACGACGAAAGATATTATTTCTAAAGTCCTGTCTGAATCTTTTCAAACTCATCAAACAAAAGGGAACTTAAACAATCATATTGGTGTCCCATTAACTATTTTATCAATGAAGCCTGACACAGAGATGCTTGTTTTAGAAATGGGCATGAATCATTTTCATGAGATGGAACGTTTAAGTCAAATTGCAGAACCAAACATTGCAGTTATTACAAATATTGGTGAGTCACATATTGAAAACTTGGGATCAAGAGCAGGTATAGCAAAGGCGAAAGCAGAAATATTAGTTGGATTACAGGATGAGGGTATCTTACTAATTGATGGTGATGAACCTTTGTTACACCCATACAAAACAGTAGCTAAAACACTAGGTATTGGTTTTGATCAGACTAATGATACTGTAATAAAACATTTTGTAATGCATGCTGAGCATTCCCTTTTCACTATAAATAGTGATGAAGAATATAACATCCCATTATTAGGTAAGCATCATGCGAAAAATGCAACATTTGCTATTGAGATAGCTAAACAGATCGGTATGAGAATAAGCCAAATTAAACAGGCATTGATACAATTAGATATGACAGGCATGCGGTTTGAAGTATTAAAAGGAAAAGAAGGGGTTACGATTATTAATGATGCCTATAATGCATCACCAACATCTATGAAGGCAGCTGTTAATGTAGTAAAAGAAATGGTTGGTTTTCAACGTAAAATCGTAGTTTTAGGTGATATGCTTGAATTGGGTGAGTTATCAAAAGAGTATCATCGCTCTGTTGCTGATGTAATGTCAACGGAAATTGATTATGTTTGTACAATTGGCATTGATGCTAATGAAATTAGTGAACGAGTGAAACAAGAGTATCCATCAATCATTACAAATCACTTTCTTGATAAAAAAGAAATTGAATCATTTCTAGCCAACTATTTAGACACAACAACGCTTATTTTAGTAAAAGCTTCAAGGGGTATGAAATTAGAAACCATTATTGAACCATTAATATAATAAACTAAACAATGGACGGTTTGGCATTTAGAGGAGGAGAAATCATGAACGAATATGTACTAATAATCACAATAAGTATCGCATTTTTAATTACCGTCCTATTTTCACCAATTTTCATTCCATTTTTACGTAGGTTAAAATTTGGTCAAAGTATTCGTGAAGAAGGTCCACAATCGCATCTTAAAAAAACAGGAACACCTACTATGGGTGGTATTATGATTGTTCTAAGTGTTACAATTACCACATTAATCATGACCAGCAAATTTAATGTAAGTTCGGTTAATTCTGAATCCATGTTACTTATCTTTATTTTATTGGGATATGGTTTTCTAGGTTTCTTGGATGACTTTATCAAGGTTGCATTAAAACGGAACCTTGGACTTACCTCGAAACAAAAAATGATCGGGCAAGTGTTAATTGCAGTAATATTTTATATTATCTTAAGACAACAAGGGTTTCCAACATACATATCGATACCAGGAACAAGTCAGCAAATTGATTTAGGATGGGGATATGCTGTATTAGTTGTTGTTATGATTGTTGGTGCTTCTAATGCTGTTAATTTAACTGATGGATTAGATGGTTTATTAGCAGGGACAGCAACAATAGCATTCGGTGCCTTTGGTATTTTAGCTTGGTATGGTCTTCCACAGTTAGAAATTACTATTTTCTCATTAGCAGTTGTCGGAGCCTTGTTAGGCTTTTTAGTATTTAATGCACATCCTGCTAAAGTGTTTATGGGGGATACCGGCTCATTAGCACTTGGTGGAGCAATTGCTGCTGTTGCTATATTAGCAAGACTTGAGATCCTTTTAGTTATCATTGGTGGGGTTTTTGTAATGGAAACTCTATCTGTCATTATTCAGGTTATTTCCTTTAAAACAACCGGTAAGCGCATATTCAGAATGAGTCCACTTCATCATCATTATGAATTAAAAGGTTGGTCGGAATGGCGTGTTGTTACGACATTTTGGCTAGTTGGACTGCTTTTTGCGGCGCTTGGAATATATATTGAGGTGTGGATTGGATGAATAAATTAAATGACTTTCCTTATAAGAATATTTTAGTACTCGGTCTAGCTAAAAGTGGTACTGCTACGAGTAAAATATTGGTAAAAAATAATTATAACGTTAGTGTAAATGATTTAAAGGCTAGTAATGAAGATCAAGTTGTAAAAGAATTACAAGCTTTAGGGGTGGATGTGGTTACTGGATCACATCCACTATATTTGCTGGATAATGCAGAAGTTGTCGTAAAAAATCCTGGTATTCCTTATGAGAATGCACTTATTCAAGAAGCAAAACGTCGCGAAATACCTGTTATAACAGAAATAGAATTGGTACATTATTTGATTTCAAGTCCATACATCGGGATTACTGGTTCAAATGGAAAAACAACAACAACCACATTGACCCATGAAATGTTAGAACAAAGCAATAAAAAAAGTAAAATTGCTGGGAACATAGGTAAAGTGGCAGTTGAAGTTGCTGAGACTTTAGCTACAGATGAAACAATGGTAGTAGAGTTATCTTCTTTTCAATTGATGGGTACTGAGAAGTTCAGACCGCATATTGCTGTATTTTTGAATTTATTCCAATCGCATATTGATTATCATGGGACATATCCAAATTATAAAGCAGCAAAGACACGTATCTTTGAAAATCAGACAAATGATGATTATCTTGTATATAATGCAGATGATAATGAGATCTGTGCACTTGTTAATGATGCCTCAGCTAAGAAAATACCATTTAGTTCAAGCCAAAAATGTTTAGATGGTGCATGGTGTGACGAGACGTATATTTATTTTAAAGAAGAGCCTATAATTGAAAGACAAAGGATTGTTTTAGTAGGAAAACACAATCTAGAAAATATTTTAGCAGCAGTCGCAGCAAGTATGCTAGCAGGTGCCACTAAAGAAGGTATAGTAAATGTACTTACTACATTTACTGGCGTAAAACATCGCACGCAATATGTTGAAAATGTAAATGAGCGAATGTTTTATAATGACTCAAAAGCAACTAATATATTGGCTACATCCAAGGCATTAGGTTCTTTTGAACAGCCAATTATATTATTAGCTGGTGGATTAGATCGCGGAAATGATTTTGAGGAATTAATACCACATCTAACAAATGTCAAAGCAATGATTCTGTTTGGGGAAACTGCTGATAAGTTAGAAAAAGCGGGGTTAGCAGCAAATGTATCGACTATCTTGTTTGTTGAGACAATGAAAGAAGCAGTTGATCAAGCATATGAGATCTCAAATGAAAAAGATGTTATTTTATTATCACCTGCTTGTGCAAGTTGGGATCAATATCGAACTTTTGAAGAAAGAGGAGACATGTTTACGGAAGCTGTGCATACATTAAAGTAAGGGCTTGTACAAAGCCTCATCTTCTTAACTGGATTATCGTGTTAAGAAGTAATTTCTATATTTGCATTTAAATGTTGTTCAAAAGTCACAAAATAAGCGGCGCATCTCTTCGTTGGCTCGTTCTTTCGGTCCTCATGTAGGGAAGCCTACACTCTGGTCCTCAGAAACTTCACTGCCTCGACCTGCTTGCCTCTAATTTGCCGACATTTTGAACACACAGATTTAAAGATATGTAAAAAGAAGTGGGGCAATTACTTATGAAAAGCAAACAAAGTGCGCAGTCTACACCCGATTATTTTCTTATCTTTGTCATAGTGTCTTTATTGTTAATTGGAATTATCATGGTTTATAGTGCATCAGCCATTTGGGCAAACTATAAATTTGATGATTCTCTTTATTTTGCAAAAAGGCAATTATTATTTGCATTCATTGGCTTGATAGCTATGTTTGTCGTAGCAAGGGTTCCTTATCACACATGGGGAACTTACGCAAAGCCGATTTTATTTATTTGTTTCGTTCTGCTTGTTGCTGTACTTCTTCCTGGTGTTGGTCTAGTTCGTGGGGGAGCAAGAAGCTGGATAGGAGTAGGTGCATTTAGTATCCAACCTGCTGAATTTATGAAGCTAGGCCTAATTATCTTTTTAGCTACTTATCTAGCGGAAAAACAACGCTATATTACATCATTTAAAAATGGCTTTTTGCCATTACTTTTATTGATTTTTACAAGTTTTGGTTTAGTAATGCTCCAACCAGATTTAGGGACTGGTATGGTTATTGTTTTGACTTGTTTTGTACTGTTGTTTGTTGCTGGTGCAAAGATTAGTCACTTTACTTTTTTAGCTATATTTGGGTTAATTGGTTTTGCGGGGTTAATCATTTCTGCACCATATCGCATCAATCGAATTACAGCTTTTTTAAATCCATGGGAAGATCCATTGGGAAATGGGTTTCAAATTATTCAATCTTTATATGCGATTGGCCCTGGAGGTTTACTTGGTATGGGGCTAGGAAACAGTTTGCAAAAATTCTTCTATTTACCAGAACCTCATAATGATTTTATCTTTGCTATTCTAGCAGAAGAGTTAGGTTTTTTAGGTGGTTTACTACTATTAAGTTTATTTTTCTTATTACTGTGGCGGGGGGTTCGCATTGGTTTAGCTGCCCCAGATAAACTAGGCACACTTCTTGGATTAGGGATTACAGTAATGATTTCTCTGCAAGTTATTATAAATATAAGTGTTGTAATAGGTCTAATTCCAGTGACAGGAATTACACTTCCTTTCTTAAGTTATGGTGGATCGTCATTAACATTAACGTTAGCATCAGTTGGGATTGTTATAAACATCAGTCGTTACAGTAAATTGTAGTCTGATTAATATAAACCTATCTTCTATAAAGATAGGTTTTTTCTTTGATTTATGAAATTTTTTATCTTATAGCTAGTTTTGTTAAACTATTAGCAGAAAATGCTGAAAAATCCACCTTTTGAATCAGATTTTATGACCACTTTTAATTGAAATGTATGATATACTTTCAATATGGTTCTTTTTAAAATTTTATAGTACATGTGACGTTTTGATGAATTTTAATTACTAATTTGTGTTATTAAAGGAAGAATGAGGAGATGGAAGAAAAAAAGGTCGTATCGATAGAAGATCGAATTCCAAAACTGAAGCAAGAAAGAAAAAAGAAAACAAATCGACGTCTGATTTTTTATGTATCCCTATTTTTTATTTTAATTTCGATTGTTGCTTATTTACAATCACCACTTAGTCGTGTTCAACATATTACAGTGACTGGAAATGAATATGTAACAAATGAAGCAATTATAGCTTTTAGTGAACTGTCAGAGGAAGATAATTTCTGGGGCATTAAAATGAGTCAGCGTGCAGCCAAAGTAGGTGAACATCCAGAAATAAAAGAAGTGCAAGTTACAAGAGAATTACCGAACACAATTGTGATTAAAGTTGAAGAATTAGATAAAGTCGCCTATGTTAAAAAAGAAGATGGATATTACCCTTTGTTGGAAAATGGAGAGATATTAGAATCTGTTGATGTATCATCACTGAGCAGTGACGCACCAATCTTAAATAATTTCACAAATAATACCTATATTATAGAAATTGCTAAAGAATTATATGCATTACCTCATGCTGTCTCATCCTTGATATCTGAAATATCTTGGCAACCATCAGACGCAAATCCATATAAAGTATGGCTTTTTATGAACGACGGATATGAAGTAGAATCGACTATCCGTAATTTTGCTACATATCTAAAAAGCTACCCTTCAATTGTCAGTCAATTAGCAAAGGATCAAACAGGCGTAATTCGAATTGGTGATGGTGGTGCAATATTCGATCCTTATGAAAAAGCAAATAAGGAGGAAGACAATGAGACTGCAGGGTAGACATGTCATTTTGTCACTTGTACTATTTGCTTTTGGCTTTCTGATTGCTTTTAGCTATCAACACACAAAGAATCAATCAGAAGTTATTCAATTGTCCGAACAAGAATGGGAAAAAGATTTTTACTACAGACAACAATTGATTCAGCTGGAAGAAAAAAACCGCGAATTAGTCCATGAGGTCGAAAATCTACGTCAAGAAATAAATTTGTTTGAAGAAGATTTAGGTGAACGTGAGGTAACAATTAAAGACTATGTTGAAGAGAAAAAGAAACTACAGCTGTTGACAGGTGAATTACCAATAAAAGGACCAGGTGTAAAAGTGACATTGCGTGATGCAGATTATATCCCCGCTGAAGAAAATGTGAACCAATATATTGTTCATGATCGACACATGCAATTGGTGATTAATGAACTATTTAGTGCTGGTGCAAAGGCCATTGCAATTAATGGACAACGTATATATAAGGATAGCTATGTTACTTGTATTGGTCCGGTTGTCTCTGTTGATGGAAATCAACACCCTGCTCCTTTCATTATAGAAGCAGTAGGGGAACCTGAAACGCTACGCGTAAGTTTGGAACTAACAAATGGTGTACTTGACATACTAGTAAATGATAATATAGAAGTTGAAATTGGAAATAAGGACAAGATTGAAATGGATGCAAGAATTAGTTAAGAAAGGTGATAGGATTGTCTAAAAAGAGTAAATTTGCTGTATCCATTATATGCGCATTTTTCGGATTAATGATTGCGATTCAATTTCAATCTGTTCAAAAACCGAAAGAAAGAGATACAAGGGATATGTGGGAAGTGCGTGCTCAGTTACAAGAAGAGCAAAAGACACAACAAAAACTTTACCAACAACTAAAAGAGTTAGAGGCAGTTACCAAACAATATCAAGAAAATACCGAAAGACAACAAATAGAAACACTTCAAAAATCAATAGATTCATTGAAGGAAAAAGCGGGGTTGACTAGGAAAACTACTTCTGGCGTTATCCTAACAATTAAACCAATTTTTCGTGGTTCAACAGAACAAGAGTATCCAAGCGTTACTTCAGAATTATTGAATCGTCTTATAAATGAGTTAAATACATATGGAGCTACTGATATTGCTATTGAAAATCAAAGAGTAATTAGCATCACGTCAATTAGAAATGTAAATGGAGAAACATATGTGAACAATTTGAGGTTGCCAGACCTACCAATTGAGATAAAAATAATGGCAGACGATCCTAATCGGTTAATTGATCACATGGAAGTGAGTCAATCGAAGGATGATTTTGCTATTGAAAATATGCTCTTAGATACAAGTTATCAAGAAGAGATAACATTACCTGCTTATCAAGGAAACATAAATTTGGATATAGTAGAAGTAAATGAAACACAAGAAACAGGTGATGAATAAATGTGGCTTCCGGTATTCTTTCTAATTATTGGTATCACACTTGGTTTGCTTACCGACATCACGGTTCCTGATCAATATTCTAACTATCTATCTATAGCTGTATTAGCAGCATTAGATACACTTATTGGTGGGATACGTGCTCATTTAGATAAAAAATTTGATCAAACTATTTTTATTACTGGTTTTTTCTTTAATATTACTTTAGCTGTATTATTAGCGTTTCTAGGTGTCCAATTAGGGGTAGATTTATATTTAGCAGCTATATTTGCTTTTGGAGTGAGGTTATTCCAAAATATAGCTATTATTCGGCGTCATTTATTTAATAAACGAAAAAGGTAAAAAAACAAACTTAAATAATAGACTATTAAAGGGATATGGTCGTATTATGTAGAATAATGTATTATAGTATAGATATAATGTTAGTATTTTAGATGATAATATAAAGGTATACCATATAAATGGTTCCATTTGTCAAAATTTATTTTTGCAAATTGATTGTAATTTAATTCATTATTCGATACTATTTGTACTATTCATATGCCTTAGATTAGGAGGTGCCTTACAATTGAACAACAATGAAATATTAGTCAGCTTGGACATAGGTACATCAAAAATAAAAGTGATTATTGGGGAAGTATTAAGCGATTCGTTAAACATTATTGGAGTGGGCACGGCGAAATCCAATGGAATGAAAAAAGGATCAATTGTTGACATTGATCAAACTGTTCAATCCATTCGTACAGCTGTTGAACAAGCAGAACGTATGGTGGACATGAAAATTGACCGAGTAATTGTCGGAGTAAATGGCAACCATATTCAATTACAGCCATGTCACGGTGTAGTTGCCGTTGCAAGTGAAAATCGGGAAATAAATAATGTTGATGTGACTCGGGTTATTGATGCAGCTCAGGTTATCTCAATTCCACCAGAGCGTGAAATTATCGATGTTATTCCAAAACAATTTATTGTTGATGGTTTAGATGAGATTACAGACCCACGAGGAATGATCGGGGTTAGACTAGAGATGGAAGGTACCATTATTACATGTTCTAGTACGATGTTACATAATATCTTAAAATGTGTGGAGCGTGCCAACTTAGAAGTGATTGATATTTGTTTACAACCACTTGCAAGTGGCTCAATTGCTTTATCTAAAGATGAAAAGAATTTAGGAGTTGCATTAATTGATGTGGGTGGCGGTAGCACTACTGTCTCAGTCTTTGAAGAGGAGCATCTTGTTGCTACCAGAGTGATCCCGTTGGGTGGAGATAACATAACAAAGGATATTTCCATTGGTTTACGTACTACATCAGAGGATGCTGAGGAAATTAAAATTAATCATGGTCACGCTTTTTATGAAGATGCTAGAGAAGAAGAAACTTTTGAAACGTCTATTATTGGTAGTGATCAAAAACAGACATTTAATCAATTAGAGATTTCTGATATGATTGAAGCTAGATTAGAAGAAATTTATACTTTTGTAGCACGGGAAATTAAGAAGATGGGCTATTCTGAATTACCAGGTGGATTTGTATTAACTGGTGGATGTATGAAAATGCCTGGTGCTATTGAACTGGCACGAGATTTATTTCATGCCAATGTAAGGGTAGCAATACCTGATTACATTGGAGTTAGAGAACCACAATTCACTTCAGGAGTAGGTACTTTAAAATTTGCTCACCGTAATGCAAAAATACAAGGGAAGCAATTAACAGGTGGTGTGACACAGGCTGAACAAACAGATAGTAAGCCAAAGAAACAAAAGCGTGTTGCAACAAAAGAAGAGTCAAATTCATCTAATAAAAAAGATTCAAGTATTGCTAACCTATTTAAGTACTTTTTTGACTAGAAAAGGACTTTTATTTTAAGACTAATTATCTTGTGAATAAATATTACTATTAAAAGTAACATCAATGAAACTTGTAAACTTGTAAATTAGGAGGAACGAACATGTTAGAGTTTGATACAGAAATGGATCAGCTTGCAACGATAAAAGTTGTCGGTGTTGGTGGTGGCGGAAGCAACGCTGTTAACCGTATGATTGAGCACGGTGTACAAGGTGTTGAATTCATTGCCGTTAACACAGATGCACAAGCATTAAATCTATCAAAAGCAGAAGTTAAAATTCAAGTTGGAACTAAATTAACAAGAGGGCTTGGTGCTGGAGCAAATCCTGAAGTAGGGAGAAAAGCAGCTGAGGAAAGTAAAGAACAATTGGAAGAAATTTTACAAGGTGCAGACATGGTTTTTGTTACTGCAGGTATGGGCGGAGGCACAGGAACAGGTGCTGCGCCAGTAATTGCACAAGTCGCAAAAGAACTAGGGGCTTTAACAGTAGGTGTGGTTACACGTCCATTTACTTTTGAAGGACGTAAACGTTCTACTCAAGCTGTAACTGGAATTGATGGGTTGAAATCAAGTGTAGATACCTTAATCGTAATCCCTAATGATCGCTTATTAGAAATTGTTGATAAAAACACACCAATGTTAGAAGCATTCCGTGAAGCGGATAATGTACTTCGTCAAGGTGTACAAGGTATTTCAGACTTAATTGCAACACCAGGGTTAATTAACGTTGACTTTGCGGATGTGAAAACAATTATGTCTGATAAGGGATCTGCCCTAATGGGTATCGGTATTGCTACTGGGGAAAGTAGAGCAACCGAAGCAGCGAAGAAAGCTATATCATCACCACTTTTAGAAACATCAATTGATGGAGCTCACGGTGTGTTAATGAATATAACAGGTGGCAATAACTTAAGTCTTTATGAAGTACAAGAAGCAGCAGATATTGTAACGTCTGCAGCAGATCAAGAAGTGAATGTTATTTTTGGTTCTGTTATTAATGAAAACTTAAAAGATGAAATTGTTGTAACAGTTATTGCAACAGGTTTTGATGAAATACAGGCTGGTGCAACACAGTCGAAAAAAAGACCAAGTGCACAACAACACGTTGCAGCACATAGTCAAGCAACACATAACAATGAACAAAAACGTGATGAGTTTAATCGCGAACCAGTACCGCAAGAAAAAGCACGTCATGAAGAAGACACATTAGACATACCAACCTTCCTACGAAACCGAAACCGTAGAAGGTAATAAAGAGAATAAGTACAAAAAAAGTTTTTAGATTAAGAGGTATTGTTAACAGCAATATCTCTTTTTTTGTACAAATAATATTTTGTATTTAGAAATCTGTCAGAAATTAATCCTAATTAATAAAATAATAAATAAACTTTTCTTAAAATGTCGTTTCATGATAAATCATGAACGGCTTTTTTATTTAATATACTTATAAAATACAGCTAAAGACCAATAGAATATATTGAAAACTGCCTTCATAATGTAACTATACAGTTAGCTAATAAGCTATTCGAAGGTTTTCTTTAGCAAAAGAAATAAGAGTAAAAACCCAACTGAACGATAGGTAATCGGTCTAAAAGAGAAAGGAGTAATTTTGATTTTTAAAGTAAACCGGAACAAATATTACATGGTTACCTACAGCTGATAAGAATTTTAAAAAGAAAATAAAGGAGAACAAAATGTATTTTCGAATGATACGCAATGACTTTTTGAGAAACAAGTTAATTAGCATTACGACAATGTTATTCATTGCCGCAGCAACGGCACTAGTAAGCTTAGTAGCTATTTTAACAGTCAATCTTTCTGGTTCCATCGACACGTTAATGAAGCAAGCTCAGGTGCCAGATTTCTTGCAAATGCATGCGGGGGATATTGATAAGGAACGACTAAAAAGTTTTGCAGTAGAAAATGAAAATGTGAAAGCCTATCAGGTTCTAGATTTCTTAAACATTCCTGGTTCAAAAATTCAATTAGGTGAAAATAGTTTAATTGATAATATTCAGGACAATGGTTTTTCTACTCAGAGTCCGCATTTTGATTATCTTTTAGACTTGGATGGTCAACCGATCCAAGCAGCCGAAGGAGAGTTGTACGTTCCTATTGGGTACATGAAAGATAGAACAGCTCAAATCGGTGATGAAGCAATTGTTGCCGGTAGAAAATTTGAAGTTGCTGGTTTTCTCAGAGACGGTCAAATGAATTCACCGTTAGCTTCGTCAAAACGCTTCTTAATAAATGAACAAGATTATAAGGAACTGGAATCTGAAGGCACGCTTGAATATTTGATAGAATTTCAGTTAAAAGATGTTTCCAAAATGAATGAATTTGAAACGGCATATGCAGATGCAGAGCTGGAGAACAATGGGCCAACGTTAACCAGCACTTTATTCAAGGTGATTAACGGGTTATCAGATGGCATTATGATTGCGCTTATTCTGTTGGTAGGTGTTTTAATTGTAATTATAGCCTTTATGTGCATTCGTTTTACCCTATTAACAAAAATGGAAGAGGATTATCGAGAGATTGGGACAATGAAAGCAATTGGTTTGCGGCTAGCAGATATAAAAAAAATTTATATAGCCAAATATGGTTTAATTGCTTTGGTAGGAAGTTTACTTGGGCTATTCATATCCTTTACTTTTAGCGAACCTTTATTGGAAAATATTCGACTTTATATGGGTGAAAGTCAGTATAGCAGTTTAAGTATTTTACTAGCCATCTTTGGGAGTATTGTTGTGTTTGTATTAGTTATTGGTTACATTCATTTACTATTAAGGCGCTTTAAAAAAATCTCTGCTGCTTCAGCAATCCGTACTGGTAGCCCTAAGGAAAAAACAGTTCGTAAGAATTATATTTTTCTCAGTAAGAATTCATTGTTTACTACCAATGCGTTTTTAGGAATTAAAGATGTATTGTCCCGAAAGAAGCTTTTCTTAACCATGCTAATTATCATGGTGGCTTCGTCTTTTATGATGATTGTTCCTTGGAACACTTATCACACCGTGTCTTCGCCTTCCTTTACGAAATATTTGGGTTTTGGAGAAATGGATTTAATGGTTAGTATCTATCAATCTCTTGAACCTAATGAAAAAGAAAAGGAAGTAGCAGATTATTTAAGTAAGAATGATTCTATAGATCAGTACGTAAAAATAACTTCAAAATCTTTTAAAGTAAAAAAAGAGGATGGCTCAGAAGAAAAAATTGTTATTGAGCTTGGAGATCATTCTGCTTTTCCAATAGAATACAACTCAGGAAATGCCCCAGAAAAGAGGAACGAAATTGCTTTATCTTCCATGAATGCGTCAGAATTTAGAAAACAAGTAGGTGATACAATTGAAATTATCACTGATAGTGGAATGAAGAGATTTGTTGTATCTGGGATTTACTCCAATATTTTTAATGGTGGAAAGACAGCAAAAGCAAATTTCATAGATAACACAGCTCCAACAATGTGGTTAAGCCATTATATCGAACTTAAAAATCCAGATCAGATAGCACTTGAAACCGAAGAAATTTCTCAGGCTTTGCCTTTTGCTAAAGTTACCGATGCTAATAATCATAAGAAGCAAGTATTCGGTACAACAATTGCTTCTATTAAAATAGCAGCAATTATTGCTTTAGTAGTGGCTTTATTTATTACAGGGTTAGTTAGCTTATTGTTTATGAGATTGTTAGTGGCAAAAGATCGTTCCACAATTGCTATGTTAAAAGCTATAGGATTTAACAATCAAGATCTGTCCAGACAATACGCAACTCGCGGCATTTTCATTTTAATCATTGGAGTTGCCGGTGGAAACATTTTAGCAAGTACATTGGGAGAATCTCTCGCAGGGTTAGCAATATCTTCGTTTGGTGTGGAGAAGTTAACTTTTGTAAGTCATCCACTAATCTACTTAGGTTGTCCGTTATTAATGTTACTTGTCACTTTACTGGCAACAAAACTTGGAACAAAACAAGCTGGGAGAATTGCTATAGCAGAAAATTTAAAGGAGTAAAATATGAAAAGAATAATTGATGGTCAGCAAATTAATAAATGTTTTGGTGATGAACAGGAAAAGGTTAAGGTCTTAAAAGATGTATCAGTTACTATTTATGATGGCGAGTTTGTCTCAGTAATGGGTCCGTCAGGATCAGGGAAATCAACTTTGCTCTATACCTTAAGCGGAATGGATACGATCGATAATGGAGATGTTAAATTCATTGATCAAAGTCTTACAGAATGCAGAGAAACAGAACTCTCAGATATTCGCCGCCAAGAAATGGGCTTTGTTTTCCAACATCCTATCTTTCTGAAAAATTTAACGATTTTAGATAATATTGTTCTTCCTGCTATGCGGGACAATAGAAAAAAGGTCAAAGAATTATCTAGTAAAGCACAGCAACTCATGGAAAAAACAGGTATTGGTGATTTAGCGTATCGAATGACTAGCCAAGCGTCCGGTGGACAATTACAAAGAGCAGGGATTTGTCGAGCTTTGATTAACGAACCAAAAATTATCTTCGGTGATGAGCCAACAGGCGCTTTAAATTCAATTGCTGCACAGGAAATTCTTGATAATTTTCTTCAGATTAATAAAGAAGGGACAACGATAATGCTCGTGACTCACGATGCAAAGGTTGCTGCTCAAAGTGAACGGGTATTATTTATGAAAGACGGACAAATCGTTGATGAATTGCTATTAGGTAAGTTATCAAAAACAAAAGTTGAACAACGAGTTGAAAGTGTGACGGAGAAAATGTTAAAAGTTGAAATATAGTCTTGATACTTATAATAAACTTAGCAAAACAAAAAACTGGTTTTCAATAAGCGAGTAATGAAAAGGAGCATACATTGTTTAAGTAGATCAAAATATTATAAGTAAAATAAGTTCGATAGACATAGAGTCATCGGGCTTATTTTTTTATTTTTGTCAAATCAAGTTCGTCCATTTGAAGTAATTCCGAAAGGATGAACAAAAATGAGGTCAATATCCAAAAAGAAACATAAAAGACATACACCTGATAGTTATTGAAAAAAGTTATTGACATCGAAGAATTTATCATTTGTTTTTCGTTTTGTTAAATCTGACAAAGTACAATTTAATCTCTAAAAATTAGCGGTATTTCCCTTACAACATTTGACAGACTTTTGTCAGAAGCTACGATATACTAGCAACAAATCAAAAAGATGTGTAGAGAGGGAGTCATACGTGACAATCTATTTGGATGCTGTTATGCTATTAAATTTTTTACTTGATTGGATGATTTTACTGTTAACACAGCAGATGACTAAAATACCAACACGTAGATTATCTCTACTATTTGCGGCTTTGGTAGCTGCTATGTTAGTTCCACTAACAGTTTTTTATCCTGACTCCTTTCTGTTACATCCTTTAGGAAAAGTAATCTATTCCATCATTATTATTTTTGTTGGATTTGGATTTGGAAACTTTCGTCGCTTTTCACGTCTTTTTATTACATTCTACTTTGTATCTATTATTTTAGGGGGTGGCCTAACAGCAATACATTTCTTTATAAATAGTCCTGTTTATCTATCAGAACATGGCATTTTAACATGGGAAGGTGGATACGGTGATCCAATTAGTTGGCTATTTGTAGTAATTGGATTTCCATTTGTTTGGGTATTTACGAAAAGAACTATGGACAAGCACGCAATAACGAAATTTCGTCAAGATCAACATATGAATGTAATTATTGCACTAAACGATAGGGTCATTACTACAATTGGATATGTTGACAGTGGTAATCAGTTAGTAGATCCTATTAGTAAAAAACCTGTTATTATCTGTGATCATAAAATTATGCGTGAAATCTATACAATAGAACAGTTGGAGCAGATTAAAAAGGCACAGGATACATGTGATTTTAATGAAATTTCCAATGAATTAATGACACAGGTTCAATTTGTTCCTTATCAAGGTGTATCTGGGGATCATAGCTTCTTAATTGTCGTAAAACCACAATATTTAACAATTAGTTATTTAAATCAGACGATAAAAACATCAAAAGTTTTGATTGGCATACAATTTGGTAATCTTTCACCAGATGAGAGTTATCACTGTTTATTACAGCCTGCATTATTAAACCATGTTGTTACAAATTCAGCATGAATAAGAAGGGGGAAAAACATATGGCAAAATGGTTATTTAAACTCAAATTAACGTGGTACAAAATACGATTGAAATTTGGTTATAAACCAGAAGAAATTTATTACATAGGTGGAAGTGAGGCATTACCACCTCCATTAACAAAAGATGAAGAACAATTATTACTACAAAAATTACCTGTAGGAGATCCAGCTGCGAAGTCAATGTTGATTGAGCGAAACCTTCGTCTTGTTGTCTATATTGCCAGAAAGTTTGAGAATACTGGAATCAATATTGAAGACCTTATTAGTATTGGTACAATTGGATTAATAAAAGCTATTAATACTTTTAAAATAGACAAGAATATAAAGTTAGCAACATACGCATCAAGATGTATAGAGAATGAAATTTTAATGTACTTACGTAAAAATAATAAGCTAAAATCAGAAATATCTTTTGATGAACCATTAAATATAGATTGGGATGGTAATGAATTATTATTATCTGATATTCTAGGAACGGATGAAGATATTACGATAAAAGATCTAGAGGAAAAAGTTGATAAAAAGTTACTGTTAAGTGCATTAGAGCAACTGAATGAGAGAGAAAAACAGATCATGGAGTTACGGTTTGGATTGGTTGGAAATGAAGAAAAAACACAAAAAGATGTTGCTGATATGTTGGGTATATCTCAATCCTATATCTCGCGTTTAGAAAAAAAAATTATTAGACGTCTGCAAAAAGAATTTAATAAGATGGTATAGCAGGCAGGCTCTGGTTTTTGATTGAATTTGACACATAAGCGGGATATTTTTCCTGCATAAAAGACTCTTTCAGTGGTGATACTGTTCCATGAACAGCATCTCCAAATGGGAGGGTCGATAATGGCTAGACATAAAGTAGAAATTTGTGGTGTAGATACGTCTAAATTGCCAGTACTTAAAAATGAAGAAATGCGAAAGTTATTTAAGCAAATGCAAGAAGGTGATTTATCTGCAAGAGAAACATTGGTTAACGGAAATTTGCGTTTGGTTTTAAGTATTATTCAACGATTTCAAAATCGAGGGGAATATGGTGATGATTTATTTCAAGTTGGCTGTATTGGACTAATGAAATCAATTGATAATTTTGATTTAGGGCAAAACGTGAAATTTTCTACCTATGCAGTTCCGATGATTATTGGTGAGATTCGCCGTTATTTACGTGATAATAACCCAATTCGTGTCTCACGTTCTTTAAGAGATACGGCTTACAAAGCATTGCAAGTTCGAGAAAAACTAATGAGTAAAACATTAAAGGATCCAACACCAATGGAGATTGCCAAGGAAATGGATGTACCACATGCAGACATTGTTTTTGCAATGGATGCAATTCAAGATCCTGTATCTTTATTTGAACCGATATACAACGATGGTGGGGATCCGATTTTTGTAATGGATCAAATAAGTGATGACAAGGATAAAGAAGATAACTGGCTTGATCAATTATCCTTAAAAGAAGGTATGCATCGATTAAATGAGCGTGAGAAAATGATCCTAACAAAACGATTCTTTCAAGGAAAAACACAAATGGAAGTTGCTGAAGAAATCGGCATTTCGCAGGCACAAGTATCGCGTTTAGAAAAAGCAGCTATTCACGAAATGAACAAGGAGATGTTTGAATAGCCACAGATATGTTATAAAAAATACGTAAGCCTTACTATATTCGGTTATAGTGAGGCTTATTTTTTTACATAAATCCGTAAAGAAAGAGGTGTACGTGCATATAGTAGTAAAAAGGTAGGTGGATATCATGGTCACATTAACAACAATGCAATTAAAGGAAATTATTTTAATTGATACTGGGGAGAAAGTCGGTACTATTATTGATTTAGAAATAGACGTAGACCAAGGAATCATCACACATCTAATTATTGGTGCCAAAAATAAGGTGATTGGTCTATTTGGAAAACAAGAAGAAGTCATTATTCCTTGGTCACATATCGTAACGGTAGGAACAGATGTCATTTTAATTAAAAATATGTCTTATGATACAAGAATTTAGTCAAGATATATGATAAAATAGTGAAAAATGCAAGGAGGCATCTATTTGGAACCTTTTACACTATTAAATGATTCCATCATGCAACTTTCTTCTTCTATCACGAAAGATGCTACCCTTATTGCAGGTATGACAACGCGCTTTGGAGGGAGAAGTGTAGCACCATTTTCATCATTAAACATGGGGTTTCATGTCCCTGATGACCCCAGTATGGTTTTGGATAATCGACAAATAGTTGCAGATATGATTTCGCTTCCACTTAGTAATTGGGTAATGGGAGAACAAGTACATGAAACAAATATTCATGTTGTGACTAAAAACGATCAAAATCTTGGAAAAGGGACTTTGTCTCACCAAGATGCATTAAAAGGAATTGACGGATTGATTACAAATCAAGCAAATGTGTTATTAACAGCAATGTTTGCTGATTGTGTACCACTATACTATTGGGATCCTACCACTAACTGGATAGGTATTGCACATGCTGGTTGGCGAGGAACTGTCAATCAAATGGCTGCACATATGGTGAGTAAATTAACAGATCTTGGTGCTGACGTCACTTCTTTACGTGTCGCAATTGGACCATCTATCTCGGCTCAAAATTATCAAGTAGACGAGAAAGTTTATCAATTAATACCAAAAAAATGGCGAGATCAAGTAACAGAGCAAATTGATTCAACGCACTATTTTTTTGATCTAAAAAAACTACATAAAATAATTCTGGTAGATATAGGTGTGAACCCTGAGCATATTTTTGTAACGAATTATTGTACCTATCAAGATGACTATTTTTTTTCACATCGAAAAGAAAATGGGAAGACAGGGAGAATGTTAGGATTCATAGGATCAAAATAAACTAGAGGATCATGTTAGAAAGGGAAATGTAAATTGGATGTAGAAGCTAATGTAGAAATAATCCAACGAAATATAAATGAGGCATGTGACATTTCCAATCGTGACACAGAAGAAATTACAATTATAGGTGTGACGAAATATGTCACAATTGAACGTGCACAAGAAGCAGGACAAGCTGGTATAATAAATTTAGCAGAAAACAGAATGGAAGGTTTACTTGAAAAAAAAGAACAAATTGCTAATGATCAAGTAACTTGGCATTTTATTGGAACATTACAATCCAGAAAAGTAAAAAATGTTGTTGATTCTATCGATTATTTGCATTCTCTTGACCGTTTATCTTTAGCAAAAGAAATCGATAAACGTTCATCAAAGGTTTTACCGTGCTTTATTCAAGTAAATGTTAGTGGCGAAGATTCAAAACACGGATTAGCAAAAGATGAGGTAGTCGAATTCGTTAAAGCATTAAGGGATTATTCTAATATTCAAGTAGTTGGCTTAATGACAATGGCTCCTTTTATTGATGATGAAAAGGAAATTCGTGCTGTTTTTCGTCAATTGAGAGAATTACGTGATACAATACAAGAGAAAAATTGGGAGCATGCACCTTGCAGGTATTTATCAATGGGAATGAGTCATGACTACAAAATTGCAATTGAAGAAGGGGCAACCCACATCCGAATTGGTTCTAGCTTAGTTGGAACTTCTGAAACGAGGTGAACGTGATGAGTATTAAGAATAAATTTAAAACGTTATTTTCAATAGAAGATGAGTATGAGTATACGGAGATAGAAACAGAGGAAACAGAAGAGCCTACAACAAGAAGTGAAAAACGTAATTCTTCTCAAAATGTTGTTAGCTTAAAATCTGTCCAAGCCTCGTCTAAAGTGGTATTATCTGAACCACGATCTTATGACGAAACCCAAGAGATAGCTGATCATATTGTCAATCGTCGTTCTGTCGTTATAAACTTACAACGAGTTGACTTTCAACAAGCAAAGCGAATTGTTGATTTTTTAAGTGGAACAGTATATGCTGTTTCAGGTGAAATTCAAAAGCTTGGACCGCACACCTTTTTGTGCACACCAGATAATGTGAATGTATCAGGTAGTATTACAGAAACACTTGAAGATGAAGAAGAATTTGAGAAAAGGTGGTAAGATTAGATGGGTATGCTACAAGATTTAATATTGAATTTAGTTCAACTATATAGTTGGGCATTAATTGGTTACATTTTAATGTCGTGGTTTCCGGGTGCAAGAGAATCGACAATTGGCCAATTCTTAGCGAAAATTGTTGAACCTTACCTAGAACCATTTCGCAAAATCATTCCGCCATTAGGAATGCTTGATATTTCACCAATCGTAGCAATTATTACATTACAATTGGCTACGTCAGGATTAGTACAACTGTTTAATTTCTTTTAAAATGAATAGCTTTTTATCATAATTAGCTAAATTAAAATAGGTGGATATAGGTATGGAGATTTATCAGCACTTTCGGAAAGAGGAACAACCCTTTATTGATCAAGTTCTTTCTTGGAGAGATCAGGTCGAGAAACAATACCAACGTAGAGATAGTGATTTCCTTGATCCAAGAGAACAGAAAATTTATCGAAGTTTAATCGGTAATGATGAGCAATTTGTTCTTTCTTTTTTTGGTGGCACCTCTGAAACCGAAAGAAAACAAGCGATCTTAGCACCATATTATGAAACAATTGAAGAGATGGATTTCCCAATTACATTATTGGAAGCAACCTATCCAACAAAGTTTATGACAATAGAACATCGGGATGTACTTGGTGCTTTTTTATCACTCGGTCTAAAGCGGAAAAAGTTAGGTGATGTTTTTATAAATGACGGGCTCATTCAATTAATGGTTTCAGCAGATATTGAAAGCTTTGTTAAATTTAATTTAACAACGATCAAAAAGGCATCAATAGAATGGACAGAGAAACCGTTACATGATGCTTTAAAGTCCAATGATACCTGGCTATCTCATACGACTACAGTAAGTTCTTTACGTCTAGATGTGATGATGAAAGAATTATACGGGGTATCAAGACAAAACGCAGCACAAGCTATTCAAAAAGGGCTTGTTAAAGTGAATTTTCGTATTGTTGAAAATCCTTCCTTTGTTGTAGAGGAGGGAGACGTGTTCTCTTTTCGAAGTAAAGGCAGAAGTAGGTTAACGGAAGTAGCAGGCCAAACCAAAAAGGACAAATGGAGAATTAGTTTTGAAACATTAAAATAATTTTCTTTTTTAGCAGGAATTATTCTAATTTTGTCGAAATATACAGATAAGATAGTACACTTCATAAGGAGGTGGCCATAGTGCCATTGACACCATTGGATATTCATAATAAGGAGTTCACCCGTGGATTTAGAGGTTATGACGAGGATGAAGTAAACGAATTTTTAGATCAAGTGATCAAAGATTATGAATTAGTAATGAGAGACAAAAAAGAATTAAAGAATCAAGTAGAAGATATGAAAGAAAGATTAGGTCACTTTTCTAATATTGAAGAAACATTAAATAAGTCAATTTTAATTGCGCAAGAAACAGCAGAAGAAGTTAAAGGTAATGCGAATAAAGAATCGAAGCTAATTATTAAAGAAGCAGAAAAAAATGCTGATCGTATCATTAATGAAGCATTACAAAAATCAAGACGCATTGCGATTGAAGTGGAAGAACTTAAAAAACAAGCGAAAGTATTCCGTACACGTTTGAAAATGTTAGTGGAAGCACAACTTGAGTTAATCGAAAATGATGACTGGGATGGTTTGTTTCAAATTGACATGGATGAAGAATATGAAAGTGAAGAAGAAACAAAAACAAATAGTTATTAAGACTTGACGTTTTTGTATTTATTACATATAATTCATTCACAGATAGTACGTTTAAAATTTAATGTTTAACTTCATGAATTTTTGAACAACCTTATAAAGCTATTATATTTTAATGATCATAAACTAACAGCAATGCGAGGGAAAGTAAGATAGTAATGATTTGCTAAAAGCGAGCTAGGGTCGGTGGAAGCCTAGTACAATCTTCTATTTGAAAATCACCCTTAAGCTTCTTATTTGAAAACTTTAGTAAAATAAGACGTTTCCATCACGTTACGATGCTAAGCGGATAAAAACTGTCAAACCGTTTTTATCTAGTAAGGGTGGTACCGCGAGTCTTCTCGTCCCTTTGGGGATTTGAAGGCTTTTTTTGTTGGAAAATTTTAATTGTCGAGATTATGGAATTAAAAAAAATGAATAGAACAAGGAGGAAAAAAGATGGATTATAAAGATACATTATTGATGCCAAAAACAGAATTCCCGATGCGTGGTAATCTACCAAATAAAGAACCAAAAATGCAAGAGAAGTGGGATGAACAAAATATTTACCAACAAGTACAAGAAAGAACAGAAGGTAGACCTTTGTTTATTTTGCATGATGGCCCTCCATATGCAAATGGTGACCTGCACATGGGACACGCGCTAAATAAAGTATTGAAGGATTTTATTGTGAAATACAAGTCAATGTCTGGTTTCCATGCACCATACGTACCTGGTTGGGATACACATGGCTTACCAATCGAGCAAGCACTAGCTAAAAAGAAAGTGAATCGTAAGAAAATGACAATTGCTGAGTTTCGTCAAAAGTGTGCGGAATATGCATTGAAACAAGTTGATAATCAGCGAACTCAATTTAAACAATTAGGTGTACGTGGCGATTGGGATAACCCTTATATTACACTTGAGAAAGAATATGAGGCTGCACAGATTGAAGTATTTGGTGAGATGGCGAAAAAAGGCTATATTTACAAAGGGTTAAAACCTGTTTATTGGTCACCATCTTCTGAATCAGCATTGGCTGAAGCGGAAATTGAATACCAAGATAAACGCTCTGCTTCTATTTATGTTGCTTTTGATGTCAAAGAACCTGGAGAACTTCTGCAAGGTGATGAGAAATTCATTATTTGGACGACAACACCTTGGACTATTCCAGCTAACTTGGCACTTGCGCTACACCCTGATTTAACGTATGCCGTAGTTAAAGTAGATAATACAAAGTATATTGTTGCAGAAGAAATGGTTGAGCGGGTTGGAGAAACGCTAGAATGGGAAAACAAAGAAGTAGTTCAAACATTTAAAGGTCAACAAGCTGAACACCTAGTAGCGAAGCATCCATTCTATGATCGTGACTCACTTGTAATTTTAGGTGATCACGTAACAACAGAAAGTGGTACAGGACTTGTCCATACTGCACCAGGTCATGGTGAAGATGACTTTATTATTGGTAAAACTAATGGCTTAGATGTACTTTGCCCAGTTGATGAAAAAGGTGTATTCACTGATGAAGCACCAGGTTTTGAAGGATTATTCTATGATGCTGCTAATAAAGACATTACAGAGAAATTAGAAGAAGTAGGCGCGTTATTAAAACTTGACTTTATTACGCACTCTTATCCACATGATTGGCGTACGAAGAAACCAACTATCTTCCGTGCGACAAATCAATGGTTTGCTTCAATTAAAGATTTCCGTGAAGATATCTTAGCAGAAGTTAATCGAATTAATTGGGTGCCAAAATGGGGGGAGACCCGTCTATACAACATGGTTAGAGACCGTGAAGATTGGTGTATTTCGCGTCAACGTACGTGGGGTGTTCCGATTCCTGTATTTTATGGGGAAGACCGCACACCAATTATTACAGATGAAACGATTCAGCATGTTTCAGACTTATTCCGTGAACATGGTTCAAACATTTGGTTTGAATGGGACGCTAAGGACTTATTACCAGAAGGATTTACGTCAGAACACAGTCCAAACAATACGTATACGAAAGAATTAGACATTATGGATGTTTGGTTTGATTCAGGTTCCTCACACCAAGGTGTCTTGAAAGAACGCCCTGAATTACAACGTCCAGCAGATGTATATCTAGAAGGTTCGGACCAGTACCGAGGATGGTTTAACTCTTCCATTTCAACAGCAGTTGCTGTAACAGGAAAATCGCCATTTGAAACAATTATTAGTCATGGTTTTGCTTTAGATGGTCAAGGCAGAAAAATGAGTAAATCTGTTGGGAATGTTGTTGTTCCAGATAAAATTATGAAACAATATGGCGCTGATATTTTACGCTTGTGGGTTGCATCAGTCGATTATCAAGCGGATGTTCGTATTTCAGATGAAATCATTAAACAATCATCAGAAGGCTACCGTAAAATTCGGAATACATTCCGTTTCATGCTTGGAAACCTAGCTGATTTTGATCCAACAAAAGATACAGTGAAAGATGAGGACCTGCAAGAAGTGGATCAATATATGGAAGTTCGTTTGCAGCAGTTAATTGAAAAGGTAACAAAGGCATATGAAGCATATGATTTCTCAACTGTTTATCAAACAATCCATAATTTCTGTTCCATTGAGCTAAGTGCATTCTACTTAGACTTTGCAAAAGATATTTTATATATTGAAGCAAAAGAAAACCCAAGCCGTAGAAGCATTCAAACTGTTTATTATGACATTGTCACAAGTTTAGTTAAGTTGTTAGCACCAATCCTATCGCATACAGCGGAAGAAATCTGGGCGCACATTCCAAATACAACTGCGACAAGTGTTCAATTAACAGATATGCCAGTTGCTAGAGAAATTGCAAACAAAGAACAGTTGCAAACGAAATGGGATCAATTCATGGCTGTTCGTGATGAAGTTCTTAAAGCACTTGAAGAAGCACGAGCTGAAAAGGTAATCGGAAAATCACTAGAAGCAAAACTACAAATCGTTGCAAAAGATGCAGAAACAAAGACACTTCTTACTACTATTGAGGATATTCACCAATTATTTATTGTCTCAGAAGTAGAAGTGGTAGAAGAAACACCTACAGCAAAAGATTTTGAGCATGTTGCAGTAGTAGTTGAAAAGCATTCTGGAGAAAAATGTGAGCGTTGTTGGATTTCGTCTAACACTATTGGAGAAGATGAAGAACATCCAACACTATGTACACGATGCGCTACAGTTGTGAAAGAACATTATTAAGCCTATTTAAGTAAAAATAGTAAGGGGTGTAAATCAAATTGATTTATATCCCTTACTTTTTGTACTAGAAGCCCCTGTATAGAATTGGAGAGTTAAAAATGTCAAAACAATTAAATTTACGTGCTTTTGAAGAATTTGATATTGAAAAATTACATAGTTGGTTCAATGATACTGAGACCCTATCTATGATTGGTAGAACACCGATGACCTATGAAGAAACAAAACAACATGTATCTAAACTGAGAAATGAAAAAACAATTATAATGTGTATTGAAAATCAAGAGAAACAGATAGGATGGACTCATCTCTCGAACATATCTCATGAGCATGGAAGAGCAGAGATAGGTGTGTTATTAGCTCCAGAATATCGAGGGAAAGGCTATGGGGAAATTGCCATGGAAAGCATGATTGAACTGGGTTTTAATCAACTGCGTTTAAATAAGATATTCTTAACGACAAGAGGAATAAATGAAAGGGCTATAGCACTATACAAAAAAATAGGTTTTAAAGTCGAAGGTAACTTGCGTGAACATTGCTTTATAAACGGCAAGTATTACGACACTATTTTTATGGGGTTACTGTTTAACGAATGGAAGAAATGATATTTTACCTCTTAACTAAATAACTAGCAAAAACATCCAGAAAGGTCTGAATGTTTTTGCTGGTTCCCTAATTATCAAGTTGGGCATCTCTTCTACTTTTTAGATCAACCATTATGGTCTTCATAATCATGAAACCTACGAAGCCACAACCTAAAATAAGTAATGACATTACTTCACTAGAAAAAATGCCACCCAGTGTAACAAAAAATGAACTAATCATCATCGAACCATTAAACACTAATCCATAGACGGCCATATACGAACTCCGCTTATCATCTGTCGGGATGCTTGCTAAAAAGTCTGACTGAATTGGTACACGCATTAACTCACCAATTGTTGCAATAATCATAAAACCAAACAATAACCAAATATTATTGAAATAACTTATTCCTACATATCCCAACGTAAAGATTAAAATTGAGCTTAAAAGTGTTGGACCTTCCTTCCATTTCGTAACTAATTTAGTGACAAAAACAGTTAAAAACACAACAATTATCGTATTTTCTGATTTTAAAAATCCAACCATTTCCACACCTGAAAAAGGAAATCCTAATATGTTTTGTAGTTGCATTTCATTATTTAATCGAATTGCAATATAATTCTCCATTTGGTTTTCAATTGATTGAATTAATAACCCCGCAAACACAAATAACAAAAATAATTTATCTCCAGCCACATCTTTATAACTAGTAAACATGCTTTTTAAAACATTTTTTTCCTTTGGTTTAACCTTTTTCTCCATTGTTTCAGAGATGAAAAAGATCACTAATATACTAGATGCTGTACTAGTTATTGCCATTACAACAAGTAATTCGAATAAATAGTGGTTAAATGTTAATGCTCCAACAATGCCCCCAACAGCAAATGCAAGGTTAAAACTCCAATAGATAAGTGAATAAACACCTTTTCTTTCTGATGGTTTAGTAATATCAATAATCATGGCATCGGCCGCCGGTCCGTCTAGACCAAACGAAGCTGTAATAAGTATCGCCATTACAAAAGTTATTTCTGGTGATGTCATTAAAGGTGAGTTTGCAAGTGCCATTATAGCAAAAGCAACCATTCGAATAATTCCTGCAATCACCATTAATTTTTTTCGTCCCATTAAATCAGCATAATAGCCACCATATAATCCAACAATAAGACCAATAATAACATTTAAAATAAGTAAGATACCTGTAACTGTTGAACCGAAGTATTCAGCAAAATAAATTGCAATAAACGGGAATATAGCACCAGCTACCATATCTGATAGAAATATTTGTCCAATTCGTATTTTAATATTGCGGTGATAATTCCTAAACGTGCTCATCCATATTCCCCCTTGATGCATTGATATGTATTTTCAAAAACTGTTACCTAAATGAAAGTGTTTATGACTAATTTATATAAACTACATATTAAGGTCGAATTTACAAAGTAAGTAATTAGTAACGAAAGTCAGCGCTCCTCAAATGAAATTAGTTCCCTTTCCGCAGGCACGGCCTCAACTAATTTTTAGAAGAAGAGCACTTCTAAAAATGGATTTTCGGCCCGTAGGGCTGCGATTACTCGCCCCATCGAAAACATTTGCTGTTCCTGCAGGACAAGGAATGCTTCAATGAATTAACATCGCACGAAGGAAATCGATCTATATTTCCGAGGAGTGTCACCAATTTCATTTGATCCGCTAGATAGTTTAAAAATACAAGAACGCTTTACAGCCAACCCTAGTGCTAGAAAAGCGTAGTTTCTCAAATCATAATTAGACCAACTAACTAGCGCAGGAAACAAAGGCTTGATACTCCTACGGGAACAGCGCGAGCCGAAGATCCACTTGGTAAAGTGCATTTCTTTACCAAGTTAGCTAAGGCCGTGCTCGTGGAAAGGGAAAGCCTTTGTTTCCGTAGCGGGTTAGTAACTTACATTACTTTCTACTGCCGATTAGGTCAATAAATTTAATAAGTCATATTAATATAACTTTTTAAAATAACTTCCATAAGTAAAATCACAACTATATTAGCATAATCTATCTGAAGGCAGCTTTCCACCGACTTAAGACCGAGATTCTTCCGGTCTTAAATTGTATTTAAATCGTAATGAAGTTTTTCGCTTTTACTGCAATTTGTGGTAAAATGCTAGAGAGCGAAGATGATAGATAGAACGGGGGAGAGTATAATGCGCTATTATTTATTAGCGTTTGCCATCATTGTTATTGATCAATTAACGAAATGGTGGGTTATAGCAAATATGGAGTTACGTGAAAGCATAACAGTGATTGAAAATTTCTTTTATATCACATCACATCGGAATACAGGAGCTGCTTGGGGAATACTAGCAGGAAAAATGACCTTCTTTTATATTATAACAGCAGTTGTAATAGTGGTGATTTGTTATTACATACAAAAAATTGCAAAAGATAGTGCATTAACAGGAGTTGCATTAGGATTAATTCTAGGTGGAGCAATTGGTAATTTTATTGATCGACTAGTCCATAAAGAAGTTGTCGACTTTTTTGACGTTTATCTTGGAAGTTATAACTATCCGATCTTTAATATTGCTGATTCGGCTTTAGTTGTCGGAGTTATTCTTGTCCTAATCGCTACATTGTTAGATGAAAGAAATGAAAGGAGAAAAAAGGCATGACAGAAAGCAAACATATCGTATTGCCTGAAGAAAAAGGCAAACGAATAGATAAAGTATTAACTACTGTTGCAGAAGAAGCATCACGTTCTCAAATTCAATCATGGATTAAGGAAGGGTATGTACTTGTTGATGGGTCTCCAGTAAAAAATAATTATAAATGTGAAGAGGGTGCAACAATAACGTGGAAGATACCTGAACCTGAAGCAATTGATGTGGTTGCAGAAAATATCCCATTAGATATAGTTTATGAAGATCAAGATCTGCTTGTTGTGAATAAGCGGAGAGGAATGGTTGTACATCCATCAGCAGGACACGCGAATGGAACGTTGGTTAATGCTTTGCTTTATCATTGTGATGATTTATCAGGTATAAATGATGTGATTCGTCCAGGTATTGTGCATCGAATTGATCGTGATACAAGTGGCTTGTTAATGGTTGCAAAAAACGATCACTCTCATCAAGCATTAGCAGCACAACTTGAAGCAAAAACTGTGAAACGTTCCTATGAAGCACTAGTCCATGGTGCAATACCTCATGAATATGGTACGATTGAAGCCCCGCTTGGACGTGATCCTAAAGATAGACAAAAGATTGCTGTTGTTGCAGGTGGCAAGCCTGCAGTTACTCATTTTGAGGTGAATGAACGAATAGGCGACAAATTCACATATGTGAAATGTGTGTTAGAGACGGGTAGAACACATCAAATTCGTGTTCATATGAAATATATTGGTTTTCCACTAGTTGGTGATCCAAAGTATGGCCCAAGGAAAACAATTGTAATGGGTGGACAAGCATTACACGCAAAAGAATTGGGCTTTGAACATCCACGTTCAAAAGAGTGGATGCAATTTGAAGTAGAAGCACCAAATGATTTTCAAGATACTTTAAAAAAGATTAAAGAAATGCGTTGACATTTGCAAGGTTTTTTGGAATAATAAGAGTTAATAAAATGACCTTTAATTACAGTCCCGTGAGGCTGAAAAGGATTCGGTAAACAGGATAGAAGTATCTTTCTATCTAAATCCCTTTTCTCGCACACGGAGAAAAGGGATTTTTTTGGTCATTTATCAAAGAAAGTGAGGGTGAGTGCTATGAAGCAAAAAGCAGTTGTTTTAGACCATGCAGCAATAAACCGAGCGCTTACTAGAATTGCCCATGAAATTCTGGAAAGAAATAAAGGTGTCGATGACTTGATGCTTGTGGGGATTAAAACAAGAGGATGTCCACTAGCTAATCGATTAGGTGCAAAAATTGCCGAAATAGAAGGGGTAGAAGTACCAATCGGAGAAATTGATATAACACTTTATCGTGACGATCTAAGTCATGTCTCTTCTGATGAGCAGCCGGTAATTCATCAAGCTGATCTTCAATCAAAAATTTCTGGGAAGAAATTAATTTTAGTTGATGATGTATTATATACTGGGAGGACCGTTCGGGCTGCAATGGATGCGATTATTGATCAAGGTAGACCATCACAAATTCAATTAGCTGTTTTAATTGATCGTGGTCATCGTGAACTGCCAATTCGAGCAGATTACATTGGTAAAAACATTCCAACTTCACAAGATGAAGTAATAGTTGTAGCTTTAGATGAAACAGATCACGAAGAACAAGTAAGTATTTACGAAAATTAATATATCTAACCTTTAAGTAAGTCCTGTGAGGCTTGCAAGGTTGTTAAGGGATACGTGTATATTTAGACACGTCTACCTCTTTGCAACTTTGCAAAGAGGTTTTTTTTATGAAAAAAAAGAGAAAAATTGGGGAGGAAGTCAAATGTCACGATTAGATATGGTGATGGATGTAAGAGATGTACCGCAAAAATCAAAATGGTTTATGTTAAGTTTACAGCACTTATTTGCAATGTTTGGAGCAACTATTTTAGTTCCATTTTTAACAGGTTTACCCCCTGCAGTTGCGCTTATTTCAAGTGGTTCAGGGACACTTGCTTATTTATTTATCACACGAGGAAGAATTCCTGCCTACTTAGGTTCAAGCTTTGCGTTTATTGCGCCAATTGGAGCGGCGATAAGTGATAGTGGTGTACCGGGAGCAATGGTAGGGAGTTTCTTCGCGGGTCTTGTTTATGGTGTTTTAGCATTGTTAATTGGATTTTTTGGTTTAGATTGGTTAATGAAGATTTTACCTCCAATTGTTGTTGGACCAGTTATTATTGTAATTGGTTTAGGGTTAGCACCAACAGCAATCGGTATGGCAATGAATGATGCTAGTGGTACCTATAGTGGAACGCATTTTCTTGTTGCGATTGTTACATTAGCAGTCACAGTTATAGGTTCATTATTTTTTAAAGGCTTCTTTGGACTAATACCAATATTAATCGGTATCGTAACGGGTTATCTTTTTGCCTTAACACAAGGAATTGTAGATACATCTGCATTGAGTGTGACATGGTCGAATATTGCAGGAGCAGAAACAGTTGGCGCGTTTTTGGGTGCGATTTTCGTCATACCAGAATTTGTTATCCCTTTTAAAGATTACAATCCACTAGATGTATTCAGTTGGAGCATCTTCTGGTTAATGGTTCCAGTAGCAACTGTAACAATTGCAGAACATATCGGTGACCAAATGGTTTTATCAAAAGTTGTAGGACGTAATTTTATCAAAGAACCTGGCTTACATCGTTCGATCCTAGGTGATGGTGTAGCAACGTTAATTGCTTCTGTCTTAGGTGGACCACCAAACACGACTTATGGTGAAAATATTGGTGTGTTAGCCATTACGCGTGTGTTTAGTGTATTCGTTATTGGAGGAGCAGCAGTTCTCGCAATCACATTTGGCTTTGTTGGAATAATATCAGATTTAATCAGTTCAATCCCAACCGCGGTTATGGGTGGTGTGTCGATTCTATTATTCGGTATTATCGCATCAAGTGGATTGCGCATGTTAGTTGATAATCAAGTTGATCTTGGTAATAATAGAAATCTTATTGTAGCATCTGTCATTCTAGTAATTGGAATAGGGGGAGCACTAGTACGATTTAATGTTTTTGGACAAAATGTTGAAATTCAAGGTATGGCCCTTGCAGCAATTACTGGTGTGCTGCTAAATCTTGTGTTACCAGGAAAAGAAACAGGTTATGGCAATGGAAATATGTTTAAAACAGAAGAACACATAGAAGAAGAGCAAGAATAATAGAAAGGGACTGTCTAGATTACTAGACAGTCCCTTCACTAAAAGGAGGATCTTTTAAATGAACCATTTTGTTTCTATGAAAAACTTATCAGAACATGAAATGTTGCAGCTAATTAAATTGACTAATGATTTTGAGATAAATGGAATCCCTCATTTTAATGAGAAAATATTTGCTGCAAATTTATTCTTTGAACCAAGTACACGAACAAAAATGAGTTTTGTTGTGGCGCAAAAGAAATTAGGCATAGAAACACTTGATTTTCATGCGGAAGCATCAAGCCTTCTAAAGGGAGAGAGCATGTATGACACAGCTAAAACGTTTGAAGCGATTGGAGCACAACTGCTAGTTGTAAGACACCCTGAAGATCATGCTGTACAGGAATTAGCAAAGAGAATGACAATTCCGGTAATCAATGCTGGAGATGGTTCAGGAGAACACCCAACACAATCCTTGCTCGATTTATATACCATGTATCAAGAATTTCAATCATTTAAAGGAT
This sequence comes from Paraliobacillus quinghaiensis, assembly GCF_003426025.1. Lineage (GTDB taxonomy): Bacteria > Bacillota > Bacilli > Bacillales > Amphibacillaceae > Paraliobacillus_A > Paraliobacillus_A quinghaiensis. The sequence continues at coordinate 318,950 of NZ_QJSH01000002.1, forward strand.
TAAACGTAGTAATAATTGGTGACATAAAACATAGTCGTGTTGCGCGATCCAATGCTTATGCATTAAAGACTCTAGGAGCAAATGTTTACTTGTCAACAAAAAAAGAATGGCAAGATGAAACGTTAGACTTTCCTTATATAGACATAGATGATGCTGTTGCAATTAGTGATGTCGTAATGCTGTTACGTGTTCAATTAGAAAGACATCAAGACAATGAACTGCTCAACGACGCTGCGTATTTAGAACAGTATGGATTAACAAAAAAGCGCGAGCAAAATATGCTTCGTCATGCAATTATTATGCATCCAGCACCAGTTAATCGAGGAGTTGAAATTGATAGTGACTTGGTAGAATCAAAACGTTCACGCATTTTTAAACAAATGGAAAACGGTGTAGTTGCTAGAATGGCAATTATCTATCATCTATTTCAAACAAGGGGGATTGGACATGCAACTGCTTTTAACAAACGCAAAACAAGTATTAGCAAATAATGAATGTGTTCCATGTGAAGTGAAAATAGAAGATGGAGTTATTAAGGAAATTGCTAATAAGATTGAAAATAGACAAGCTGATTCCGTAATTGATTGCCAAGGAAATCTTCTGACACCAGGTTTTATTGATGTCCATGTACATTTAAGAGAACCAGGGGGATCAGCAAAGGAAACAATTGAAACAGGAACAAAAGCGGCAGCAAGAGGTGGATATACAACAGTGTGTTCGATGCCTAATACAAATCCTGTTCCAGATAATCCGTCAGTTTTAAGAGATATATTGAATAAAATAGACGATACAGCAAAGGTTCGCGTGCTACCTTATGCGTCAATTACGAAAGGCTTAAATGGCGAGCAACTGACTGATATGAAAGCATTAAAAGAAGCTGGTGCTTTTGGATTCACAGATGATGGTGTTGGGGTGCAGACAGCTGATCAAATGTTACAGGCAATGAAGCAAGCGGCAGCACTTAATATGACGATAGTTGCCCATTGTGAAGATAACTCACTGATTCATAGCGGCGTGGTACATGATGGAGAAGTAAGTGCTCGATTAGGTGTTAATGGCATTCCATCAATATGTGAATCGGTGCAAATTGCACGAGATGTACTACTAGCAGAAGCTACAGGCTGTCATTATCATGTTTGTCATGTTAGTACAAAGGAGTCTGTGCGAGTGATTCGTGATGCAAAGCGTGCGGGCATTTATGTTACAGCCGAGGTTACCCCACATCATTTGTTACTAAACGAGAAAGATATCGTTTCGGCTGATCCTAATTTTAAAATGAATCCACCACTTCGCTCACAACAAGATCAACAAGCATTATTCGATGGTTTAATAGATGGAACAATTGATTTTATCGCAACAGATCATGCACCACACACAGAAGCAGAAAAGCAAAAAGGCATCAATGAAGCGCCATTTGGCATTGTAGGTTTAGAAACGGCATTTGCCTTACTACATACAAATTTTGTAGAGACAAACAAAATAACTCTAACACAATTAATTGAGTGGTTAACAATCAAACCAGCCCAAGTATTTGGTCTACATGCAGGTGAACTAAAGCAAGGAGCTATAGCAGACCTAACACTATTAAACTTGGAAGAAAAGTGGGTAATTGATAAAGATCACTTTTACTCAAAAGGAAAAAACACACCTTTTAATGAGTGGGAAGTAACAGGAAAACCTGTACTGACACTTGTTAATGGGGAGATCGTCTATAAGGAGGCAGCATATGTTTAAACGTCAACTGGTACTTGAAGATGGTACGATATTTACTGGAAAAGCATTTGGTAGTTTAGAAGAAAGCATTGGTGAGGTAGTTTTTAATACAGGTATGACAGGTTATCAAGAAATTTTATCTGATCCATCTTATTGCGGTCAAATTGTTACGATGACATATCCGTTAATTGGAAATTATGGTGTGAATAGAGATGATTTTGAAACAATTAATCCTTCTATTCATGGGTTAGTTGTAAAAGAAATGTGCGAGCAACCTTCAAATTTTCGTAACGAAGAAACATTAGATAGTTATTTAAAAGCAAAGGATATACCAGCTATTGCAGGAATAGATACAAGAAAACTAACAAAGATTATCCGAAAGCACGGTACGATGAAGGCTGTCCTAACGAAGGCAAAAGCTGATTTTACTGAAAACTATCAATCTATTGATTTTGAAAACATAGGATTAATGTCTGATCAAGTAGAGCGTGTTTCAACAGTTAAACCATATGTTGTACCTGGAAGAGGGAAACGAATTGTATTAGTTGATTTTGGAATGAAACATGGAATATTACGAGATTTAACCAAACGGAATTGTCATGTAACTGTTGTTCCATATCACTATTCTGCTGACGAGATAGAGCGTTTAAAGCCTGACGGAATTATGCTGACAAATGGACCTGGGGATCCGAAAGATGTTCCGGAAGCAATCGAGATGATTAAATCATTGATTCACAATACCCCTATTTTTGGAATTTGTTTAGGGCATCAATTATTAGCATTAGCATGTGGTGCAGATACAGAAAAAATGGTCTTTGGGCATAGAGGTTCAAACCACCCAGTGAAAGATTTAGAACGAAACAAAACATATATAACATCGCAAAACCATGGCTATGCTGTCACAACTCATTCATTAGAAAAGACAGAACTAGTTTTAACTCAAACTGCTTTAAATGATAACTCTGTTGAGGGTATCAGGCATCGAACATATCCAGCTTTTTCAGTGCAATATCACCCTGAAAGTTCACCAGGGCCAGAAGATACAAGTCATTTATTTGATGCATTTCTTTCTGAAATAAACCAACACCAAAAGAAAGCAAAGGGGGATCTTACATGCCAAAGCGTACAGATATAAAAAAGATATTGGTGATCGGTTCTGGACCGATTATTATTGGACAAGCAGCGGAGTTTGATTATTCAGGTACACAAGCATGCCAAGCATTAAAAGAGGAAGGATACACTGTAATATTAGCGAATTCGAATCCTGCCACAATCATGACAGATCATACCATTGCGGACACTGTATACATGGAACCATTAACGGTTGAATTTTTAACAAAGATCATTCGCAAAGAACAACCTGATGCAATTTTACCTACTTTAGGTGGACAGACTGGTTTAAATCTAGCTGTTGCACTTGATCAGACAGGAATTTTAGAAGTTTATGGTACGGAACTCTTAGGTACATCATTAGAAGCAATTCAATTAGCAGAAGACCGCGAGAAATTCCGCGCGTTAATGCACGAGTTAAATGAGCCTGTTCCTGAAAGTGATATTGTGACAACCGTTGAAGGTGCAATTAATTTTGCTGAAAAAATCGGATTTCCATTGATTGTACGGCCGGCATATACACTTGGTGGTACTGGTGGTGGCATGTGTTATAACGAACAGCAGTTGCGTGAAATTACCAGAAGTGGTTTGGCACTATCTCCGGTCAATCAGTGCTTAATTGAACGAAATATTGCGGGGTTTAAAGAAATTGAATATGAAGTAATGCGTGATAAAAATGACCAAGCAATTGTGGTTTGTAATATGGAAAATATTGATCCAGTTGGAATTCATACAGGTGATTCAATTGTTGTTGCACCATCACAAACATTGAGTGACCGAGAATACCAATTACTACGGAATGCGTCATTAAAAATAATTCGCGCATTAAAAATTGAAGGTGGATGTAATGTTCAACTTGCCATCGATCCACACAGCTTCAATTATAATATCATTGAAGTTAACCCTAGGGTAAGCCGCTCATCTGCATTGGCATCAAAGGCTACTGGCTATCCAATTGCAAAAATAGCAGCAAAAATTGCAGTTGGTTTAACATTAGATGAAATTAAAAACCCGATAACGCAGACGACATATGCCGCTTTTGAGCCAGCATTAGATTATGTTGTAACAAAATTTCCAAGATTTCCATTTGATAAATTTACAACAGGTAATCGAACGCTTGGAACACAAATGAAGGCTACTGGAGAAGTAATGGCAATAGGTCGTACTTTTGAAGAGTCATTTTTAAAGGGGATTCGTTCATTGGATATTAGTGGGGATGAATTTTATTTGCCACACCTTGAACAAGATTCACTCGATAGCTTAAAAGAAAAACTAATCCATGCTGATGACGAACGCGTTTTTGTTTTAGCTGAAGCATTTCGTCGAAACCTATCTATCGAAATAGTACACGAGCTTACAAAAATAGATTTTTATTTTTTGAATAAAATCAAATCACTGATCAACTTGGAAACAAGATTAATAGACAATAAAAGTTCAAAAGACGTACTTCAAGAAGCAAAAGAAGCTGGATTTTCCGATACGCATATTGCCCGTCTTTGGGAAGTAGAAATAGACGATGTATATCTACAAAGGAAATTGGAGCATATCCATCCAGTATTCAAAATGGTTGATACATGCGCTGCAGAATTTGAATCGGCAACACCCTATTTTTATAGCAGCTATGAAGAAGAACAAGAATCTATTCCAACTTCGAATCAAAAAGTACTTGTATTGGGTTCGGGTCCAATACGGATAGGACAAGGGATTGAATTTGACTATGCAACAGTCCACTCTGTTTTAGCATTAAAAGAAGCGGGTTATGAAGCGATTATTATGAATAATAACCCGGAAACAGTTTCAACTGATTTCAGTGTGTCAGATAAATTATATTTTGAACCATTGACATTAGAAGATGTGATGCATGTTGTTGAAATAGAAAATCCGATTGGTGTGATTGTCCAGTTCGGAGGACAAACTGCGATAAATTTAGCATCAGGATTAGAAAGACGTGGTGTGGTGATTCTAGGTACTTCACTAGAAGCAATTGACCTAGCGGAGGATCGAGATAAATTTGAGCAACTATTAACTAGTATTGATGTCCCGCAACCTAAAGGGAAAAGTGTCCGTCAATTAGAGCAAGCGAAAGAAACAGCAAAGGAAATTGGTTATCCTGTTTTAGTACGACCGTCCTATGTTATTGGCGGAAGTCAAATGGAAATTGTCTATAACGAGGATGAGCTATTCAGTTATTTACAAAAAACAACACATATCAAGCACAAACATCCTGTATTAATTGACAAATATTTAACCGGAATTGAAGTAGAAGTAGATGCGATTAGTGATGGCGAAACAACAATTATACCAGGTATTATGGAGCATATTGAGCGTGCAGGTGTCCATTCAGGCGATTCAATAGCAGTTTATCCAACACAACGGATTAAGCCTGCGGTTAAACAACAATTAATTGATACTACGATAAAAATAGCAGAACGATTACAAGTAAAGGGATTAGTTAACATCCAATTTGTTGTCCATCAAGATCAAGTCTATGTGATAGAAGTGAATCCGCGCGCTAGTAGAACGATTCCTTTCTTAAGCAAAATTACAGGTGTCACAATGGCTAATATTGCAACAAAATGCATCGTCGACCAATCTCTAAGTGAAATGGGCTACACAAGCGGATTGCTCCCAGAACCTGATCATGTTTCAGTAAAAGTTCCTGTCTTTTCTTTTGAAAAATTACGAAGTGTTGACACAATTCTGGGACCAGAAATGAAATCAACTGGAGAGGCGATAGGTCGAGATAAGACATTAGCAAAAGCTTTGTATAAAGGGCTAATTGCTTCAGGACTTTCGATTCCAATGGAAGGAGCTGTACTGTTAACTGTTGCGGATAAAGATAAAAAAGAGATAGTTGAAATAGCAGAACGGTTCCATCAGTTAGGGTTTCATTTATACGCTACAACTGGGACAGCACAGTATATTCAAAAGCATCAACTACCTGTAACAGAAGTAGGTAAAATTGGAGCAGAAGGGAAAAACGTTCTTTCTATAATTGAAAATGGTGAAGTACAGTTTGTTATCAATACACTTACTTCAGGAAAACGACCACGATCTGATGGCTTTAGAATTCGTCGGGAAGCGGTAGAACATGGAACTGCTTGTTTAACTAGTTTAGATACAGCACTAGCAATTTTAGATGTAATTGATTCAACAACATTTACAGCACAAGCTGTTGTGGCGAACAAGGAGGTCATTAGGTGATCACCAAATCCCTTTTAACAATTGAGCAAGTGAATGAAATTGCGCTAGATACATTTGAAATGAAATTAAAAGCAACGGTTTCTTTAGATGAGGTAGAACCAGGACAGTTCATTCATATCCGAATTGGCAATGACAATGCGCATCAATTACGACGACCTATTTCAATTGCAGATTTAGATAAACCTAAACAGATGATGACTATTGTATTTAAAGTAGTTGGTACTGGTACTGAAACCTTAGCACAGGCTAATGTCGGTGATAAATTAGATATATTACTGCCTTGTGGAACCGGGTATCCGATAGATAAGCTCGAAGTACAGAAAGCATTATTAATTGGGGGCGGAATTGGCGTTCCCCCTCTATATTATCTCGCAAAGCAATTGGTCCAAAAGGGTGTAGAAGTTATCGTTATCTTAGGATTTCAGTCAAAAGAGTACGTTTTTTATGAAGAAAAATTTGCATCACTTGGTGTTTGTCATGTTGTTACGAATGATGGGAGTTATGGTAGTAAAGGGTTTGTAACTAATGTAATACAGGAGCAATCTCCAACGTTTGATTATTATTTCTCTTGTGGACCTACCCCAATGCTTCGAGCAGTTTCTCAAACGTTAAGTGATAAAAAAGGTTACCTTTCATTAGAAGAGCGGATGGGCTGTGGGGTTGGTACTTGTTTTGCTTGTGTCATTCCAACGCCAGAATCATCAACTAGTTATAAAAAGGTCTGTCAAGATGGTCCTGTATTTGAAGCGGATGAGGTGATCCTATGAATAATCTAGCAGTTGAACTTCCTGGATTATCTTTAAAAAACCCAATTATGCCTGCGTCCGGCTGTTTTGGCTTTGGCCGAGAGTATAGCAAATTTTATGACCTGAATAAACTAGGTGCTATCATGATCAAAGCTGCAACGAAAGAAGCACGCTTTGGAAATGCTACACCTAGAGTGGCTGAGACAGCTTCAGGAATGTTAAATGCGATTGGACTACAAAATCCAGGAGTTGAAAAAATTCTAGCTGAAGAGGTTCCATTTTTAATGCAGTATGCTACACCTGTGATAGCAAATGTTGCGGGAAGTACGATTGAAGAATACGAAGCTGTCGCAGAAGCTATTTCAAGATCATCAAACATTGCTGCGATTGAATTAAATATTTCCTGTCCAAATGTTAAGGAGGGTGGGGTGCAATTTGGTACCGATCCAACCTTAGCAAGTGAAGTAACTAGGCGAGTAAAAGCAAAAAGTAATGTTCCAGTTTACGTAAAATTATCACCTAATGTAACGGATATTGTTGAAATAGCAAAAGCAGTTGAAGCAGCCGGAGCCGATGGTTTATCAATGATCAATACATTAACAGGTATGCAAATTGATTTGCATAAGCGTAAGCCGGTTCTTGCGAATAAAATAGGTGGGATGTCAGGTCCTGCTCTAAAACCGATCGCAATTCGAATGATCTATCAAGTAAGACAGCAAGTATCGATTCCAATCATTGGTATGGGTGGTATTACATCAGCGGAAGATGTACTTGAATTTTTACTTGCTGGAGCAAGTGCTGTAGCAGTAGGGACAGCTAATTTTCAAAATCCGTTTATTTGTCCGGAAATCATTGATGCATTACCAGGTGTGTTAGAAAAATGCGGTTTTTCATCAGTAGAAGATGCAATTGGAAAGGGGCATGAACATGCAACAGCCGATATATCTGGCGCTTGATTTTCCTACATGGGAACAAACGGATCGCTTTTTAAAAACAAATAACTTAGATGGTGTTCCAGTCAAAGTGGGGATGGAACTGTTTTATCGGGAAGGGCCAGCTGTGATTGAACAGTTAAAAAAAAGAAACCATTCCATCTTTTTAGACCTTAAACTGCATGACATTCCGACGACAATTTATAAAGCGATGAAAAATCTTGCAAAATTAGAAGTTGATATAGTAAATGTTCATGGGTTTGGTGGAAGTGCAATGATTGCAGCAGCCAAACAAGGTTTAATAGATGGAAGTAATCATGCACAAGTACCGAAACTTCTAGTGGTGACAGTGTTAACGTCAATGGACCAAGCAGTACTAGAGCAAGAATTATCTATACACCAACCGGTAGAAAAGCTTGTAACCGACCTAGCTCTTTTAGGTAAGCATAACGGAGCGGACGGTGTTGTATGTTCTGCACATGAAGCACAAGCTATTAAACAAGTATGTGGAAAAGCTTTTTTAGCAGTGACTCCAGGTATTAGATTGGCAGATACGGCTAATGATGACCAAAAAAGAATTGGAACACCAACATTTGCCAAAAAACAAGGTGTTGATGCACTTGTAATAGGTCGAAGTATTACTGCAGCAACAGAACCACACGTGATGTATCAAAAAGCGATAAAGGAGTGGAATCATGTCTTTAGCTAAACAAATTGCCAATGATTTATATAAAATAAAAGCTATTCAAATAAAACCTGATCGTTCTTTTACTTGGACATCTGGTATAAAATCGCCAATTTACTGTGATAATCGTTTAACAATGTCGTACCCTGAGATACGAAGTAAAATTGCTACAGCTTTCGTGGAGAAAATTAAAGCATTAGATGTTCAACCAGACGTAATTGCTGGATGTGCAACTGCAGGAATTCCTCATGCGGCATGGTTAGCAGAAAAACTTGATTTACCAATGATTTATGTGCGTGACAAGGCTAAAGCACATGGAAAAGGAAATCAAATAGAGGGGCAAATTGAACCGGGACAAAAAGTGATTGTGGTTGAAGATCTGATTTCAACAGGTGGTTCTTCGCTTAACTCAGCACTTGCACTACGAGAAGAAGGCACAGAGGTATTAGGGGTAATGGCAATTTTTACATACGGATTAGAACAAGCTAAAATGGTATTTGATGAAAAACAAATACCTTTATCTACAATCACAAACTTTGATGTTCTAATCGAGCAATTACTAGAAGCGGAAGCAATTAACGAGAAAGAAAAGAGTAGCTTACTAGAATGGCGCAACACATTAGCATTAGGATAATTGTTGTGGAAAATAACTCTTAAAAGCATAGAGGTTATCCTAACGGGTTCTGTTTCCTATCGCAAACATTAAAAATGTAACATAAAATGACTACTAAATTATACTACAATTTAGTAGTCATTTTTTATTGATATAAAGCCATTTTTCTTATAATTGCTTTTAATATGCAAGGTAAATTGCACGCGAAAAGTTAGATTATATTTTATCTGAACTTTTGTATGTTTATTGAGTGTGTAAAAATATTTTGTGATTTGGAAAGGATATCATTTTTGTTATTTTTTGAAAGGGAATATGGATTTTTATGTTAAAATAAATATAGAGTTTGTGAAGGATTGATCTTAAACTGGCAGGTTTATTTAATAAGAGAAACGTTTTATACAAGGGAGGTTTATGAATGGAAAATGAAGAACTAAAAGTTTTAAAAAGGGAATTAAACAATAAAATTACTATCTTACAAAGCGAACAAAAATCATTCAAGCGACGTGTCAGCATTATTGCTAACTTAATTCTTCCTGGTATTGGCTTTATCTTATATAATAACTCATATTTAAAAGCTCTTATCTCATTTGTTCTTTTCGTATCATATAACTATTTATATTTTATCAAGCTAAGCCCTCTAATTGGTGAAATGAGTATTGCCATTTTATATTATATTCCAGCATTGATAATTTGGTTTGTCAGTGCAATAATGGTCGCAAGTTTGGACGACTGATTTTTCACTAAACGAGAGGATAGTAGAAAGGAGATGTCATTAAGGTAGCTCCATTTTTTTGCTGAAGGGCAGGCTAGCAAAAGAAGCGTTTCTTATTTTACGAGCAAGAAGTGTGTTAAAAAAAGGCTAGGAGGCTTACTCTATGCGAAAGGTTTTTCTATCACTCTATGTAGGCCTAATTGGTGTATTAACTCTTGGTTGTTCGTCTACCGACAAAGTTTCTGCGCCTGAAATGGTAACCCCTGATGAAAGTAAATATAGTGTAATTGTAACTTCGCACACCGAAAACAGAGAGGTCTGGCAAGAAATTATTGATGAGTACGTTGATAAGAATGTGGTTCAAATTGTCACTTGGGGTGTCAATCCTTATATCGAAGATTTAGATATTGAATTAGAAAAGAATACAATAGCATTGGTCTTTGACCACAAAGAACTGGTTTATACATCTACAGAACCTCAAGAATTAGAAGATTTTCTTGAAAATAAACAATAATTCATTTGTAGCTTCTTTTATGGCATTAAGTGACAGGTTTCTTGAATATACAAAGAAACAAGATATGTGCAAATAGGTGTTAAATTGGATAGAGATAGGGGGGATTTTCCTGAGGTTATCAAGAAGTTTTTTTATACTTATTTTTGTTGTTTTATTAACCGCTTGTTCTAATACGGAGGAACCAAAAAAAATAGTAGGTGAAACTCCAAGTGAATCAAAAGGGGCATTTGCTTTTGAAGGTAGTATATATACGATTGATCGTGGAAAAGTTTTCGTTGAAAATGTAGGGAAAGAAATCGGGGAAATCAAAGCAATAGTAGATGAAATAAATGAGAATGGTGAAGCAGTAATATATGATTCAACCCTCAACTTACAGGTTGGTACTAAAATATTTAAAAGAATAGAGCAAGACCGAAGTAATACTGTTGTTGCTATAAAAATTGACGATACTTATTATGGTGCATTCTTTAATTCAAATCTTAATTAAGGTCCCTCAACAAACGTAAGCATTACCACAACAGCGGTAATACTGTATCTTTTATTAAAGAAGCAGAGTAGTTGGCTAACAAAATAGAAAACTGAATGGAAGGCTGTGTTTAAAGTGGAATGTTTAGGCTGTAATTTAGCAAATAAGCAGGAACCAGTTCATGTAGTTTTAGAGGATGAATATGTTTGTTGCTTCTTGGACCATTCCCCTTACAATGAAGGGCATATCTTGATATTGCCTAAAAAACATACAAGGTATTTTTATGAACTTGATGAAAAAACATCTAATTCAATTATGAATTCTGCAAAGATACTCTCAAAAGTAGTTAAGGAATTGTTTAAATCCGACGGTATTACTATATGTCAAAATGGTGGTAAGTTTGATGAGTTAACTCACTTTCATATGCACGTTGTTCCAAGATATAAAGGTCAAAATTTTGCAGACTTTTATGCCGAAGAACTTGAACATGTAGTAGATGATATTAGGTTATCAAAAACCAAAAGGAAAATAATCAATGCGGTTAATGTTTTAAGAGAAAGTAGGTCAGTACTTTGGTGAAAAATCTTTCTAAAAGGAAAGATTAGACACTATTGAGAAGCTTGTAAGTATCTTAGAACCCCACTGCTTTAGCTGTGGGAGTTATCAGTATGTTAAGGGGGATTGAAATGAAAGAACGGATTATTAGTGTTAAAAGAGTAATAGTAATAAACGCGCTAGCTATTATAGTTGCTGCTTTAATTGCAATATTCTTTCATGCTATTGTACCTGCCGATGTGAATCTAGAAGATTTTGATAGTATATTTGTAAAACTTTTTGGATTTCCTGTAGTAGCAGTTTTCTACTTTGTTTTATTGTTTTTACACTGTGTTATTGTTATGCGATATTTTGGAAAACGGTCAAGTATAACAAAATTGCAAATCGGATTTCGGTTTGGGACAGTCTTTGCAGTTCTTTATTTAGTAGGAATGCAGGAAGTTGTTGTTGAGGCTTCGCCTTTTAATGAATGGGGATTAGCATTCGTTAATTACCAATTTTTAATGGGTATAAGTGATGCGATACCCGCATTATTATTATGTATTGTGACTGCTTACTTTACATTAAGTAAAAAGAACACATCTAGCTCTTGGCAGTTATTAAATTTAATAGAAAAAATTAAAGTTGTTGCCCTAATTACAATTACTTTTTTAATAGCTAGGACAGTTGGCTATGAAACAGGTGTAATTGGTAGTAACATTGCTACATTTCCTATTCCCACTTATTTATGGACAATTGTATTTGGAGTCGTTCTAGGATGGTGTTATACGGTTTTGTATCCTATATTTTCTAGTGGTCAGAATAAATTTTTACTTTCTTATAAACTTGTTGTATTAACTATAGGGATAAACTGGATAATATTTAACAGTTTTATCGGATTAATTTTCAGTGGTGTTATGCTCCAACTGCTTGTGCGATGTGGTATAGATATTGCGGTGTTATTTATTACCTCAATAATAATTCAGAAGTACTTTTTAAAATCTGATATACATGCTTCCTGAGTGAAGTATTATCTATCAATCTAAACAATTATATTAGCAATGCATTAAATTAAAAAATAGAAGAGCGAGATGTATAATTTTTCACTAACGGTTGTTTTAGTGGAACAAGGAGTTGTTGATGGCGCAGCTCCTATTGCTTGTTGAGCCAACTTGTAGGATTGTGTAATAAACCTCCTTATTAAACGACTATTGAAATGAGGGATATTATGAATTTAACCATAAAAAATATGAACGAGAATTCAGCTAGAAAAATACTAAGCTGGAGATATGAAAAACCTTATGATTTTTATGAATTAGCCGAGAACACTTGTGACTTCAGTCATGAGATGAATCGGCTTCGGACAAGGGATGGCCATTTGCCATCTCAATTGTCCGATTATTTAAGTGCTACATGAAAGTAATTAGATACGAGTTTTTGTATACACCAACAATCTCGAAAAAACAAGAACAAATGTTTGTGTAACCCTCCCCAAAATGGTATAATTGACCCAATGAGGAGGTGAAACTATGATTGTAAACAAAGCCTATAAATTTCGTATCTATCCCAATAAAAAACAGACTGAACTTATCAATAAAACCATTGGTTGTTCCAGATTCGTTTTTAACTTCTTTTTCGGGAAACAAAAAGAAAAAGATGCTTATTGGTATATCGTCCGGGAAATGGTTCAAAATGGTTACCTACCAGCGAATAACTGGAAAGGGAAGTGTTTAAATAAATACAACACGGTCAAATCTCTCCCTGAATTAAAGAAACACTATGCGTTTTTAAAAGAGGTTGATAGTATTGCCTTGCAAAGATCAGTTGAAAATTTAGCCAATTCCTATAATCGTTACTACAAGAAACAAAATAAGTACCCGCGTTTCAAATCTAAAAAGAATCCTGTTCAGTCTTATACAACAAAACAAACGAACGGAAATATTGCAGTAGTAGATAGGCATATCAAACTCCCAAAACTGG
>NZ_QJSH01000031.1 GCF_003426025.1 Paraliobacillus quinghaiensis
GAAGAGCTCCATTATAAGGTTCTGTGATAGATGAACTTTTTAAAAAATGATTTTAAGAGTTTTAATTAAGGTCGGTCTTTTTTAGGTGCAAATGAGAGTTGACTTATTTACCATTATACGCTGTCACTTCCCGTTTTTTGTCGAACGTGATTTGACAGGCACCTCTACAATCCAACCATTGCAAGGAGATTACGCAAATTCTCTCTTGTTGGTTCTTCCAAAATGACAAAAGGCCGCTCATTAAAATAAATCAAACCGAGAAACAGAGGGATTAACACAATACTATATATAGCAAATAGCTTAAAAACAAAATGATTGCGGTATTTAATCATGCAAAAAATAAGCAATGGCACCACTAATCCTATTGTTACTCCAAACAAATTTGCAATAGCATCTAGAAACTCCGCACTTCTATGTGGTGTCATATATTGACGATATTCTTCTACAGTTCCAACCGTCACTAATACAACCCAAGCAACGCTAATTCTTTGTTTGACAGTTTGTTCCTGCGAGAGAAGCACAATAAATATTCCTACCACTAATGAAATAACACCATAACTAATAAGATGCATCTGTTTATCCATACCAAACATAACGTCATAATTAAGTTCCATTGTCACCATCCTTTAAGTACGTGTTCAAAACGCCGCAAATCAGAAACTTTTAACACCCTCTTTAAGTCAAGTTTAACCATGGCTGGCGAATCATAGACATAGTATCCAACTAACGATTCGACATGAAACGGGAAGTGACAGGCACGCCCCATATGTTATAATAGATTTACTTCTTTATCCCCACCAAAAAAATCCCTTAACGATTGGAGCTCTTCTATGAAACTATTTATTGCTGAAAAACCCTCTGTTGCAAAAAACATTGCTGATGCCTTAAAGGTAAAAGAGAAAAAAGATGGCTACTTTGAAGGCAATGGCTATCTAATCTCTTGGGCATTTGGTCATTTGCTAGAGTTATATGATGCGAAAGACTATGATACAAAAATGGCTCGATGGAAAATGGATAATTTCCCTTTTATCCCAACTTCGTTTCAATACAAAGTTAAAAGCAACCCTCGCAACCGAAAACAACGTGATGCTGGTGCTCAGAAGCAATTAAAGATCATTCATTCCCTTATCCGACGAAAAGATGTTGATGCAATTGTTTCCGCTTGTGATTACGATCGTGAGGGACAACTTATTGGAGATAGTATCATCTATAATAGTAAAACAAAAAAGAATGTCTATCGCTTGTTGTTAAATGAATGGACACCAAGAGAAATACTGCGTGGGATGGAAAATCTAAAACCAAATGAAGAAATGAAGCCATTACTAAATGCTGGAATCAGTCGCCAATGGACCGATTGGGTAATAGGCATTAATTTAACATCGGTAGCAACCCTCAAATTTCAAAAAGGGAGAGGCAAGGTACTAAATATCGGCCGGGTTCTTTTACCAACACTAAAAATCATTTATGACCGTGATACCGAAATTGCACAATTTAAACCAGAAGATTATTTTAAATTAAATGCTACTTTTGAAACAGCTGATAAGAACACCTACCAAGGTACATACACAGAGAAAAACGCTAAATTTAAAGACAGAGCGCAACTAGAAGAGGTACAAAAGCAAATTGCCAATCAAACGGCAACAGTTACAGACAAACAAGTGGAACGAAAAACAGAATATCCACCATTTTTATTTAATCTATCAAACTTGCAAGGGTTTATAACGAACAAACATAAAGGCTGGACATCGGATAAAGTGTTAAAAGTAGCACAGTCACTTTATGAAAAGAAATTCATCACCTATCCAAGAACGTCCAGTACCGCTTTGGAAGAAAGTCTTGTTGGAAAAACTGCAAAGGTACTTGAAGCTCACGTCTCTGATTTACCTTATAAAGATGAGGTTAAATTTCACAAAGGTAAACGTGTGTTTAATAACGCAAAAGTAGAGTCTCATAGCGCGATTATACCAACCTATCTCATTCCCAAGCGTCTTACGAGTGATGAACAGCTTGTTTACACAGCAATTAAAAATAGATTCATCAGCCAATTTATGCCGGCTGCCCAATACGAAGAGACAACAATTCGGACAGAATTAGATCAGGTCACTTTAAAAGGCTATTTTCAGACAAAAGGAAAAGTTCAAATTGTAGAAGGTTGGAAAAAAGTAGAAAAAATTCAATCTAAAGATACCCTCTTACCATTGATAGAAGCCAATACCACTGTTCAACTAATAGATTCAGAACTTTCAACTCACACGACTAAACCGCCTAAAAAACATACCGAGCGAACACTGCTACGCGTAATGGAATCATGCGGTAAAACATACAAAGACGATGAAAGTGAGACGAGTGAAGCGTTCATGGGTGCAATTTTACAAGGGTTTAGCATCGGCACAGCGGCAACTCGTGCAGACACTATTAAGAAGCTAAAGGATGTTGGCTATATTACTACCGAACAAAAAAATCTGACCTGCACCCCATTAGGAAAAAAACTAGTAGAATCCTTTCCCATCACGCAATTATTTGACCTGGAATTTACCGGTCGTTTAGAAAAATCGTTATTTGATATGGAGAAAAGGAAGATTAGCAAGCAGGACTTTTTAAATGAAGTATTTGGATTTACGACGAAAGCTGTTGCAACGATAAAAGAGGCAGAAGCGATAACGATTCGAAATACAGCTACTTCCCGAACACCAAGCAGTACAAAGACGACAACCTCAAAAGAATCACTTGGAAAATGTCCTGAGTGTGGGCATAGCGTAATAGAGGGAGCAAAAGGATTTGGCTGCAGCAATTGGAAAAGTGGCTGTTCCTTTGTGTTATGGAAGAATGACAAATTCCTAGCAACATTGAAAAAAAGGATAACAAAAACAATGGTAAAAACACTGTTAACCAAAGGTGTTGTATACGTTAAAGGTTTAACAAGTAAAAACGGGAAAAAGTTCAATGCCTACCTGCGCTATCAGAAAAATCCAGATAACAAGTACTTCAGTTGGAAAATGGAATTTGATAACGGGCAGGCATCTACTAAAAAAGCAAATTAAAAGTCGGGTGGTACTGGCCGTCGGATTCGACAAAAAACGGGTGGTGACAGGCACCGCCCAATTTTATTCGAACTGAGAGGTTATCGGTTCAGGTTTAGAAAACAAATAACCTTGCCCATATTCACATCCTAGGTTAACTAGAGCTTTTAATTGCTCTTCTGTTTCTATTCCTTTAGCTACGACTTCTAAATTTAAATTGTTTCCCATATCGATCATTGTTTTTATAATGGACATATTTCTCATATTCTCAATATGGTCAATAAAGGACTTATCTATTTTAATTGTATTCACAGGTAATTCTTTTAAAATATGCAAAGAAGATTGACCTGTACCAAAGTCATCGATTGTTGTCTTTACTCCGAGTTCTCCAATTCCTTTTAATACTTCGAGTAAGTCGCATGTATCCTGCATAATACTCTCTGTTATTTCTAACTCCAAAAATTGAGCGCTAAATCCTGTTTCTTTTAATATGCTTTCAAGTTTAGCAACAAAATTCCCCTGTTCAAACTGCTTAGCATATACATTGACGGAAACACTTAGGTCCGAGAAATCTTTATCTTGCCAATCCTTATTCTCTATACAGGCTGTCCTTATTACCCATTCACCAATAGTATTAATCTGTCCAGTTTCTTCGGCGATTGGAATAAATTCTTCCGGTGACACAGAACCAAGTTGTGGATGATTCCAGCGTAAGAGCGCCTCAAAACCGATCATTGCCCCTGTATTTAAATTTATTTTAGGTTGATAAAAAAGCACAAATTGATTTTTATCTATTGCTTTTCTTAACTCCACTTCAATTGTCATTTTACGTGTGATAGATATATTTAAATCCGCATCGAATAAGTGATATCTATCTCCCTTCTCCTTTGCTACATACATTGCTGCATCTGCATATTTGAGCAATTCTTGATAATCTAATCCATCCGTTGGATACATGCTAATACCGATACTAGGTGTAACAGAAATTTCATGATATCCAATAAAAAAGGGCTGATGAAACATATCTAATATAGTATTCGCAGCATCGATACAATCCGTTTTTGAGCTGCCTGGTAAAACAATTACAAACTCATCTCCACCAATCCTATAAACTTTTGCATTATTATTTAAATTCTTTTTTAATCTTATTGCCGCTTCTTTTAATACACAATCACCGATATGATGACCAAGCGTATCATTTATATCCTTAAATCGATCAAGGTCCATCATTAACAAGGCGACCGGGTGCTCTGCTATTTTTGCTTTATGCATGATATGTATTAATTCATTAATAAATGCAGTACGATTCTTTAATCCTGTTAATGAATCGTGATAAGCCAAATACATATATTCACTGGCCAACTTTTTATTTTTTCCCATAACAACTAATTGACGAACAATAACCATTAAAAAGACAACGATTAACCCAATGCTAAGGGCATTAAAATCCCATTCATAACTATAAGAGACTAATAGTATTAAACTAATTATGATAACATAGGGAAACATTGATTCTTTATTTTGGAAATAGTTAATGATTTTCCAGTCTAACTCGACTGTGTTTGTTTTTGTAAACTTACCTGAAACACCGATCATTAACAAAGCGATCAGCCAGATTACGTCAACAAAACCAGCCTGTTGATAACCATCTGTAATCACCAAGTAAGCATAATAATTATCAGCAACAACTTGCAGAAAGAAACCACTAACAATAAACACCATCACTTCCCTTTCTTTACTAAAAAGTGATAAATGAAATAAAATACTAATAACGAACAAGATACTTATACTGATAACGATATACAGTAAAGCGGTAGCCGTAACAAAAGTAGAATTTTCAAAAGTAACTAAAATCGGATTAATCAAGTAATGTACTACTATAGAGATTACAAAAGACATAAAAACAAAAATAGTAAAAATATACTTACTAGTAGAAATAGACGTGTTGATAAATTTGATTTTGTAGATTAAGGCAATTAGAAAGAGAACATAGGCTATTAACCAAACATAAAAAGAAGCTTCTGGATATGCTATCGATCTGTGGATAATGACTGTAAACAACCATATCGCATTTGAGGCGATATAGAACAAGACGCCAATACTTAAAATCAACCAAAAAAACCTTTGCTTATCCATAGTGACACGATATGCTTTATTCAACCATATGAAACTAGCTAAACCTGCAATAATTAATGCAACTATAGCTATTAGTGAGCGTATAAATTCATTATCTTTAAACAATAAGATACAACCATAAACTAAGAGAGCGATTACAAAAATAGAAACGATTGCGTTACGTTTAGTGGACCACATGTTGCCTCATCACCTTTATATAGAATATACAAAGAAAAGGCTATTTCCCAATGGAAATAACCTTTTAAATTCATCAGTTATTGTTATCCCTTGGTAGAACAGCCACCATAGGTAAAATTTACCCTTAGGCCTGTATCTTTGCGTCCTCACTTTTTAGTAAGTTTGCCTTTTCAATAGTAATAATAGTTCTATTGTACCATACTTTGTGTAGATAAATGTAAATTTAACCAAAAAAATAAGCATATTTTAGTAAAAAATCTTACTTTAGAGAAAAAAATCTCTTTTCTTTAAATTCGACAAAAAACGGGAGGTGACAAGCACCCCCCTATCTATCTCATAAACATCTGTGTTGCGTAGTGTCCGTTTTGTACGAATCCTACTCCGATGTGGGTATAGTTTTCATTTAATATATTTTTTCTGTGTCCTTCACTATTCATCCATCCGTTCACTACACTTTTTGCATCTGGATAACCCATAGCAATATTTTCACCGGCTGCTGTATAGCTCACACCAAAATCTTTCATCATCTCAAATGGTGACCCATATCTTGGACTAGTGTGGGAAAAATAACTGTTTACTTCCATATCTTTTGATTTATACCAAGCAACTTCACTTAATTTGCTATCGATTTTTAATTCTGGCAACCCATGTTTTACTCTTTCAGCATTTGTATAGGTAACAACATCTCGCTCAAAAGAACTTATTCCTTGATAGTTTATTTCAGCTTGATTTTCTTCGGTTGTTTGATTACTTTCTTCTTCAGCTACTTTGTTATCATCGCTCTGATTTGACTGCTTTTCGTCTTCTCTTTTGTCTGCTTCATCTATTTCAGACTGTTCTTGTTCAGCTCTTTTCTCTTCTTCAATACGATCTTGTTCTTGCTCCTTGCGTCTCACCTCTTCTAAACGCAATTCCTCTTCTTTTTTGATTCTCTCCTTTTCTAGTCTTTCCTCTTCTAACCGTAACTGCTCTTGTTCTTCTAGTAATCTTTCCTCTTCTTCTCTTACTTCTACAAATCTCACAATATTTTCAGCATCTATTGTTATATCCTTAATATCAACATGTTTAGGACTATGATTTTCATATGTATTAGCTGCCTCTTTCGTATCCTGTCCTAGCAATCCAGACACAAAGAGTACGGAAGCTATTAATATTGAAATAGCAAAAACTATATAAGCTTTCTTTTTCATCTAATTCACTCCAGTTTCTCGCAAGTTATATGTTATTCTAACATATAATTAGATACTGACTTGTATTTTAAGTCCGGGAAAATATGCCCATATTGGAGTGACACTATGAGATTATTAATTGGTCAAATTTGCATAAAAATTAAATCACGATATATCCATAAAAATAACAGTTTGAGGTGCCCTGTATTATGTGGGCATTAAAACAGTTATTCCGCTTCGGTTGGGAACAAGCTTTATCATGCATATTTCCAGTTGTTATTTTTGTATCATTAGCACTTACCGAGCTTATCAGTCTTCCATTCCTTCCTCGCTACGATTGGTTGCTACTTATTTTTCTAGCAACGCAATGGTGGATGGTTCGTTCAGGGTTGGAAACACGGGATGAATTAAAAGTTATCACTATCTTTCATCTAATTGGACTTGCTCTTGAATTGTTCAAAGTACATATGGGGTCTTGGTCTTATCCAGATGAAGGTTATTCCAAAATATTTGGCGTGCCATTATATAGTGGATTTATGTATGCCAGTGTTGCAAGCTATTTATGTCAAGCTTGGAGAAGACTTGATGTACATTTAATCCATTGGCCTAGGTACATATTGGTTGTACCACTTGCAGCAGCTATTTATTTAAACTTTTTCACACATCACTTTTGGATTGATATTAGATGGTGGCTAGGGGGACTTGTGCTAGTAATCTTTTGGAAAACATGGGTTACTTACAAAGTAGGTAGGAGACGATACAGGATGCCACTTATTTTATCCTATGTCTTGATTGGCTATTTCATTTGGATTGCAGAAAACATAGCAACTTTTTTCAGTGCCTGGGAATACCCAAACCAAGCTGATGCATGGTCACTTGTTCATTTAGGCAAAGTCAGTTCATGGCTGTTACTTGTTATTGTTAGCTTTCTGATTGTCGCAACATTGAAACGAGTAAAAAGCACACGAATAGAGGAGTGACTGGTATTCGACAAAAAGCGGGAGGTGACAGGCACCTTGACATTATCAAACATATCCTATAGGATTAGTATCAATTAAATAAATTCTTATCAAGAGCGGGGGAGGAATCTGGTCCTTTGATCCCGCGGCAACCATTTACAAGGTAGAGCTTGTAAAACGGTGCCCAATCCAGCAGACAATAACAGTCTGAAAGATAAGAAGGGATGTCGCTTAAATATTATTTAAATCAGCTAACCCTCTTTTATCATTCAGATAAAAGAGGGTTTTTGTGTTATTAAGAAAAAACAATTAAAACTTTTAAAGGAGGATGAAGATGACAGAAGTAGCAAACAAACATGTTAGAGCGATTCACGCTTACTCAAACCGAATCGGTGCACTTAAAAATGAAAATAAGGTGCGAGATTTCACTTTCACGATTGATGAACCTGAAAAACTGGGAGGTACAAATGAAGCTCCGACACCTATGGAATATATACTAGGTTCTTTTAATGGCTGTATCTTAATTGTGATTGAAATGATAGCCAAGGAAATGAAGTTTTCTTTTAATGGATTTACTGCTGAAACAACCGGGGAAATAGATCGGCGAGGATTTCTTGGTACCGCTCCTGTCAGCCCACACTTTCAACACGTAATAAACACAGTCCGATTTGATACAGACGAAAGCATTGAAACTATTAACCTCGTTAAAAAGCAAGTAGAAAAAAGATGTCCTGCATATAACCTGTTTAAAGATGCTGGAATTGAAATTGAATTAAATTGGAAGAAAGAAGAGGAGGAATAAGATGACTTCATATGGAGTTTGGACTATAGGTTTTGCACTCATCTATACATTGCTATTAATCATTGCAGGTAAGATCTCTAAACGAAAGGCATCAAATGGAGAAAACTTTTTTGTTGGTGGACGAAACTTCAGATGGTGGACTGTTGCCTTTTGTATCACTGGTTTATTTTCTGGTTCAACCTATATTTCAATTGTTGAGCTTTCTTATTTAACAGGGGTTTCTGCCATTTGGTATGGCGTAGCTGAAACTGTACAAGTTTTAATTATTGCCATTTTAATGATTAAATCATTCCGAAATAAAATGATGGTGACGATATCTGGACTAATTGGTGATAAATATGGCAGAAGAGCAAAGGCAATCTCTGGGGCAATTACAGCATTTGCTTTTCCAATGTGGTCAGTAGCTACAGCAATAGCTTTTGCATCCGCACTTAATGTATTTACAAATATCTCGTTATCTTTTTCAGTAGCTTTCACTGCCATACTATTATTCATTTATTTACAAGCAGGTGGCATGTGGTCGGTTGCATTTACGCAGACAATGAACAGCGTTACCTTCTTAATCATGTTAGTAATCGGAACTATCGCCTTTTTCATTAATCCTGGAATAGCTGGACTCCAACAGTTAGCAAGCGAAAGTCCATCAATGTTTAATTTTAGTAGTGTTGGGTTGCAAGTAATTGTTGCTTGGTTTGGTACCTTTTTAGTAAATGTGATTTTAGCCCAAGCAGCTTTTCAAATGGCTCTATCTTGTCGCACCCCAGAAGAAGGTAGAAAAGGATTGATTGGTGCGGCATTTATGGGCATACCTTTTATCTTTTGCGGCATTTTATTTGGTTTAGCGGCAGCTGTTGTCGTTCCTGGAAGCGAACTAGGACTGATTGCTTTACCACAATACTTAATGGAAGTTCTGCCAGCACCTTTTGTCGGCCTATTTTTCTTAGGAATATGGGCATGCGCACTAAGCTGGGGCGCACCTTGTCAATTTTCGGGTGCAACGAGTCTTGGTAAAGATGTCGGAAGTGCTATTAATCCAAACGCGAGTAACAAACAATTAGTTTCGTATACAAAATGGTCCTTACTTTTATTAACAGTTCTAATGATTGTCTTTGGCTTACTTCGAACAGAGCAATCAGCTTGGTGGAATGTACTGGCGTGGACTACTAGAAACTCAGCCACATTCGCTCCTGTAGTTGCTGCATTGTTCTGGCCAATTGTTACGAAAAGTGCGGTAATTAGTTCGTTAATTAGTGGATTCTCATCAGGGTTATTATGGTACCATTTAGGCGACTGGTTACCATCATCCTTCTTCTTAAATGTCCACCCCGTTTGGATCGGAATGACCACTAATGTTGTGACACTTATTGTTGTAACCCTAATATCCGGATATGGCGCTTGGAAGTTAATATTCAATGCTAACATCAAAACGATTAGTTCAATTGGAGCAACTATACTATTAGCGGTAATTACGATCAGCTTTTTCACATCGCTACATGCTATTGGTCTTTCCGGACTATTTGGTTTTGCGACCGTACTCACTCTCTTTATATCTGGAATTATTCTTTTTAAACCGAAGGATCAAGCAGAAGCAAAACAAGCACGTATTGCTAATTAGAAAATTTGGTGCACATAAAGAAAACTTGGCTAGCACCAAACCTTCCGGCGCCGGTGATTGCCTAGTTGCACTTATACTGATTTCCTAAAAATTTTTACTACGTTGACTATTCACCCATGCTAAAATTTTATACTTTCCTATCAGTGCAAAAAAGGAGTAATCAAACCTTAAATTACACGAAGGTGATTACTCCTTTTGTTTGATTCTTTCCCACTCCGAGCCATTCGACAAAATACGGGAAGTGACAGGCACCCCGCTCTGCACTCTACCACATCTGTAGTTGGTTTGCTTGGTCTCTGAGTTCGTCTCTGAAGTCTGGGTGTGCTATGGCGATAAGTCGTTCTACTCTTTCTCTTACCGATGTTCCTTTTAATGCGGCTATTCCGTATTCTGTTACGACGTAGTCCACATCATTTCGTGATAGGGATACGACAGCTCCCGTTGCTAATTGGGGAACAATTTTGGAAATAACTTTGCGCTCATCCGTTCCTTTCACTCTTACGCTTGCGGTTGAGTAAAGTGCAATAAATGATTTTCCACCTGGAGACATTTGTGCACCAACTGCTGTATCCGACTGTCCACCTGTTCCACTAAATTGACGGTGTCCAATAGATTCTGAACAACATTGTCCGGTTAAATCTATCTCAATCGATGTGTTGATCGAAACCATTTTATGATTCTGACTAATCACATACGGATCATTCACCCAACTACCATCATTAATCACTACTCCAGGATTATTGTCAATAAAGTCATAAAGCTTTTTGGTACCTAAAGCAAATGTGGCTACCATTCTACCAGGTAAAAGTGTTTTCTTATTCCCAGTGATCACGCCAGCATTAAATAGGTCGACCATTCCATCTGTAAACATCTCTGTGTGAATGCCGAGATCTTTCTTAGACATTAATTGTGCAGCAACTGCGTTGGGAATACCACCTATTCCTAATTGGATAGTGGAACCATCTTCAATTTCTCTAGCAATATATTTCCCTATTTCTACGTCCTTTTCCGTTGGTTCTGGTGAAGGAAATTCAGGGACCTCATAGTTTGCTTCAACAATATAGTCAATTTCATTGATATGAACAGTCGTATCTCCAAAGGTCCGAGGCATGTTCGGGTTTACTTCTAAAATAACAATATCAGCTTTCTCTACCATTTGGCGTTCATAGGTAGCACTAAGAGATAGAGATAAATAACCATGTTGATCCATCGGTGATGCTGTACCGATAAATACATTGGTAGGTCGATGAGCAAGTCGTTTTGTCCCTGCTAAATGTAAATGATTCGGGATATACGTCACACGACGATCTTTATGTGCCTGCCGCATGGTAGCTGTATAAAACCAACCTTCCATTAAAAAACTATTTTCATAGCCGGGCTTACTAAAATAGTCATAATCTAAAATTGGTAAACATGTAGAAACTTTGACACCCTGCACCTCTTCTGCAATCGTGTGTAGCTTAGAAAGAAGTTCTCTTGGCTCGGCTGCAGCTAATGCAGACACAACATGATCGTTGGATTTAATCATCTGTAGTGCTTCTTCAACAGAGACTAATTTACTTCTATAAACAGCTTCTCCTTTATAAGCAATTGTTTTACTATCGCTCATGTTTATCTCCTCCTTCAGCCTTCCAGTTTCCCCCATTTGATAACATTAGCTGCCCATGCATATCCGATTCCTGCTGAAATCATCGCTAGAACAGTACCATCCTTTACCTTACCTTCCTTCAAAGCTAAATGAAGGGATAAAATTTGATCAATTTGTCCCATATGACCGTAATCACTTAAATAAATGGTTTCTTCTTCTGTTAAACCAAGTAAGTCAAGCATATGTTTGTGCATGCTATATTTAAAATGAAGTACGCCTAAATAGCTTAGCTCGCTTTTATCAATTCCAGACTTTTCAAATGCCCGATCAATACAGTGCATCCAATTATCCATTGATACCTCATTTAAACGATCTTTCATATGTTTTCCATTAAATAACCGTAATGATTTATATGCTTCATCAAGATTTTCTTTTGTAATTGGCTTCTCTGTTCCCCCATACTCTACCCCAGCGTCACGCGCCATCGTACCGTCCGTCATTATGTGGCTTCCTAACAATAGATTCCTGTCATAATTCTTTTTCAAAATTATCGCACCGCCACCAGCTGATAAATTGTACATCATCGACATTGCTTTATCTGTATAATCAACAAAGTCACCGTTACGATACCCTCCGACGATCATGACCGTATTAATCTCGTCATCTCCAAGCATCATATCCTTTGCTATTTTCATTGCGGAAACTGTTGTACAGCATCTTTGTTGTAGATCCAATCCCCATGCGTTGACAGCACCGATTTTTTCTTGGGTATAGATGGCTGATGTCGTTAGTGGATATTCCTTCCACTCTTCTCCAACACCTAATACCAAATCTATTTCCAATGGATCTATCCCTGTTTGTTCTAATGCATCAAGTGCCGCTCGAACACCCATCTCCTGTGTCCCATCATTTTCTCCTGGTACTGGCTTTTGTTTGATTCCCAGTTTTGACTCGATTGCTTCTTCTGCCCATAGACCATTTGTTGCATCTGCAATATCCTTAGCAGTCATTCTATTTTCCGGTAAATAAACACCTGTTCCAACAATACCTACAGTCGGCTTATTACTCATCTATACTCCCTCTCTCTCCTTGCCTGACGTAAATGCTTAACATGACAAACTTATCTATTAAAGTCCTAATCTTCTATCTATTCATCCGTTGGTTCAGTTAAAAAATCAACAATCAATTGATTTGTCTTTTCCGGTTCTTCCATAAAAAAGACATGGCCGCCCTTATCAATTATCTCTAACCGTGACGAGATAATTTTTTCATTTAACATTTCGGCATTTTGATAAGGGACAACGCGATCTCCTTTTCCGGCTAGAATTAATGTTTCTGCTTTAATCGAAGATGTCCAGTTCTCTCCATTAAATGAAGCACCCGCCATTAGTTGGCGTTGATAAGCATATTTAGGCTGTGCGTTTTCTGCTTTACTTTTTATAATCCAATCAATAATAGCTGCGTTTTTGTCACTTGTTTCGGAATGAAGCGCTACAGATACCGCTTCACGCGCGCTAGCAGAAGATGTCTCTCCCCCTTCACCATTCATCATCATTCGCAACGTATCCGGTGGAATCGGAACCGAATTTGGTCCACCAAATGAAGTACTACAAAGAATTAATTTATCAACCATTTTTGGATAACTAACAGCAAATTGCTGTGCGATAAATCCACCCATCGATACACCTAAAATATGTGCCTTTGTAATACCAAGCTTAGTTAAAACAGCGGCAGCATCATCAGCAAACATCTCAATTGAATACTCTTCATCTGGTTTATCTGTATAGCCAACACCTCTGTTGTCGATGATAATCACTTTGAAATGCTTCGAAAGTTCTTTGACTTGCTTATACCACATCCAACTGCCATATCCTAAACCTTCAAGCAATAACAATGGTTGACCTTCCCCATGTATCTCATAATAAAAGTCTATCCCATTTGCTTCTATATTCATTTACCTCTGCCCCCTTTTCTCCGAAATCGATCAGCAGTTCCTAATTCCTTGGAATAAAAAAGCCCAGGTTACCAGGCTTTTTTATTCTTTGGAAAGGAAATGCGTTACTCAAATTCCATAAAGTCAGTCATTTGTTCAAACATAAAGTTACCTTCATCATCTTGAACAACTTTACTAAGTGCCATATGTGTAACACCTTCACGTGAACCATCTTCATACGAAATTTCAGGTGCAAGACCTTCTGTGAACGTTAAGTCATTCATTGCACTAATATAACCATCCCATGATAAGTTATCGCCAGCAGCCTCAAGACCAGCTACAAATGTTTCGGCAGCAACCCACCCTGCCATTGTATATGCATTTAATGGTGCATCCGGGAAATATTCTTCCATAGCTGTTGCTAATGGAGCAATACTTTCTTCTGTCGCATCAACCCAGCCCATTACATGTAAGTTTTTAATTACGTTTGGCGCACCTTGAGAGGCAATAGCTAAGAACGATGCATCAGCATTAGAATACGTTGTGATCATATCAACATTGAAATCTACTTTTTCAATTTCTTTTAGCAAGCCAGAAGTTTCTCCTAGTAAGCCGTAAAGAATAACAACATCTGGATCTGCTTCTTTCGCTTTTTGAATTTGAACCGTGAAATCAGTATCTGCTGCGTTTACTGCAAGCTCTTCTGAAACCGTACCTGTACCTAACTCATTCAACCCTTCTTTAAAGCCTTCTAAACCATCAATACCAACATCATCGTTACGATAAATCACAACAATGTTTTCTGCATCTAACTCTTCTACAGCAAATTTAGACATTAGCTTTCCTTCATAGTAGTAGTTCGGTTGAACAGGAAAGAAGTTTTCTCCTGCCTCTGTAAATTCTTTAGCTCCTCCACCAAAGTAAACGGACGGTATGCCTTCATCTTGTACTGTATTCATTGTTGCCATTACTCCTGGCGTTCCTAGCTGACCAACAATCGCAAACACTTCTTCGTCATACACTAATTCTTCCATAGCAGAAACTGCTTTATCTGGCATAAATTCATCATCTATTTTTATTAAATCGATCGTACGACCATTAACGCCACCTTGATCATTTATCGTATTAAAGTAGGCATCCATCCCAGCATAATAAGGTGTTCCTATCGCTGCAAAGACACCTGACTGAGCACCGACCGAACCAATTTTTATGCTGCTATCTGTTACACCTTGAGCTAATTCAATATCTTCTTCAACCTCTGCATTATTTTCACTTGCATCTTCTGAATTGTTTTCATTATCAACATTTTCTGTGTTGTTTTCAGCATCATTCGTATCACTTGACGCATCCTCACTATCCCCACACGCAACTAGACCAACAAGTAAAACAGACAAGAGAATAAGCATTAACCATTTTTTCATTTTCATTACCCCTTTTCTTTTTTTAATTCTATTCAACTAAGCAAAAAGCTTAGGGAACACCTAATGGCCACCAAGATATGCTTGGAGAACTTTTGGATCTTCCTTGATCTCTGATGCTTTCCCTTCTACGGTGATCTTCCCTGTTTCTAGTACATATGCATAATCACTAATCGCTAAGGCTTGGTTGGCGTTTTGCTCAACCAAAAAGACAGTTGTACCTTGGGCATTGATCTCTTGAATAATTTTAAAAATATCTTTTACAATTAAAGGCGCTAACCCTAAAGATGGTTCATCCAGTAATAACACTTTTGGTTTTGCCATTAATGCTCTACCAATGGCAAGCATTTGTTGTTCACCACCAGAAAGGGTTCCTGCTAGCTGATCCTGTCTTTCTTTTAATATCGGAAAATAGTCAAAAACGATTTGATAAGACGATTTAATGTTTTTCTTATCCCTTCGTGTATAGGCACCTACTTGAAGATTCTCGATCACAGTCAGTTCCGGAAAAATTTGTCGTCCCTCCGGTGCTTGAACAATACCCTCGCTCACCACTTTTTCTGGGGCTAATTTCGATATATCATGATCTAAAAAGGTTACCGAACCACTTGAGGCTTTTAACACGCCGGATATTACTTTTAAGATTGTCGTTTTGCCTGCGCCATTTGCGCCTAGTAATGTAACAATTGAACCTTCTTCTACTTTTAACGAAACACCTTTTAAAGCATGAATATAGCCGTAATAAGCATGAACACCTTCAAGGTTAAGCATCAGCGCTAGCCTCCTCCCCTAAGTAAGCTTCTTGAACACCTGGATGATCCTGAATTTCTGCTGGTGTACCCTCTGCAATTTTTGCACCGAAATTAATTACACAAATACGTTCACACGCATTCATCACTAAACTCATGTCATGTTCTACTAAAACAATCGTCATATCATACTCATCCCGAATACGTCTAATCAGATCGGTCAATGCCTCGGTTTCTTTTGAGTTCATACCAGCTGCTGGCTCATCCAATAACAACAGCTTTGGATCAGTCATTAAGGCTCTGCCTATCTCAATCAGCTTCATCACACCATACGGCTGACCGGCAACAGGATAATGTTCAATCCCTCTGATCCCAAGAAAGTCCATAATCCCCAATGCCTTTTCGCGGATTCGTTTTTCTTCTTTTCTTACTTTGGGTAAATAAAGACCTTGAGCAAGAATGCCACCTTTTGTGTTACTGTGCTGTCCTATAATTATATTCTCTAAAACTGTCATACTCTTAAATAACTCAACATTTTGAAATGTGCGCACTAATCCCACTTTCACCACATCATGAACACGATATTTCTGGAGATCGATATCATTGTTAAAAATAATATCTCCTTCATCTGGCGTGTAGAAGCGACTAATACAGTTAAATACCGTCGTCTTCCCCGCACCATTCGGTCCAATCAATCCATAGATTGCCTTCTCTTCCACTTCAAAACTTAAGCTATCAATCGCCTTTAAACCACCAAAACTTATCGATAAATTATCAACCTTTAGAACGGCCATTTGGCGCACCTCCCTTGCCTTTGTCCACTCTACTGTTTCTTCTATTTAGCAATGCTATCTTTATTTGGGTTCCAATTCGGGCAATCCCGTGTGGGAAAAACATAATGACGAAAATCATCGCAAATCCAGTAAAAATAGTTGCAAAGCTTTTAATACTAGCTAAAAATTCAATGTCTTTAATGAATTCTGGTACCATGACAATGAAACCTGCACCGATGATACTGCCACCGATGGTAGCCAAACCACCTATCACGACCATTGCTAGTAAGTTTAATGAAAGGGTTATTCCCCAAGCATTCGGTTCCGTGAAACGAATTAAGTGCATGAACAAACCACCTGCTATACCTGCATAAAAAGCACTTGCAGCAAAAGCAATTAACTTATATTTAAAGAGACTCACACCCATTGCTTGTGCAGCATGCTCACTATCCCGCATTGCTAGTAATGCTCGCCCTGTTTTCGACTTCAATAAATAGTGGGCAAATAATACAAGTAGTAACAAAATAATCATGCCAAGAATAAAGTAGTGCTCTCTTTCACTAATTTCTAATCCAAAAATAACTGGATTGTCTGCTCTTACCCCAGAGAAACCATTGGTAAATGCGGTCCATTCCTTAAACACTTGTTGGATCGCAACACCAAACCCAAGTGTTGCAATTGCTAAGTAGTGTCCTTCAAGTCTAAGTGCGACTAATCCAAGAATTAAACCAATCACCATTGGAATTAAACCACTCAAAACCAAACTAAGGAGAAATGGCAACTCCAAGTTTCCTGTTAAGTTTGCTGCAATATAAGCACCTAATCCCATAAATGCCGCATGACCCAATGAAATTTGACCAGCATAACCGAGTAATATATTAAAGCCGATTGCGATAATCGCATAAATAATTACCATGTTCCAAAGTGTTAACGTAGATCGATTAATATCTAATAGTAATGGAATCAATGCAACAACAAACGCCAGAATAGTGTATTGGACAGCTTTATTTTTTAATAGGTTCATCAATTACACCTTCTTCCGATAAGACTTTCCAAATAGCCCTGTTGGTTTAAATATTAAAATAAGGATCAATAACCCGTAGACAATTACTGTTTTCCATTTCAATGAAATATAGTAACCTACTAAGTTATCAAAAACCCCAATGGAAAATCCTCCAAAAACAGGCCCAATAAAGGAGCCGAAGCCACCTAACACAGCAGCTATAAATGACTTCAAATGAACATCCATCATCATCGCTGTTGAAATATTTGTAGTCGGAGCAATTAAGACACCAGCAATTGCACCTAATACAGTTGCAATAATCCAGGACATCGAATAAATCTTTGAGACACTAATGCCCATTAATTTAGCTGTTTTTTCATTTTGAGCCGTTGCCCGGATCGCAATTCCTACCATTGTTTTCTTAATAATATAGAATAAAATCCCCATAATCAGTAGCGTTATTGCGATAATAAACAAAGCATTTGGCTGAATGATTACCCCGCCAGCATTAAGATTATCTGCAGTAATCGCTTTTCGGAAGAAGTATGAATCTGTTCCGAATATAGCAGTCGCTAAACCACTAAATATCATGATTAAACCTAATGTAATAATCATCTTACTCACTAAATTTGCTTTTGAAGCAGGACGAATAAAAACTCGTTCAACTATATACCCAAGTGCAACTGCAAATAAAATTGCTCCTATAAAAGCCACTGGATATGGCATGTTGTGCTGAAAAAGCGTAAGTGCAATGAAACTTGAAAACATTGCCATTTCACCTTGAGCAAAGTTAATAACACCGGATGTTCTAAAAATTAGAACTAATCCGAGGGCTGCTAGAGCATATAAACTTCCTGTCTCAAGCCCAGCGATTATATTTTGCAAAAATGCAACCATCTCCATCCTCCTTTTCTCTGTCTCCCTTTTTAAAAACATGATCTTTGACTACATTGTTAGTAATGCAAATACCATGCCAACTTCTTAATAATGCGGTAAATAAAAAGTCAATTTACGCTTTAAACATTGATCCCACTAAGGAAAATATTTTTTATTTCTTTACAGCTACATACCCGACAAAAGAAACCGCTTACATTATTGCTTGTCTTTTGTGTACGGTTTTCATACACATGTACAAATTCTGTACATTTACTCGTTATGAATACCGTACTTGTCTAATTTATCGTACAAAGATGACCTACTAATGTCTAATATCTCAGCTGTTTTCATCTTATTCCAACCAGTTTCCTTCAGTAAATCAAGAATCATTTCTTTCTCTGTATGCTCAATCATTTCTTTTAAAGTTCCTTTTTTATAGTGAACCCGTTTTGACTTTGGTTTTAAATGGTATGGCAAGTGAATTGGTAAAATTGTATCAGAATCAGCTAAATTTATCGCACGTTCCAACACATTTTCTAATTCACGTACGTTTCCTGGCCACTCATGGGCTGACAATATCTTCATTGCATCATTAGAGATGTGTGTCACAAATTTTCCTAATTGATCTGAGAGTTTTTCTAATAATTTATAGGATATAATTTCAATATCCCCTTCTCTCTCTCTGAGTGGTGGAATCTCAATTGCCATCACGTTAAGACGATAAAACAAATCACTACGAAACTCTTTCTTTTTTACTTTCTCTGCTAAATCCTGGTTTGTGGCAGCAATTACTCGTGAATCAATTGGTATTGTTTTTGTACCGCCAACTCTTTCTATCTCTTTTTCCTGCAGCACCCTTAATAACTTTGCTTGCATACCTAATGGCATTTCACTGATCTCATCGAGAAAAATACTCCCGCCATTCGCTAGCTCAAACTTACCGATTTTTCCACCTTTTTTTGCACCTGTAAATGCACCTTCATCATAGCCAAATAGCTCCGACTCCAACAAATCAGCCGGAATGGCCGCACAATTAATCTTGACAAACTGCTGATGACTTCGGTCACTGCCGTTATGTATCGCATGCGCAAATAGCTCTTTACCTGTCCCACTTTCGCCTAAAATAAGCACATTGGAATTGGTTTGCGCTGCTCTACGAGACATATAATTAGCGTGTCCCATTCCGGTACTATTTCCAATAATACTGTTAAAGGAATACTTTGCACCTTGTATTTGTTTTAACTTTTTCATCGCATAATTCAAACCGGATTCTAGTAATTTACTTTTTTCGATCACATCTTTAAATTCATTCATATCCTGAAACAAAACCAAACCAAACCCATAGATGACAACATCATCTTCATCTAATATTGGAATACGATGGACAATTGCCGTCCGACCATTTTCAAATTTATGCTTCCAGGCAATTTCTTCTTTTTTCGTTTGATAGACATACGGAAATCGTGAATTCTTATCAATGTCATTTACTTTTTTTCCGATAATCTCTTCTTTTGTATAGCCTAAAAAATCAGCAAATATCTGATTGATCATGACGACACGTGTGTCTTTATCAACCAAAATCATTGGAACTGATACAGGGTCAAAAATTTTATTCATCATGGAAACAAAAAACTCAGTAAAAAGCTCTTGTTGATTGCCTGAGACGTGATTAAATCTACTAATCATAATAACTCTCCTTTTAGAGGATGTTCAAAAAGTCACCAAATGATAAGCGGCGCATCTCTTCGTTGGCTGGTTCATCCGGTCCTCATGTAGGGAAAACCTACATTCTGGTCCTCAGAAACTTCGCCGCCCCGACCTGCTTGCTTCTAATTTACCGACTTTTTGAACACGCACTTTTACTACGTTTTTCTCATCTTTATTATACTATGATATTACATAGTTTATTAGAAATAGTTTATCTTTTGCAGAATTCAAATCACGCTCCGGCTCTTAGGTAGATTGGATTTTGATCAGAGTTCCGTGTGCTTAATGACAAACCCAAGTATAAGCGTTTTAACCGTCTCTACTTGCTCAAAGATCGTGACATGGCCACTCTTTGGAATAATAGTAAATTCCGTGTTTGGTATTTGCTCAGTTAAGAGCTCCGAAAATTTTCGAGGTGTCAAAATATCTTCCTCGCCCCAAATCACATGACAAGGACAGCTGATTTTACCTAATTCACTCGTAAACTCGGAATCTTGGATAAAGGTATCATACAAATGAATTTGACCATCAAAGAAGGACGCATCAATCTGGTTTAGCATTTTAGCTCTTTCATCTAAAAAGGCTTTATTTTTTGCGACAAAATCATTGTAATAGAGGGAAGGAACAGCTCCCCAGAAAAAATCCTCACCCTTTTTAGCCTGTGCTAATTGTTTCCAACCTTCCACAAACAGACGCGATGTTTCATCGATTTCACTTGTACCGTCAATAATGGTTAGACTCATGACATCCTCGGGAAAACCGACCGCAAACCGCATTGCAACTTGCGCACCATACGAAGTACCAACTAGATGTACTTTCTTGATCCCTAATTGATCGAGTAATACTTTTGTATCATCGGCGTGCTCTTGAAACGTATAAGGACCTTGTGGCTTATCAGATTTTAGTTGTCCTTTAAAATCATGGAGTAAAATACGATAACCCAACTTTTCAAATAAAGGATAATACGCTGCCCAACTTGATGTTGATGTCATCACCCCATTAAAAAAGACAACTGTTTCTTCCGCATCTTCGTTACCAAACACTTCATAAAATAGCTGATAATCATTACTTTTGACGTATGGAATAAGAATCAACTCCTCCATTAATTAGATCGTGGTTTACGGTCGTTCAACGACAAGTGAGACCCCTTGCCCTCCACCAATACAAAGTGTAGCAAGACCACGTTTGGCATCACGTTTGACCATTTCGTGTAAAAGTGTAACAAGAACACGCGTACCAGACGCACCTACAGGGTGACCAAGGGCAATCGCGCCACCATTTACATTTACCTTTTCAGGATCTAATTTTAGGTCTTTTACTACTGCTAATGATTGTGCAGCAAAAGCTTCATTTGCTTCAATTAAATCCAAATCATCAACAGTAAGCCCGGCTTTTTCTAACGCTTTTTCTGATGCCGGTACAGGCCCATAGCCCATAATATTCGGATCAAGCGCTGCAGATGCGTAGGACTTAATAACAGCAAGTGGTTCAACACCTAATTCATCTGCCTTTTCACGAGACATAAGTACAACCATTGCACCGCCATCATTCACTCCTGAAGCATTTCCCGCTGTAACCGTTCCACCCTTTTTGAAAGCAGGGCGTAATTTTGCCAATTTTTCAGCTGTGGAACCATGCTTTGGATACTCATCCTGATCAACAATAATTGGATCACCCTTACGTTGTGGCACTTCAACTGGAACAATTTCATCATTAAAACGTCCTGCAAGTTGTGCCTTTTCAGCTTTTTGTTGACTTGTAGCCGCAAAGTTATCTTGCTCTTCTCTTGTTATTCCCCACTGCTCTGCAATGTTTTCAGCAGTAATTCCCATATGAATATCATCAAATGCATCCATTAATGCATCTTTAATCATCGAATCCACAACTTTACCGTCACCCATGCGATAGCCCCATCTTGCATTCGGCAACAAGAATGGTGCGTTACTCATGCTTTCAACACCACCAGCTACGACAACGTCCGCGTCACCTAGCATGATAAATTGTGCAGCCATGCTTACCGTTCTCAATCCTGAACCACATAATTTATTAATTGTCATCGCTGGTGTTGTTTTAGGAATACCAGCATGAACTGCTACTTGTCTAGCAATATTTTGACCAAGACCTGCAGCTAAAATATTTCCTACTAATACCTCATCGACTGCATCTGGTTGTATGTTAGCACGTTTTAAGGCTTCCTTTGTAGCGGTCACTCCTAAATCAACAGCAGATACATCCTTTAAAGCACCACCAAAACTACCAACAGGTGTCCTTACTGCACTTGCTATAACTACTTCTCTCATTTTTATACAGCCTCCTCTTATTGAACTCAATTATATTCTTGCAAAAAGTGTGCCATGTTTTCAACCGCACAATTGAAAGCGTTTCACTTCATTTATGATATAGTAACTGTATGAATTTCATACAGTGTATTGTAAAAGTAACACCTTTTAATTATGCGTATCCCTTTAATTATACCATTTTGATCACTTTCTGTGTTGTTGGCATGGTTTTTGCAACAAGATTAGTAGATTGAATTATAGGAGGAGAGAGATGATGAGATTACAAGATAAGGTTTCAATTATTACTGGTGCAGGAAGAGGAATTGGTGCTGATACAGCGATAAGGTTTGCGAAAGAAGGCGCTATTGTTATTGTTACGGACATAAATGAAAGCGATGTCAACGAAACAGTAGAAAAAATCACAAGTGATGGTGGCACGGCTATCGGGTTAGTGTCAAACGTAGCAGAACGCGATCAGGTTGATCAACTTATCCAAACGGTCATCGATAAATATGACAGATTAGATGTTGTCATTAATAATGCAGGGATTACAGCAGATTCAACTTTAGTTAAAATGGAAGAAGCACAATGGGATCGTGTAATTGATGTAAATTTAAAAGGTGTATTTAACGTTAGCCAAGCTGCTGCAAAAATTATGAAAGCACAAAATAGTGGTGTCATTTTAAATGCTTCTTCTGTTGTTGGACTTTATGGGAATTTTGGTCAAACAAATTATGCGGCAACCAAGTGGGGCATTATTGGTATGACAAAAACATGGGCAAAAGAACTCGGTAAAAACAACATCCGCGTGAACGCTGTTGCGCCAGGCTTTATCGCAACTCCTATGACGGAAAAAATGCCAGAAAATGTACTTGATATGATGAAGAAAAAATCTGTTTTAGGTGATATGGGCAGAACAGAAGATATCGCTAACGCCTATCTTTTCCTAGCATCAGACGAAGCACGCTTTATCACAGGAACCGTGCTGAGTGTAGATGGTGGAGTTGTACTTTAAATTCCTACACCTATGCTAAAATTTTATACTTTCCTATCAGTATAAAAAAAACGGAGTAAGTCCTTTTTCCTTGGACCTGCTCCGTTTTTTTAAGCTTAAAAATCACATTTGTGTAGATTTTTTTATGTTATAATAGGGGTATCGTTAATGAGAAGGGAAGAATACAGATGATAAACTTAGGTCTATTTCAACAACAAAAAACACAGCTGCATATGACACCTCAGATGAAACAGGCCATCTCTATATTGCAATATTCCTCTACTGACTTATTAGAATTTATTAAAAAAGAAGCACTTGAAAATCCGCTCATTGAATTAGATGTTACTTCATTTCAGTTTGACCGGCGTAAAAGTCATGCTTCAGAAAAGTCAGATGTCTCACCACTTGATTTTATTGCTTCACAGAATAACACACTTTTCGATTACCTACATGAACAAGTGGTTGTGTTAGACTTGAGCAAGCAAGAACAATCTATTATGGAATATATTTTTTTAACATTAGATGAAAGCGGTTACTTTAGAGAAAGTATACAGGATGCCGCTACTTATTTAAATGTATCTTCGGAAACATTTGAGAACGCCCTACACCTCGTCCAAAAACAAGTTGAACCAGTTGGCATCGCCGCAACTGACCTGCAGCAATGTCTTTCGCTACAGATGGAGCACTACTATCCAGAGTATGAACACGCACAGGCTGTTTTAGCTTATTTAGATGATTTATCGAAATCTAATTGGAACGTGATCGCTAAGAAATTAGGTATTTCTATTGATGAGGTAAAAGAAATCTTACAAATTATAAAATCACTCAACCCGAAGCCAGGTCTACTTGTTGATGATCAAGTTACCGATTATATTGTGCCGGATTTTTATATTTACATGGAAGATGGCAAAAGCAACGTAGAACTGAATAACCAGCTGATACCAAAATTCAACCTATCTAGTGAATACCAATCAATGATCCAAGCTGAGCATGATACAGAAACAGCTAATTACTTACAAGAACTGAATCAACGCGCGTTGTGGTTACGTAAAAGCATCGATCACCGCACGACTACTTTGCTAAAAGTGATGAAAGCAATCGCAAACGAACAGGTTGAATTCTTCCAAAAAGGACCTTCCTTCTTAAAGCCGTTGAATCTAAAGGAAGTTGCTGAACTCTGTAATGTACATGTTTCAACTGTAAGCAGGGCTACCAGTCATAAATATGTCCATACGCAATTCGGGATATTTGAACTGAAATATTTCTTTTCATCCGGATTTACAATGAACAGTGGGAAAACCGTATCATCTCAACCAATCAAACAAATGATTAAAGATTTAATAGAAAATGAGAATCCGAGAAAGCCGCTATCTGACCAGCAGTTAAGCCTTAGTCTAAAAGAAAAGGATGTTGATATATCACGTAGAACTGTTACGAAATACCGGGAACAACTGAATATCTTATCTTCAACAAAACGGAAACTGAAGTGATTCGATAAAGAAAACTTGGCTAGCACCAAGCCTTCCGGCGCCGGTGATTGCCTAGTTGCACTTATACTGATTCCCTAAAAATTTTTACTACGTTGACTATTCAACCATGCTAAAATTTTATACTTTTCAATCAGTGCAAAAAACGGAAAGTGACAGGCACCGCTAAACCTAGTAAAATAAGAGGATCTATATAAAGAGAGGATCTTACTTATGTCGTATAAAATGATTGTACTAGATTTGGATGATACATTACTACGTGAGGATCAAACAATTTCCGAACGTACAAAACAAGCTCTAATGGAAGCACAGGAAAAAGGTGTGAAGGTAGTTCTTGCATCTGGCCGACCAACGTTTGGCATGAGGGCAATCGCAGAAGAGCTTTCACTAGCTTCATATGGTAGCTTTATTCTATCCTTTAATGGAGGGAAAATTATAAACTGTCAATCTAGCGAGGAACTATTTAGTAGTACATTATCAGTTAAGGCTGTTGAAAAATTGTATGAATTGAGCCAGCGCGAAGAGGTTTTTATTCATACTTATGTAGGGGATGAAATTATTACTGATTCCGATAATCCTTACACGACGATCGAAGCAACACTTACAGGCTTGCCTATTAATCGAGTAAACACTTTTATGACAGGCGTTCCAGAACCTGTTGTCAAAGTCTTGATGGTTGATGACCCTGAGAAATTAAAGCTAGTCGAAGAAAAACTAAAAGTTGAATTAGACGAAGAATTTAGTGTGATGCGTTCCAAGCCTTACTTCCTGGAATTCACCGAAAAAGGGGTAACAAAAGGCACAAGTCTTAACCAACTCATTCAAACATGTGGCATTAAACGGGAAGAAGTTATTGCGATTGGTGACAGTTACAACGACCAAGCAATGATCGAGTTTGCCGGCCTTGGCGTTGCAATGGGAAATGCTCCAGATGATATTAAAAAGATAGCCGATTATGTAACAGATACAAACATGAATGATGGTGTAGCGAAAGTCGTAGAAGAACTTGTTTTAAAGACTGTAGTCACAAATTAAGCGGACGATGTTTGATTGGAGTGTGAATGTACACAACCAATTAAACATCGTTTTTTTCTGTGTATCCACATTCGACAAAATACGGGAAGTGACAGGCACCGCCTAACTTGCATAGGTTATTCTGAGGTGATGTTGAATGTCTAAGACTCCTGTCACGGCTATTATATTGATCTATTGTTCCATATTTGTTGCTAGCAGTATTTATGTTATGATCCCGCTTCAACCAATGTTAGCGGAAAAGTTTGATGTTTCATTACAGCTCGTCTCCTTGTCCAGTACACTATTTGTTTTCCCTTACGCACTAGGATTGGTTTTCTTTGGTCTGTTGGCTGATCGCTTCCCACTAAGAAAACTCTTATTAATAGGAATGGCTTTATTGACTGTTGTTACCGGATTACTTAGTTTGACTAATGCGGTTCACAGCTTACTTATATTGCGTATATTTCAAGGTATCCTTGCAGCAAGCTTTGCACCTGTAACATTTGCCTATTGCTTTAAGTATTTCAAAGGATCAACACAAGCTTTTATAATCGCCATGATTAATACAGGCTTTTTATTTGCAGGTGTATTTGGCCAAATGACATCTGCTTACTTTACAGCATTATTTTCCTATCAATTTGTTTTTGTTGCCTTTTTTTGTTTTTACTTTAGTTGTTTTATCGGCCTATTTTTCACTTTAAGGTCTTCGGCTTCCGAAAAAAATAAGCAAGTAAAGAAAATCCTGCCGATGATTTTATCCTGTGTGCGTGATTATACCTTGCAAAAGATATACAGTATTACATTCTTCCTATTATTAACGATCATGCTATTCTATGGATCATTTGAAATTTACTTGTATGAGGAATGGCCTGATTTCCCATATTCGATTCAGTTACTTCGTTTAATTAGTTTAATTGGTATTTTACCAGCATTTTTATCTAGCATTTTAATCAAGCGATTTGGAGCAAAGTCTGTTTTACAGTTTCAATTAGGAGTTATGATGATTGGGTTTATTCCTGCAGTAATCACACTAAATGTATTCACGATTCTTTTCGCTTCTTTATTTATGATCGCCTCTACCTCCCTAACTATCCCAATGGTCGTCTTGCTCGTTGGAAAACATGCAAAGCTGTTTAAATCAACCGCAGTATCACTTTATTCTTTTGTCCTACTTACAGGAGCAAGTGCTGGCTCCGTGATAGCACCAGTCATCCCGTTTACTACCGTACTGATTCTTATCCCAGCTGTATTCCTCTTACTTTCATTCTTGTCCCGATTGCTTCCAAGTGATTAAATTATGCACAGAAAAAGACCAAAGGGGAATCCGGTCAATCCGGATCCCCTTTGGTCTTAGTTTGTGTTCGACAAAAACCGGGAGGTGACAGGCACCGCCTTAGTTTTGTAGTCTTTTTCTTCTTACTGCGAATAGTGTTGTTGTACCGATTACTAGTAGTAAGCCACCTAGCAATAACCAATTATACTGGTTTGTTGCGGTATCTGGTAATGCTTCACCGTTATCTTCGCTAGCAATTTCAAATACACCGTAAGCACTAAAGTGTGTCAGTTCTGCTACAACTTCTCCTGTTTCTTTATTATAAGAAATTGGAGAAATTATTTCTTTCTGATCACCATTCTCATCGATGTAAACAACTTTTAAATCTTCCCAGTTGTTTACTTTATTTTTGTTGACAGTAAACGTTACTGTTATTGGATTATCACTAAATTCTGTGATGTCCTCACCATCTGCAATAATTGAGAAATCAATTAGCTCACTCACTGCATCTTTGTTCTTGTTAGATACTTTCTTAGAAACCTTCCCAAAGTTGATCGTAACATCTTTACCTTCTGGGAATAGTTTATTTGGTACTAATAATGTAGCTTTTCCGTCAGATAGCTCAACAGAGAAGTCTTGATCTAACTTAGAAATAGCTTCTTTATTAATTGTAACTGATTTTGCTTTCTTGCTGTATGAGTAAACTTTTTGATTGTCGTTTCTAACCAAGTCTGTTTCGTCTTCGATGACGTCTTTACTTGGTTTATCTGTCTCAGGTTCATCCGTTCCTGGTTCTTCCGTATCAGGATCTTCTGTGCCTGGTTCTTCTGTCCCTGGATCTTCTGTCCCTGGATCTTCTGTTCCTGACTCATCAGATACTTTAATAACAACTGTTGTTAATGGATCAATAGACATAGAGTCTGATGATAAAGTAAACCCAGACTTTTCAGAAACCGCAACAGTTCCTGCTTCATCATTATCTACTACTACAGTTCCAGAAGTTAAGTCTTCACTTAGTGTAAGTGATCTTGCTGTTGTATCAGCGTTCACAAACACATAATACGTACCTGTTTCATCTGTAGATACATTTTTGTATGCAATCAGTAAGTCTTGATCAGCGATTTCAGGAGCATCGACTAATGTAACATTACTGTTTACAAGATCCATATCTCCAAGACGGAATGCATTAGTTGACCTTCTTAGTTCAATTAATCCTTGTGTATACGCTTTTGTTTGCGTATTAACAGGGTAAAGCGATTCATTCGTTACTTTATCCCATTCAAACATATTAATTGCATCAGAAGAGTCATACGAATCATGAACAAAATACGGATGTTCAAATGGATCTCCATTTTCATCTAATAATTCATGATATTTCTGTTCTGGTACTCCATCTGCTTTCCACTGTTTCGTTCTACCATATTCTTGACCAGCATGAATAAATGCTGTTCCTTGAGAGGTCAATACTAGCGAATTACCTAACCTTACTCGCTTATGGATTTCTAAGTTATTCTCAGGAATTGCTGGGTCTTTCTTAATAGATTGTGCAATAACATCGAATAAAGGTAAGTTATCGTGTGCCGCAATGTATTGAACCATATCACCCGGATCATCGGATGGTGTATTAGATGGTTGTGCCTTGATATTATTGAAGATTGTTTCAATACTTCTAGCACCACCAGTAATAAAGCGTGGCTCACCTTCTGAACCGAATCCAGATTTTAATTCATTACGTAATTCATCCGAGAACACACCAACATCATCCGTTTTATCCATCCAGTCTTGATCTGCTCCCATACCTTCAAGGGTTGGATCATCAAGATGTCCTGCAAATGTTCTCCATCCTTCCCCAATAAATAAAGCATCAGGGTTGATTGCTGCAGCAGCGTCATAGGCATTCTGAACAGCTGGATATGTTGCGTCACCCATCATATCAAAACGCATACCATCGATCTTGTATTCTTCAAACCAATATTTAACGGAATCAACCATAAGCTTTTCAGCCATTTTATGATTGGTTGCTAGGTTGTTTCCAAATCCACCAAGGAAGTTTCCTTCAGCATCTTGAAACGCATAGTAATTTGGTACAATATCGTTTAACGTGCTTGTTTGAGCGGTATGTGTGTAAACAACATCAAGTACTACACCCATTCCAGCATCATGGATTGCATCAATTAATGCTTTTGTTTCTTTTACTCGTAATTTAGCATCAGTTGGATCCTCAGAATACGCCCCATCTGGTGAGAAGTAACTGTGTGGGTCATAACCCCAGTTGTAATCATTACCACCAGCAGAGTAATCTAATTCTCTTTCACCCATTGCTGTTTCATCACCATAGTACCAAGCCATAATCGGAAGTAACTGAACGTGTGTTACACCTAATGATTTAATATAATCTAACTTGTCGATAAAGGCCTCATAAGAACCCCATCTAGCGTTTAGATCCCCTTCAATTGAAGGATCAGATGTAAAGTCACGTACGTGCACTTCATAAATAATCGCATCTTCTCGTTTTTCATAATTATCGATCTCGGCATGAGTAAATCCTTCTGGATCTGTATCACTTAAGTCAACGATAGCAGCCTTACCAACATCATCGCCATCAGGTCCAGTTTCACCTTCTGTATTTAATGTGAAAGCAGCCAATGATTTTGCATAAGGGTCTAATACATCTCTTGTTACACCGTCATTCGTAACCTCATACTGATAGTAGTAACCATCTAAATCAGACACACTTAACTCACTTGCAGCGACGTCTTTTGTCCAAACGCCATTTTCATTGATTAGTTCTACGCTGCCAATTTTTGTTGCAGCATCATCTTTATCAAAGAAGTTAGCTACTACTTTGCTTGCTTTTGGTGCCCAAAGTTTTAGCGTAGCATCGCCATCTTTATATGTTGCTCCTAAGTCATCGCCATCATAGCCATATTTTTCATCAATAAACTTCCAACCAGAACTTGCAGAAACTGTTCTGCCAGAATACGTAATCGATAATGGAAGCTTATTAATATCGAACGTTGCTGTTACTTCAGCAGTTTTATCTCCTGTAATCTCAGCAGATTCCACAGTAACTTCTGCACCGTCAGCATCTACAATCTCCAAACCACCTACTAGATCATCAGCTGTTAAACCTTCTGTCATAGTAAAGCTTAATTGTATAGCATTATCAGAGATTACTTCTGCTGCTGTAATACCTGTTGCAATATCCCAGTAAGGAGAAATATACACATTGTCATCCCCTTGTTTAACCCATATACGATTATATTTATCTAGTAAATTAAACGTTTTATTGCCGCCATCTTTACCAGCATCTCCAAGTGTTTCATCCATAACGATAAAACCAAGTTCTTTTGCATCTTCTGTTAATTCAATATCAACATAAGCACCATATTGATCAGAACCAGAGAAGTCAGCAGCACCTGTAGGCCATCCATCAGAAGGACTTGCTACATCGCCCCAGTTCCAAGCACCGTAATTTTCGTAATCAGCGTTATCACGAACATAGTGAATACGAACTGTATTTTCTGGTAAATCTATTGGTTCATATGTCCAAACTTTATCCGATCCTTGTTTGATCCAAACCTCGTTGATTTCTGAAGAAGTTATCGGTAACCCTTTATCTCCACCATCTTTTCCAGCATCACCTTGAGTTACATCCATAACTAGGAATCCTATATTTTCTGCACCTTCAGCTATTTCCACATCAATATATGCACCATAGCTGTCTGTTTTTTCAAACATAGTAGCACCTGTTGGCCAGTTTGCTGATGGGTCAGCCACATCATTCCATAACCAAGCACCAAAGTTTTCAAAATCATTATCTGTACGTTGATAGTGAATACGGATATGATTATCTGGAACTGGATCCACCGCAGTACCGTCATCATCACCAGCTTCAGCTGTAACTCCTGTAATTGAGCCACTATCAACAGTCAACAATACTGTACCACCATCAGCTTTAGCAGGAATCGTTAAAGAAACCTCGTTAGCATCTGTAGCATTGTATGTTTGACCAGAATAATGGTCTGTTACAACTGCATCTGCTGAATCAACAGTTAATGTAACATCTACTGCTTCTTCTGCAACATTTAAACCAACATATGCAGCGTCACCATTGTAGTTACGAGAGAATAGTAAGTAATTCTCACTGTTTTTACCACCAACAGTACTTCTATCACCTTTAGCAAATACGTCAGAATTATCTGCTCTAAAGTTTAGAATTTTTGTATAGTGTGCTAAAACATCGTTACCCTCTACTTGATCCCAAGCAAGGTCATAACGGTTATCGTAGTATGGATAATTGTTAGCTCCACTTTGTCCAAGTTCTTCACCATAATAAATGACAGGTTGACCTTTAGCAGTTGCTTGTAGCGATGCAGCAACTTTTAATTTGCCTTCATCTCCGCCAAGACTGTGCAAGAAACCTTCTTCATCATGGCTACCTAGGAATTGACCTAGTGTTGCTGTGTTATCAATTTGTCCGTTACGATCAATTAAACTATCATTTGCTCCTGCTAATTCACCGTTTACCAATGAATGAGCTATCCCTTTAAAACCAAAATCAAGAAGTGAATCCATCATTCCTGATTCAAGGTAGCCAGAAGTATTATTAACACTTGCTCCCCAAAC
This sequence comes from Paraliobacillus quinghaiensis, assembly GCF_003426025.1. Taxonomy (GTDB): domain Bacteria; phylum Bacillota; class Bacilli; order Bacillales; family Amphibacillaceae; genus Paraliobacillus_A; species Paraliobacillus_A quinghaiensis. The sequence continues at coordinate 31,602 of NZ_QJSH01000031.1, forward strand.
TTCACCAATCATTTTATGTTCAGGTGCTTTTTCAGTAAGTTCGTTTTTAAATGCCATCCAAGTTGTGTCTTCTACGTGTTTAACTGTATCAACACGGAAGTAGTCAATCGTATTACCTTCATCCGTTGTAGCTTTCTCAATCCAATTCGTTTGCCACTCTATGATTTGTTCACGAACGGCAGGATCTTCCGTTTTAAAGTCAGGAAGTCCAGCTAATTCTCCAGTAACCTCGTCTGATCCAACAGAGCCTTGACGGACAAGGTCACTGTACATAGCACGTTCTTCATCCGTTGGATAACCTGCTGGAGGATTCGTAACGTTTCCGTCATTTTCTTTTAATCCGTATCCTGTATGGTTTAAAACTACATCAACCATAATTTTAATGCCACGGTCATGTGCTTCATCGATAAGCGTATGGAATTCATCCATTGTGCCGAAGTGAGGGTTTAACTCACCGAAGTTACTTGCCCAGTAGCCGTGGTAGGCATAGTAAGGTTCGCCTTCTTGATCTGTTCCAACATCATGTCCAATATTTTCTACAATTGGACTAATCCAAACAGTATTAACACCTAAGTCATCTAGGTAATCTAATTTCTCTGTAATACCTTCAAAATCTCCACCTTGATATGCACCACGTTTCTCAGTGTCATAGTCAAGTCCATATGGATCATTATTAGTAGAATCTCCATCAAAGAAACGATCCGTTAACATAAAGTAAATAATAGATTCGTCCCAATCAAAATCTTCTTCTCCAACAGATTGTCTAGTTTTTACCTCAACCTGTACGCTATCTGTGTATTCATTTCCATAAGAATCCACAACAGTTACAGGAATATCTTTCGTACCTGCTGTTACGTGATCATCTACAGCAATCGTCACTTCTTTAAGTGATGGATCAATTGCAAGTTTACTAGAATTACCTAACGAAGTAACATCTGCGTACATCTCAGAGATTTCAACGTCACTTGGTAACCCTTCAACACCAACAGATAAAACAGCAGTTTGATTGTAATCAATTGCTGCAGGTGACACAGAACTAGTGATCGTCAAATCAGCTCGCTCATGATATCTAATTGTAGAAGTGCCATCTACGGTATTATAAGGATCTGTCACCTCAGTTGTTGATCCGTCCTTAGTTACAAGGAAAGAATAAGGTGTTTCACCAGCTGAAATTCCATTAACCGTATAAACAAATCTTTCGTTTAATGGCTCATATGTCATTTCATATTTTTGTTCGTTAATCTTTAACTCTACTTTATCAATCGTATTCATTTCATCGTTTGCAAACAATGATTTATCACGATAATAAAAAGTAGCATCGCCTTGATTTACCACTGGCGCAGAGCCATCTGGTATAATTCTTACTCCCGCTTCACCACTTCTAATAAAAGCTTTTGTTAATAAATCATTGGTGTTAACCGGAATATTACGATCTTCATCAAATTCCTTCACAGCAGTTTCCCAATCTTCTGTACTTCGGATTAGTAAACCAATTTCATTTGTAGTAGACACTACTGGGATCTCAACTGCAGCATGCCCATCTTCAAATGTTTCAAAAGGAATTGTTTGATCATCTTTTAGACCAGTGTTCCAAGCCCAGATATTCCATCCGTCATATGTTTGATCATCACGAATATATGTCACACGTACACGACGTTGTTCTTCTTGACTCACGCCTTCTATAGCATTAATTGCATCTTCACGAGATGTGAAGAAACCTTCTTTTCCTTCAACAACCCAAACTTCAGTAGCGTTTTGTACTTCTGGAATGGTAATTACACGATCATTTTCTTGTGCTCCCCAATCAGTTTTTCTAGTAATAAGGGTCACTTCATCAGTCGGGAAAGAATAAGTTCCATGCGCAAATTGATAGTCACCACTATCATCTACTGAATCAAACGCTTTTCCAACTGCCTCAAATGCTTCACTACCACTATCATCAAAGAAGTAAAAATCCCAATCACTGAAAGTAGCTGGGTCTTCTCGGTAGTAATGAACTGTAAATTCGCTCATACCCGCAATGACTTCTACTTCTTTAGTTGATACATAGTCACCTTGTGTTGCTTTTACTGTAAATGTTGTATCCACAGTAGCATCACTCGCAACCTCTAGAGTTGCTCCATTTAATGTTACACCTGTTGGCGCACCATCCAGTGACCATGTAACATCAGATGATGGATTTTTACCAGAATCATCAACTAGATTAGCAGTTAATGGATTGCTGGAATCCAACTCAACTTTAGTAGGCACCTCACTTAAATTAAGCCCAGGTACTACTAATTTACTGTTACCGTTGCTCAGAGTAGCTGAATTAAGTGGATCAGTCTGCCACCCATCTTCCCCTACAACAAGCTTGTATCCATAAATATCAGGTGTTAGTGCAGATGTTGTAGCAGTCCATACTCGCGAACCGTCATCAGACATATTTAACGCATTGGAATCCCAACCGTTAAAGTCACCTGCTACACTCACCTTGGCTGCTTCAGCATCTTCGTAAGTAAATGTTACCGTGTTATCTTCATTTACAACTGGACTCATTAGGTCGGCAGCTGAAACTGAAGCAGGTAAGTAAGACGAAACTGTGCTAAATAATATTAAAAATATTAATAGCACGGAAAAACTCTGTTTCCCTCTTCTCATTTTGTAACCCCTTTCAATTTGTAATAAAAAACAAAGCCACTTGCATGACTTATTGTGCAAACGCTTGCATTAACTTGTTAAAAATTTGAACAATACGAAATATATTGTTCAATTATCAAGTGCAAACGATTGTACACTTTATTTATAACATACTACTAATAAACTCGCAATACCTAAAAGTTTAAAACAGCTTGTTTATATTCGACAAAAACCGGGTGGTGACAGCGTATAATGGTAAATAAGTCAACTCTCATTTGCACCTAAAAAAGACCGACCTTAATTAAAACTCTTAAAATCATTTTTTAAAAAGTTCATCTATCACAGAACCTTATAATGGAGCTCTTC
>NZ_QJSH01000032.1 GCF_003426025.1 Paraliobacillus quinghaiensis
GAAATGGGGACTTAAGGATATGAACATCCTCTACCAGATAAGATACTCAAAAGGTTGAACCGCCGTATACGGATCCGTACGTACGGTGGTGTGAGAGGTCGGGGCTGTGAAGCCCCTCCTACTCGATTTCGGTTTGTGCTGTTCCCCAAGGAGTCTCCGTGTATTTCCTCCGCCTGTGTTCATCATCCTGTGTAAAAGGCAGTTTATTTTCTAATTTTTAGTAGAAATTCAAAAACTTCATTGATATAACTTTTCAATACGTACAAGATTTGGTGAAAGCAAACAATTATGCGCTATATAAGCGAAGGTAACAAATGGGTGACACTCTAGCAGGAACAGCACGGGCTGAAAATCCACTCAGTAAAGCGTCTTTTGCTTTGCTGAGTTAGTTGAAGCCGTGCCTGCAGAAAGGGAGCCCATTTGTTTCCGTAGCGTCATTCGAGCATCGAAAGATAACAAATTTTCTGAAAGAATAGTAACTCAAGTAAATCCTGCTTATTTTAATGTTGTAAAGGACCGGGATGGGTTTACCCGGTTTTTTTTACGTATATGTATTCAACAGTGGAAGGATAATAAACCTGAGTAGTTACAAAAACTAAACTGAGGTGATATATTATGAAAAAAGCAGCGGTGATCCTTGTATTAGTAATAATTTTTGTGAGCCATCATACACCAGTTCAGTCAAAAACAATTAATGAAGCTGATACTGAGTTATGCGATACACTCAAATATGCATTAATTAATAGCTTGAGAGACCCAATAGATAAAGCAATAACTGAAATATATAGCGATGATAAAGATGCTCCAGAAGGTCTAATGTGGATTTCCTATGATACGGAGATCTTAAAGATAAATCAGCTTTATGGAGTAGGCGGGGAATATGAAATCACGTTAAAAGTAAAACCTTTTTATCGTGCACATATAACCTATGGAGAAGATCTAATTGTGGTAAACTCAGATGGTGAATTAATCTCTTATGACCATTTGAAAACATATCCAAATGTGGGTTTAAACTAGCTAAAAAAAGCCCGTCTCCAAATTTCAATAGTTAGAAGAAAGAGCATTAAATCGCTTTGTGATTTAATGCTCTTTTCTTTGTATCTTTACTAGTTGTTGCTCCAAATTGAATTACTTCGACAGATTCATGAGGTGCTGTTATAACTCATTAACAGAAGCGAGCATATCACAAGGTTTTCCTGATTTTTCAATTTTACCTTCTTGTAAATAAATCATATTATCAGCTATTGCGCGTGCATCATTTTGATCGTGGGTAACAAATATAGATGTAATCCCGGTTTTTTTTAATATCTTTCTTAACTCTTCTCTGATTTTGTAATGCAAATTAGCATCTAAATTACTAAACGGCTCATCGAATAATAGTAATGATGGGTTAGGAGCTAACGCTCTAGCTAGAGCAACTCTTTGCTGTTGACCACCACTTAATTCATAGGGATACCTTTTGTGATATTCTGTTAAATTTACCAAGTCTAATACTTCTTCCAGACGCTCTCGTTTTTGCTTGCGATTTTTATTTAGTAAGCCAAATGTAACATTTTCAGCTACCGTCATATGAGGGAAAAGTGCATAGTCTTGGAATACCATACCAATCCCGCGCTGTTCAGGTAAAATGAATTGTGAATTATCCACAATAACCTTATTGTTAACCTTAATCGATCCTTTGGAAGGAAGTTCCAAACCAGCGATTAAACGTAGGATCGTACTCTTCCCGCTACCACTTTCACCTAAAATAGAAACAATCTCTCCCTTCTCAATAACAGTTGAAAAGTTTTTGATTGTTGGACTTTTAGCATTTTTATAGTAGAAACATAAATCCTCAATTTGAATGTACATTAGCTTGGCTCCTTATCAAGAATTTTGTAAAAGAAGAAGATTAGTAATGCGCTAATACTAATAATGAATAAAGACGGTATGGCTGCTTCATGGATTTTTTCATCACTTGCATATTGAAAAGCTTTGGTTGCTAAAGTTTCAAAATTAAAAGGTCTTAATAGTAAGGTTAATGGTAATTCCTTGATAATTTCTATCCAAGCGAGAATAAAACCACCGACTACAGCCCCTCTGATAAGCTTTAGATCTACCTTGAAAAATGTCTTTGTTACACTCATGCCTAACGTTCGGGATGCTTCTGTGAAATTTTTACCTACCTTTTCAAATCCTGCTTCAATTGAATTATAACCAATCGCTAAAAAGCGAATCACATAAGCGAAAGACAGCATTACTAAACTAGTACTTAAAAGTAAAGTTGGAGACATTCCGAGTCGGGCGTAGAAGCCAAATAAAGCTTTATCCAAGTCAAGAAACAAAGTAAGTACACCGATTGCAATTACCGCACCAGGAATCGAGTACCCTAAAATGGTAATCTTTGAAGCTATTTTGGCGAAAATGCTGTTATTTAATCGCGTGAAATTGCCAATTACCAAAGCAATGATAACAATTAACAGTGCAGAGACACTAGCTACAAGAATGGAATTACCTATTAAACTGTAAAACTCTTTACTCAAGACCTTTTCATAAGTCATAAACATCCAAAGGATAAGCTGGATAACAGGAAATAAAAATGCAAAACTAAAAATGCCAAAGCAATAGATTGTGGTTATGCTTGCTTTCCAACCTTTTAAATGATTAGGTTGCAAAGGTCTGATTTTCGAAGATGCATAACTATATTTCCTTCTACCTCTAATTATTTTTTCAAGTAACAAAATAATTAGTACTAAAAGCATCAAGGTCCCGGCCAATTTAATTGCAGACGTCAAATCTCCTAAACCAAACCAAGTTTGGAAAATGGCTGTACTAAAAGTTTGAATTCCAAAATATTTTACAACACCGTAGTCATTTAGTAGTTCTAAGATAACTAAACTAACGCCACCAACAATCGCAACTCTTGATATCGGAAGGACAATTCGAAAGAAAATACGCCAGCCGTTACTGCCAAGGATCCTAGCATTCTCAATCATAGATGCCGATTGTTTTTCCAAAAAAGCTCTGGTGATCGTGTACACATACGGAAAAAGAAATAGCGTAAAGATAAAAATAGCCCCAGGCATGTTCATGATGTCAAAATATCTTTGATTTACGCTTATATCAAACGAATTTCTGAGAGTGGATTGAATCAAACCAGTGTAGTTCAAGATTCCATGATAGGTATATGCGCCAATATAAGGTGGTATTGCAAGAGGAAGCATTAATCCCCATTTCAAAAACCTTTTAAATGGAAAATCATAAGCCGTGACTATCCAAGCTAGACTAACCCCAATTAAAGTTGTAAAAAGACCAGTAAATACCACAAGAATTAGCGTATTTATAATATATTTTTTCAACATATATTGTTTAATATGTTCCCAGTTTTCATTTGGTTCTGAGAAGAATTGTAAAATAATAGATAGATTAGGTGATAAGATTAGAATAACAAATAGAATACTAAGGATGGACCAGATATTTAGATGAATAGAGATATTTCTTATGATTCGCACCGTTGACACGTCCTAACTAGATGCAATTATAAATTTGAATGGTTATGTTTAAAAGTTTTTTTAAAAATAAAATGTCGCATCAAGTAATGATACGACATTCTATTAATTATTTCCAATCCACTTCGTTAAAAATCATCACAGCGTCTGGGTTATTTTCACCAAGGATTGTTAAATTAATATCTTGCTCCTTGAATTCTCCCCAAGATTTTAATAACTCTGAAGGTTCAACTTCTGGATTTACTGGATACTCATAGTTCGTTTCTGCGAATTGGCCTTGTGCTTCTTCACTAGATAGAAATTCAATTAATTTAATTGCATTTTCTTTATTTTTTGCATGTTTAGTGACACCTAGACCACTAACATTAATATGTGTACCAGTTGTGTCCTGATTTGGGAAGAAAATAGATAAGTTTTCTGCTACTTTCACTTCTTCAGGGTCTTCAGAGTTTAACATATTGCCAAAGTAATACGTATTTATTACAGCCAAGTCACCAATTCCAGCAGCAATTGCTTTTGCTTGATCTCTATCGCCACCTTGTGGTTCACGTGCCATATTTTCTACAATCCCTTTTGCCCAAACCTTTGCTTGTTCTTTCCCATTTAACTCGATTAAAGAAGCTAGTAATGATTGGTTGTATATGTTTGAAGAAGAACGAATTAAAACTTTTTCATTCCATTTTTCATCGGTTAGTGCCTCATAAGTGGAAAGTTCTGAAGGGTCAACACGATCAGTTGCATAGACAATTGCACGTGCACGCTTCGTAAGTCCAAACCACTGGTTATCTTTATCACGAAGATTCTCTGGAATATTTTCATTGATCGTATCACTTTCTACAGATTGAAGTAAGTCATCTGTCTTTGCTCGGTGAAGACGACCAGCATCAGCTGTAAAGAATAAATCAGCTTCAGTTGCTTCTCCCTCACGAGAAATTCGTTCGATCAATTCATCAGATTCGCCTTTGATAATATTTACATCAATACCAGTGTCTTCAGTAAATTTATCGAAAAGTACATCATCTGTTTCATAATGGCGACTTGTGTATAAATTCACTTCTTTGCTGTCGTCTGTTTCTGATTTTGTTTCATCATTCGCACATCCTGTTGCAATAAGCAAAAATGTTAGTAACAGGCTAATAACTAAAAGATGTCTGTTTCTTTTCATTTAATTCTCTCCCTTTATGTATGCTTTATATTGAAAATGATTCTCATTTAAATTATACTGATAATCATTCTCAAGTCAAGAGTTTCTAAACAAAAATATTTAGAATATTTCAAATGAAGGGAGACCAAAAAATAGGAACAAGGCAATAGAGCCTTGTTCCGTAATGTATTAAATAGGTATTGATCAAATAGCTAATCAAAATTTAATTTGGTTATTTCAAACAACACTTTTTGTATTTTTTTCCGCTCCCACATGGACAAGGTTGATTACGACCAATTTTCTTACGGCTTCTAATGTCTGCTACATTATTTTTTGCTTTTACAGCGGGACGATTTTGAGATAGATCACGAGGCATGTGTCCTTTTAATGTCCACATACGTGTATTATTAGATAATGTCATAATCTCATCTGCTATTTGCTGCTGCGATTCAAAAGAGGAAATTTCAATTGAACTCTGCAGATATTGCATCATTACAGAAGGAGAGGTTTCTGCATTAATCATATTCGTAAACTGGTATGCTATTTCATCAGCAAATTGTTCATCTAGGTCATGCTGTTTAATTAGGAATTGGATAAATTTTTTCATAGCAGGCGTTCTATCAACATAGCCTGGCTCACCAGCTTTTAAGAGTTGCTCCTTTGTAAAAGGATAAAAGGGAACACTCGGCCTTTTAGCATGTTCGGCAAGTATTTTATGCGGATCGACAACGCGTTCATCACTAAATCCAAATACGTTAGGCTTTATCTGGCCGTAAGCACTTGCTTCACCAATGACATTGAAATAGTCATGCGAATTGATATCCTGCTTTAAAATCGCTTCTATTTTAGATACTATTGATACTTCTTCTAAGACACCATAGTAATAAAGCATACCGTTTGTAAGCTGAATCCATTCTTGATTACGTTGAACAATTGCCTCGATGCGATCGTGATCTTGTTGCTTGAAAAGTTCGATTAAATCAGTTGGGATCGTTAAGATTTTTTGTTTATCATATATACCAAGGTAAATAACACCGAATTCCATTAATGCTTCCACTTTTGATAGTGGGACGTCATCTGCAAGTGCAATCCCGTTATTCTCACAAATTGATGTAACAAGTTCATATCTTTCTTGGTCTATAATGTTGAAAAATTTTTCGATGTTTTCTGGAATTAGTCGTTCAAGCTCTTTAGCAAGTGCTGCTTTATTTAAGGAGCTAATTCCTTTTAGGTTAAGTTTTTTACGAATCTTGTCCATTTGTTGTTTTGTTAACCTGTTTAAATGAACAGTAAGTGGAGCTTGTAAATCCTCAATCGCTTGAAACAAGTGTTGCTCATTTTTTTTATCTTGTTGCGCGCGAATAGACTTCGCACCTTCTATCGCATCTGTTAATAATGTCTTATCTTTAGTTGTGATCATATCAATTTCCTTCCTTTTATAATAGATTAGTTAGTTTATTCAATTGATCAGGGTACGTTTCGACCGTGAATAGTATGTTTAATACTATTCTAGCAAAAATGGATAGATAGTGACATAGCGTCTAAGAGCTAGTTTTGTCGAACGGTGATTTTATTCAAATTGACCTGTGATTCGATCAAACTTTTGCGTAATTCGATCAAAAATTCCGATTGTTCGATTAAACACTAAGAAATATATATATGTTAAAATATGAAGGGTGATAGGTTATGAATCTAACAATATTGCATGATAGATAAAATAGAGTCCAAGGACGGGATACCATGTCAGATCAAACAGCCATTGCACGTATTTTTGAATATTTGCTTGCAGTGAAGAATTTAAATGAAAAAATCCCCCGTAGTATTTCAGCGTATGAAAAAGTATGGTGGCAAAAAGACTTGCCCAATAGACAAGGGTGCTTCTTATATGGTACTGGTACGATAGAAACGGCGTGGTTAGAAGTACATAAACAAAAAATACCTGCAGCACCTAAGCCTCCTGTTCTGGTAAAGGAATGGATTGAGGATTGGGAAGATCCAACCAAACTACCGAAACGCGTTTCACAAACAGATGAAAAATTACAAGATGATCAAGAGCGTCTTAAAGTCTACAAGGATTGGTTAGAAAAGAAATGGAAGCCATGGTCAGAGGAAGCAACTACTAAATTAGCAATTCAATCGCTATATGACCAGCTGTTTACGATTTACCAACAAATCCAACGCGATGGTGATGATTTAGAAATGACCTGGGGACATGGGCTGCTGAATTGGGAGTTTGAAACAGAAGCCATCCAGCGCCATTTGTTAGTGACAAAAATGGAACTGCAATTTAGGGCGAAGAGAGGCATATTTGCGCTTGTTCCAACAAGCAAAGGAAAACAAATGGAAACAGATATGCTTTTAAACCTGCCCATTCCAAATCTGACAGAAATCATGGAGATGGATTCCCAATTAACAGATCCCGACCTGGATTTATGGAACGAGCAAGCTGTTGGGCCGTTATTGGAAGAACTGGTACATACGTTCAGTGCGAATGGAACATACAGTAATGATATTGGGCGACCAACTGACGTAAACGAGGAGCCTGTGATCACTTATAGTCCGGCAATTATTTTACGGAAAAGCGGGACAAGCCTTTGGTTAAATGAATTAAATACCGCTATTGAAAAAATTAAAAACGGCTATCCAGTACCGAATATAATTAAGCAATTAACTACTTATGATCAAGAAATCGATCTAGAGCACGCGGCAGAGAAAAAGAAAGAGTGGGAGGCAGTGGGTGGTAATCTATTGTTTCCATTAGAAACAAATAACGAGCAACGGTTGATTGCCAAAAAACTCGCGGAGCATGATGGTGTTCTGGTTCAAGGGCCACCTGGAACAGGGAAAAGTCACACGATTGCGAACCTCATCAGTCATTTGCTGGCTCATGGGAAACGTGTACTTGTGACAAGTGAAAAAGAACGGGCTTTACAAGTAATCCGAGATAAGATTCCAGAGCAAATCAGAGCGTTATGTGTGAGTGTACTTGGTGGTGATGCGCGGTCTGTCCAAGAGATTGAGGATTCTATCAAACATATTGCAGATAGTCTGGACAATAAGCAACCAGAAATTTTAGATAAAAATGTTCGAGATTTAACGAAAGAAATGGAAACAACAAAAGAGAAAATTGCAAATTGGGATGACTTAATTAATAAAATTGCAGAAAAAGAGAATGAGAAAGTCGAAATAGGTGCAGAAGTATACACCCCATTGGAGGCATCCAAATGGTTAATAGAGCATCAAGCATATAACGGCTTGCCTGACGTGGTCACACTTTCTGACCCATACCCACTTTCAGAACAAGAAAATAAAACGTTCTTTCAATTACTAGGAGAAATCACAACAGAAGAGCGAGCGTCTTTTGCTATGTATCGCCCTAGAACAAACGAATTAGTAGAACCACCAGTTTTCGAACGTGCTGCAACTGATTTTGCTGCGGTTGAACAAAAAGCAATTGAGATGGAAAAGTATATCATTGATTGGAAATTAAACGGTCTTAAGTTTACATTTTCGATTGAAGAAAAACGTGATCTTACTATAGAAATAATGGAAAAGTTAAACCATATTCGAGAAGCACCATGGCAGAAATTACTGTTACATGAATTAGTGACAGATCCGACACGTCTAGGTGTTTGGACTGATTTTTACCAAGAAACCTATGATCGTGTTGAGACGATTGAGTCGCTTACGAAGGAATTAATAGAAGATGAGATTTCTGTTGCGACCGATCAAAATACCAATCTATTAATAGAAGACCTACAAGCAATTGAAGCTAGATTAGCAGAGGATAAGTCAATAGGTTGGCTGTTTCAAAACATTGTCGGACGTAAATATAATTATATTTTTGAAACGTGTACGATTAATGGGCTTCCAATTCGTCACAAAGAAGATGTAGTAAAGATCCGAAAATATTTAGAAAAAAACGTACTGATCCAAAAGCTCGTTTTAAAATGGAACCGAACGATGCAAGAATACCAAGGACCATTGGTGGAAGAAATTCAAAATCGCTTATCTATTACAGTGAAACTTTTGTTAGATGATATGGAGAAAATTCTTACGTGGGATCGAGATGTTATCGAAAAAATTAATCCAATTCGTGACGAGGTTGGCATCCCGAAAGAGCCTGTTTGGGATTCACTTGACTGGTTTACCTTATTAGAGCAGGGGTTAACTGCTATTCTTGCACAACAAAAACGAGACGAAGCAAAGCAAATTTTTCAACAAACAATGGAGTATTTATATAAAGAGAGTTTGAATGCAAATGCGCACCCTTTACTTGATCAATTAATAGTAGCGAATCGAGAGAAGGATCCTGCGAAATGGAAAGTTGCTTGGAATGAACTGAAGCGCCTTGAAAATGCCGCAGCTCGTTTTGCACATTTTCAAGAGCTAAAGAAAAGACTGCAGGCAGTTGCGCCAGTTTGGGTAGAAGAACTAGAGCAACAAGGTGGACAAGGAAAAGTAGTAACTCCACCACTCCATCTAAAAGAAGCATGGAAGTGGCAACAGCTTTCGGCGTGGGTGGAAGAAGTGCATAACAGGCCGTCTCTTGAAGAGATTGAAGAAAACTTACAACTAGAAAAAAAGAAAGAAATACGATTAATCAAAGAACTTGTCGCTACTTCAACGTGGAAAGCACAAATCGAGCGCACAACTACTGAACAAAAAAGAAGCCTTTTTGCATGGACGAAGGCAATCCAGCGTATTGGAAAAGGTACAGGTAAATACACCGACATATACCGAAAAGAAGCGAGCAAGGAAATGGCAACAGCGCGTGGAGCTATCCCTGTCTGGATCATGCCGATTAAAAGTGTGATTGAGAACTTAGCATTAATAGAGGATCAGTTTGATGTTGTGATTGTTGATGAAAGTTCACAAAGTAATCTGTTTTCCTTAAGTGCGCTTTTACGCGGGAAAAAAGCAGTGATTGTTGGGGACGATAATCAAATCAGTCCCGAGAGTGTTGGAACTGACATTGGTGAGGTACACGAACTAATCGAAAGGTATTTATCCGATGTTCCAAATAAGCTACAGTTTGAAATGCGGACAAGTCTATATGATACCGCAAGTCGCGTATTTGATAGCAAAATTATTTTAAAAGAACATTTCAGATCTGTACCAGAAATTATTCAGTTCTCAAATGACTTTATGTATGACGGTATGATTGATCCATTACGTCTGCCACTTGGTAAAGGTGCGTTAGATCCACCAGTTAGCGCTGCTCGTGTTGAAGGTGGACACAGAAATGAAAAGACAAAAAAAGCTATTAATGAACCAGAAGCGGAAGCGATAGTAGCGGCAATCGCAAAAGCATGTGCAGATCCACGCTATCTTGATAAAACGATGGGTGTTATTTCGTTACAAGGACACGATCAAGCAAAATTGATTGAGGGCAAACTGCGCGATACAATTGGAGAAGAAGAGATGGTGAAGCGAAAATTATTATGTGGTGACGCTTATTCCTTCCAAGGTGATGAACGTGACGTGATGTACCTGTCACTTGTTGCGGCACCAAATGTCCGAATTGGTGTGATGACATCTCGCTCTGCTTACCAACGGTTTAATGTAGCTGCAAGCAGAGCACGAGATCAAATGATTCTGTTCCATTCTGTTGATTTAGCTGATTTAAATCCAGAAGGTGCAAGGTACAAGTTATTAAAATATTGCCAGAATCCAGTTCGAGCACAAGACGAAATAGGTATTGTTGACGAAAATTTTGATTCCAAATTAGAAGAAGATATTTACGGAATCATTAAAGCAAAAGGATATCGCGTTGTTCCCCAAGTTCATGTCGGAACAGTCGGTAAAAAAATTGACCTTGTTGTCGAGGGCATGCGCAATCGACTTGCGATCGAATGCGATGGTGACCACTGGCACGGCCTAGAAAAATGGAAAGAAGATATGGATAGACAGCGCGTCTTAGAACGTGTAGGCTGGACTTTTTGGAGAATCCGAGGCAGTGATTTTTATTTAGATAGAGAAAAATCATTGGAACCGTTATGGGAGAAGCTCGATGAAATGGGAATTGAAAAAATACAATAAAAAATCGTTAAGCCGTGACAAACGCCCTTCCAATTTAGCTTTAAATTAATACAGTAGTATTATACCAATTAAAAGGAGGCTAAATTGATGAGTGCAGGATACGGTTATGGTGGAGGATTTGCATTAATCGTTGTATTGTTCATCCTTCTAATCATTGTAGGAACTTCTTATGTAGGTGGCTTTGGCGCTTATTAAGATAGGTTAAGAAGCGAGGGCATTACAGGAGTGTTGACTTCTGTAATGCCCTTTTTATGTTTGAATTGCGAATTTAATCGTGATGATCGGTGAGATTCAGTGGGATTCGATCAAAAAAAGCTGTAATTCGATCAAAAATCTTGATTATTCGATCAAACCGCATAATCCAAGGTATCTGTGAGCATACATTTTATCAAAAGAGACGGGTATATTAAGGGAATCATCCTATAATAACTGGAGGGAACAAACGTGGCTAAAAAAGAAAAATTAAATGAAGAAGCAGCATTAAATAATAACTTAAGTGCCTCAACTTTGCTAATGAATGAGGATATTAAAAAAGAACATAAAAAGCCTAAGGCAGTCGACGAACAAAAAAGAAGATGAGTAATGTGCTAAACCGTTTCATGTCTGAATCACATAAAAAAAGGCTAAGTTCCATTTGAACTGAGCCTTCTAATGTTGATCTGTTATTCACATATCCTAACGGTAGTACCTGAAAAAGTCTTCTTCAAGTTGATATGACTTTCCGGTAGCTGGATCCACCATATAAAATAACTTCTCTCCTGAACCTTCCACTTCATAATGATAATTGTATTTTTTAATAAACCATTCCGATTTACCGGCGGTTGGGACTAGCTTGTAGTCTGTCGATAGAAAAGTTACTTCATCATCAGTTTCATTTTGAACGATAGCCTTGCCACCTTCATATGTAGTAGAGGGTAAAATGTAAATAAATAAAGCTGGGATTGAAACTAATAAAACAATGTGAACGATAAAATCTTTTACTTTTTCAACTTTTTGGATAAACATAAAAAATAATAATTGAATAATAAGTGCTAAAATAAATAACCATATGTCTAACAAACCGTAAATAAGAGAGTCCACTAGTTGGATAGCGATTAATTCAATCAGAATTAAAACTAGTATCAATCGTTTACCCATAGTTGTTTTTCTTCCTCTTTCATCTTTTTCTGAAAGATGATTCTTATAGTTCCATTCCATGACGAACCAAATACCTATTCCAGTAAGAATAGCCCAAGCAACAGCATCGAATAAATAGTGTGGGATTGTGTTGTTATTAATAGAGCCAAGGAAATAACTTAATAATAAACTCGATATAAAGTAAATACTTCCGGCTACCAGCAAACCATACATTAAGACGAATTTATAAATACCCATCTTTCTTGTTTTGCTCCACTTGGTAAATTGTTTTTCGTAATTAAACAAAAGCTACCAACTCCTTAAGGTTTAGCAGTTCCTTCATTTCCCATTATAGCATTAATTTTTCTATATAATTACAAATGATGCATTAAATACACACATTTTCCTAATCACCATATATTAAATTATCTGTTTAATGAGGGGGAAGCGTGATGCAGACGTATCGAAGTAATTTTCCTGTTAATATCGTATTTGAAGGGCTTTTTTGGACTGAACAAAGCATTGATCATTCTAAATTATTGATTGAAGTAACGGAAGGTTTGGAAGCTGAATATAAAGCTGGATTAAAAGAGTGGATGGAGTATTTTAAACAAATGAATGCAAGTTTCACAAATCTTGGTGAATTAATTAGCACGAGTAATCCAGCTAATCATCAAGTACTAGAAAATATTCATTATACCGTTCAACATATTTACACTCAGATGAATCATTATATCGGATTTATTAATGTACTAGGGGAGAACAGCTCGGCAATTAACAATAACAAAATCGCTACAAGTTTAATTGAGCATATTAGAAGAGAATCGGAATACTATAATGGTTTAAATAATGCATTTCTTATTGCATGTTATCAACAAATGTAAGTATTATAAAAGGCTATCTTAGGATGGCTTTTTTGTTTTGTTGGTAGGTCGTCTGTATAACTTTCTATTAATGATCATTACCTTTCTCAAACAAAAAAGCCAATGCATTACCTTAATCTCTCAACCTTTATCTTGTCATTGCTTCCAGTACTTAATTTTGATGTATCTTTTGCTAGTTCCACTAACGCTTTGCGAAATAAACTTAAATTTTTTGAGTCATACTGTAAAACCTTACTTCTAAAACGATCTATCATTTCTACTGTTGTTTGAGGGTCAAATATCGGTTTGAAACTCGCTTTATTTGGTTTCTGAATTATACTCTGTATAATTTTATTATTACGAAATATTGTTTGGTTGAGAGATGGAATGCCCTCTATAAATCCACACATTATCACACTATATTGAGCATCTAAAGAAGACCCTTCAGGAAATGTATCTACAATAAGGTCTACTACTTTTTTGTGAATTGCATTCAGGTCTTCACCTGGATCAATCAAACCATGTAACCTGTCAATTGTTTTATGATGGATATCACCTACTAACATTCCTTCAAAGCCTATTATAAAATTATCATTAAACCTATGAAGTTTTTTTACATTTTCTTTATATTCTGTCCCCGAGACCTCATGTTCCCCAGAATGTTGATTATAACTATAAACCAACTGAGAAGACATAGAATCAGCTACCATTAAAGCATAAGGTTTTCCTTCCGGTGGATATACAGCCATACCCATTAAAATTGTCATTAATTATCACCTCCAATACTATCTTCTTTAATAATTTCGACAAAATCAAATGTAATCCCTCTTTTTTATCTGCTTTCTAAGGTGTCTATACGCACCGTAAGTTATAATAACAACAGATGGCATCTATCTTAGTTGTCATGTAATCTATATAATAAAGAAGCAAATATTGGAGTGATAACGATGGATAAACCTAAAGTGACAGTAATCGGAAGCATAAATATGGATATGGTCACAACAACTAGCCGAATACCAGTAAAAGGTGAAACGTTAATAGGGGAAGGTTTTAAAATGGTTCCTGGTGGCAAGGGTGCGAATCAAGCAGTTGCCGCAGCTCGCCTAGGTGTAGATGTTAATTTTATTGGACGAGTTGGAAATGATCACTTCGGTGAAATATTAATTGAACAATTAATCAAACAAGGTGTTACCCTAACAGGTGTTGAACCGGTAATAGCTGAAAGTTCTGGTGTAGCTACTATCTTACTAGCTGAACATGATAACAGAATTATGGTTACGCCTGGTGCGAATAACCATGTCACACCAGAATATGTAGCGCGTTACACATCTATTATAAAGCAAAGTGACATTGTGTTGCTTCAATTAGAGATACCACTTCAGACGATTGAATATGTAGCGGATTATTGTAAGCGAGAGGGAATTCCAGTTATTCTAAATCCTGCACCTGCACAGCTGCTTTCTGATTCGTTGCTACGTAATGTTTCTTTTGTTACACCAAACGAAACAGAAGCACTGGCGATCACTGAAAATATCAAAGAGCACGAAGATAAGATGATCGTAACATTAGGCGAAGCGGGAGTGCGGTATAAGCTCGATCAAAAAGAAGTAACTGTTCCAGGTTTCCCAGTTGCCCCAGTAGATACTACAGGAGCAGGTGATACATTTAATGGGGCTTTAGCGGTAGCACTTGCAAGGGGTGAAGAAATCAAACAAGCAATCAGTTACGCCAATGCAGCTGCAGCATTATCTGTTCTTCATTTTGGTGCACAAGGTGGTATGCCTGATGCAGCAGCAGTTGCGAATTTTTTGAATGAGAGAAAAAAGGGGTGAATAGAATCAGTGTGATCACTGATTCGATCAAAAAAAGCCGTTATTCGATCAAAGTTTCCGGTTATTCGATCATAAAAAGCGCTAATTCGATTAAACAAGTTAGAGTATTAAAACATTAACAATAACAACAGAATTAGTAGAGCATTAGTTGCCCATAACAAATATTTGTTTAGATTTCCATCATGATAGTTACTTAACTTATAGCCTGTTGTTACAAATATTTTAGCCATTTTACGATAAATATCAAAATATGGAAGATTCACATAGCTCTTAACTAAAAATTTCTTAAATGAAATAAATACAGCAATTGACCACAGAAAGGGTTGAAATCCACTTACAACATGTTTTATATCGAAATAATGAATATCCACATGAATATTTGTTAAGTTTTCTAACAAATAAGGATGAATACCAATTAATAGCATCATAACAGTTAAAAATCCCATTCCTATTTGCATGCTGAAGGGTGGCTTTTTGGCAAAGTTTATATTACTTTTATTGAAAAATGCATAATAGATAAATTTTAAAAACATGAGGGAAGTCCCAAAACTCATCAGGTCCAAACCCAATTTTAATATTGGTTCGTGTAAAGCATCTTTAATTATTGTTTTACTCATATAGCCATTAAAAAAGGGAACTCCAGATATCCCCATAAAAGCTACCAATGTTGCGATTGAAGTTAAGGGAAGTTTACGGCGAATGATCCCCAAATTTTTAAAATCATCCTTTCCTGTCGTATAAATGACAAATCCCACTGCCATAAATAATACAGTCTTATATAATATGTGATTAACCAGATGAAAGATAGCACCTGATATTCCCGCTGCAGTACCAATACTAATACCAATAATCATATAGCCAACCTGGGTTATGATCGAATAGCTCAATAATTTACGAACCTCGTTTTGCCTTAAGGCCATTACAATTCCAAATAAAGCCGAAATAAGACCAGCATATGCCAAAATATGTATCCCAGACACCACACGAGCCATTACATATACGCCCACTTTTGTCGTATAGATCGACAAAACTACTGCAACATAAAAAGGAGCTTTGCTGTAAACCCATGGCATCCATGTATGGAAACCGACAAAGGCAAGCTTAACTGCTATTGCCATTAAAAAAAAGGGGACTCCAGCCTCTATCGCATGCAAAGATAAACTACCTGTAGCAGAATACTGTAAAAATATCCCCCATAATAAACTTAAACTACCAGCCACATGCATTAGGAAATAATAATACCCCGTTTTTTTAGTTAGATCAATTGTCATTATAATAAGAAAAGAGGAACTGATCGTCATTAACTCCCAGAAAACATATAGAGTAAACAGATCACCGGAAAAAACCACGGTCAGGGCACTACCAATAAACACAAATATTAACCTTAATTTGGCTGGGGAACATATTTTAATCATATAAATTACAGTAGCTAAGCCACCGAAAGCAAAAATTAATCCCGTTAATTTACTAATACTGTCTACGCTAAAAGGAGTTAGCGTAAGGGTGAAAAACTCCATCTGCATTCGATCACCAGGTATCAAATAAAAAGTAACGATAAGAGCCCCTGTAGCAATGAGGAAAGATATGATGTATTTGATTTTATCTTGAAAGGGTAAAAATAATAGTAAAGCACCTGTTAAATATAAAATACCTGGAGTAATCATCGCTAGCCCCCTATTAGTATTCTTATGTAATCCCCGTTATCTAGCAAAAATGTTGGGATTTTAGTAATGAGATGTAAAGGTAATGATGGTACTATACCAAATACAA
This sequence comes from Paraliobacillus quinghaiensis, assembly GCF_003426025.1. Lineage (GTDB taxonomy): Bacteria > Bacillota > Bacilli > Bacillales > Amphibacillaceae > Paraliobacillus_A > Paraliobacillus_A quinghaiensis. The sequence continues at coordinate 16,256 of NZ_QJSH01000032.1, forward strand.
TACATAAACTACCTAGAAAGATAGTCGGTAATTTTAAAGATAAACCGGCTTCTTCTATTAATAGTGGTTTTTCGTTTTTTGTATATAATGTAACAATTACTTTTAAATAATACGTTAAAGATAAAAACGTTCCGACCAGAATAAAGAAGGCAGCATAAGTAAAGCCAGCTTCTAGAGCTGCTTCAACAATAAGCCACTTACTCATAAATCCATTGAAGGGAGGCAATCCCACTATAGCAAGGGAACCAACTACAAAAGTAAATGAGAGTATTGGGAATTTATAACCTAGTCCTTTAATATCTTCTATCTCAACAGCGGCTAAACTATAATTAAATATTCCTACAACAAAAAATAAGGTCCCTTTCATGATGGCATGATTTAAGATATGAAAACTTCCAGCAATTAAGCCTGCTTCCGTTCCCACAAATAATCCGATCATGATATACGCGATTTGGGCAATGGTGGAATAGGCGAGCAGCCGGTTTAAATTTGATTGCTGAAAGGCTAAACAATGAGCAGTAATAAAAGTAATGACTCCCCAGAAAACGACAATAGTTAACAGTCCACTTTCATCCAGAAAATCAATGCCAAACATAATATATAATCCTCTTATTAATGCATATACAGCAGATTTCATCACCAATCCAGAAGATAGAACATTGTAAGGGATTGGGGAATCTTCATAAGCATCAGGTAGCCAAGCATGCATTGGAAGTAATCCGATCTTTATTGCATAGCCAAAAACAAAAAAGGCCATAATTGTACTTTTAATCGTAAAGGGAGTATCTTCAAATGCTAGGGAAATTTCAGCCATATTTAGAGTTCCAGTTAAATAATAAGTTAAAATGGTAGCCAGTAAAATAAAAAAGCTCCCAAACGTAGACATGATCAAATACTTAAATGTACCTTCTATTCCTCTATCAGTCTTTTTATACAACGATAGAGCACAAGAACTCAGAGAACTCACTTCCATAAATACATAAAGATTGAATAAATCAGTAGTAAGAACCATTCCAGAAATACCGGCAACCATTAAATATGAAAAAATAAAGTAGTCATGTTTAATACATTTAGTATATTTCATGGAAAATATAATAAAAGGTAAAAATAATAGCGCTATTATTAACAAAAATAGGGCGGATAAAGGATCCACCATTAGATTTATACCTAAGAGCCCCCATTGACCAATACTGTAAACTTTTGGGGGATAACTAGTAGTGATAACTAAAATTAACAAATAAAGATAAAGGATCGCACTACCGATTACCAATTTGAAAAAAATCTTTTTAAAATATAACTTCGAAATGCCAAGAGAAAATGCGGTTAATAAAGGTAAAATGATAACCCAGACAGCCAATTCCATTATTAACCTCCTAAAAATTATCCTCTCAATTTTCGAATCTCATCAATGTTTAATGTTCTATATCTTTTATGTAACTTAATTACCATAGCTAGCATGACAGCTGTAACACTTCCACCAATAACAATGGTAGTTAGGGCTAGTGCCTGAGTGATTGGATCGACTACTATTTCATATCTTTTGTCTAAGATAGGAGCAGTTCCACCCGGTTTATAACCTACAAGCATTAATAACAAAATCAAAGAAGATTCTACAATCGTAATACCAATAACAATCTTTATTAAATTTTTTTTGGTAATGATCGTGTACATTCCTAAACAGAACAAAATAATTACAGCAACATAGGCTATTTCCACTATTATTTCTCCTTAATTAAGCTATTAAAAATAATCGCCAGACCAGCACTTACTTTTAATCCAATCATTAAATTGATGAAAGGCATTAACCCAGCGCTAAACACTTCTCCGGCATTTCCCGTTCCAAAATTGGCTTGTCCGTTGCTGAGAAAATTGCTTCCAGTGAAGATCCCTAGTAATCCTAGTAAAACAAAGCCGATAGCTCCTATATCTTCTATGAACTTTTTTTGGTCAGGTTTGAATATATATTCAGAGAATTCAACACTATAGGTTAGTGTCAGCAGAATGGCAATGATAGACAGAACAACTCCTCCAACAAAACCACCGCCAGGACTAATATGACCAAATAAAATTAAGTACGCTCCTAAAACGGCTATATAGGGGATGATCAATTTTACCGTTTGATTAACAATACTTTTAAATGGTGTACCAAACATTGTTGCTTTAGTTATAGGAACCAGAAAAGCTAAAACAGTAGCAGCAGTTAAAATCATCGTTGCCTCACCCAACGTATCAAAAGCTCGGTAATCATATAGGACAGATGCAACTAAATTTGTCGCTCCGGTTTCCTGTACCCCTTGAGAAATATAGTGTTCTGATAAATATCTTTTACGATCGGTACCTAGATTATGTATGTCATAAAATAAGACTAATAAAAAATAAGCGAATGTTATAACAAGACCTATTTTATAGAGCTTTGTAAATCTTTCATTTAGTCTACTCATTTCGTCCATACTCCGTTTTATTTATAGTAATTACAAAAAAAGCAGTTGTTAAACCAGCAGTCATTATTGCTGCAGCGAGAGCAACACCTGGAGCTTGGAGTATCACAAAAATAATTACCAGAATGGCACCGAATAGGGGAAGCGTAATAACGGAATTTGATAGATCTTTCGTAAATACCATAAAAAATGCGGTTATGATTAAAAATAGGAATAACAGATGAAATATGATATCTATCACGGCTTTACCTCCAATCACTTATCCAAATCTTCTTTTGTATATGTTTTGGGTATAAGGTTATAATTATTGTCAAAACTGGCGATGACATGAATGGCAATCGGATTCGTGATGAATAAGAAAACCATGATGACAATTAGTTTTAAAGAAACAAAACTAATGCCTTCAAGTAGGATACATCCCATGAAAACTGATATACCTCCGGCCATTAAGCATTTAGATCCGGCATGTAACCGGGTATACAAATTAGGAAAACGAATTAATCCCACAGCAGTACTTAACAAAAAATAAATACCAGCTATAAAAAATACAAAAGCAAATAGTTGTCTTACACTTAGATTGAAATCAATCACCAACTCCACCTTTTCCTGGTTTTTTTAAATATTTAGCCATAATTAAAACATTGATAAAAAAAGAAACCCCATAAACTAAAGCCACATCAACAAAAATTTTACGTTCAAAATAATAACTTAATAAAACTAAAACGAGTAAAAACATCACACCTATACTATTCATAGCAACAAGTCTATCAGGTAGACTGGGGCCCTTAATGACTCTATAAAAAGTTAAAATAGCACATAAGACAATTGCTAATATGAAATAAAGCAAAAAGATCACACTCCAGATTATATAAAAGAACATAAAAATGAGGTACTTATACTAAATTAATCAAAAATTTTAGCTATCAAATGCTCATGTTTACTAATAAGTGCTTTCTTTACTTCTACTTCATCTTCACCGTGAACATCTATCCAGTGAATAAAGTAATACCTATTTAAATGATCGAAATCCATAGCGATGCTCCCTTGAGTGAATGTAATAAAATTAACTAAAGCTGCATTACTGTTTAAGTTTTCAAGAGATGTTTTAATTCTCACTGTCCTAGAAGAAAGTGAAGGTTTCATTTCAAATGCATGTCTGGATACTCTGATCGCAGATATAAATACATCATATATAAAAGAACTGATTAGCAAAAATATGTAATATATTTTTTTGAAAAAACCTTTTAACTCATGTTTCTTTTGTACAAAACTAAACACATTATCTGCCAACATAAGCGATATGATCGAACAAATAATAGCACCCAACAAAAATACATGAATATTAACCTTGCCTGCCAAAACAAACCATAATGCCAAAGTTAATATGAATATTAATAATTTCTTTTTCAAATTATGTACCTCACACTTTAAATTTAGTAATTCTTATTCTAACCATTTGATGAGTTATTATTAAAGAAAAAGTAATGGAATTAATTAAATATTGCAGTCGATGGGGAATTAGCTACTTTTTTTTATCTTCATTCTTCGCCAAAATCACTAGAAATATGGGGAGTAGTAATTGTTCTTGTAAAAATATTTCACCGTATTCGTCGCTATTATTCATATTTCGATAGCGTTTTTAAAATAAGACAATTCACGACAAAGTTTTCCGAAAATTAGCACAAAGTATTAATTGTTATCATCACTCAATGAACATATAATTATAGTTAAATTGTTTAGAGGGAGTGATGGTGTGTTGGATCAGTCAGAATTAGAGCATGACATTTATTTATTTCATCAAGGGAATCTTAGATATAGCTATCAGCTTCTAGGCGCACATCCTACTATTCAAGATGGGAAGTCTGGAATACGTTTTACTGTGTGGGCACCAAATGCTAAGAGAGTTAGTGTTGTTGGGTTGTTTAATGATTGGGATGGTAGACAACATCCTATGGAAAAGGTTAATGACAATGGAATTTGGAACAGATTTATCCCAGATCTTGAAACAGGGACCATCTACAAATATGAAATTTTAACTAATCATGGGCACTTGACGTTAAAAGCTGACCCATATGCTTTTTCAAGTGAATTAAGACCTAATACAGCTTCCGCCGTATATCCGCTGAATCAATACACTTGGAAAGACGAGAAATGGATGGAACAAAGAAGACAATTGAATCATTATGAATCGCCTATTTCCATTTATGAACTTCATCTTGGTTCTTGGAAGTACATTAAGGAAGAAGAGTATTATACATATCGTGAGTATGCGGAAATGGTGATTCCATATGTAAAAGAACTTGGATATACGCATATTGAACTTTTACCATTAACCGAGCATCCATTTGATCGTTCGTGGGGTTATCAAGCAACGGGGTATTATTCGGTTACTTCTCGCTATGGTACACCAGATGATTTTAGGTACTTTGTGGACCAATGTCATCAGAATGGATTAGGGGTTATTTTGGATTGGGTACCTGGTCACTTCTGTAAGGACGCACACGGGTTGAGACGATTTGATGGAGAAGCGTTGTACGAATACGAGAATCCTAGTAAAGCAGAAAAAACGATGTGGGGAACACTAAGTTTTGATTTTGGTAGAAATGAAGTGCAAAGCTTTCTGATCTCTAACGCTATCTATTGGCTTAAAGAATTTCATATAGATGGAATGCGAGTAGATGCGGTAGCTAGCATGCTTTACTTGAATTATTGTAAAGAAGATGGGGACTGGGAGCCAAACGAATATGGAGGAAGAGAAAATTTAGAAGCGGTAGCATTTATTAAGAAGTTAAATGAAGCAATTTTTAATGAGATACCTGATGTACTCATGATGGCAGAAGAATCCACTTCCTGGCCATTAGTAAGTGCTCCTACATATTTAGGAGGGCTTGGTTTTAATTATAAATGGAACATGGGTTGGATGAATGACATGCTTCGGTACATGGAAATGGACCCTATTCATCGAAAATATCACCATAATTTAATTACCTTCTCGTTATTTTATGCTTTCTCTGAAAATTTTATATTACCGATTTCACATGATGAAGTCGTTCATGGGAAGAAATCATTATTAAATAAAATGCCAGGTGATTATTGGAGGAAGTTTGCTAATTTACGCGTGTTCTTGGGTTACATGTTCACCCACCCTGGAAAGAAATTATTGTTTATGGGTAGTGAATTTGGTCAGTTTGACGAGTGGAAAGATGTGGAGGATTTAGACTGGGAGCTGTTAGATTATGATTCGCATGCTCATATCTTAAGCTATATGAAACAACTTCACCAGTTATATAAAGATATGCCTGCACTGTGGGAGTTAGACCATAAAGAAGAAGGCTTTAACTGGATTGATGCAAATAATTATGAACAAAGTATTATCTCTTTTATAAGAAATAGTCGTTCATCAAATGATCAATTAGTTGTTGTATGCAACTTTACTCCAGAAGTATATCACCATTATAAAGTAGGCGTTCCAAGACTCGGTACCTACAAAGAAATATTTTCAAGTGATGCGGAGCATTTTGGTGGTTCAGGACAGACAAATGGGGTGCAATTGGAAGCAATCGCTACTCCGTGGCAAACACAAGGTCAGCATATTGAAATGACGATACCTCCGTTAGCGATTAGTATTTTAAAGAAAACTTCTACATCAGGGGAAGGAAAGAGATTAAATGAAAAATAAAGAATGCGTTGCGATGTTATTGGCTGGGGGCCAAGGAACAAGACTTAAATCTTTGACAAAGACGATTGCAAAACCAGCTGTTTATTATGGTGGTAAATACCGGATTATTGATTTTCCGTTAAGTAACTGCACAAATTCAGGAATTAATACGGTTGGTGTCTTAACGCAATATGAACCACTTATCTTAAATGATTACATTGGTATTGGGAGCGCGTGGGATTTGGATCGGCAATTTGGTGGGGTATCTGTACTTCCTCCATATACGCAATCTGAAGGTGGAAGTTGGTATAGTGGTACTGCGGATGCGATTTATAGAAATATAAATTTTCTAGATCAATATAATCCAGAGCACGTCCTTATTTTGTCAGGTGATCATATATACAAAATGGATTATGGGAGAATGCTAGAATATCACAAATCTAGTGAAGCGGATTGTACCATTTCTGTTATTGAAGTTCCCTGGGATGAAGCCAATAGATTTGGAATTATGAACACAAATGAGTTAGGGGAAATTATTGATTTTGATGAAAAACCCGCATTTCCAATGAGTAATCTTGCATCAATGGGTGTCTATATTTTTCGCTATGATGTGTTGAAAAAGTATTTAATAGAAGATGCAAAAAAACACACTTCTTCACATGATTTTGGAAAGGATATTATCCCTGAATTGCTGCAGGATGAGAAACATTTAATGTCCTATAAATTTGAAGGATACTGGAAGGATGTTGGGACCGTAGAAAGCCTTTGGAGAGCAAATATGGATCTGTTGGAGGGTAAAACAGAGCTTGATTTAAATGATTATTCTTGGCAAATCTATTCTAATAATCCCAATCACACAGCTCAATACGTTGCTCCAAATGCAGAGGTTCAAGGGGCATTGATAGGTGAGGGATGTCGTATCTATGGGACAATTAATCGTTCTGTTCTTTTTTATGGTGTACATATGAAAAAGGGTTCGCTTATTCAAGAGTCTGTCATTATGCCAAATGTTCGTATAGGGAAAAATGTTAAAATATTCCGTTCTATTATAGAAGAGGGTAGTGTAATTGAAGATAACGCTGTGATTGGTAATCCTATGCCAACTAGTGACATTACATTATTTTCAAATGGGGAGTACCAAGGATATAAGATTTGCAACTATGACGAGGTAGGAGAGATATCATGAATCGAATAGCTGGAATTATCAATTTAGATGAAGAACAGGACGTATTGGATGAGTTAACATATTTCCGGTGTGGGGCTGCTGTACCATTTGCAGGACGTTATCGTATGATTGATTTTACTATTTCTAATATGATTAATTCGCAAATTGATTCGATTGCTATATTTGTAAGAAGTAAATATCGCTCTTTAATGGATCATTTAGAACAGGGGAAAGCATGGGATTTGGATAGGCAGCAAGGTGGGTTGTTTATTTTACCGCCTGATTGGAATGATCCAACTGATATTTCAAAAGGTGATTTGAAACATTTTCACAATAACATGGATTTTATTAACAGAGTCCAAGCGGATTATCTATTAATCTCAGGATCACAAAATATTTGCAATATTAATTTCCAAGATGTATTAAAAGAACACAAAGCGTCAAATGCGGATGTGACAGTTATTTATAAAAAAGTGGGCGAGCTTTATCCAGAGCACCGTTTTGCTCACAAACTCACAGTTGATGAACAAAATAGAGTAACAGATATTCATAACGCCCAACAGAATCAAAATGTCTATATGAATATGTTTCTAATCAAGAAAAGTTATTTGTATTCTTTGGTAGAAGAATGCATTGCACGTGGTAATTCAAATCTATTTTTAGATGCGATTAAAGCTAAATCAAAGGATATCCATATTCATGCTTATGAATATAAAGGTGTACATGCACTAATTAATTCAGTGGAAAGCTACTATCGTAATAGTGCGAAATTATTGAACGAAACGGAACATGATGGCCTTTTTAAAGAGGAATCTCCTATTTTTACTAAAGTTAAAAATGAAACGCCTACTAAATATTTTCCTGGTTCTAATGTACAAAAAACATTGGTGGCGAGTGGGTGTGTCATTGAAGGGGAAGTAGAAGATAGTATTCTATTTCGAGGGGTAAAGGTAGGCAAAGATGCAATAATTAAAAATTCTATTATTATGCAAAAGTGTACTATTGAAAGTGGTGCTGTACTAGAAAATGTTATTTTAGATAAAGAATGTAAAATTTCTTTTGATCGGATGTTAATCGGTGCAAAGGAAAAGCCATTTGTTGTGGCAAAAAGAAAAAAGATATAGAGACGCAATATAGAAAGGAATGTCTATATTCGTTCACCTGATAGTCTTTTTTATACATTATGAAAATAAAAAAACAAGTTTTCTTAATTAGTTTGAGAAGGTGTAAGTTAAGAAATATTTCTAAAAAACAAGAGGAGTGTGAATGTATGAATATTTTGATGATTGGCTCAGAATGCACCCCATTTATCAAAACGGGAGGATTGGCTGATGTGTTAGGGTCTCTTCCTCAAGCGTTAAAAGAGCAAGGTGCAGATGTGCGTGTTGTATTGCCAAAATATATGGAAATGAATCAAGAATGGAAAGAACAATTAAATCTTCTTAGCACGTTAACTGTAAATCTAGGCTGGCGCAGCCAATATGCTGGTATTGAATATTTGGAGTATAATGGCATAACTTATTATTTTGTTGACAATGAATATTATTTCAAACGTTCAAATCTTTATGGTTTTGAAGATGAAGCAGAAAGGTTTGTCTTTTTCAATCGTGCTGTAATTGAGATGATACGAGAATTGGACTGGATTCCTGATGTTATGCACTGTCATGATTGGCATGCAGGTTTAATTCCAGTTTTACTTCGCAACCAATATCAAGAAGATCATTTATTACAAGGTGTGAAAACAGTATTTACTATTCATAATGTTAAATATCAAGGAATCTTCCCTCAATCTGTATTACATGACTTAATGGATCTTGATGAGAGACTAATGACAGATGATGGATTAGAGTTTTTCGGGGGCATTAATCTCATGAAGGGTGCACTGAATTTCGCGGATTATATTACAACGGTTAGTCAAACGTATGCTCATGAGATTCAAACACCTTATTACGGAGAAAACTTAGATGGAGTGCTGCGGAAAAGATCTGAGCAATTAACCGGTATTGTAAATGGGATTGATGATAGGGAATTTAATCCAATGACAGATGAGGCGCTTAGTTTTCCGTATCGTAGCTCACAAGTTAAGAAAAATCAAAATAAAATGTGGCTTCAGGAACAACTAGGACTGCCTGTTAGAAAAGACGTTCCAATGATTGGGATTGTATCTCGACTTGTGGAACAAAAAGGGTTCGATCTAATAGGAAGAGTTATCGATGAGCTCTTGTACCATGACGATATTCAAATTGTGTTGCTTGGAACAGGGGAGTACCAATACGAGCAAATGCTAGGGTGGTGCCAAGATAGACATCCGGAAAAAATGTCTACTAATATTACATTTCAAGAACCCTTAGCTCGTCAAATTTACGCAGCGAGTGATATGTTTTTGATGCCTTCACGCTTTGAGCCGTGTGGCATAGGACAATTGCTTGCATTACGATATCTATCTGCGCCAATTGTTCGTGAAACAGGAGGGTTAGTGGATACAGTTACTTCATTTAACGAAGTAACGGAAGAGGGTAATGGATTTGGATTTGCAAGTTATAATGCCCATGACATGCTTTTTACAGTTCGACGTGCGATTGAAATGTATCATGATAAAACGAAGTGGCAAAAGCTTATGAAGAATATAATGAAAAGTCAAATCTCATGGAAATACTCTGCAAATCAATATATGGATTTATATCAGTCAATTCAAGAAACATCAGAGGAAGACGTCCAACACAGTCAACTGACATCTGTATAGAACTAGGAATTATTAAAAGATTATACCATCAGTAAAATCTATTCCAGTTGAGTTGGAATGGATTAAATTGAAGAATTAGACAAAACAACTCATTCTCAATCTTTTTGAGGTGAGTTGTTTTTTCGCATTAAATTAAGGGGGTTTTTCCACCAAACAGTACACATGTAATACAAGCTTCCATTCCCATTTCAACAAATTTGTGCTCTAATAGTAATAACGAAACCTATCAGATTCATAAGTGAAATGAGGACTTAATTTTGAAAAAGTTTAAGAAGTTTTACTTGGAAATAACGAGTGTTTGTAATCTTGCTTGCAGCTTTTGTCCGCCAACAATCAGAGAGCGACAGTTCGTTTCAGTCGATGATTTTTCGAAGCGATTAGACCAGATCAAACCCCACACAGACTATATTAATTTACATGTTAAAGGAGAGCCACTTCTCCATCCTAAGATTGATCAACTGTTAGATATCAGTTATGAAAAGGGCTTTAAAGTGAATATCACAACAAATGGAACGTTAATTAATAAAAGAAAAGATCAATTACTACATAAACCTGCGTTAAGGCAAATGAATTTTTCTATGCACAGTTTTGACGGACAGGAATTTTCAATTGATAAGGAAGAGTATGTGGGCAGTGTCCTTTCTTTCATAAAAGAGGCAACAAGTGAATCGAATATGATCGCATCTTTAAGGTTCTGGAACCTCTCTCAAGACAATACTACGAATCTGGAAAAACAACGGAACCGTGAAATACTTGAAATAATTGAATCAGAATTTAACTTGCCATACAAAATTGAGGAGAAGATTACACCAGGAAGCGGGATAAAAATTGCAGAACGAATTTACATTAATCAAGACTACGAGTTCAAGTGGCCTGCTTTAGAAGAAGAAGAGGATGATGGTAGAGGGTTCTGCTATGGTCTCAGAAACCAAGCTGGAATTCTATCAAATGGTACGGTTATCCCTTGTTGTTTGGATGGGGAAGGTGTAATAGATCTTGGTAATATCAATGATGCTTCTTTTTCGGAGATTATTGCAGACGAGCGCGCAACTAAACTAGTAGATGGCTTCTCACAAAGAATAGCTGTAGAGGAACTGTGTAGAAAATGTGGTTATCGTAAAAGATTTGGGAAATAGGATAGACTTGAAAAGGTAAGATACCTCAATCAGACTAATGTCATTTGAGGTATCTTTTTATAGAAACTATAAGCTTGCCTATTGAAGTGAGTTTCATAAAACTCTCAACAGTATCAGCGCAGAGATAGAGAAAAGTCTACATCACTTGTTTGATTTTGGAAATATATAATCCTCTAATAAAGAAGAAATAGATTATATATACCAAGAGATAGCAACTGATTAACAGTACGCTTGGTAAGATAATAGAAGACTCTAACATATTTTGTAATGCCTTAAATGCAAAACTCGTATGAACGACGGCGACACTGAATGGTATGAAGAATAGATAGGCTACCTGTTTGGTCGCTACATTCTTCATTTCCTTTACTGTTAAACCGATCCGATATAATGCTTTGTATTGCGCTGTATCATTATCAAGATCTTGATACAATTTAAAATAAAGAATTGATCCAGCGGCTAAGAAAAATAAAACACTAATAAATAAACCAAAAAATAACGCATGGGATAAAGAATTTTTCATCGTTAAATAAAAGTCGGCACTAGCATCTCGTCCTGAAATGATTTTACGGTCTAATCTTGTCATGCTATCAACAATTATTTCTGCATCATTTGTCCAATTATCGATTGAAAATACAACTGTTCGATAACGCTCATTTGGTTGAGAATTAGATGCAAACGACTCATATAATTGATCGGATACAACTCCAGAAAAACTCGTGTGCTTATTGTTTACGACAACACTTTCCGCTTTTTGAACACGTACTTGTTGTTGGGAATTTTCAGAACGAATTTCAATTGACTCTGGGAAATTCATTTCCTGAGGCATTACTATATTTGGTAGCATAACAAAAATTTCGTTGTTACCTGGTTCTTCGATAGCTTCTGTTCCATTTAAGTCTGCTAATTTTTTATAGTCAGAATAAGAAATCATATCAAGCCATCTTTCACTTCCATCCTCGGTGAACATTGCTTGGGTACGATCAACAGTTATTGATTTATAGTCAATATTCTCCTCCTCTAAGCGGTCGGTCACTTTTTGTACTTCTGTATCCATTTGAAGGATGTTTTCTTCACCTTTACTTAATAAGCTCATATCTTGAGGAACAAAAGCAGAAGCCTCTGTCTCCGCACTTTTAAGAGCACCATATAAAACACCAGATGCTGTGAATGCAACAGCACTTAAAATCGTAACAAAAAACAATAACCTCGCATGGTCTTTTAATTTATAGCTAAGTTCAGAAATCGTTAATAAGTTTGTTTGTTTAAAGTAGAACGACTTGCGTTTTTTCATTAAATCGATAAATGCTACTGAGAATTGTGTGTATAACAAATAGGTGCCAGGCACGATTAAACCAAGAATTGGTAGCATTCGATAGAAGATATTATATAATTCAGCTGTCCATGCAATATAGTAGGCTGCTACTACTAAACCAATTCCAATAATGCTTAAAATCCATGAAAATTTTGGGACACGTTTTGGTGCTCTAGTTCCACGGAATAAATCAATAACAGCGTTAGTACGTAAAGTCCAAACGACAAATAGTGTATTAATTTCAAACATAGCAAAGTAACTGATTACTGTTATGAGAACAGCTTTTGGTGCAATGTAAAAGTCTAATGAACCATCTAAACCTAATATTTGCGAAAAACTCATCAGAAATAAATTGGCGAACAGGATACCAACAAGTACTCCTGCTACGATGGACACAACCGCAATGATGGTATTTTCGGTAATTAATAAGCGATTTAGTTTCCCTTTACTAATGCCTAACGTCATCAATAAGCCGTATTCTTTTTTTCGAGATTTAACAAAAGCACCAGTCGAGTACATGACAAACAAAAAGGAGAAAACAAATATTACAATTTCAGCTGATAAAATCCCTCGTTGCACCGATTGACGAAATTCATGGCCATCGATTTCAGGGTGAAACATAATGACAGCGTATATAAAAAATACGGCTACTGAAAACATACAACTAAAAAAGTAACTCATATACTGCCTGGAATTTCGTTTTACATTATTAAACGCGAACTGTCTGAAGGTCATCTGTATCTCCTCCTAGCATGGACTGGACGTTTAAAATCTCTTGGAAAAACGTTTGACGGTTATCCCCTTTATATATCTGGTTAAAGATTTTTCCATCTTTAATAAAAAGAATTCGCTCACAGAAGCTCGCAGCAAACGGATCATGTGATACCATTAGTGTTGTTGCTTTCTTTTTCTTATTTAAATGAGCAAGTGCTTCCATGACTTGTTTCGAAGACTTTGAATCAAGGTTTCCTGTTGGCTCATCCGCAAAAATAATAGCTGGTTCGTGAATTATTGCCCGGGCAATCGCGGCGCGTTGCATTTGTCCCCCAGAGACCTCAAAGCTTCTATTCCGTAAGATTGTTGCAATCCCCAGTTGATTTGCCACATTCGCTAATTTATTTTCCATTTCTTTTACTTTCCATCCATCTAGCGTGAGTGGAAGCATAATGTTTTCAGCAATTGTCAATGTATCTAATAAGTTAAAGTCTTGAAAGATAAATCCCATTTCCTGCCGTCTGAATTTAGCAAGTTTCCCTTTAGAAAGGCGAGTGATTTCTTGATCATTTATGGTTAATGTACCTGCAGATAAGTGGTCAATTGTTGATAGTATGTTGAGCAAAGTTGTCTTCCCGCTACCAGAAGCACCCATGACGCCGACAAATTCACCTTTTTCTATCGAAAGCGAGATATTATCAATCGCTTTATGTTCGATTCCTCGTTTGCTCCCATATACTTTTGATATGTTCGTTGCCTGTAAGACACTCATATTCCATTCTTCCTTTCTGTTTTAATACTGTATGTTCATTATAAAACGGGTGGAGCTTGCGACATATTGAATATTCTTTCAAACTAAAAAAGAAACCTTACATTTTCGTAAGACTTCTATTAGAAAGGTTCAAATTCAATCTTTATTGTTGTCCCCTGATTCACTTCTGATCTCACTTCGATTGAATGATGTAATGTATCACAGATCTGTTTTGCTAAGAATAGTCCCATTCCAGTGGATTCTCTATAGTGCCTGCCATTTTCACCGGTGAAAAAAGGATCGAATATGCGCTTTAGATCCTGTTTTGGAATACCAATCCCTTGATCACTAATATCTAATTGGATCTTACTTTCCTGGATATGAGTGGAGAAGTGGATCTGACTGTTTGCTTTACTAGCATATTTAATTGCATTACTCGTGATTTGTTCTAAGACAAAATAAAGCCATTTTTGATCGGAATAAATATGTAACATCTCATTGATTTCTACTTTCGGGTAGACGCTATGACGAATAAAGTTTAATTTATTTTCTTGTATTAAGGAATGGACAAGCTCCTTTAAGTTAATTTTCTCTACATGAAAATCTCTTTCAAATTGTTGCAGTCTTGATTGATATAAAGCAAGCTGTAGTCCATGTTTGATTCGATCTAATTCCTCCTCCATATCTTGTTTAAAATAGGGAGGAAGGTTTTGTTCCTCTTTTTCTAAAGTTAAGCGCATTACAGATAATGGTGTTTTCATTTGATGAATCCATTGCTGCATAAAGAGTGTTTCTTGTCTTTTCTCAACGTGAAGTTTTTCTACTTGTTGTTTATAGTCTCTGTATTGGTTTTCGTAATGTTCTTTCAATTGGTTAGTTAACTGATCAGGTGGGTCTGGTAACCAAGCTAATTCACTCTCTGCATGCACAGTATAGCGATACATATCGCGATACTTGTTATAACGTAAAACGTGGTAAATGATTAAGAAAAACGTTGTAATGATCAGCATGTATAATAAATTTTGTTTGCTTATCGGATCACCACTGATACCACTAGCTAATCTAGCAACAATAATCACTAATACTATTTGAGAATAAAAGAAAAGAATATTGCCTATATGATCTTTAAGATAAGCTTTCATTGGTTAGGCCCCCATGTCTTTTCTAATTTATATCCGGCTCCACGAATTGTTTTAATTGCCTGATCGATACCAAGATCTGCAAGTTTTTTTCGTAAACGGGTAATGTTGACGCTTAATGTATTATCATCGACAAAATCTTGATCGTCCCATAACCGCTCTAATAAAAATTCTCTTGATAAAATTTTTTCTGTTTGTGTCAAAAAAGTCTGTGCTAATAAAAACTCTTTTTTTGTTAACAAGCATTCTTTTGTTTGAAAAGATAAGATGAATGAAGAGGTATCTAAGCTTAATCCATCAACATCAATCAACGTGGAAGATTTATCGGTACTATATTCGCCATACACTCTGCGCATTAAACTTTTTATTTTTGCAACAACAACCTCTAATTGAAAAGGCTTTGTAATGTAATCATCCGCACCATTTTCAATTGCCATTACCTGATCCATCCCACCGTCTCTTGCCGAAATAAAAATAATTGGACAATTGCTGATAGCGCGAATTTTTCGGCACCAGTAAAAGCCATCAAATCGTGGAAGATTGATATCTAATAAGACAAGATTTGGATTAAACACAGAGAACTCTTGTGTAATTTGATCAAAATCTTTGACTGTTTCTATTTGGTAATCATATTTTGACAAAAAATCTTTTAATATATCTCTTATTTTTGGATCGTCCTCGACAATATAGATTCGCATTATTAATCATCACTCCTACTTTTCCATCGTATACTAAATTAAGGAAAAAATAAATAAGAATGTACATGTAGTTAGGAACAGAAGCGTTTTCTGGAATTGATTAGATGCTGCCCTTTTAAGAATTAAATCTATCTAACTGATTTATCGGCGCATCCAGGGCGTTTATCAGCACTTCATCAAGGTACCTGGTACATCAAATGGACAATTGTCTGTTTAATGTACCAGGTACTTTTTATTATAAAAAAATTCCTTGCTATTGCGTGTAATTTATGTAAATATATATGACAAGACACATGTATATACTTAGTTGTAATTTTCATTAAAACATGCACTTTATGTGAAAACATTCACTAATATAACGAACTTTTGAACTACTCGGCACTGAAGTACCGAGATTCCTAAGTACAGAAACCTACCGGTTTCTAATTGATTAGGCGATCCCCTCAGGTCCTGAGGTTAAGAAGTCTTACGGCTTCATTTTTA
>NZ_QJSH01000033.1 GCF_003426025.1 Paraliobacillus quinghaiensis
CCATAAAATGCGAGCTTGGTTGCTCATTTAAAATACTAGCTTGTTTCTTACTTAACATACTGGTTGTTTCGTTCAGTTTTCAAAGATCAATTTTTGTTACCGCTCGTTTGCGACAACTTTTATATCATACCATCTATCAAACTATCATGTCAACACTTTTTTTTACTTTTTAGTTTCGTAATGAAATGATGACTTGAATGTGGCTACTATCTCATAACTGAACAAAATTCAATTTGTAAATCAAATATTTTTCAGTATTATTTCGACAGCTAAACAATCATATCATGTTTCACTAAAAAGTCAACAGATAAATCGACATTTTTCGCAAGTTCTTGCGAGTAAGGTAATCATTTGATTACCTTGTTTGATGTGATTACTATTCATTATAACAATTCCTTCATTATATATACAAATTTTTTAAAGAAACAATTCTATGCTCTTGGTACATCACCTTCAAACATTCTTATGCTACGATCCAACGCTTTCTACCTATTAAGATAACTAAGAATCAATTCGCACAAATCTCCCTTTTCATAATAATCATTTCCCATTAACAGCGTATCCTAAACCAAATAATCAATATAAACTTTATTTAAATAACAAAAAACTTCGAGGTAGACTAAAAGAAAGTCTACCTCGAAGGGAACATAATAGAATTACAGCTTAGCTATGAAACTCTAACTCCATTTATAAAACATACCTTTATAATGGTTGATCACCTTTAATTGCTCTTCAACTGTTACTTTTGGAATTAGTGACCAACCCATTTTCTCAAGATAGTCACCATACATTTTTTCAAAACTTGCTTGCTGATACGCCATGTCAAAATGAACCTGTTTTACATTATCATTTTTCATCATTAGTCCAGAAAGGAAATTATCATTAGCTAAAAATTTTGAAGTAGAATGTACTTCCAATGCAATTAGTTTGTCTGATTCCATTTTCTTGGGATTGATTTGACTTACATTTACTTGTTGTAAAACTTCTTGTAAAGGAACTACTTGTAACCATTGATTATTGTTAGGTTCAAGCAAATTAAGCATTATAACTACATGACTTTCCATAATGATTATCTGAGCATAAATCATTTGTTTTAAGTAGGGATCACCTACTTCTGCATAATATTTTTTTAATTTATGAAGAATTCCTTTGTGTGCAGCTAAATGCTCGTTCATGAGACCAACATCGATACTTGGTAACAACATAAATCTCCTCCTCAACCAATTAATACTTACCTACTAGAATATGAAGAATTTGTTCTTAACATGAATCATTTAAATAGAATAACCATACCAGGCAATTTTTCACATAGATATATCACCTAAATAACCCGCTTCCCTATACCAATTCAATAGAGAATTCGTACGTGACGTGTTACAATACTTTTTGTTGTTATAAGTGTATTATCTATGAAAACCTTAAACACAGACCATGAATTCTCATACAACTAAAAGGAGTGATTAGATGGGGATGACTTTAGGAGTCATTGGATTTCTTATTATTTTGATTGCTATGCCCTGGTTAATTGTAGCTTTTTTCAGAAAGACAAATAAATCAAAAGCTGATAACCTGCTTTTATCAGGGTTTTTCTTATTCTTTTTAAGTTTTGCTTTTCCGGGAGCTGGTACTGAACAAGGTGAACCGGGAACTGCTATTTTTGCAATAGGTTTTTTGGGATTAATAATAGGAATTGGATCTCTCATTACTGCTTCATTCAAGAAAAAGCCCAAAAGACGAGGACTTATCATCTCAACGATAGGTTTTCTATTATTTTTCATCGGATTAATAATCCCTTCACCTACCTTAGATCAAACTGCACAGCAAGAACCTGAGGCTGTGGTTGGTCATGAACAGGTAGAAAATAAGGAAGAGACTGATACTAACAGTAATACGGTTACTGATAAGGATCAAAATCAAGAAGCAGCAGAAGAGCAGAATAAAGAGCAAGACCACTCAGAATCATCATCTGATCAAGAAAAGTCTACGAACGAACAAGAGGAAAATTCTAGCGCGGATACAAGCAACGATACGCCTGAACAAAATGACAGTTCTAATACAGAGTCAACTCAAGACACATCACAAGAAAACACGGGTACAGATGAAACATCTGACCAAGACGACAGTACTTCGACAGATTCTAATTTTCCAACAGCTACCGTTACGCGCGTTGTTGACGGGGACACGATTGAAATCAATCTGAACGGAAAGACAGAAGATGTCCGTTTATTGTTAGTAGATACACCTGAAACAAAGCACCCGAGGTTACCTGTTCAAAAATTCGGCCCTGAAGCGAGTCAATTTGCAAAGGACACACTATCAGGTAAAACGGTTGGAGTTGAGTATGATGGTCCGAAACGTGATAAATATGACCGATTGTTAGCGTACCTATGGGTTGACGGAAAGAACTTTAACCAAATGCTTTTGGAAAAAGGGCTTGCTCGATACGCTTACGTCTATAACCCACCATACACACATTCAAGTGCCTTTATGAAAGCTCAAAACAGAGCAAAAAGCGCTGAATTAGGAATCTGGAGCATCCCTGGTTATGTAAGTAGTGATGGTTTCCAACAAACAGATCAAAACGAAACAGAAGTTGAGGGCGAAACTAATTCCAACCAATCGACTGACACTACTCTTCCATATGATCCAAATGGACCTGACCGTGATTGTGGTGACTTTGACAGCCAAGAACAAGCACAAAAATTCTATGAAGCTGCCGGTGGACCAGATCAAGACCCTCATCGACTCGATGGTGAAGGTGATGGACTAGTGTGCGAGAGTTTGTAGTAAAGCCTAGCAAAAATAAAATAGAAAAGACCTAATAAGGAAACCATAAGTCTTATAATTTACAGTTAGCCTTAGGAAAAGGGAGTTAATGATGAAAAGAACATTAAGTATATTGTTTATTATAGTTTTAACAACTTTTACAGCTGCTTGTAATGAAAAAGCACCAGAAAAACCAATTATCGAAGGCGTTGAAAAAGGGAAAGTTTATGATGATGGAATAAAAATAACAGTAAAGAACAAGCAAAAAGATGTTGTATACAAATCATTTATAAATGAAGAACCCTATGAACTCGGTGTGACATTTGATGAAAACGGAAAACATACAGTCAAAGTAATAGCAGAGCAAAATGAGAAAGAAACGGAAACAACTGTTTCTTTTGAGATTGACGATGTTCCACCAAAAAAGCCTATTGTAAATGGAGTGGAAGAAGGTAAAATCTATGCCGACAGTGTAGAGATAGATTTTGAAAAAGAGGAAGGCGTTAGTTATTCAGTGAAAATTGACGAGGAACCGTATAAATTGAACACACCTTACAAAAAAGAGGGAAAACATCGTTTATCAATCCTCGCTACAAAAGAAAGTAATAAACTTACCGTTGAAAAAGAAGTAACCTTTACGATCGACCATACTACTTACACCAAAAAAGAAGTTGAATACTTCACCGAAATTGCATTAGGTTCAGAATATGGTGGAGATCCTTACGTCAAGAAATGGCTAGAAGACATTTATATTAAAGTCCAGGGAAATCCGAAAAATGCGGATTTAGAAACAATAGATAAAGTAGTAAAAGAATTGAATGACATAATAAAGACGGTAAACATACAGGTTATAAAAGAAAATGAGGACACAAAAGAAAATGTAAACATCTATTTTGTCCCTCAAGGTGACTTTCGAAAATATATACCAAATGCTACATTGGGAAATTGGGCTTATTTCACTTATTTTCCCAAAACCAATGGCGAAATAACGGAAGCAATTATCACAATAGGAACTTTCGGTTCTGACCAAATAGACCGTGACCATCAAATAAGAGAAGAATTAACACAAATTCTAGGGTTAGGGAATGATTCACCTAAATACGAAGATAGCATTTTCCATGAAGATGAAGGCCAAAGTTTAAACCTAAGTTATTCAAAGTTAGATAAAAAAGTGATTGAATTGCTTTATAGAAAAGATATTGAAATAGGAATGAGGGAAAAAGAAATTCTTGAAACATTAGATGAAAGGACAAAGTAACTGCTTCGCTTTGTAGGGAACTATTTAAAGCCTCCCCCCTCTTCAATTATAGAGAGGGGATTTTTATTTGGGTTAACATTGCTGGTATTGACTAATTGATTACTACTCACTATATATAATCAGCAAAAATAAGGTTTTCTTTTCTTAAAAAGGTGAATATATAATTGTAAAGGAGTGAGAAAAATGCTACGATTTTTTATTAACTTTTTGGCACTAGTATTTGTTATCATAATCAATTATTTGTCTAACGCATTACCATTCAACGGACAAACCACTTCAGAAATCTCTAATCGAATAAACGTTTTATTCACACCAGCTGGCTATGTTTTTAGTATATGGGGAGTTATCTATTTGCTATTAGCGATATGGGTGTTTCGTCAGCTACCTAAAGCACGACGGAATTTACCTGTTTATATTAAAGCAACCCCACTATTTGTCTTAAGCTGTTTGTTGAATAGTTTTTGGTTATTTCTATGGCATTACGAGTATTTCGTCTTTTCTGTCGTAATCATGGTTGCCCTATTAATCAATCTAATCACCCTATACACTCGTGTGAAGGCTGTTGCAACGAGCTTTAGTGACCTTTTACCTTTTTCTGTTTACCTAGGTTGGGTTAGTGTTGCAACAATAGCAAACATTAGCTATGTTCTTGTTGAATTTGGTTGGAATGGCTTTGGATTATCAGATAGTTTCTGGACGATCACAATGCTCTTTGTTGCTACTGTATTAGCAGCGATATTCCGTTTGAAAGAAAGAGATGTTGCTTACCCACTCGTATTCGTTTGGGCTTTCATTGGAATAGGAGTTAGGAATTTATCAGATTATCCAACTGTTTCTTATGCTGCTTATTTCTGTGCAGCCGTTGTATTTATAGTTGCTTTATTTGGTCTTAAAAAACGTCATTGATTTAACTTAAAAAATAATAGATACAACAAAAATGGAAGAGCTAAATGCTCCCCATTTTTTGTTTATCTATACTAATCTGCCCCTTTTTATTCGACAAAAAACGGGAAGTGACAGGCACCTAGCGTGTTCCATGAATATATGGAGGTCCTGGTTGTAAGGTAGGTATTTGTCCCATTGCTTCTGGATTTTGAACATATTCAAAGTTTGCCTGCCCATCCACTGTTGAACCGTTCGCCCATCTCCCAGTACTACTTTCTTCGCCTTGAGAGAAATTCATGAAGGAATATGAAACTTCTTGTTTCTCATATTCTTGATTAAACGTACTTGGTACTATAGCACCCTGAGTTTGTTCTAGTTCCTCAATGGCAGCCATCCATTGATGTTGATGCATCGTGTCACGTGCAATTAAAAACGATAACATATCTCTTACTCCTGGATCAGTAGTCATTTCATAAAGTCGACACACTTGAAGCCTCCCCTGTGATTCCGCATTCAAATTTGCGCGAAAATCAGCTAATAAGTTTCCACTTGCTATCGTATAACGTGCTGTCCAAGGAAATCCAACACTGTCATTTGGTTGAGCTCCTAATCCATTAACAATTGCGTGCTGTGGGTTCATTCCACCTAACACTGCCTCTACTGCAGGATCTTTAGCCCCTTGCTCTTGGTCATGTGCAGGAGTACCATCCAATAATTGAGCAATCATTGTTGCAATCATTTCTACATGTGCTATCTCTTCAGTTGCAATATCCATTATCATATCTTTGTATTTATTTTCAGCGCGACAGTTCCACCCTTGAAATAAATACTGCATCATAACAGACATTTCTCCATATTGCCCACCTAAAATTTCTTGCAGCTTTTTTGCATAGACTGGATCAGGCTGACTTGGCTTTGCATTGTATTGAAGTTCTTTTATATGACTAAACACCTTAAAATCCCTCCTTATCAGAGCTCTTAATAACTCTGGTAAGGTTATTATGAAGAATTTAGGTATTTTTATTATAACAAAAATAAACCATTTTCATTTTTGGGTTTAAAACAAAAGTATTAGTTCATTAATAATAACGTAGATGATCAAAATCTATTCTAAATTGAATAATTCTGAAATGAATTCAGCACTTCCAGGTGAAAACATAAATAGTGATAATGCAATACATAAAAGACCCACAGTTATTAAGCTGGTTTGTTTATTACCACGTACCCCTTTAATAACCAAAAAGATTCCCGCAAATAATATTAAAAAATACCAAAAGCCCATAGTTTCACCCCTCGTACAGAATGACTTCATCGTCCATTCTTGCTATCTTTTCTTTCGACAAAAAAACAAGAAGTGTTACATCTATTTAATTCCTACTTCTTCCCATCCGCTATACAACTTTAACACCTTACATTTCACTTTTCCCGAAGGAACGGACAAAATAGTCTCCTCGCCAACTTTTAAACCGATCAACTTTTTCGCAACTGGTGTATCATAGAAAAGTTTATTTTCCTCTATATTAGATTCACCGTAACCGACGATTTCATATATGTCTTCTTCCGTAAAATTTGTATACTCAAACGAACACTTCACGATAGAACCAATATCAACTATTTCCGTATTACGCTCATCAAACTCAATAAATTGTGCATTCTTATACACCTGTTGAATTTCTTGAATGCGTTTTATTAATATGTCTTCATCTTGCTCTAATTTATGGAAATTAGGATTAGCTAACTTATCATCACCACAAGCATGATATGCAATATTTTTATCATTACGTACTTGCTTCAATTCTTGTTCAAGATCAGCTATTTGTTGAAGAATCAATTGCTTTCCCTTAGATGTGATTTTAATCTGCATATTACTCTCCTTAATATTTAGTTTTAATCCTTAACAATATATAATCATCCACTTCAATAACGCCTTTTTCATTCGACAAAAAACGGGAAGTGACAGGCACCGCCCCAGATCGGAGAGGCACCTCTTATCCTAGTCCGCCATATCTTCTTTTTCGTAGTTGGTATTCTTCCAGCGCAAGTCTAAATTCATTCTCGGAAAAATCTGGCCACAACACATCACTGAAACAGAACTCGGTGTAGGCCATCTGCCATAACAGGAAGTTGCTTAGACGTTTTTCTCCACCAGTTCGAATTAGCAAGTCTGGATTTGGCATATCAGCCGTGTCTAGGTACTTTGAAAACCGCTGTTCATCTACTTCATCAATTGAGAATTTTTCATCGATCAGATCAGTAAACATACCCTTCATCGCATGTAGCATTTCATGTTTACTTCCATAATTGAGGGCTAGGTTCAGTTGAAGACCATCGTTATCCTTCGTAGAGTCAATCGCATATTGCAAAGCTTCACGTGTAGATACTGGAAGAGTCTCCATATTACCGATTACCTGAACGCGTACATTATTAGATTTAATCTCTGGCAAATAAACATGCATAAACTCTTTGGGAAGCTTCAATATAAATTCGACCTCAGGCTTTGGACGCTTCCAGTTTTCCGTGGAAAATGTGTACATCGTCAATACCTTTACATTGCATTTTACTGCTGCTTTTACTACTTTAACAACAACAGACAATCCTTCTTTGTGACCAGCAAACCTTGGCAATCCTCGCTTCTGGGCCCAGCGTCCATTACCGTCCATAATGATTGCTACATGCTCCGGTATATGACCTTCCGTATAATAAAAATTTGTTTTCTCATCTTTTTTAGTTAAAAAAGGAATTTTCATGTTCATTGTCAAACCCCTCAAATCTTGTTTTTTTCCTAAATCCTCCATACTTAGTTCCGGACTGAACCATCAAGCATCAATCACAGCATAGTATCAGATTTTACGTTTGCGTTTCGTCGTCACTTTTGTATTCTAAAATGTCCCCTGGTTGGCAATCGAGCGCCTTACAAATCGCCTCTAAAGTTGATAACCGAATCGCCTTTGCCTTTCCATTTTTCAAAATAGAAAGGTTAGCCATCGTTATTCCAACCCTCTCTGAAAGCTCGGTTACGCTCATCTTCCTTTTTGCCAGCATCACATCAATATTGATTATAATCATCTTTTTCACCTCAGACTGTTAGATCATTTTCAGATTTTATCTTGATCGCTTGCTGCAGGAGTCTTTGAAGAACAGCAACAAATACTGCGACAATCAAGGAAGAGCCCGCAATAACCATCCCGAGTAATACGAGACCAGGTGCATCGTCCCACTCCGCTATGATAAAAATCAACGGTAAAGCAACTACGTACAAACCAAAAATTAGTTTGGCACTGTTTTTTATCTTCCTAAGCGCGTTCACGGATAATTCTGAGAAAGCCTGATTTTTGTCAATATAACTTAAAAGCAATAACCCTTGATACAATGCAACATAAAACGGTATCGCCGATCCATACATAATAATTAGAAGACCAAATACAACGTAAGCTAACATTGCTCCATCTTGCGCTTGTTCAATTGCTTCCATTGCTATCTTTGGCAATAAAAGGACACATAAACCAAGCACTGGAATTCCAATTAGAAAAATAGCTATTTTTAAAAAGACTGTTGACCCTCGATTCATCACATACACCTCACCTGTATATTTTTTCTACTTGTATTTTAACAATTTATTTATCGTTTTACAATAAAATATTATTAAAATACAAGCTATTTTTGTTGTGGCAGGAAATCAGAAAGGGGTCAGACCCTTCTTATGGACAAGTGTCCACGAAGAGGGTCTGACCCCTTATTAAAACTCTTTCAACCTCTGCTTTGCATGATCATCACCTTTCAAAGCAGCTTTTTGATACCAATACTTCGCTTTTTTCATATTAACTTGGGTTCCAATCCCATTCTCATAACAAAGTCCAAGATTAAACTCCCCGTAAGAGTCACCCCGATCAGCAGCCATTTGATACCAAGATATCGCTTCATCCCCCAGGCCTTCTTCCACCGCCTCATGTCCTAGACGATTTGCTGCAAACACATCACCAAAAAGGGCGGACTCGGTAAACCATCGTTTGGATTCTCCCATGTCTACTTCTGTCCCAACACCATTCTCATACATATAGCCAAGTGTGTACATTGCTTCTGGTACGCCTTTATCCGCTCCTGCCTTAAAAAGTTCTAGCGCTATTTTTTCATCCTTCTCCACATACTCCCCACGCAAATACATATCTGCATAATTGTTTAGTGCGTCTCCATGTCCTTTTTCAGCAGCTTCTTTATAATAAAAA
The DNA here is from genome assembly GCF_003426025.1 of Paraliobacillus quinghaiensis. Classification (GTDB taxonomy): domain Bacteria; phylum Bacillota; class Bacilli; order Bacillales; family Amphibacillaceae; genus Paraliobacillus_A; species Paraliobacillus_A quinghaiensis. The sequence goes on from NZ_QJSH01000033.1 coordinate 9,133, forward strand.
TAAGCTCTTTCCAAATCATGTTCCACAACTTTTCCAACAAAATAAGCATTACCTAGCCAATAAAGAGCATCCGCACTACCGGTATCAGCTGCTACTTTAAACCAGTCAAAGGCCCATTCATCACGCTCGATTGATCTATAAAAATGAGCCAGTTCTAACTGGGCATCTGCGTTATCTACTAAAGCTTTTTGATACAGCGAACAAACTTCCTCTTCTTCCTGTTCATCTATGTAGATTACCGCTGGATCATTTGTCGGCTCCATAATTTCAAATAAAATAATTTCCAAATCACGTATTAAAATAGATTTGTATTCCTCCTGAGAGGTAGTTACGCGCACTAACTGCGTGTACAAAATATGTATATCGTCAGGAAGATTACTTTCTGAAGAAACACATTCCTTTAAAATCAAAGAAAGATCTTCAAGAAAACGATCACTTGAAGGTAGGCTTACTAATAGTTCAGCAGCTACCGTATAACCCTTTTTAGGCAATTCTTGTTGTAACTCCAATTCCACTCGAAAGACACCTTTCTAACGGTGCCTGTCACCACCCGATATTTGTCGAAACAAACAAATGACAGGAGATGACAGGCATTCACATCTTTATTATTTATTAATCTTATTTTTATTTTCATGCGCAAGCGTTGTTAACGCAACATAAATTGGTTGCACGTTAAACTTCTTGCCAAATTCAAACGTATAGGTGGTTGTCTCCACATTGTTTGCTCTGTAATAAGGTGAAACAATATAGTGAATAGTTAGTTCACTATCATCAAAACCTGTTCCCGCAGTTTCCATTGTCACATCGAAAATAGCGTCCATACTAATAGAATGTATCCGCGTTTTCTTTCCTGTTACACCCTGATGATCAAGCAAGATTAACCGTTGCTCCGTAAATATAAATGTATCTCGAACTAATTTGAATCCCATTTCAATTTTTTCATCAGGCATTAAATACTGACCATATTGATTTTGCAGCTCGTCAGTTGATACCTCAGAATAATTGCCTAGTAGACCGTCCATTAAACCCATACACTTCACTCCCTAAAATATATATTTCTTCACAGTATATACTTCTGGATAAATTAACAAACTCCTGTCGTTAATAGTAGCAAAAGTAAAATATATAGAAATATACTTAGGTCGAGGTTTATACTCTGATTACACTCAAAAAATTCGACAAAAACCGGGTGGTGACAGGCACCCCGGAACAGGCACCTCTAGCACGGCTACTCTAGCTTGCTATAATTAACCTGTTGTACTTCTCCATTTGACACGCCGAATACAAACTCTTTTCCTAACGCTAAGTTACGATAGTGAAGGTATCTATATCCGTCATCAAACACTTCTTCTTCATAATTGGTCCCATATTTATCTATCAGGTTTCTTAATGAGCTTCCAATAGAAATACCTCGAACTGTCGTTAGTGTTTCATCCATGAATGAGAGCGTGAAAGATTCTGATCCTTCTCTTTGTATGAGCGAAAAACCATCAAACGCATAAATGTTTACACCTGATTCACCAACATTATCATATCTTTGGCCAGTGACTGCCGCAACCTCATCAACAGTCATATCTAAAGTAATTCCTCTGAATACAAAATCATCTTCATACAGTGTATAGTCATTATTAGCCACCGCTAGTTCGGCTTCACTAACATAGGATTCTGCAGACTCATCGCTTTGATATGCTTCACCAGATCCAGATTCACTTGAGAAAGGTTCAGATACATTTTCATCAACAGGATTCGTAAAGTATTCCATACACGTCTCTTCCAAATAACAAATATAAATATTTTCACCTAAATCATCTTTAGATAACCCCAATAACTTCCATGCACCATTTTCTAAATGAAAGTACCACGTCTTATGAAAAGCATTAGGGAAAACTCCAAACTCTTCTCCATCCTCTTTGACGTAATAGATTTCTACGCGCACGAGATTGTTTGTAATAGTGTCTTCATATTGATGATATAAATCTAAATCATCCGTTATCTCTTTGATTATGTAATGTTTAACAGAACCACCGCTATACGCTATGTGATTACCTATAGAACTTGCCGACTCCCCATAAGCCGGGTAAAAATCTGACAAAAGTGAGAATATTTGATCTGGTTGTTGATCTTTCACTGTTTCTATATATGTTAATGCAGCTTGATAGACATCTGGTTTCCATGTAATCCCCTCTTGATCATCGGTACCATAGAATTTCCATTCACCGCTCTCTTGATGAAACCAGATCCTCCTATCCACCCACTTTACATCTGATTGATCAAAGGCCTGATAATCTTCCCGGGTTTCCCCACTGGATTCAAACATGACAGACACAAGATAAAACATATCGTCGATATTATCACTAGCTATTTCACGAGGATGACGATCTCGTACAGCTATCACCTTTGGATTAAAATTTTCAAAAGGAATCGATGATCGACTGAAATCAATAGACAGCTCTTCTAACGTTAAACCAGCTTCTTTATGTACATCCGAAATCATATTGTAGACCTCAAAATAATCTTTTGCTTGTACTGCCGATAAATATTTGAGTGCTTGCTGACTTACTTCCTCTTCTTCTCTAGTAGTTTCCTTATTCTCTGATTCCAACAGCCCACCCTGCGTTTGTTCGACGTTACCTGAATGCGAACAAGCTGCTAGAATGAATAGTAAGAAAACAAACCACAATGGCACTGTAAGTAGTTTACTCAAAAAAACTCCCCCTTTGGTTGTCATAGCCCTGTTGTAGTATGTAATAATCATTTTATTATACTACAATATGACAGAAAAGAGAGAGCTTAAAAAACTTCATTCGACAAAAAGCGGGTAGTGACAGGCACCACCTTAATCCTTAACTAGCTTTCTTTTTATTTTTTCATATTCTTCTTCAGAAATTTCCCCATTTGCTAAGCTTGACTTTGCTATTTCAAGAGGAGTTTTACTATCACTATTACTGTTAACGGACTTCTTCCTTGGTCCAAATGCTTTATAACCTGAATAAACTACAAACAAAAAAATCACTAAAGGAACAAGCCAAAAATAAAATCCTCCACCCATCATCATTCGTAAACCGTAGTCCACTGTTTATCCCTCTTTCCATAAACGATTTCTTTCAGTTATTTCCCAGATCCTACTTGAAACTGTCCCATCATACCAGCATCCTCATGTTCAAGAATGTGACAATGATACATAAACATTCCCGGATACTTAAACTGTGCAATAACTTTCACTTTTTCACCTGGATAAACAAGAAAGGTGTCTTTCCAACCTCTTTCATTAGGAGGTGGTGTTTGCCCATTTCGCTCTAGGATCTGAAATTGAGTACCATGTGCATGAAAGGGGTGGCCTACATTTCCCATCCTACCCATACCTCCCATTCCTGATGCGGAATTAGTAACTTCCCAAATTTCAGTAGCGTTTAAATCTAAATGTTCATCGATTCTTTCCATATTAAATTGTTTCCCATTTATGCTAACCATCGGCCCCATCCCTTGAAAGTCAAAACTTCTTTTCACGGTAGCTTGCTCTTCTGGAATCTTATTTATTTTTACAAGCTCCTGAGGCAGATCTATATTGTTATTTTTAGATTTCACTTTAAAACGCATTACTTCAAAATCATCACTTCTTAACTCGATTTGATCTCCAATATCTGCTTTAGAGAAATCAACAATAACCTCTGCCCTCTCTCCAGGTGACAATTCAAGATTTGATAATTTTACTGGTGATTCGAGAAAACCACCGTCACTCGCTATTTGATAAAAAGGCATGTCATCACTCAGATAAAAGTTGTAGATACGCGCATTAGATCCATTTAAAATTCTAAATCTTACTTTTGCTTCTGAAATCTCTAAAGAGGGTTGAATTGCACCGTTCACTAAGATCGTATCACCCAAGATACCAGTCATCATATCTCTCATCCCTATATTATAGTCAAATTGATTATCGCTAGTAAATCGTCGGTCTTGCACTACTAGAGGTATATCATTTTCACCATATTCATTTGGGATATTTAAATCGTCTGATACTTCATCTTCTATATAGAATAGACCAGCTAAGCCTTTAAAGACTTGTTCACCCGTTTTATGTAATAGGTGCGGATGATACCAAAGTGTAGCAGCAGGTTGGTTAATGGTAAAATTGGGCTCCCACGTTTGTCCAGGGTATATTTCTTGATGGGGTCCACCATCCATTTCTCCAGGAACCTCTAAACCATGCCAGTGTACGGTTGTAGGATCATCGAGCTCATTCTTCACTTTAATTTTAACCTTTTCTCCATTTCTCACTTGAATAATTGGCCCAAGATAATTGCCATTATAACCATACGTATTTGTTTTTTCCCCAGTAAAAAATTCCTTAGTTGCGTGCTGTGCTTCTAAATAAAACTCCGCAACATCGGGGTCAGGGTTCCTATCTTTAAGTAATTTTGGGATTGGCAAAGAATTTGTATCACCTTCATTATTTCCAATTTCTGTTTCAGTCTCTAATACTCTATCTCCCATTTCTGCAAACATATAAAAGCCCCAACCCAACAAAGTAAAAAGGGAGAAGAAAAAGATTATTTTCCATTTATTTCTACTCATTAAATATCACCTCCGAGAATTAATACAGAACACACCAGTAGAAACATCATTCGACAAAAACCGGGTGGTGACAGGCACCCCCGGGGCAGGAACGGCTATTCTTTCCCTTTCCATTCTTCCACATAATCTTCGAGTACATTCTTTAGTTCTTGGCCGATTCGGGAGTAGGCTTCGTCGTTTAAATTGGCAAGTGACACGCGAATCGACCACGCTGGTGCTAAGAACCCTTCCCCACTTAATAATACAATCGAAGACTTTTCTGCTAAGCGATATAAAATGTCTTCTGGTTTGTAATTCTTTTTAAGGTACTCTGTGAATCCTATTTCATAATGATGATCACACCAGATTTCTAGATCGATCTTGGTATAATAGTCCGCTTCGTATGGTAAGTGTTTCTTTGGTAAACCAAGACCTTCATACAACAGGTGCATTCTTCGATGTAAAATGTCATTTGTCTTTTTCTTGTATGCATTCGTCGTATCAAGCATCGCAAAAATTGAAAAGATCGCCATTTGGATTTGTTGTGGTGTCGATAATCCAGCTGTGTGGTTCATCGCAACGTCTCTACTATCTGCTACCATTCGATCAATAAACGGAAGGTTCTCAGGTTCTGCTGTAAGCGAAGCATATCTTTTATTCAAAACATCCTTCTCTTTTTCCGGTAACTCTTTAATTAATTGATCAAACACATTCGTTCGGTTGATCGCGACCGTTCCTAATCGCCAACCCGTCACACCAAAATATTTAGAAAAAGAATAGACACCAATCGTATTATAAGGTAAGTCTACCATTAGAGAACGAAATCCTTCAACAAAAGTGCCGTAAACATCATCAGAAATAATCATCAGGTTTGGATTGTCTTGTTTTACAATCTGTACAATCTGTTCAATGGATTCCCTTTTGATTGAAACAGATGGCGGATTGCTTGGATTTACGAGAAACAGTGCTTTGATGTCCTTATCTTTTAGCTTTTCTAATTCTTCCTCTGGGTATTGCCATGTGTGGTCTCCTTCCTCATCTGCATCTATTGCATCTATCTTCACAATTTCATAATCATTATTAGGCAGCTCTGGAATCTCTATGTACGGCGGAAAAATTGGGACCATTACCGCTATTTTAGACCCTTTAGGTAGTAAGTGATTTTTATATAACGTCTCAAATATATAACACATCGCTGCCGTTGCGCCTTCCACAGCAAATAAATCGAACGAACTACATGCTGAATCTTGTCCACACATTTCTTTTAACAAAAAATCATGGACAACTTGTTCCGTTCGTACAAGCATCCGATCTGGATTAGGATAGTTGTCACCAATAATGCCATCTACTAATTCATAGACCCATGCATCTGGCTCAAACTTTTTCTCGCTGATCCCGTAATCAACAACTTCTTTTAACAATGATATTCCTGGAACGTGCTGATTTTCCTTCACATAGTTTGTAAAGCGTTCTGCAATTCCCACTCGACTCGGCATACCAGCTAAGTCACCATCATTCCACACGCTTCTTGACTCTGTTACAGCAAATTGCCCAAGTGCAAAAAACGCTTCCCGAGGTGTCGCTGCTATCCAATTCGGGTTACCACGACCTGCATCTAGCATCGCTCTAGTCATTCTCTTTTGTCCTGTGGCAAGATCAATGAGCTTGTCTTTCAATTCAAACGGACTTATTTTCTCTAAGTGCTGACTTTCCTTTTTTGGTTCATCCATAAAGATCCTCCTAAACAAACTGCTATCTTCCTAACAAGAGTATTCCACAATAAATATGGATTATAATTGAACGGATATGTTTTTTCTGGTAACAGTGTGTTGAATAAACAAAAATAACCGCGCTAAAATAGAAATCATCCTATTTTAGTACGGTTATTTTGTTAGAGTATTTCATGCTACGAGAGAGATCTTCTCTCTATATTATTTATATTTAGAGTCATTTAGGTAGTAGGTGTGAATCATTATTTTTTACCTTTTTCTTTGATAAACTTCCTGGCATTTTTCATACCGCCTACACCTTTAAACATTTCATTGAACTTTTCAGTTTCAATCTGCTTAAAATTTAAATCCTCATACTTAGCTTCTTTTTTTAACTTTAAATAATTTGAAAGCCTATCTTCAGTCAGCAAGCCGTTATTAATAGCTTCTTGCACTGCGCATTTGGGTTCACTAGAATGCGTGCAATCATTAAATTTGCATTTTAGTGATAGTTCATCAATATCAGCAAAGGTTTTTGATAGATCGGCGCTATCGATTCCAAGTTCTCTCATGCCCGGAGTATCAATAACAACACCACCGCTTGGAAGAACAATGATCTCTCGCCTTGTAGTCGTATGCCTACCCTTATCATCATTTCTTATATCTTTTGTTATAAGCGTATTTTCACCTAGAAGCTTGTTGATCAATGTTGATTTCCCAACGCCAGATGAGCCTATGAATGCAATAGTTTTTCCACTGCCAAGATATTTTTCAACAGATACATATCTCTCATCACTCATACTTGAAGTAACAAGTACATCAACCCCACAAGCAACAGTCTCTAAATCTACCAGTTTTTGTTGGAGATTATCGCATAAGTCAGCTTTTGTTAGTACGATGACGGGAATTGCACCACTATCCCAGGTAATCCCAAGGTAACGTTCTACTCTGCGAAGATTGAAATCATTATTCAGCGACATACAAATAAAAACCGTATCAATGTTTGACGCGACAATTTGCTCATCATTCGATGTCCCTGAAGCCTTTCTAATAAAGGCACTTTTCCTTGTCAGCACTTTGTGAATAATGGCATTTCCGCTACTATCCTCCGTTCGATCGAGCATAACAAAATCTCCAACCGCTGGATAATCAGACAAAAGTGTCGCATCAAAACGAAACTTTCCAGAAATTTGTGCCATTATCTCTCCATTTTCTGTTGCAACCTTGTATAGGTTCTTATACTGTGAAATTATGCGCCCAATATATAGACCTGTATATAAAGTAGCCTCAGTCAAAAATCTTTGGCTAAGACCTAAATTTTTCATATCTATTTTACTCAATTTTATTTACCTCCTAAGTTTTATTTGCAACTTATGGGAGGTTGACACACTATATTATTTTGTATCCACCTCCCGAATAGTCACAATCTCTAATTTAAAATTACTAAACATAAAAAACAACTCCTTCCTTTTTTTTATATTAACTAACTATTTATTTCTACTCATGTAAATTATAATTCCACTATTTGTTAATGTCAAAATTAATTTAGTATGCGTTTTTTACCATAATTTATACTTAATTGTAAATTATTATGATACTATAGAATTGTAATTTACTTAATAGAAGTTCGATAATGATAGCAGTTTGTGAATTTTCCACTTAAATTATTGTGATACAATTCCCAGTTAAAAGGAGGACTATTGTTGGATATCTTTTTTGAAATACATAAAGACATACCTAGAGAGGGACCGGGAGATAACCAATCCACCAAAAAGGCTTATGAAATATTAAAGGAGATTCCAAGCAACCCAAATATTTTAGATATTGGGTGTGGACCAGGAATGCAGACTATAGAGTTGGCAAAGCATACAGATGGAAATATATATGCTCTGGATACTCAAAAACAATTTTTAGACAGGTTAAATGAAAATGCACAAGAAAATAAAGTTAATCATAAAATTAAGACCATTCAAGGTTCAATGTTTAATTTAGGTGAATATTTTGAAGAAAACGAACTAGATCTAATTTGGTCTGAAGAAGCAATATTTATAATTGGCTTTGAAGAAGGACTTAAAAAGTGGAAGCCTTTCCTTAAAAAAGATGGATATCTTGTTGTTAGTGAGGTTTCATGGATTGAAGAGAATATCCCTAAGGAGATTAAAGATTTCTGGGAATCCGATTACCCAAGCATACATCATATTGAAGGAAACATTGAATTAGTTAAAAAGTGTGGATATAAATTAATAGATAAATTCATCATTCCAGAATCAAGTTGGTGGGATCATTATTATATTCATTTAGAAAAGAGAATATCTATTTTGCGTGAAATTCATAGTGATGAGGACGAATGGATAAGTCGACTTGATAATACACAGAAAGAGATTGAAATGTATAGAAAGTATAGTAAGTATTATGGGTATGTTTTCTATATCATGCAACGATAGAATACTGTTGAAGCTAGATAAAGAAACGTATAACATCTATTAAGACGGTGCGCTAACAAAAAGACAAGGAGTAACTTCATCCTTGTCTTTTTGTAATTCCCTGTTGTTTATTTAAGATTGTATACTCGCTCTTTCGATTAGAAGTTCCTTCATATAACGAACCATTAATTTCTTTCTGATCAGGAGATGCTGCACTGACTAGTAACTTTATCCAATACTCTTTAAACATTTTAATGTTTCATCAAGCTGCTCTCTTGCCCACTCTTCAATACTCTTATCAGAATATTGTCTATAAGCACCTTCAATTACCATCAACAGAAATAAATATACTTTATAAATTACAACTCTTATAGACTCATCTTTGTCCAACTCACTTTTATCCATATATGCATTCATGAAATTCTTGTCATCTAACCAAAATCCACATACTGGATCTAGTAAGCTATCGCCAAATAGCGCTCGTTCGCAGTCAATAATACCAGTAATCCTAAATGATTTGATATCAAAGAAAATATTACCTTCCCATAAATCTTTATGTACAAGAGAAGGTTTTTTCACTTTATTTAAAACATCTTTGTACTTACTAATCATTAGATATAATTCATCATACGTATAGGGAAGTATTACATCCTTTTCTTCAGCATCATCTAAAAGTTCTTTTATCATGCTTAGAAAAGCTTCTGACCATGTACTAAATCGCTTATCTGCTCGAGATATAGAACCAAAGTATTCTCCATCTATTCCATTTATTTCATTTACATACTTTCCAAGTTGTGAAGATATAGCATTATATTGTTGATGACTAATTTTATCACTTATAGTGTCTAGAGGTTTCCCCTCGACAAACTCCATAAAAAAATAGTCGCTATCAATAATTTCTTTACTTTTATCATAAAAAAGAACTTTAGGTACAGGAATAGATCCCATTTCATCAATACTATTCAATGTAAAAACTTCAGTTTCCATTAAGTTTTCCTCATAACGCATTACCTTCACTTCTTTTCGAGGTGAAACCTTTAGCACTGCTCTATACCCATTTTTGAAAACAACTAAATACGCAGTGTTGAAATATCCCTCCGTAAGCTCTTCTATGTTCTTTACTTCTAACTCTTCTCCAAAAGCTTTCCTTACCATTTTCAAAATTTGTTCCTCTGAAACCTTTGTTTTTGTTATGCTTTCCATCCAAGTTCTCCCTTCTCTATTTAGGGTTGTTACTTATAAACAAACCCAATATTTTTCATAAGGTTATTTAGCAGGGTATAAAATAAATGCTCCCCAAGTCATCACCTGAGGAAGCAAATATTACACTACTAATTTAAATTAAAATTTTCAGATACATTATTGAGGATTATTTGTTAACCCATCACCATATTTAAATTGATGATCTATTGCTTCATAATTATCCATATTCATTGTATCGCTCGCTTGTTCATTTACTTTTGGCCATGTTACAGGTAATGTTCCTGTAAATGCTTTATCACCAAAAAGGACATCAGTCATACCATTCCCTTGAGTTCCTGGCAACCAAGCCATAACAAATCCGTTCCAATCAGCCAAATAGTCATCAACTAGTAAAGGTCTTCCAGCAATCATAACAGTTACAATTGGTTTTCCAGATTCTTTAGCTTCATTAATTGCCTCGACATTTCCATTTAATGATAGAGGTCCATCAACAGATAGATCTGCTGTGTCACCCTCCATTTCAGTATATGGGTTTTCACCTATAGCCAAGACTATAATATCTGCTTCGTCTGGATTATCTACCAATTCTCCTCCATTATTGGACAACACTTCAGATATGGCATCCTTTAAACTAATACCATCATAAAGATCTGGATCCATCTCTCCTTGCCAGCTACTAGTCCATCCACCAGATTGAACACCAACATTATCACTAGCTGGTCCAGTCAAATAGATTTTTGCACTCTTTTCAAGTGGTAAAATATTATCATTTTTTAGTAGAACCATAGACTCTGCTACAGCTTGTCTTGCGATTTCTTTATTTCTTTCCGTCCCAATTTCACCTGGTGTCTTTTCTACTTCCCCGTTAAAGAGACCTGCTTCAAACTTCAAAACTAAATTTCTTCTTACCGCTTCATTCAATCTTTCTTCTGATATTTCTCCTGATTCCACATTATCTAATATAGCGAAGTAAACATCTCTCCAATTAAAAGGTTGCATCAATAAATCTATTCCTGAATTAATTGCCAGAGCAACTTGTTTTGTTAAAGTAGGCGCAATGGTATGAATTGCTTCCCAATCTGAAACAACAAGTCCATCGAATCCAAGTTCTTCTCTAAGTAAATCAGTTAATATTTCTTTATCTCCATGTACTTTCTTTCCATCGATACTATTAAAAGTAGCCATTATCGATTTTGTATCTGCATTTATTGCAGCTTCATAGGCAGGTAAATTACCTTCTAGTAACTTTTCCCTACTAACGGTAACATCTCCCCTATCAATTAAATTGCTATCTTCTCCTGTGCCAAAAGTAGTATAACCATCGCCAATAAAATGCTTTGTTGTAGCTAAAACACCTTCGCCTTGCAATCCATTAATATATGGTACTGCTAGCTCAGAAACTTTTTTGATATCTTCTGAGTAGCTCTCATATGTTCGACCCCATCGAATATCCTGGGCAGAAGACACAGCTGGAGCAAAGTTCCAATCAACTCCTACTGCTTTAACTTCTCTAGCTGTTGCAGCCCCAATAGCCTCCATCAGTTCAGGGTTATTTGCTGCGCCTAAGCCAATGTTGTGCGGAAAAATCGTTGCATTCTTAACATTATTATTGCCATGTACAGCATCAATTCCATAGATAATTGGGATACCAGATGAAGATTCTCTAGCTGCGCTTTGCATTTCGTTATACACCTTAACCCAACCCTCTGGCGTGTTATCAGCTGGTACACTTCCTCCACCGCTTAGGATTGAACCTATATTAAAATCTGTAATCTCTGAAAGCTTAATACCAGACAGCTCTGCTTGTATCAATTGTCCAGCCTTCTCTTCTACTGTCATTTTTTTTATAGCCTTATCTATATCCTCATGTGTTTCAATTACTATTTTACCCCGTTGCTCATCTGTATTCTCTTCTGATTCTTCATTCGTTTCAACATTACATCCGGTAAGAATTAAAAAAAGTACTAATAAAACACCTACAATACGTTTATTCATGTTAATACCTCTTCCTCCTCTATCCTAAATTATCAGTTTAGGATATTTTTTTAAAAAAACATTCCCTAGCCATTTTTTGAATCTTAAAAAGCACGCTCAGTTTCCAAAGAAACCGGTTTCATTAATCCACTTAATTTTACCATATTTTTTTAGTTTGTGAACATTTTTTTATTTTTGTGTTTTTTTTATGAGTGAGAGAAGTGGGGGGAGAAGGAGAAGTAAGGGAGGGAAGGAAGCAAAGAACCGTCCCTTGCTTCCTTTATCTACCTCTTAAAATCACCACTGGTATCAGTATTAAGGACAAGACCCCTCCAGCAATTGATAATGTTTCGAAACTGGAACCAGCAACAACCATTCCTGACAAAGCACCACCAGAAGATCCTGCTAATGCTATAAAAACATCCACTGTTCCTTGGGTTTTGGCACGTGTTGATGGCTCTGTTGAATCGACAATTAAGGCTGTACCACTTATTAAGCCGAAATTCCATCCTAATCCAAGTAAGGATAGAGCAACAATCAAAATAAATACTGAATCAGCCGGTGCAATAGCTGCTATAACCCCTGATAGTAGTAATGTAACGCCAGAAGCAACCGCCATTGCAGAACGACCAATCTTATCAACAAGAATTCCCGTAAAGAGAGATGGAAGGAACATGGCACCTATATGAAAACCGATAACAAGTCCGATTGCCTGCAAATTATGGCCATGATTCCCCATGTGCACTGGTGTCATTGTCATAATGGCAACCATCACCAGTTGAGTAAGTACCATAACCGTAACACCTATCGCAACGCCGCTTTTATTTTGGAGTTGATTAGTAGGATCTGCGTTTTCATCATGCTCATTTTTTTGCTTATTCGCATTTATTTTTAACGCAATGATAAACGGATCAGGACGTAAAAAGACAAATAACACAAGACCTGCTACTATAAATGCGGCTGCGGATAAAATAAATGGTCCTGCGAGTTCTGGAACACCAACCCAATTAGCGAAATCCCCCATAACACCCACTAAGTTTGGACCTGCAACAGCACCAAATGTCGTGGAAACCATCGCTATACTTACTGCAGTACCTCGCTGTTTATTGGTTGCTAAGTCGGTACCTGCATAGCGGGCTTGTAAATTGGTTGCTGTTCCGGCTCCATATACAAGTAGAGAAGCAAATAATATAAACACACTATTTATGATTGCTGCAATCACCACACCTACTGCTCCAATTCCACCTACTATAAATCCTGTCGCAAGACCAATTCGTCTTCCAAAACGGTTAGAAAGTCTTCCTACTATTAATGCAGCTCCTGCTGATCCTAAAGTAAATAAAGCAGCTGGAATACCTGCAAATGCGTTTGTTCCGATCATTTGTTCAGCAAGCAATGCTCCAACTGTTATTCCAGCAGCTAATCCCGCTCCACCAAACATTTGAGAAATAATAACAATAATTAATGTACGTTTATATAATTTTTTCTGTTTCTCCTGATTCTCTATATAACTTTGTGCTAAATCATCCTCTGACATATTAAACACCATCTTCCCTCATAATCACCAAAAAAATTAATAACCTTATCAGACCACTTTACAAGCTCGGTTTGTCTAATGTTGGTAAAGTTTCATCTAATCGAATAGCTGCGATTAATCCTGCACTTATTGGTAAAAGAGCTACCAAGCCAATTGCCCAATTAACGTTTAGTATGTCTGTTAACAAGCCCGCAAATAAGGCGCCAAATGCATAACCACTATCTCTCCAAAAACGATATACTCCCATTGATGAGGCTCTCCATTCGGCTTGAGCTACATCACTAATTGAAGCTTGTAAAGTTGGATATACCATTGCAGTTCCTAGTCCGAGAAGAATAGCTGCTATGAACCATAAGCTATATTGGTTTACAAATAAAATCATCCATAAGGAAAATGATTGAAGCCACATCCCACTAACAATTAAGCCCTTCCGTCCAATCTTATCACTTAACGCACCTGTGAACAGTTGAAAAAATCCCCAAGAAGCTGGATAAATTGCCACTAATACTCCAATTTCAGACACAGTTAAACCAACTTCCGTAAAGAATAACGGGAAAAGTCCCCAAGCCATACCATCTTTAAGGTTCGTGCTTAATCCTGCAAAAGTGATACTAGATAAACTTTTATTCTTAAATGTAGTCGTTTTGAAAACTTCCTTTGCAGATAAAGTCGGACCATTATTGTTCGATGCTTTTGCTTGGAGTTTTATATGTTCTTTTGTATCCCTTACAAGTAAAGAAAAGATAAAACCAATCACAACAATAATAATACCTAAATAAAATGGTTCAGGGCGATTAGAAAAATTTGTTGCAACAAAACCAGAAGCAGCAGCCATTACTGCTACACCTATATACCCTGCAAATTCATTTAACCCTACCGCAAAGCCTCTTTGAGTAGGTTTTGCTATATCAATTTTCATATTTACTGTCATGGACCAAGCTAATCCTTGGTTGATACCTAAGAATATATTTGCTACTACAATCATCCACCATGAAGTTGCAAAAATAACCAACAATGGGACTAGTAATCCGACGCTCCAACCGATGAGAAGGACTTTCTTTCTTCCTAATCGGTCTGCAATAGCACCTGCAAAGTAATTTACAATAGCCTTTGAAAATCCAAAGCTAATAATAAAAGATAATGCCGCACTTGCTGATGCTAACCCAAAATCTTCTTCTCCGATAATCGGGAGGATGGTTCTCTCCAATCCGACCATTGAGCCGACAAAGAAGTTTGTCACAACGAGAAGGATGAAATTAATAAAATTCTCCTTAATTCCAATTTCTATTTTATTCAAACCATTCACCCCCAAAAAGGGAGAACCAAATAGAGGTTCTCCCCTTATTAATTTCCTTAATTAGTTTTTCTCATCGCTTTAAATTCTTCCTGTTTCCACTCATGAACTCCTTCTTCCATACGATAAGCATCGTATCCACGGGAGTTTAACGTTTCTACAACTTGTGTCGCATAAGCGCAATATGGGCCACGACAATACGCAATGATTTTTTTATCCTTTGGAAGAGTGGCAATACGCTCCTCCAAGTCCTGAACAGGTATCGATAGTGCTCCTGAAATATGTTGATTTTTATATTCATCTTCTGGTCTAACATCAATTAGAACAACCTCTCCATCTTGTATCTCTTTCAACATATCTTTAAGTTGCACTATTTTAACCTTTTCATTTCTTTCTATATAGTCTTTCTTTACGAGTGTGATATCACCAAACTGTATTTCAGCTAGGTTTTTAACTGAATGCAAAAGTTCAACTACGTTTTCATCTGCTAAAGCGTAATAGACAAAGTTTTTATCTCTTCTATAGTTAACTAATCTAGCATCAAGCAGTGACTGAAGATGTTTCGACGTATTTGCTACAGACATTTTTGTGTCATTAGATAACCTCTCCACTGATTTTGGTCCATGAGATAAATAATCTAATAACTCAAAGCGCTTTGGACTAGAGAGTGCTTTACTAATTCGAGCGAACTGACTATAGACAAGATCTTTAAATTCTCTAGATTCCAAATCATCACTCCTATTCTAATCAACTATTTAGTTGAATTGTATAATGTACAATTTAATTTGTAAAGTGCTTCAAAAAATTGATGAATAAAAAGTACTGCAAATTGCGATGCGAAAAGCATGGGGACGGTTCTTCGCTTCCTTTTTTATACTTTCATAAAATTAAAGCCGATGTTCCTAATTAAATTGGAAGATCGGCTTTTTCTTCTTTATTTTATCTAATAACAGGTTATGTGAGGTGAGGCGCGTTAATCTACAAATCACTCATACTCATATTCTTTTAAAGACCATGAATATGACCAATTCCGCGGGTGTCTAGGGTAAATAGTGGAAAATGCATTTAATATCTACTAAATTATTCTTCCGCCGGTAGCGGTAATAACTCTACTTGGTCGAATGCAGTTAATGCATCAATCAAAATATCTCTCCAAATATCGCTATCAAACTCATTTTTAATCGGATCAACGTTATTTTCTCCTGTATTAAGTTTACGGACTAGAACTTCCCAACCTTGATTAACCGCCTTTAATCGGTCAATATTTTTCGACGAGATCACCTCACCTTGTGTCAAATCTTTCTGGACAAGGTTTAGCACCTGTTGATGATAATTAATAAACTCTTCAATCCTTTGTCTATCGGCATGTGGCGCAATCTCTTTTGCATATGGTAAATTCTTAAGATTATCTACCCGTTGATTAATGAGGGTTAAATCTTTTTTTCTACGTTCAACTAAATCCATATTAATACTATTCATATTTTCTGAATGTGATGTAACCTGATTTGCCTGAGCATACAATTCACTAATTGTATTATTCCATGTTATATTAATTTCTCTTCCCATCTCTGTTTTCTTTGAATATAGATTAAAATTAATGATAGCCGACACGACCAATGTGATTATGAGTAAAGGGACAGCAATTCGTGAAAGCCATTGTTTTCTATTTGTTTTTTCCATTTGTATTTACCTCCTGTACTTTAATGTTTTCATCATACTATTTATTCAAAAAGGAATAAAATGAATAAACGCAGGTGGATTACTGTACAGATTCCCCATATGTGGAATGATAAACAGACGATCATATGTCAAAAACAACAATAAAAGTGCATAGAAGAAGCATTTTCCTATGAAATAACCCTTCTATCATCCCAGGCATAAAATAGCCTACCTACTTCTTAATAATCACCAAATCAAAATAAGACTGAATCATGAAGATTCAGCCTTATCCACCAGCTTTTCTAAGGTAACAATACCTTATCAATAACATGAATCACGCCATTAGACGCTTCTATATCCGCTTTAATAACATTTGCTTTATTGACCATTACAGGATCTAATGCTATTTTCACTTTTTCATCTGCAAGCGTTTTAAGCTTCAATCCATCTTTTAAATCTCCAGACATCATTTTATCTGATACCACATGATACAAGAGAATTTTCTTCAAATCATCCCTTGCTAATAGCTCTTCAGCTGTTATATCTAGTTCCTTTAGTAGCGTTTCAAATGCTTCATCTGTCGGTGCAAATACAGTAAAGGGGCCCTTTCCTTTTAATGTATCAACCAAATCAGCTTTTTCTAATGCTGCAATCAATGTATTGAAGCTACCTGCTTCTTTCGCAACATCGACAATATCTTTTTCAGTTTCAGTATTGTCCGCAGCAAATACCCCACTCTCAAATGACAAAACCAACATAACAGCAAACAGTACCATCGCTAAACTTTTCTTTAACATAAGTAAATTCCTCCTTTATTAATCCTTTATAAAGTTACACAACTTGACTTCTATCTTCCTTTTTAAAAATTCCACCCCCAAATATTAACGCTCTAAAAGGTAGTATTCTAATAATTAATGTATTTATCCTGATTTCAACCAAAAAATTCTATAAGCTTACGTCTTGATAAACGGAAGCAGGGGACGGTTCTTTGCTTCGGATAACAAATTCTCGTTAATTTTCCCCCTAAAAAAGGAGAACCAAATAGAGGTTCTCCACTTTATTATTTTCCTTCATTAGTTTTTCTCATCTATTTAAGACCTTCAGTGTGATTTAAAATTAAATTGCTTTCTTCATATAATTTTCTTAATATTACCCGATCTTAATCGTGACTTTAAACAAATCACCGTCTACATAAATATCTAACGTGCCTTCGTGTAAATCAATAATCGATTTAGAGATGGCTAGCCCAAGTCCTGAACCTTCTGTATGGCGAGATTCATCTCCTCGTTTAAAGCGTTCAAATAGCTCATCGATGTTTTCACTAAGCTCATAATTCGAAATATTTTTGAATGTAATGATGACTTGACTATCTTTCTCTTTCACATCAATATAAGCTCTTGTGTTTGGAACGGAATATTTAAGGATGTTTCCAATTAAATTATCAAATACGCGCCACATTTTTTGCCCATCGACTACTGCAAAAATTGGCTTTTCAGGATGGTTAATTCGAAAAGCTATCGATGATTTTTCTATATCTTTATCGAATTCGGCAAGTGCTTGTTCTAACAATTGAGTGATATCCACACGATTTCTTATCAATTCCACATTGCCACTAGCCATTTTAGATGCTTCAAACAAATCGTCAATTAACACTTTTAAGCGCTTTGACTTTTGGTCAATTACATCGATATACGACAGTCTCTCTTCTTCTGTTAAATTAGGATCCTTTAAATGTTCCGCATAGTTCATGATGTTAGTTAATGGTGTACGTAAATCATGACTAACATTTGTAATCAATTCTGTCTTAAGTCGCTCACTCTTGGCTTGTTCATTCTGCGACGCTTTTACACCATTTTTCATTTTATTAATACTGCTCGCTAATTTTGCTAGTTCGGACTTTCCTTTCACCTCTAAATCTGGCTTAAGATGTCCATTGGCTATCGCATTTGCATGTATTAAAATCTTGTTAAATTGACCTACTTTTTTGATGATAATAATAAAAAGTGGAACTATTACAAGAAAGAAGCCAATAAGCATGATTGTAAGCAAACCTGATTCTACTCCTGTGAGCCCAGTCACTAATCCAAATAGGAAGAAAGCAGTTAATCCCACAAAAACCTTTGTTACTACTTTTATATTTGCAAAAAAATCTCGGATCGTCCTTAAAAACCGGATGACTAGTGCATTTTTCCAATCCGCTTCTAAAGATGCGAAATCTGTGAACCTTCGATAAAAATAAATACCTTGCATTAGACATAACCCAAACACAATTATTACGTTAAATAAGTGGTTCATTAACCCCCTCGTAAAACTTCCATAATAAAAGAAGCCCCTATACTGAGAAGTTAACAACGTTAAGATAACAGTAAACCCTAACAACAGAATAGCCACGTCAAAAGGGATCTTCTTATACAACGATTCACCCTTTTGTGGTGCAATTCTTCCAACTATTTTGTGTTTATTTTCTAGCATAATCGTGACGGCTAATACAACAGCAGCTCCTACTGTATATATCCAGAAAAGAACTGACTGACTCGCATATTCTCTTACACCAATCCACGCTGCTAACACGCCACTTGCACCAAAGCTAAATAAAACAAGCCATGTGATAATCCCCATTTTACTTTTCCATTTTGTATCCAATTCCCCATACCACCTTTAAATATCTTGGATTTTTTGGATCGACTTCTATTTTTTCACGTATGTTACGAATATGAACGGCAACCGTTTTTTCCGTTTGATAGGAAGGTTCATTCCAAACCCGTTCATACAATTCCGATGTGGAGAACACACGACCTGCATTCACCATTAACAACTCGGTAATTTTATATTCAATTGCGGTTAATTTCACCGCCTCACCATTGACCGCTACTTCTTTCATCTCTTGATCAAGTGTCAAGCCATTCAGATCAATCGATTTACTTTTCCCTTCATAATAACCTAACGTCACATATCGTCTTAATTGCGACTTGACTCTCGCTATTAGCTCTAAAGGATTAAAAGGCTTTGTTAAATAATCATCCGCTCCAATTTGAAGTCCTAAGATTTTATCCGTATCTTCGCTTTTGGCACTTAACATTAAGATTGGAATATTTCTATCCTCTCGTATTTTGAATGCAGTCGCTATCCCATCAAGCTCTGGCATCATCACATCTAATACAATCAGGTGAACATCTTGCCCGTTTAATAGCTCCAAAGCCTCTAGCCCATCTTGTGCTTTCAAGACTTTCATCCCTTCATTTTTTAAGTAAATTTCAATACTATTACGTAACGCTTCATCATCATCTACCACTAACACACAATATTGCTCCAATGCACCATTCCTCCTTCCGGTAAAAATTATTATGTCATTATTATAGGCCACAATTATAAATAAAAAGGTACGATAAAAATAAAGAATTTATAAAGATTGGAAGCATGTGAAAGCATGGGGACGGTTCTCCGCTTCCCTTCTATATACTTTCACAAAATTAAAGCCGATGTTCCTAGTTGGAAGATCGGCATTTTCTTCACTTAACTAATAACAGATTACGTATGGTGAAGCGCCTTAATCTAAACATCATTCATACTTATATTTTTTTAAGGCTATAAATACGACCAATTCCGCGGGGGTCTCGGATAACCCACTGTTGTCAGATCTTTTACATGATAGATTTCCCTATCTCCAATAGCCGTCATTACTTCCTCTACTCTTTCGTTATACCCTGTAATTTTTCCTTCTCCCCATGCAATGATCGTCACTTTTGCATCATCAATGGAGTCATTTAGAATAACGTCAGATCTCTATGTGTTATTAAAAAAGTTCATTAATAAAACAGAAAACCTTGCAATTTACCAAACAATACATTAATATGTTTATTATAAAACAAACAAATTTAATAAACGTTTATAAAAAAACAAAAAAGGAGTGTGTTTACATGTCTGTTGACGAATTATTCTGGAATGCCTCTGTTGAGGAACTGAAAAATGGTTATATCTATGACAATAGCAACGAGCAATTCACCTGTATTGTCTGCAACGAATCTTACCAAAAAGGGATCATCTACCCCTCAGATGGTGTGCTGTATGAGGCGGAGCTTGCCATCAAACATCACATTAGACAGCAGCATGGATCGATGTTTCACTACTTGATCAACATGGATAAGAAGTACACAGGAATAACAGCTGTCCAAAAAGAAATATTAGGCCACTTTAAAAGTGGTTTGTCTGACAAAGAAATAGCCGCAGAACTTGGGTCTGGAAGTACATCAACCATTCGTACGCACCGCTTTAAGTTAAAGGAAAAAGAAAAACAAGCAAAAATATTTCTAAGTTTAATGGAGCTATTGAACAGTGAGGAAGAACAAGGAAAGGATGAGGAAAAACTGATTACCATTCATAAGGGGGCAACAATGGTAGACGACCGTTATGCCATCACAGAACAGGAACGGGAAAAAGTACTGACCACTTATTTCAAACAAGGACTGAAAGGAAAACTTAGTCAGTTCCCGAGTAAAGAAAAGCGAAAAATCATTGTACTTCAACACATTTTAAAACGCTTTGATGCGAATAAAACGTATACAGAAAAAGAAGTAAATGAGATCATCAAGCAAGTCTTCGACGACTTTGTAACCATCCGTCGATACTTTATAGAATACGGCTTTATGCTCCGTAATAAAGATGGGAGTAGCTATTGGTTGAATAAATAAGGATATGAAAGTAAGGAAGCGGGCCAGTTTGATTACGGGTTCCGTTACCTATCGCAAAACTTGAAATTACACTGTCAAATGTACCTAAAATGCATAACGAATTACCGTATTTTGTAGTGACAATTGTAATTGAAATTAAAAAATCTCAGTTCACTGAACTGAGATTTTTGTCCTATTTATTTTCAATTGCTTCTTCAACTAAAGCTCCCTTTACTTCAATAAGAAAAGGCATTTCTTCTTCTTAAAGAAATACCTCTGTTATCTTAATAATAAAATCAGATTAGTTTGGGAAACATTTATATGAGGTGATTTTATGGATAAAGAAGATATAAAGCTCACATCTTCCGAGATAGGAACGCTATGGGGTCAATATATAAACGGAACAGCCGTCGATACGGTAAACAAATATATGGTATCTATCATTGAAGATGAAAAAATTAAAGCCCTTTTTGAAGAAGCAATATCTATATTTGATAAACAAAAGCAACAAATAGTTTCCTTTCTTGAGAAAGATGGATTTCCAATCCCAATAGGATTTACTGATTATGATTTAAATAAAGGGACAAAACGATTATTTTCAGATATATTTTGTGTGCACTATTTACACATTATGACTTTACACGGTTTATTAGGTCATACCACTTCTCTTAGTTCCTCTGTTAGAAAAGATTTACGATATTTTTATGATTCGTGTGATACCGATGGGAAGAAGATGTATCACCAAACAACAGATTTATTATTAGAAAAGGGGCATTTGCAAAGAGACCCTTACTTTTTCCCTGAAGCAAATCCTGAGTTTGTCCAAGGTCAAAAATTCACCGATGGGTTTTTTGGTGAAAAACGTCCTTTAGCAGCTACTGAAATCGTCGCTTTATCGCTTAATATGAAAAAGAAAATACTAGGAAAGGCTCTTTCCATTGGGTTTAGTCAAGTGACACAATCAAAAGAAATAAGGGAATTTTTGAAATCTGCACAAAAAACCTCTGACGAGCAAATTCAATCATTGGGCAAAATATTGCATGAAGATAATTTACCCATACCAATATCTTGGGAAACCGAAGTTAATACTTCTCAAGAAGCTCCTTTTTCAGATAAATTAATGTTGTACCATATTGGGTTTTTATTGCAAGCAGCACAATCCTATCACGGAGCAGGACTAGCATCAGCAATGCGAGCAGACCTTGTGATAGCTTATGAAAAAATTATATTAAAAAATATAACAGTCACAAAAGACTGGTTTAACTTAATGACTAAGAATAAGTGGTTGGAGCAACCACCACTTGCTCCCAATCGAAAAGATATAGCAAAAGATAAATAAAAAGAAAAGCCTTTGAGAGCAAAAAGGCTTTTCTTTTTGACTTAAATTCCTTCTTCCACATTACTGCCATTTACTTGAATAAGATAATAGGCGTTGTGATATCCTCTCGGCATTGAAATACCGAGCTTCCCAGGGAAGACCTCTCAAAGAGACGTGGGAGCGGCTCATTACGGTGGAGGCTCTATCTCACGACATTACCCGTGTTGTTCCATTTCTGACCCACTTTCGAACATGACCGCTATATCTCGTACCACACGAGACTCCTGCATCGGATTATACCGCACAGGCACTTGGACTATCAGTGAAATCCGTCTTACGACGTCAATCACCTACACCGCCAAACTAGTGCTAATTGCAATATTATTAGCCGCGTTTAAATCAGCATGGTTTTTGTATCGGCATTTTTTGCATTTGAATGTTTCCTTGTGTCGATTCCCTTTATCTGCATGTTTACAACAAAAGCAAGTTTGACTCGTTTTATATGGATTAATATCAACAACCGGAATATTGAATTTTAAGGCCCTCTCTTTGATAAATTGCTTTAATTGATAAAACGACCAAGAGTGGATGGTTCTATCGGCTTGTTTCAAGCTACGACAAGTGCTTCGGATGTCATCTAGTTGTTCTAACTTCATCATAGG
>NZ_QJSH01000034.1 GCF_003426025.1 Paraliobacillus quinghaiensis
TCGTCAGCAGAATATATCGGTCGTCAGCAGAATATATCGGTCGTCAGCAGAATATATCGGTCGTCAGCAGAATATATCGGTCGTCAGCAGAATATATCGGTCGTCAGCAGAATATATCGGTCGTCAGTAAAATATTCGCTGCCTTATTATTCAGGATATAATATATTTACTTCCTTTATTTTCACCAATTTTTTTTAAGCCTGCATTTTTAAGTATTCTCTTCACTACAGTACTTGATTCAATTTGCAAAAAACTTCGTGCTGCTGCATTGGTAATTTCGTCTCCAAATATTTTCTTGTACTCGTAAAGTGCTGCAAAGTGTGCGTTGCTATCTTGATGGTTACAAATATGACAGCGCCAGTTTCTTTTTTCACGTACCATCATGCTTTTGTGGCAATGGGTGCACCAGACCCCTTTTGAATTCGAGAGTAATCAATGGAATACTCTTTCAATACATACTTATGATGTGGTTTACGGAATTTTACGATGAATTGGAATAAAATACCTTATTTCAATGAGGTGATGAATGCCAAAGGTCTATTCTTTTTTTGTTTTTCTTGAAAAAATAAGTGTTTTGAAACGATTTTCAAACGTTTGTTTGGTATAATGTAAACGAGGAGGTGAAAAAATGGCAACAAAGACCATGATAGTAAGGCTTCAAGATGTAACAAAGAAAAAACACAAACTCTTCGTACAAGAACAAACAGAATTTGCTGCTTGTGTTAATGATTGTGTAGAACGTCTTCATAACGGTGAAAAGCTCTCCTCTAAAAATGTGAATTTTAATTTAAAATCTGCCATTAAAAACGAAGCGATTCGTCGTGCTAGAAAAGCTATTTCAGATTTCAAAAAAGGAAAAGCGAAAACGCTTCCTATATTTAGAAATTCACTTGGCGTTAAAATTAATAATCAAAATTGGAATAGCATTGAAAAAAACGGAAAATGGTATATTGCTTTCACATCAAATTTAGGAAAGAAAAGCATTCCTGTCGTAGAAAGCGAAGATGTAAAAATGTATTTTCCTTTTCTGTTAAAAGAAAACAAAGAGAACCGCGGAACAATGGAATTGTTCCGAAAAGGAAGGGATTGGTACATTGCTATCCCCATCCAAGTAAGCTCTGAATTGGAATTTAAAGAAACAATGAAAGACTTTGTTTATTATACACCTATAGGTGTAGATTTAGGCCTTCGTCACCTTGCGGTTCTTTCAGAACCTACTAGCGGAAAAAGACAATTTTTTTCAGGAAAAGAAGTCGGTTATAAGAGACGTCACTTTCGTTCCCAGCGCCGTTCGTTAGGAAAGAAAAAGGCACAGCGTGCTATTGAACGCGTTGGTAAAAAAGAAAGTCGTTGGATGAAAGACTATAACCGAAAATTAGCTAAAGATATTGTTGATTTCGCACTACAGTTTGATAGCCCTTTGATTAAGTTAGAACAACTAGATGACATCCGAAGCACTTGTCGTAGTTTAAAACGAGTTGACAGAACCATCCATTCTTGGTCGTTTTATCAATTAAAGCAATTTATCAAAGAACGGGCTTTTAAATTTAATATTCCAGTTGTTGATATTAATCCATATAAAACGAGCCAAACTTGCTTTTATTGTAAACATGCAGATAAAGGGAATCGACGCAAGGAAATATTCAAATGCAAAAAATGTGGATACAAAAACCACGCTGATTTAAACGCTTCTAACAATATTGCAACTAGCACTAGCTTGGCGGTGTAGGTGATTGACGTCGTAAGACGGGATTTCACCGATAGACCAAGTGCCTGCGCGGTATAATCTGATGCAGGAGTCTCGTGTGGCACGAGATATAGCGGTCATGTTCGAAAGTGGGTCAGAAATGGAACAACAAGGGTACTGTCGTGAGATAGAGCCTCCACCGTAATGAGCCGCTCCCACGTCTCTTTGAGAGGTCTTCCTTGGGAAGCTCGGTATTTCAATGCCGAGAGGATGTCACTAAGACCTCTCCAATACGAAACGTTTCTTTAGTTGTAACTATCTTTTTTGGATATTGTTGATGTAGCTCGGGGATGCGCTTAACTAACTGTTGGCTTGTAATTAGGTCTGGGTGGTGTTTTTTAAATTGCAATATAGCATTTGGATTGGAAAAAACAACGAGGGTATGGATTGGAATAGCACTATAATTACTTTTTGCTAGTAAACGCTGTAACTGTTGAAAAAAAGTTATCTTGTCCTTCCATACGTACATCATGCAAAAGTGGGATTTTTTTCGTGAAAAAATTCAAATAATAATCTAGTGATTTTTCACCGATGTAACCAGATTTCTCACGTTTGAGTCGCGCTGTTAATGTTGGATAAATTAGGTCATTAGTTGCTAATCGAGGGATGATGACTTCTAGTTGTGCTAATAACGAAGATTTTTGGCGAGGTAACAAAGTCATAGGCAAGTCTCCTTATAGAGGAATAATTCAATTACTTCAAATTTTATTATATAAAAAGAATTGCAAATAAGGAAGATTAATTATGAAATCTTCCTTATTTTAACTCAAAGCTCAACAACACCGATTGTACAACGGGAGGTAGCAATTAATTCTTCAGATTCGTCAACAATGTTAATTTGCCATACCATTGTTTTTCTGCCTAAATGAACAGGGGTTGCACGAGCGATTACCCAACCAGCTCGCTTACTTTTAATGTGGTTAGCATTTATTTCAATACCGAAAATTTGATACTTACTAGCATCAACGTTTGTTAATGCACCAATACTAGCTGCTGACTCTGCAAGTGCCACACTTGCACCACCATGCAAATATCCCATAGGCTGGCGTGTTTTTTCATTAACAGGCATTTTTATTTCAACAATACCTGCTTGTTGTTTAATCACTTCCATTTCTAAAGCTTCCATCAATGTTCCACGTAAGTCCATCCATTACAACACCTTTCGATAAAGAAAACTTGGCTAGCACCAAGCCTTCTGGGCCGGTGATTGCCTAGTTGCACTTATACTGATTTCCTGAAAAATTTTTACTACGTTGGCTATTCACCCATGCTAATCAGTGTAAAAAAAGCAGACACAACTAATGTCTGCTCGTCATTTTTAATAATTAGAATGAAAAAGGAATAAAAATTTGAATTAATAAAGATAAACCTAGTAAAAGTCCATAAATTGTATTTGTTTGTGCAGTTGCTACCATTGCAGGAATCATTTCAACATTGGTAGTTTTCCCTTGGAATCCAGTTACAGCTTGCTTTGCTTTTTTAATACTTAATAATGTAAGTGCTGACCAAAGAGGCAAAACCCCAATTCCGATATACACTAGTGTTAAAAGGTAACTGGTAGCAAAAAAGATTGTTAACAACGTAATTGCTTTCTTTTGGCCAAGTAGTATAGCGAGGGTTTTACGACCATTCGCTTTATCCCCTTCTAAATCACGAATATTATTAGCAAGGAGTATTAAACCGATAAATATAGCAACAGGAATAGAGATTAAAATCATATTTGTTGAGATCGCCATCGTTTGTACATAATAACTAATACCAATTAGCATCGTTCCCATGAAGAAACCAGAAACAAGTTCTCCAAATGGTGTTGAAGCAATTGGATAGGGCCCCCCTGTATATAAATAACCAATCAGCATACAGAATAGACCTACAGCCATTACCCACCAATTTGATTCTAAACAAATATAAACACCCAATAACATTGCCAATATAAAGAAGCTACAGGCTAAGCGTAATACTGTTTTAGCAGGGATACCATCACGCACAATAGTTCCGCCTATTCCAACTGAATTTTCATTATCAAGTCCACGAACATAATCATAATATTCGTTAAACATATTGGTAGCTGCTTGGATGAGCATTGCAGCTAAAAGCATTACTAAAAATAATAAGAAATTTATCGATCCATCTAATATAGCTAACATACTTCCAATAAATACTGGAACGAAAGAGGCAGTTAATGTATGTGGACGTAATAGTCTCCACCAAACATGGAAGCCGGGTTTTTCGTTCAATGTTGCTTTTATTGTGTTATTTTGTAATGATTGCATAATCTATGTGTCTCCCCTAACGCACTTTCAGGCGATATTTCTTTTGCTTTCTCTCTTTTTTTCTAAAATAATTGCATATTAATATCAATAATATCATTATAAGTTTAGAGAACGAAAGAAGTCGTGTCAATTAAATTGTATAATAAAATTAATGGAAATAATCATGATTGTTGAGAATCATTTAAAAACAGAATAAAATATAATAGGGGAAAGTTTTAAGTTAATAAAAATAGTGAATAGATATATCATATATAGGAGATGAATGCCTTGATAGATATCCCTATCATTATTGGAGGGTAGAGCATGATAGAAACACAACAAAAACAGCTAGGTCAATTATTAGAAGATGCGATCGAGCGTGCGAAAATAAATAAGGCAGTACAAGTATTAAGTATTACTGAAAAGATTGATCCAGTTGATCCACATGTTTTTTTTGAACAAGCAAAGTATTTAGAAAAAGATCGTTCATTTTGGGCAAGTGTACCAGATGATTTTTATTTAGTAGGTGCGGGAGTAACATTCTCTATGCATGCAGATGAAAATTATTATCAGAGTACCGAAAAACAGTGGAAACAGCTTTTACAAAATGCAATGATCCATAATGAATATCAGCAGGCTGGTACTGGACCTATTGCAATTGGAGCTTTTCCTTTTGATTATACTAGTTGCCAAACAGCACTATGGGAAAAGTTTAGTGGTAGTCACTTCACAGTACCAACTTACTTATTAACAAAAAATAAAGAGGATTTTTACCTCACTATTAATTTGAAGATTACTGATAAAGATGAAAAATTTCGTTTGCAAGAAGAAATTGAAGAACAGAAAAGGCAACTTATTGCCCCGCAACAGATAGAACAGGTAATGCCAATAATGAAAGATAAATTAGAAAGTTCACCTGAAAAATGGATGGAACTTGTTAAGTTAGCAACCGAACAAATTAGTCAAGGTACACCGTCTAAAATTGTGATTGCTCGAAAAATGGAAGTAGTTTTTGAACAGCAGCCAGTGATCTTCTCTGTTTTAAAGGAATTAACGACTAATCAAACATTAAGTTTTGTTTTTGCGATTGAAAAGGACAAGGATTGTTTTATTGGTGCAACACCAGAACGGTTAGTCCGCATTGATAAGCAGCAGTTGTTTTCAACTTGTTTAGCAGGAACAGCCCCTCGTGGAAAAACAAAAGCAGAAGATGATCAAATTGGTCAAAGATTATGGAAAGATACAAAGAATCGGGAAGAACATGATTATGTTGTCCGTATGATTAAAGGGTCATTAGAAAGATACTGTGATGCTATTGATATCCCAAATGAGCCGGTCATTTATCCACTAAAGAATTTACAGCATTTATATACGCCAGTCGTAGCTAATTTAAAATCAGGTTTTTCAATATTTGACGTTGTTAAGGATCTTCATCCAACACCAGCATTAGGTGGATTACCACGGGAAGCATCATTGAGCTTTATTCGTGAACATGAATCATTGGATCGTGGTTGGTATGGTGCACCGATAGGTTGGTTAGATGCTTACTCAAATGGTGAGTTTGCCGTCGCAATTCGATCCGCACTTATAACCGAAGAGAAAGCCACATTGTTTGCAGGATGTGGTGTTGTGAAAAGTTCAGAACCAGAAGCTGAATATGAAGAAACAATGGTGAAGTTCACCCCAATGCTGACAGCTTTAGGAGGTCTTTAATTAATGAATCATACGGAAAGTTTAACAAGGTATGTTGCAAATTTCGTAGATGAACTTTACCAAAGTGGGTTACGTGATGTGGTTATCTCTCCAGGCTCTCGTTCCACACCTTTAGCGATGACATTTGCAACTTATCCTCATATTACACATTGGATTAATATGGACGAGCGGTCAGCAGCATTCTTTGCACTTGGTATTGCAAAACAAACACAACGTCCAGTAGCACTTGTTTGTACTTCTGGTACAGCAGCGGCAAATTATTATCCAGCTGTTATTGAAGCGTATTACAGCCGTGTTCCATTGCTAATTTTAACTGCAGACCGTCCACATGAATTGCGGGATGTTGGGGCACCGCAAGCAATTAATCAAACCAAACTGTATGGCGATTACGTAAAATGGTTTCATGATATGGGTCTTCCTGAACCGATAGAAGGACAGGTAACTTATGTAAGAGGAAAAGCTGCACGAGCATTTCACATTGCGAATACTGCTAATCGGGGAGTAGTCCAATTGAATTTTCCGTTTCGCGAGCCATTGGTACCTGATTTTTCTATGGTTGATTTGTGGGGATTGAATCAAGACATAGCGCACTTAGATATGACAGAAGGAAAAAAACAACTTACTGACAAACAATTAACAGTTTTACATGACCGGATTAAGCAGCATGAAAATGGTGTAATTGTATGTGGCCTAATGGAAGACCAGCGTGCACAAGAAGCGATAACAGCACTCGCGAAATTCTGGGGGATACCTCTGTTTGCAGATCCGTTGTCACAATTACGTTCAGGAAGTCATGATAAAACGCAAGTAATTGAAAGTTATGATGCGATTTTAAAACATCAAGAAACTAGGGATAGATTAAGACCTGATTTTATTATTAGATTTGGCGCGATGCCAGTCTCTAAACCTTATACACTGTGGTTGAAAGAAAATCCAAATACAGATCACTATATTGTTGAAGAAGTAGAAGGATATCGTGAACCAATTGGACATCAATCAACGATTATCCATGGGGAACCAAAACTTCTATGCGAAGCACTGTTACATAAAGAATCCCCTCGATTCAATCAAAGTTGGTTAAAGAGTTGGCAGGAATATAATGAAATAGCTGTGGATATATTAGCAAAAAAAATGTCAGAAACTTTAACAGAAGGACATGTAGTTAATGCTATTGCTAAGGTAATACCAGATAATAGCGTTTTTTATGTTGGAAACAGCATGGCGATACGTGATGTAGATACTTTTTGGTTCCATACAGACAAGCAAATTCGTATATTAGCAAATCGCGGTGCTAATGGAATTGATGGTGTCACTTCAAGTGCACTTGGTACTGCTACTTCAGGTAAGCGAGTGACTTTACTGATTGGTGATTTATCTTTTTTTCATGACCAAAATGGTTTGTTGCTAACGAAGCATTACACAATGGATATTACGATTGTTTTGTTGAATAATAACGGTGGTGGTATTTTTTCTTTCTTACCACAAGCCAAACAAGAAGTTCCACACTTTGAAGCATTATTTGGAACACCAATGAATCTTGATTTTTTACATATTGCTAACTTGTATCAAGCATCTTATTATAATCCAAGTGATTGGGACGCGTTGCAATCAGCATTAACAGATAGCTATCAAATACCAGGTTTATCCCTTATCGAAGTGAAGACAAACCGTGCTGAAAATGCGACATGGCATGAGGATAAATGGAAGGAAATTGCTGAACAATTGAAAGGGGAAAGCGATGTATCTGACAGCGAATGAACGAAGATATTGGGTTGAAGAGATTGGGTCGAGTACAGGTACACCAGTTGTTTTCTTGCATGGATTTACTGGAACTCGTGCGACATGGTATGATGTAATAGCTTCTTTTTCTGCTACAAACCGATGTATTGCACTTGATTTGCCAGGACATGGGAAAAGTACGCTGACTGATCCGATTCGGATGGAAGATTTCTGTGAAGATCTAGCATTACTTTTTGAGCAACTAGCAATTGGACAAGCCCATCTTGTTGGTTATTCAATGGGTGGTAGAGCAGCATTATCATTTGCAATTTCATATCCCAAAAGAGTGGCTACACTAACACTAGAGAGTGCATCTCCAGGATTAGAGTCATCACATGAACAAGTAGCACGCCAAACAAAAGATGATAGTTTAGCACAAAAAATAGAAGAGAATGGTATCATAGCATTTGTAGAGGAATGGGAGGATCTCCCGTTGTTTGCTACACAAAAGAATATGTCTGAAGAGAAAAAGGAAAAAATTCATGCAGAAAGGCTTGCTCAATCAGAGCGAGGCTTAGCAGCATCTTTACGAGGTATGGGTACAGGAAAGCAGCCTTCTTGGTGGGATCAATTAGCAACGGCTTCATCGCCTGTATTACTTATTGCAGGATCCTTAGATAAGAAGTTTGTTTCAATTGCTGAAAAGATGGCAACTAATTTTAGAAACGCTACGTTACATATTGTTCCTAATACAGGTCATGCTGTTCATGTGGAACAAACAGAAAAATTTGGTACAATAGTAAAAGACTTTATTTATATGGAGGAATGAACATGTCAATAACATGGACAACAAAAAAAGAATATAGTGATATTTTATATGAAACATATGATGGAATTGCGAAAATAACGATTAATCGCCCAGAGGTTCGTAATGCATTTCGTCCACAAACGGTGAATGAATTAATTGATGCATTTGCTCATGCGCGAGATGATTCAACTATTGGTGTAATCGTTCTTGCAGGAGCTGGAGATGATGCATTTTGCTCTGGTGGCGATCAGAAAGTACGTGGTCATGGTGGTTATGTTGGAGATGATCAGATTCCTCGTTTGAATGTGCTTGATTTACAGCGCCTTATGCGTACGATTCCAAAACCTGTAGTTGCAATGGTTTCAGGTTACGCAATTGGTGGAGGACACGTGTTGCATGTAGTTTGTGACTTAACGATTGCCGCAGACAATGCAATTTTCGGACAAACTGGTCCTAAAGTAGGAAGCTTTGATGCAGGTTATGGTGCAGGTTACTTGGCACGTATTGTGGGACATAAGAAAGCACGTGAAATTTGGTTCCTTTGCCGTCAGTATAGTGCACAGGAAGCAATGGATATGGGCTTAGTTAATACTGTCGTGCCATTGGAGCAATTAGAAGCAGAGACTGTTCAGTGGTGTCAAGAAATGCTAAGCAAATCCCCAACTGCACTTCGTTTCTTAAAAGCATCGTTTAATGCAGACACAGATGGTCTAGCAGGATTGCAACAAATGGGTGGAGATGCAACATTGCTTTACTATACAACAGATGAAGCGAAAGAAGGTCGTGACGCGTTTAAAGAAAAGCGCGATCCTGACTTCAAACAGTTTCCACGCTTCCCATAATAGAGATAGGTTAATTACAAGAGGCGAGCATATGAAAAAATGTTCGTCTCTTTCTTACATTGGAGGTCATTTTGTGAAAGAAACAATGCCACATTGGTTAGATAAACAAGCAGATTTAGCACCTGATAATAATGCGATTGAATCCCCACTATTTGACTCGATAACATTCTCAGTACTTCGAGATCGCGCACAGCAATTTGCTAAAAGATTAGCTTCTCTTGGTGTTAAAGAAGGTGATCATGTAGCGATCTATGCACCTAACAGCTTAGAGATGGTAATAGCCATCCATGGATTGTCATATGTAGGAGCAGTTGTTGTCCTGCTTAATACGCGCCTTTCAAAAAATGAATTAGCCTTTCAAATACGTGACGCAAATGTGAGCTATATTTTAACTGATGAAGATAATATAGATCATTTTAAAGATGAGAAAAACGTGCAGATAGCTTCATTTATAACAGTAGAAAAACTACAGGGATTAGCTATTACTTTAAAAACAGAAATTTACCTAGATGATGTGTTTACAATTATGTACACTTCTGGAACTACAGGGAAACCAAAAGGAGTTGTACATACATATCGTAACCATTGGTCAAGTGCAATTGCATCTGCTTTAAATTTAGGCATAGACAGACAAGACAAATGGTTAGCAACATTACCTTTATTTCATATTGGTGGTTTCTCGTTACTTATGAAAAACGTGATTTATGGTATGCCAATCTACTTATTAGATAAGTTTGATGTCACGTCTATTAATCAAGCAATATTGAGAAAAGGTGTGACAATTGTTTCCGTTGTTTCTGTTATGTTAGATCGCTTAATTGAGAATTTGGAGAATCAAACCTATCCAGCAATATTTCGGTGCATGTTACTTGGTGGTGGACCAGCATCCAAGCATTTATTAGAAAAAGCAAAAAAACATCAAATCCCAGTCTTTCAAACCTATGGTATGACAGAGACGAGTTCACAAATTGTTACGTTAAGTCCAGCTGATGCATTTAAAAAAATTGGTTCAGCAGGAAAAGCACTATTTTCCGCTCAAATTAAAATACTAAAAGATGATCAGGCAACTGCACCATTAGAGGTTGGTGAAATTTTTGTTAAAGGACCAATGGTAACAAATGGCTATTACCAAAATGAAGAAGCGAATCGAACTGCTTTTAATCAAGAATGGCTTGCCACAGGTGATTTAGGTTATTTGGATGGACAAGGATTTTTATATGTTATGGATCGTCGAAAAGATTTAATTGTTTCTGGTGGTGAGAATATTTATCCTGCTGAAGTGGAGCATGTACTAGTAGAAATTGACGGTATTAAAGAAGCTGGTGTTGTAGGACAAAAAGATGCCATATGGGGAAAGGTTCCGGTTGCTTTTTTAGTTGCTGATAGAAAACTTGATTTTGACATAGTAAAACAACAGTGTAGTGAATCGTTGGCAAAATATAAAATTCCTAAATCCTTTCATATAGTTGAGTATTTGCCACGAAATGCTTCTAATAAATTATTGCGCTATCAGTTAGAGGAAATGCTTGAATAGTAGTAGTGAAATGACATCTAACAATTTCCATTGATAAAAGAACCTTTGTTCGTGTATACTGTAGACACGAACAAAGGTTCTTTTTTATGGGAGATGTTTAGAATGTCAAAAGTGATTTTTTTAGTTGATATGCAATCTTTTTATGCCTCGATTGAGAAGGCAGCTAATCCTAGTTATCAGAATAAACCGCTGATAGTATCCGGTGATCCAGAACGTAGGAGCGGAATTATTTTAGCGGCTTGTCCACTCGCAAAGCAAAGTGGAATTAAAACAGCTGAAGCTTTATGGGAAGCCAAAAATAAATGTCCAGAAGCAGTAGTAGTCAGGCCGCGTATGCAGTTATATATAGATGTATCCTATCAAATCACAAAAATTTTAGAACAATTTACAGATTGTATTGAAGTCTACTCAATCGATGAGCAATTTATTGATGTTACAGGGAGTCAAAACTTATTTGGTACGCCGCAACAAATCGCTAAAAAGATTCAACAGGCTATTTTTGAGGATGTTGGTATAAAAGCACGAGTTGGAATAGGACCAAACAAAGTATTAGCCAAAATGGCTTGTGATGCATTTGCAAAAAAATCGCCCGATGAAATTTTTCAATTGAATCAAGACAATTTAGCGGAAAAGTTATGGCCGCTTCCAATTGGTGAACTGTTTGGTGTTGGTCGAAGAATGGAAAAACATTTGGAAAAGATGGGGCTACATACAATAGGGAACCTAGCAAATCATCCAGTGAAATGGTTACAAAAACGTTGGGGGATTAACGGAGAATTGTTATGGCGAACAGCAAATGGAATTGATGAAAGTCCTGTAACACCATCAACACATCAAGAACAAAAAGCGGTTGGTCATCATATGACACTTCCACGTGATTATCAAAAGTTGGATGAGATCAAGGTTATTATACTAGAGTTAGCTGAAGAAGTTGCACGGCGGGCACGTACACATCACTATATTGGGCATACGGTTTCAGTTCAGGTGAAAGGTAGTGATTTTCAAGTGAGAACTGGATTTAATCGGCAGAAAAAGTTGGCATCACCGACTCACTTTGATATGGATATTTATCAAGTGGCTTTGCAACTGTTTCAGAAACATTGGGATGGCTTACCTGTCCGGGGGATTGGCATTACATTGTCACAGCTAGAAAAAGCAGAGATACATCAACTCTCTTTATTTGATGATCCATTAGAAAAAATCAAATTAAATGAAACAATGGATGTTATCTATCAAAAGTACGGGCCAACAGCTATTGTCCGTGCTTCTTCGTTAATGACAGCAGGCCAAGCGCACATACGAGCTGGAAAAATTGGTGGTCATGACAAAGGGGAGGGTTTATAAATGCAGCCAAACAAATTAACACCAGGATATAATTTGATGTGGGAGTCAAGTCGAATGATGCTTCCAGAACATAAACAAGTACTGCGAGCACATGAAAAGGAATTGAATAAACAAACAAAACCACTATTGGATGAACAGCAAATCACTCTTTTTTCGGAACAAATTAATGAGGCATTTCATTTTCGCCAGGCCATTAAAGTAAAAGTATTTGATCCATTTGAAACTGTCTATAGAATTGGTGAAGTTAAACAAATAGATGGGCAAAAACAACGGATCAAGCTTGATACAAACGATGGTATTGAATGGATTTTATTTCAAGATATTCTAAATGTATCTATTATGTAGAAGTAATCATAATTTTAGCGACAAAATAATATAATTGATAAAGATTATCAAAATCATTGACGAAATAGTTAATAGCCAATAAACTAGAAGTATTCTTAAAAATAATAATCCTACTTTAGATATAGATAAATTTAAAAATACAGCTACTGTTTTTGGGTATAAAAGCAACGCTCGTGAGGGAGAGATTGCAGATGGAAACGATCGCTACAAAAGATTTAACGCTTGGTTATGGTGAAGATATTATTATAGACGATTTAAATATGGCAATACCCAAAGGGGAAATCACTGTTTTTATCGGTGCAAATGGTTGTGGAAAATCAACATTGTTACGTTCAATGGCAAGGTTGTTAAAGCCTAAAGAAGGCGGTGTTGTACTTAATGGTGAAAATATCGCAAAAATACCTACAAAAGAAGTGGCAAAACAGCTTTCTATTCTTCCACAAAGTCCAATTAGTCCAGAGGGGCTAAGCGTTGTTGACTTGGTTAAACAAGGACGGAATCCGTATAAGGGTATGTTTAATAAATGGTCAACAGAAGATGAAGATGCAGTCTACGAAGCGTTACAATCAACCAACATGTTAGAATTAAAAGATCGTGCAGTTGATTCGTTATCGGGTGGTCAACGCCAACGAGCTTGGATTGCAATGATTTTAGCTCAAAAAACAGATACTATTTTATTAGATGAACCAACAACATATTTAGATATGACGCATCAAATCGAAGTATTAGATTTATTATTTGAGTTAAATGAAAAGTATCAAAACACGATTGTAATGGTGTTACATGATTTAAATCTAGCCTGTCGTTATGCGCATCATATTGTAGCAATAAAGGATAAAAAAGTGCATGTTCAAGGAAAACCAGAAGAAATCGTTAGCTGTAATATGGTTCAAGATGTTTTCCAAATGAAATGTGATGTAACGTATGACCCCATGTTCGGTACACCAATGTGTATTCCACATGGACGTGGTCGATGTTTAATAAAAGAAGCAGTTGCAGAGTCACAAATGAAAGCAGCCCAAGCACAATAGAGAAATCCCACTATCATAATTGGTAGTGGGATTTTTTGATGTTCTTTTTTACATACACCTATTAATATTCAGGGTTGATATAAAAAGCGCAATAGTTAGTAATGTGAGTTACTAACCCGCTACGTCAGTAAATGGATTCCCTTTCCGTGGGCTCAGTCTCAGCTAACTCGGAGGAAAAGCACCTCCGAGTGGATCTTCGACTTGTGGGACTGCGATTACTCGCCCCATCGAAAACATTAGCTGTTCCCACAGGAGTGTCATCCATTTACTTCCCCCGCTAGTTAGTGGACCCAGTCCTGATTTGAGCTATTAACACGCAATAAGCTTTTCTGCCACGTCTGTAATCAATATATTTTTAAACTATCTAGCGGATCAAGTGAAATTGTCGAAACTCCTGCAGGAACAGCGCGAGCTGAAGATCCACTCGGAAAGCGAACTTGGCTTTCTGAGTTAGCTGAAGCCATGCCTGCGGAAAGGGAGACAATTTCACTTGAGGAGCGGGTAAGTGTTTAATGCACAGTTTATAGATTTTCCGTCGTAGTTTATATAAATTCAGTCGTAAAAACAATGTCTTCGAGTCTTTTTTGGTTAGTATATATTTTTAGAAAATTTAAATAAGTATGGAACTTTTTCTTGTTTTAAACGTCTAAATATATATACAAAAGATGCCATACGGCGAAAAAATATGTTTGACATAAAAGATAAAAAGGAATGGTAAACTAACAACAGAAAGCGGGGTGAGAAAATGAAGCGAAAAAAGTTAAAAATCATTTTAAGTTTTGTAGCGATTATTCCACTGCTTTTATTTTCTTATCAAGGACAGACTAATGGCAATGGGACAACAGAACAACACGCGACAAATGAATTGGATGGAAAGAACATCTCCAATGAAGAAAAAGTAAATAAAGTTAATGTTATTCAAGCGAATGCCGAAAATACCAACAAGGTAAGCTTAACGCACAGTGAACTAATTGATATAACAAATGAATTTATGGATATACTTGTTCAAGATGTAGATCAAGATTATAAAGTAAAGGCAATAGATACAAAAGCAGAACTAATTAATAAATTTAAAAAAATTACAACAGCTGAAGTAGCAGAAGAATATGTTTCCTTTTATTATCGAGAGAAAGCAGATGGATTATATATTATTCCTACGGAAACCCCACCGTGGTTTGTAGAAACAGAACCGTATCATAAGGATATTATTGCAGAAAATAAAGTGAAAATCACGCAAGAGAATAAAAGCGATTTATATGGTGATTACACGATTGAAATTGAACTAACCTATGATGAAAGTTGGAAAATCACAAATATTTATCATCATAATACAAATAATGATACAATAGAAACAAATCAAGTAGTATAAAAGGTAGCGGTTGATATGAAAAAATTTTACGACTATTATCATAATGAAGTGAAGCTGTCATTTGAAGATCATCCATTCAAAAAAGATCCAAAACATGTTTGGGTGATCTGCCGGTGGCAAGAACAATGGTTATTAACGAAGCATAAAGAACGCGGGATCGAATTTCCTGGTGGAAAAGTAGAGCCAGGAGAAACAGCAGCACAAGCGGCGATAAGGGAAGTTAGTGAAGAAACAGGTGGAGAAGTTCGATCATTAACATACATTGGACAGTATTATGTGAAGGGGAAAAGTGAAGATGTGGTAAAGAATATTTATTTTGCAGTGATTGATGAATTAGCCGTTCAACCATCTTACTTTGAAACAGAAGGGCCTGTATTGCTGAAAGAACTTCCTGAAAAATTAAGAACAAACCCAACTTTTAGTTTTATGATGAAAGATCAAGTCTTGCCGTATAGTTTAGAGCGTGTGCAACAATTGGTTGAATAAAAAGAAGTCCTAATTGCATTTAGCAGATTAGGACTTCTTTTTTTTTGTTAGGAAATTATAAAATTCGCTGTATGCGGTTAACATTCAAAATTGGTCACGTCCAGCTCCAGCACCCAGCGACTAGCGAGACTTCCCTCACCTCCGTACGATAAGTCAACATCAACTTCCTTCGGTCGTTGTGTTTCCTTTATCTCCTGTGGCTCAGTCCAGTCCGTACGTCGCTACCGGGCGCTTACACTTTTGATTTTAGTTTTTTTTGATTATCTTTTTTTCTAATTTTTCTACGGCTTGGTACATGACCGCGGCAAAGAACGCAATGACCAATAAGCTATAAAGTACTAAGGTGAAATTGAAGACTTGAAAACCATACACAATTAAATAACCAAGCCCTTTTGAGGCTACTAAAAATTCACCGACAATTACCCCCACCCAAGATAAACCGACATTTACCTTAAAGGTGGATATCATTGCTGGAAATGATGCCGGAAAAACTGCTTCTCTAAAACATTGCCATTTCGTTGCACCAAAGCTTTCTAATACTTTTAAATAGTTAGGATCAACCTCTCGAAATGCACCGTATACCACAAGTGCAGTAATAATAAATGAGATGATTGCTCCCATCATGATAATTGATGTGTACCCTGGGCCTAGCGCTACAATTATAATTGGCCCTAAAGCTACTTTAGGTAGGGCATTTAATACAACCAAATAAGGATCAAGTACATCGGAAAACTTCCTGGAATACCATAACAAAAATGCTAAAACTATACCAGAAACCGTTCCTACCAAGAATCCCGCAACGGTTTCAAATAGAGTAATGCGTAAATGAAACCAAAGTGATCCATCAATTAAATTCGAAAAGAGTAGGGTTGAAACTTTATAAGGTGAACTAAAAATCAATGGATCAATCCATCCTAATCTACTTGTTGTCTCCCACAATATAATGAAAACAACAAAAATAAATAATTGCCAGTATATCGTATTCCTGCGATCGGACTTTAATCTTTTTAAATGGTCTTTAAATAGCGCATTATCGGATTGCTGATCTTGATTCAAGGCTATTCAACTCCTCCCAGATCCGATCAAATAAGTTCTGATATTTAACATGTTTTCTTGCTTCAAAAGGGGTAAGGTTACGAACTTCAATTGGAACTTCAAATTGCTGATGGATTTCACCTGGATTGGCTTTCATTAGATAAATTTTATCACTCATTGCGATTGCTTCCCCAATATCATGTGTGACAAGAATGGATGTTTTATTGTATTTTTTTAATAAGGTTGAGACTAGATCTTCTAATTTTAATTTTGTTTGAAAATCAAGTGCTGAAAATGGCTCATCAAGTAGAAGTAGTGATGGATCAGTCAATAACGTACGAACTAATGCTGCGCGTTGTCGCATTCCACCCGAAAGACTACTTGG
This sequence comes from Paraliobacillus quinghaiensis, assembly GCF_003426025.1. Classification (GTDB taxonomy): domain Bacteria; phylum Bacillota; class Bacilli; order Bacillales; family Amphibacillaceae; genus Paraliobacillus_A; species Paraliobacillus_A quinghaiensis. The sequence continues at coordinate 16,611 of NZ_QJSH01000034.1, forward strand.
ATAGGAGTTTAATACATTTTCTAATCCCATCTCAATCAACATATTCTTTGCTCTCTCTACTGTAGACGAACTTTGTGTTTGTTTTATTTTTGGGCCAATTAAAGTGTTTTCTAAAATAGTTCTCCAAGGGAATAAATAATCTTGCTGTAACATGTAGCCAATTTCATTATCATTTTCTAATAGATCCTGTTGTTGAAGTGTGATACTGCCATGTGTTGGGCGGATAATTCCAGCTACAATGGAAAGTAGTGTTGTTTTGCCACACCCACTTGGTCCTAAGAAGGAAACAAATGATCCTTCATCAACGGAAAGAGATACATTATCTAATGCTTTTGTATAATTAGTACGACTAAAGTAATAATGTGAGATTTGCTTTATCTGTAAGAAACTCAAGCAAAAAACCTCCTTATTCGTCCATGACCTCGTTAGCAATTTCTGTATTTACGAGCGTTTCATGTGCAATATCTGCCGGTAACTCGCCAGCTTCATCCATAATTGATTTTAAATTGTTCCATTCTTCTTCATCAAGTAGTGGATTCTCAGCAAACGAGCCCTGTTCTTTGTAACGTTCAACTGATGATATTAGTAGATCTATATCTGTTTCTTCAAAATAAGGTTGAACAATTTCTGCGATTTCTTGGGCGCCATTATTTTGAACAAATTCTTGCGCTTTGTAAATTGCACGTGCAAATTTTAGTGCTGTTTCTTCATTTTCTGCTAAATAACTTTCTTTTGCCATGAAAACGGTGTATGGCACATGACCTGATTCCTCACCAAAAGAAGCAACAATTGTACCATTACCATCTTGAACAAATTGGCTTGCTATTGGTTCAAAAAGTTGAACATAATCACCTGTACCAGATAAGAATGAGCTTGCAATATTGGCGAAATCAATATTTTGAATCAGATTTAAATCGTTCTGTGGATCAATTCCATTTTGTTTTAATACATACTCTCCAACCATTTGTGGCATTCCACCTTTACGTTGACCAAGAAAATCAGTTCCCTTTAGATCGTCAAAGGTAAAATCATCATTAGGCTCTCGTGCTACAAGGAAAGTTCCGTCTGTTTGTGTTAATTGAGCAAAGTTAATGATTGGATCTTCTGAACCTTGGGCGCCAACATAGATCGATGTTTCTGATCCAACTAAACCAATATCGGAATTATCCGATAAAAGAGAGGTCATCACTTTGTCGCCACCAGGTATAGTTTGTAATTCAACGTCAAGCCCTTCTTCTTCAAAAAATCCTTCTTCTAATGCAATGTATTGTGGTGCATAGAAGATACTTCGCGTTACTTCTGCAACTTTAACCTTTGTGAGTGATTCATCTTCTGAGCAACCGCTAAAGATGACTAACAAAAGAATCGGAACGAGAAAAAGATACCATTTTTTCATTGTTTTATCCCCTTTATATTACGTCTTTCTTTACTTTATTCATGGGCGAAAAATGTGTGCCTATATATAAGAGGATTAAATTTAGTTAAGTAGTGGAATGGTAAAGGAAGGAGGCTAAAGATGAGTAAAAACCTGATCTTATATGATCAATATTGTTATTTATGCACTCAAAGTAAAAGGATAATCAAAGCATTTGATTGGTTTCGTGTTTTTGACTGGCAATCCTTACAGTCCTATGAGAAGACGACTAATTTATCGGAACAGAAGAAGGAAGCTCTAAAAGGTGAAATTCATTTAATAAAACCAACCGGAGAAAGTCTTACTGGGTTCTATGCGATAAGATATGTATTACTTCGATGTCTCTTAACTTTTTGGCTTGGAGCACTTTTTTATTTACCTAAAGCAGATCGAATTGGCAATCCAATATATCGTTGGGTTGCGAAGAATCGCTATCGCATGTTTAAAAGTAAATGTAAAAATGGAACGTGTCGAATTCACTAATAATTTCAAAGTTGAATATTGACAACTGTTATTCGTTCCGTTACGATAACATTCGAGCGGAAATCCAATCAATAAATGCTTTTATAATGAATGTAAACTATTGCAGTTCAAAAATAGAAGGCGTAAAATAGATCTATTCGACAACATTTAGATTGCGTTAAATGTAAAATCAGCAGCTATCATGCGGTGATTTTTAGAAAAACGCATGAAATATAAAAGTGGTCGGGAAGTGATACAGGAAAGGGGAGATTTAGCAGAATGACTGCAAATCGTCGATTATTTACCTCAGAGTCGGTAACAGAAGGTCATCCAGATAAAATTAGTGATCAAATTTCTGATGCGATTCTTGATGAAATCTTAAAAAATGATCCAAATGCACGTGTTGCGTGTGAAACTACAGTAACAACTGGTTTAGTATTAGTAGCAGGTGAGATTACTACCTCTACGTATGTTGATATTCCTCAAATAGTAAGAAAAACCATTAAGGAAATAGGTTATACACGAGCTAAATACGGTTTTGATGCTGAGACTTGTGCTGTACTAACAGCAATTGATGAGCAATCAGCTGATATTGCTGGAGGGGTTGACCAAGCGCTAGAAGCAAGAGAAGGAAATATGACTGATAATGAAATTGAAGCAATAGGGGCTGGAGACCAAGGTCTTATGTTCGGTTATGCGAATAACGAAACACCTGAGCTCATGCCATTACCTATCGCGTTAGCACATAAAATTTCTAAACGTCTGGCAGATGTAAGGAAAGACAATACTGTGCCATATTTGCGTCCAGATGGTAAGACGCAAGTTACAGTAGAATATGACGAAAATGATAAGCCAGTGCGGATAGATACGATTGTTATTTCAACGCAACATCACCCCGATGTACCGCTTGAAACGATCCAAGCGGATTTAAAAGAACAGGTAATTAATCCTATTGTTCCAAGTAATTTGTTAGATGAAGAAACAAAATATTTCATAAACCCAACAGGGCGCTTTGTAATTGGTGGTCCACAGGGGGATGCAGGTTTAACAGGAAGAAAAATAATCGTTGATACTTATGGGGGATATGCGCGCCATGGCGGAGGTGCATTCAGCGGGAAAGATGCGACAAAAGTCGATCGTTCTGCTGCGTATGCAGCACGCTATGTGGCTAAAAACATCGTTGCAGCTAAATTAGCTGATGCATGTGAAGTGCAATTTGCTTATGCGATTGGTGTTGCACAACCAGTATCGATTTCAATTAATACCTTTGGTAGTGGCCAAGTAAGTGAAGAGAAGCTAGTTGAAGCGGTACGTGCTTTGTTTGATTTACGCCCGGCTGGTATCATTAAAATGCTTGACTTGCGTCGACCTATTTACCGTGATACAGCAGCATATGGTCATTTTGGTCGTACGGATATTGAGTTTCCTTGGGAAAAGACAGATAAAGTAGAAGCTTTGCAAGCATATGTAAAATAATAAACGAAGGGAAAACGCTAAGTATCTTACCTAGCGTTTTTTCTATATTCTAATCCAAATTCTTTTATTGTTCTTAAGTTATCGATATCTTAATAGTAAATTAATCTTCTTTTTAAAGACACGAAAATGTTGAAAAATTGTGATTAGCATGTACAATATCAGTTAAGAATTGATGTTATAATATACAAAAGTTTTACTTGCTAATGCTAGGTTAAACAATGTCGCATTCTATTTATAGTAGCTATTGAAGAAATGAGGTACAAGCATTGGGTTATCAAATTCCACGTTCAGCACCATTACTTATGCGTTCAGTCTTTCGAAAAATTTTTCCGCAGGTATCTAAAGAGTTAAGGTATTGGGAAAAAAAAGCGGAGGATATTCCTAACGCCGAATTGCGTGAACAAGCACTTGCAAGCATAGATAGCAAGAAATTCCATTGTCAAGGTGGCAGTGTTTATAGTATTTTGGCAGGAGAAAATTGGACGGAAGCAGTACGCTTCATCGTTGCATATCAAACAATAAGTGATTACTTGGATAATTTATGTGATCGTAGCACATCATTGGATCCGACAGACTTTCGTATGCTGCATCAAGCCATGGAAGATGCATTGTCGCCTGAAAATACAGTGAAGAATTACTATTGTCATCGTGAAGACCAATCGGATGGTGGCTATCTAGTAGATTTAGTAAAAACGTGTCAGGACACTTTAAGTGGCTTATCACAATATTCAATTATAAAAGATTATCTCTTACAGTTAGAAGAACTATATAGTGATCTTCAGGTACATAAACATGTCAAAAAAGAAGAAAGAATTCCAAGATTAGAAAAATGGTTTCAAACATTTAAAAAAGAATGGCCATCATTAAGTTGGTATGAATTTTCAGCTTCTAGTGGTTCTACTTTAGGTATTTTCTGCATGGTATCATACGCATTGGGTGATGGAATCAACGAGTCATTAGCCAAAAAGATATTTAATAGTTATTTCCCGTTTATGCAGGGACTACACATTTTGTTGGATTATTATATTGATCAGCAAGAAGACAGAATCGAAGGTGATTTAAATTTTTGTAATTACTATGAAGATGAAAACCATCTTAAAGAACGTTTAGTATTTTTTATTGAACAAACGAACAAAAGTGTACAATTATTACCAAATCACCGTTTTCATGAAATGGTTCATAATGGTTTAGTAGGGTTGTATTTAGCAGATCCTAAAGTTAAACAACTGAAGAATGGAAAAGAAATAACTAAGCTACTACTGCAAGCTAGTGGTATTCGATCAGCTTTTTTTCATTTAAATATAAAAATATATAATCACTTAAAAAACAAGCCCCAAGAAGCTTAAGTTACTTCTGTGGGACTTGTTTTTTTTCAATTGCTAAAATGAAGGGTGGGTTATTTTTTTGATTAATAAAACCATATTGCAAAATTTGATAATATTTTTGATCGTAGTCAGCTAAGTGATTAAGCAAAGCATTTTTTTCGTTACTACCACCTTCGTGTCCATAATACACAACACAGACAATGATCCCTTCAGGTTTAAGGTACTGCGCCAGCTTGTCTATTGCGGTAATTGTATGGTCGGGTGTTGTAATGACTTGTTTGTCGCTACCGGGTAAATAACCAAGATTAAAAATGGCCCCGGCTAATTTGCCTTTTAAATCTTCTGGTAAATAGTGATCAACATTTTCATGGCTATCATGGATCATATTGACATTGGTACAACTTGCTGCAGCAAGTTTTTCTTTTGTTTTTTCAATTGCTTGTGTCTGGATGTCAAAGGCGTAAACATGTCCCTTATTACCCGCAGATTGGCTGAGTATTAACGTATCATTGCCATTACCACAAGTAGCGTCAACAGCAGTTTCACCAGGCTGAATCGCAGTTTGCATGAGCACATGAGCATATTCTAGAACGCGCTTTAACATGTCTCTACCTTAGCGCGTTCTGTGTAGAACTTGCCTTGCCAGCTATCACGCCTTTTTAGTTCAGCATCAATGGCGTTTAAAACTTCCCATTTCTTCATACTCCACATTGGCCCAATAAGTAGATCAGGAGGCCCATCACCTGTGATGCGGTGAATAATCATTTCTTTTGGTAATAACTCTAATTGATCGACAACAAGTTTCACATATTCTTCTCTACCTAGAAATTCAAGTTTTCCTTTTTCATATTGTTTCACCATAGGTGTGCCTTTTAAAAGGTGCATTAAATGAATTTTAATCCCTTGAACATCCATTTCACTTACAGCTTTGGCTGTTTCTAACATCATTTCATAACTTTCGCCAGGTAAACCATTGATGATATGGGTACAGATTCGAATGTTATGTTTTCTTAATTTAGCAACACCTTCTAAATAACAATCCATATCATGAGCGCGATTGATTAAATCTGACGTCTCTTGATGCATGGTTTGTAAACCTAATTCTACCCACAAATATGTGCGTTCATTTAACTCTGCTAAATACTCGACAACATCATCAGGTAAACAATCAGGACGTGTTGCAATCGAAAGTCCAACAACACCTTCTTGTTTTAAAATGACTTCAAATTTTTCGCGTAGTTCTTCAACTGGTGCATGGGTATTAGTGTATGCCTGAAAATAACCCATATATTTAGCGTTTTTCCATTTATCGTGCATATTTTCTTTCATCTGATGGAATTGTGTTTCTAAAGGATCTACACGATCTCCGGCAAAGTCCCCACTTCCAGCAGCTGAGCAAAAAGTACAACCACCATGAGCTACAGTGCCGTCACGATTAGGACAATCAAACCCACCATCAAGAGGTACTTTGAATATTTTCTCACCAAAGGTATTTTTTAAGTGATAATTCCACGAATGATAACGTTTTTGGTCAAATGAGTACGGAAACGGATTTTGCAACAATAAAAACTCCTTTATTTTATATACGATAATTATCTCTCCTATTGTAGCATGAAGTAATAATTTCGGTCACTGCTTGATTTTGTTTTTGGTATGAATGGAACTGTCTGAACTGAGCAAAATAGAAATGAGGTGATGAAATGGCAACAAGACAATCTATGGAAGAATTGATTGCAAAAGCCGAACAGAAGCTTGATGTAGCTAAAAAGCAATTGGATAGAGTGAACCGAAATGGTTATGAAGTAGATGAAGCATATACAGAAGCACAAATAGAACTATCAAATATGGATTCAGAAATAGACAAAATGATGCTTAGTGCCAATCATCAACAAAGAGAACAGTTGCATCGTCTACATCTTCAAGTTACTGATTATTGGAACGATATGATTTTAGATGCCAATGATTTACATCACTAAAAATAAAAACCCTTCCTATACATGGGAGGGTTTTCATTTTTTTGTCCTGCAAAAAAAATGATCAAAATTCATTCAGATTTGTCGATAAATGTCGATATAAATACTTGTGTAATTTAAATATAGGGGGTAAAGCAATGAGCAACAAGTATTTTTTCAGCATGATAATTGCAATAAGTTTATTAATGATAGTAGGTTGCGCACAACAAGAAGAGACGAATATTGATACTGTCAATGATAAAGTGAAGATCGGAATAATGTTATCAGACGTAGGATTAGGTGATCAATCATTTAGTGACCTTGCATTTAACGGTTTAATACAAGCAAGGGATGAATTAGATATTGTTTTTGATTATCGCGAGATTGCGACAACTGAAACATATGAACAAGGGTTACGTGAATTAGTAGAACAAGATAATGATCTAATTATTGGACTTGGTTACATGGTACAAGAAGGTTTAGAGGTAGTGGCAAAAGATAATCCAGATCAACAATTCCTCTTAATTGATTCCGTATCAACTTTAGAGAATGTCACATCTGTGATGTTTAAAGTTGATGAAGCAAGCTATTTAGCTGGAATTGTGGCTGCAGAGACGACTGAAACCGATCATATTGGTTTTGTTGGAGGACAGGATGTTGAATTAATTCAAACTTTTTATAATGGATTTGAGGCTGGTGCACAATCAGTAAACCCAGAAATTCAAATAGAAAAAGCCTATGCTGGCACATTTGGAGACGAAAAATTAGGAGCAAGTATAGCTGGTGAGATGGTTGAACAGGGGGCAGATGTTCTTTTTGCCGCTGCTGGGCTAACAGGTGTCGGTCTTTTAAAAGAAGCGCAAGATCAAAACGCTTATGCGATTGGTGTTGATACCGACCAATATTTCTATGCTGAAGATGCGATAATAACTTCAGTAATGAAAAATGTTGATAATGTGATTTATCGATTAGCGAAGCAACTGGTTAATGGAGAGAAAATTGAAAGTGATTTACTTGAATTTGGGATTGCAAATGAAGGTGTCGGCTTAGCAACCTTACGCGTAGCTGACTTTCCTCCTAGAGTGCATCAACAGATTAAAGCAGCTAAAGAGGCGTTTTCTAATTAAATAGGAGGTAATTATGTCGATTAAAAAGAAATTATTGATTAATACATTAACAACTGTAGTGTTAGCAACAGGTATTATTGCATTCATAATTGTAAATATGTTGCAAATTCAATCTTCAAATCAAAAACAGGTTGAAGTTTTAGTTACAATTGAACAGTTTAAATCACAAATTCATGCAACACAGCAAAGCTTAACCAGTTTTTCAGCAACAGATACAAATGCAATGGTACATCAAGCTTCAACAAAGATAGAAGAAGTCGAAAATTTGATGGAGAAATTAAATGAAATAGTAATAGATCAAAAAAGTCAATTATACATGACTAAAATCACGGAGAAATTTAAAGATTGGAAAATACCTACCATTCAAGATCTAGCTTCAAGAAATAATCAGACAGCAGATAAACATGCTGCACGTTTAGCGGGTATTGAAAATGATGCATATATGTTGCAATTGTATGCTGATGAAAATTATCGATTAACACAAGAAAACCTAGAACAAAAAGTACAATTTATTATTTTGGCATCAGTAATTAGCGTTATAATTTTAATTTTGCTAGCACTAATTGTATCTAATCGTTTAACTGGACCAATCACAAAAACATTAAAACTTTTAGCTAATAATGCAAATGAAGTGGCGCATGGTAATTTGGCAGTTGATACTATTTCTTACAATAAATCAGATGAACTGGGTCAATTAAATCAATCATTCACACAAATGATTGCTCAGTTACGGTCACTTTTAGAGTCGATTGGAACCGTTAGTAAGCAGGTAGAGGGTTTTGCTGTTGATATAGAAAAAGAGAATAAAACGGTAACTGAAATTAACCAACAAGTAGCTGCATCAACCGATGAGTTAGCTCAAGGCACGCAAACTATATCAACTGATTTACAAGATGCAGTCACTAAAGTAGAGCAGATGGATCGCGCATTTGGTGAAAATGTACAATACACTGAACAATCCGTTGATTTTGGTAAAGAAGCGATGAATGCTGTTAAAGCAGGTTTAGAAGCAATAGACAAGCAGCGACAGTTGATTCAAGATAATGCAAAAACAACGGATGAAATTAAAACAGCCACCCAGTCTTTTGTTGATTCAACGAAAAAAATTGAAACGATGGCAAACACTGTCTCTGATATCGCTAATCAAACAAACCTATTAGCATTAAATGCTGCAATTGAAGCATCTCGTGCTGGGGAAGCTGGTAAAGGATTTGCAGTTGTCGCAGATGAAGTACGTAAATTAGCGGAAGAAACAACAGTGGCAACGACACAAATTTTTGATATGGTAACATCAATTCAAACGGGAATTGGTGACATTACAAAAGCTGTTGATCAAGGTGTTGAAATTTCCGAGAAAGAGAAAGCTTCTATGGAGACGACAAATACTTCTTTCGATGCAATCGATGAAAAAGTAATAGCGATCACAGATAAATTACAAGAATTACTTAAGGGTATAGAACATTCTAAAGGGTTAGGGAGTAATGTACTTGAAAATGTAGAAAGTATTAGTGCAGTGGTTGAACAGACAGCTTCAGGTAATGAAGAGATAGCAGCTTCAACACATGAACAACTGGGTGCATTCCATAATGTTGTCGAAAAAGTAACTGAATTACGCACATTAACTGATGAATTAAATGGCACTGTCGATGAATTTACGTTATAATAAGCATAATAAAACGCATGCATATGAAAACTTGACAAAGTGTAACGGTTTTTTTACAATACGAATACAATAAGTTGAAATGACAATGATGAGGATTAGTAATGAAGTGATACAAGTAAAAAGAGAGATAACGGTTGGTGAAAGTTATCCTTGTACTTTATGAACTCGCCTTTAATGTTGCAGTGATGAATCAAAGTAGTTACTGCCGTACTCTGCGTTAAAGAAGCAAAGTGGATGCCTTATGGATGTAAGGTATTAATCATGGGTGGTACCGCGGGAAATAAGCTCTCGTCCTAGTTTTGGGATGAGGGCTTTTCTATATAAAAGAACAAACGTTCTTACATATAATGTGTACGTTAGAAAAATGATGTGTGAAAAGAAAAAGGAGGCAGTATTGATTATGACATTTGATCATAAAAAGGTAGAAGAAAAATGGCGGAATTATTGGTTAGATCAAAAAACATTTAAAACAAATACGCAAACAAACAAAGAGAAATTTTATGTTTTAGATATGTTTCCATATCCATCAGGTTCTGGTTTACATGTAGGACATCCTGAAGGATATACTGCGACAGATATTATAGCAAGAATGAAGCGGATGCAGGGGTATGAGGTACTTCACCCAATGGGGTGGGATGCATTTGGGTTACCAGCAGAACAATATGCCTTAGATACTGGTAATGACCCAGCAGAATTCACAAAACATAATGTAGATACCTTCCGTCGTCAAATTCAAGAGTTAGGTTTTTCGTATGACTGGGACAGAGAAATCAATACAACAGATCCTAATTATTATAAATGGACGCAATGGATATTTTTACAGTTATTTGATAAGGGATTAGCATATGTGGATGAAGTAGCTGTTAACTGGTGTCCTGCACTAGGAACTGTACTTGCTAATGAAGAAGTAATAGATGGTGTGAGTGAGCGTGGTGGACATCCGGTTGAACGAAAACCAATGAAACAGTGGATGTTAAAAATAACAGCTTATGCGGATCGTTTACTTGAAGACTTAGAAGAGTTGGATTGGCCTGAAAGTATTAAAGATATGCAACGCAATTGGATCGGTCGATCTGAAGGTGCCGAAGTAAGTTTTGGAATTGACGGGTTTAATGATGAATTCACTGTATTTACAACGAGACCTGACACACTATTTGGTGCAACATATGCTGTGTTAGCTCCTGAGCATCCACTAGTTAATAAAATAGTTACAGATGACCAACAGGATGTAGTTAATACGTATATCAATCAAGTTAAAATGAAAAGTGATCTAGAAAGAACTGATTTAGCTAAAGATAAAACAGGTGTATTCACTGGTGCTTATGCTATTAATCCAATCAATGGTGAAAGACTTCCAATATGGGTTGCGGATTATGTCTTGATGACATATGGTTCTGGTGCAATTATGGCTGTACCCGCACATGACGAACGTGACTATGAGTTTGCTAAAAAGTATGACTTATCCATTATTCCAGTTGTTGAAGGTGGCGATATGGAGAAGGAAGCATACGTCGGAGACGGTCAGCACATTAATTCGGACTTCTTAAATGGTTTAAACAAAGAAGATGGGATCAAAAAGGCAATAGAGTGGCTTGAAGCTAACCAAAAAGGTGAGAAAAAAGTAACGTATCGCTTACGTGATTGGTTGTTTAGTCGTCAGAGGTATTGGGGAGAACCAATACCTGTCCTTCATTGGGAAGATGGGACAACAACAGGAGTTCCGGAAGAGGATTTGCCTTTAGTGCTTCCGAAGACAACTGAAATCAAACCTTCTGGAACAGGAGAATCACCATTGGCAAATATTGCGGACTGGGTCCATGTTACTGATCCTAAAACAGGAATGAAAGGACGACGTGAAACCAATACTATGCCACAGTGGGCTGGTAGTTGTTGGTATTTCCTTCGCTTTATTGATCCAGATAACACAGAAAAACTAGCAGATTACGAAGCGCTTAAGAAATGGTTACCAGTAGATGTCTATATTGGTGGAGCAGAACACGCTGTTCTACACTTGCTTTATGCACGTTTCTGGCATAAATTCCTTTATGATATTGGTGTTGTACCAACAAAAGAACCATTCTTGAAATTATATAACCAAGGTATGATTCTTGGGAGTAATAATGAAAAGATGAGTAAATCAAAAGGTAATGTAGTGAATCCTGATGATATTATTGAAAGTCATGGCGCAGATACGCTACGACTATATGAAATGTTTATGGGTCCATTAGATGCATCTATAGCTTGGTCAACTAATGGTCTAGATGGTGCACGCCGTTTCTTAGACCGTGTTTGGCGATTGTTTGTAACAGATGAAGATGAAGTGTTATCGAATAAGGTAGTAGATAGCGTAACCGAAGATTCGCTTGAAAAGGTTTATCATGAAACAGTTAAGAAAGTGACGGAAAACTTTGAAGACCTTCGCTATAATACTGGGATCTCACAAATGATGGTGTTTGTTAACGAAGCTTATAAAGCTGAGGAGATGTCAAAATACTATGCTGAAGGATTTGTGAAATTGTTATCTCCAATTGCGCCACATCTTGCGGAAGAACTTTGGAGTAAGCTAGGTCATGATGACTCAATTGCTTATCAAACATGGCCTGCTTTTGATGAAGCTAAACTTATTGAGGATGAAGTGGAAGTTGTTATTCAAGTTATGGGGAAAGTTAGAGCGAAAATGTTAGTTGATAAAAATGCAACAAAGGAAGAACTGGAAAAGAAAGCATTAGAAAATGAATCTATTCAAGAACGTTTAGAAGGTAAAACAGTAAGAAAAGTAATTGCTGTTCCTGGTAAGCTTGTTAATATCGTAGCAAATTAATAGTTTCTATTTCATATTTAGTAGAAAAGTCTTTTGGGTAATTGTTATCTAAAAGGCTTTTCTATATTTAAAGGGAAGATAACGCCAGTACAACGATGCTGTTGGCATGTTCAATTTGAGTCGGGCGTGATTATAAAAAAGCTTGTTGACTTTTATACGAATAACCTGTATTATTAATCTCGCTGTCACAGTTAGTTGCTTCTCGAAAAGGTAGAAACTGGTTATTGACAGAGGCGAATAGTGATGCTATAATTTAGTTATTGTCGAAATGGCAGTGAATAAGTAACAATTTGATCTTTGAAAACTGAACGAAACAACCAGTATGTTAAGTAAGAAACAAGCTAGTATTTTAAATGAGCAACCAAGCTCGCATTTTATGGAGAGTTTGATCTTGGCTCAGGACGAACGCTGGCGGCGTGCCTAATACATGCAAGTCGAGCGCGGGAAGCAAGATGACCCCTTCGG
>NZ_QJSH01000035.1 GCF_003426025.1 Paraliobacillus quinghaiensis
CAACCAAATAAAGCAATACTACTGATAAGAGAGCAATAAGAGATAAACTTATTAGCTTTTTCATCTATAATCCCTCCTCACTTATTATATTACTATTGAAAACTAAAATCTTGTTCCACTAACCTGCCATTTAGTTTAAGATCAACCCTTCACAAAGTCTATATATAGTTTAACATAAATATCCAGAACACCTTGTAAAATGTGGTAAAAAAAAGTAATTGTTAATTTTCTACGACAAAATGCATAGCAAATTAGTAAGCAATTTTAATGCAGTTTCCATAAGAAATTCTTTTAAACCAACAAAAAATGACCACCAAATCAGCGTACAATTTGGTGGTCATTTTATCTTACATTTTTAATGTTTGCGATAGGTAATGGAACCCGCTATCAGTCTGCCCTGCTTTCTTTGTGATAACTCACACCACAGGTTACACAGCATTGTTTTGTACACTAGTACCTGAAGTCGAGCACTATACAGTTTAAGAATCTGTTAAAAGTACTTACTCAATCCCAATCTAATATTGCGCTAAGCACCATTCTTTCGTTTCTTGATCGGCAAAGGATGCTTCAACACTATTGATATAAATTTGTCGATAATCTTCTTTGCTAAGATTAAATTCATCATCAACTAAATCAATTTCTTTAGACATGGTCGTATCAGATACTGTTCTGTTATCCGTATTAATCGTCACTTTAATTCCATCTTCATGAAACTTATAGATCGGATGTTCAGAAAATAGGTTAACAGCTTTTGTTTGAACATTGCTTGTTGGACAAATTTCTAGCACGATTTGGTTTTCTTTTACTTTCTTATAAGCCGCATCATAATCTTTAATATATATGCCGTGCCCTATTCTTTCAGCACCCAATAATTCAATAGCTTCTAGAACGTTTTTTCCACTCCCAGTTTCACCCGCGTGGATCGTTACTCTGTAGCCATATTCCTTTGCTAATGTGATTGGCTCAACAAAGCGTTTGCTAAATCCTTCATCTTCACTTGCACAAAGATCGATTGCTACTACACCTTTACCTAGGAATTTCTTACCCTTCTCTACTACATCAAACGCACCTTCTACAGGCATCGATCTTAAACAAGACAAGATAATATTTCCTTTTATTTCGTAACGGTTTTCTGCATCCCTCATGCCATCTATAACGCTTTGAATAACTTCTTCAATATCTAATCCTTTTAATGTGTGTAGTAATGGACCGAATCTGACCTCAAGATATTTCACATTTTCCCTAGCCGCATCCTCAAAAAGCTCAAAAGTAATACGTTTTAAGCTCTCCTTAGACTGCATGACCTTATTTGGAAGTGAAAATCTTTTTAAATATTCATCAAGCGATGGACATTCACTAGGAGCAATCAGTTCCTTTTCCAACTCTTCCTTATCAACTGTCGGTAACGGTATACCTTCTTTTTCAGCAATATCAATAATCGTTTCTACTCTAACACTGCCATCCAGATGACAGTGAAGTTCAATTTTTGGCTCATTTAATAAATTCATTTTTTACCTCCATATTTTGTTTTTTTAGATACAAAAAAATTCCTGACTACAAAGAAAATACAAGTCTTGTACTTTCTTCGTAATCAGGAATTTGGGTTCCTGGTAGAGACCTCCAAACCATATTATTGGAGTTATACGGAATTTTATTCAGTTTATTAAGACATATATAGGATAATATAAATACGTTTACATTGTCAATATGGTTTTCATCACGGTAAAAATTTCGTTAAAGACTTCACTATAAATAAATGTACAATTATAACTTCACCTTTATCGATTCCAGCACCTATCCATTAAAAGTACCTTCTTAACCCCAATCTAGCAAAAAAGAGTGCCTGGACAAAGAAAGCAATTCCCCATACCAGTGCTGGGATGAGAAATGTCATGTTTGCTAAGGTCGTTGCATCTCCCGCATTACTTGGCGAGACAAAGCTAAGGAACATAATCTCGAATGCTGATGTAACAGACTCTACTAATACTAGTGAAGCTATGAATAAGGCAAAATAATCTAAAATCCGCTTAGAACCTCTTGCTAATACCCATGAAAATACAGCAATGATTGTAATAATCCAGAATAATCCATATAGGTTACGGATCCAGAATATCAAACTAATGAGTAGCAATCCTAAGAAAATTAATAAGACATACCTACTTTTCCTTTTATAAATTAATGTCAAAAACAAATATGCCATATATGACGCAAATACATATCCAGCAATACTAGTCATAAATCCGCCTAACCAATACCGATTGCTAACAAGTGTGGCACCTTCCGTATTAGAAAACAAGGCTATTGATTGCACATCACCACCAGTGACAAGCGACATAATCGCGTGTCCTGCTTCATGGATCAACGTATTCACAATTGAAAAATAAGGACCAATAAAAGGCATTTGCGTTAAAAAGACTGCCAATATAATGAATAAAGCTAATTTCTTCTTCATCGAATTTCCCCTTTAGCCCTAGTATATCAATTAGTGATTTGAATTGATAACTAGAACGGTTAAAAGAGTTAATCCACTATTTTTTTAAGAGGAATTAGAGTTAGGTCTGCCGCGATCGCGATCATAATTCGATACATAAATTAGAAATAAATAAACACACCTATCCACGCTACTTTTCGCTTTTATATTACAGCACTTCAAATAGATGGAGTTACCCCCACCTATTCAATCACTAATGATTTTACATATTTTTTAACTACTTCTTCCTTCCCACTTTCATCCAACTCATGAAAAGGCTGTTCGATCGGTAAGATAATGAAGCTTAGGAATATGCCACCTAATTGTCTAGCAATAAATGCTGTATCCACATTTTTATTTAACATGTCAAAATGTATATCCAATCCATTCTTCAAGCTCGAAAAAATAAGCGTTGATAGATTTATTTCTTCTGCTAAATTTCCCATTAAACTTTCCGAAAGCAGCATTTTAACTAAACTTGCATTCTTGGAAAGAACCTCTAATCGGTTATAAATAATTCCACTTAGAAATTCTTCCGTATTTTCTGCCTTTGCCAGTTTTTTTACATGGGAATTAAATTGTTTTTCAATCACTGTTTTAACTGCGGTAATAAATAAGTTTTGTTTCGTTGAAAATTTACGATAAAGAGTGATCTCAGCTACTTCTGCTTCCTTGGCAATCTCTTGAGTGGTTGCTACCTGAAAACCCTTCTTTATAAATACATCTAATGCTGCTTTAATAATTTGTTCTGTTTTATCTCTCAAAAAACACCACTCCACATCTTGTCTATTTACCCTATAGGTCTTATTTTGACAAATCGATCCAAAATAATCAAGATAGCAGGCATAACAACGATACTGCTAAATAAAGCTAACAAAATATTAATCAATGTCATTAAACCAAAATTACTTAAAATTACAAAGTCCGAGATTAGCAATGCACTGAATCCACCAACTGTTGTAATAGCCGACGCAAAAATCGCTTTTCCTATTTTTTTATTCGTAATCCGAATCGCCTCAACAGAAGCATGCCCATTTCTTCTTTCTTCATAAAATCGTTCCATCATCAGAATTGTAAACTCAGTTCCAATCCCTATAACTAAGGCACCTAGTGTGGCAGTCAACGGTGTATATTTTATTCCTAATAAAAACATAGCCGCTCCTGACCAACCTATAATAAAGATGATAGGTAATAGTGGGATAAAAGCTTTTACAGGGTGTCGATAGATAGCTAATAATCCTAAGAAAACGAGCGCTATACCTAACAGTGTCATTTTATAACGCCCTGTTGTTAGAGCGGATATCATTTCTACATCTAGTACCGCTTTACCAGTGATCGTTGTTTCTATTGTGGATAAACTTTCTTCAGATAGATACTCGTTTAAAGAATCAATAAATGCTTTCAACGGTTCCGCCTCTAAATGCTTAATCCCAACCGTAATCACACCTTTTGTTTCCGTATCATTAATTAATAATTTAAGTTGATTCTCTGGTAAATCAGTTAACTGTTCCTCCAAAGCAGGACCAGAAGCTAACTCATCTTCGTTCATTCGTTTTAGTATACTTGTAATTGATTTTGTATTCACAACTACATCTTCAAATTCAGTTCCTAAGGATTCAGTTGTTGAATCAACCCATTCTAACGTTTGTTGATTCAATATATCTTCCCCTTCATACACAATGGAGACCTGATCTGTTGTCCCAAGAATATCTCTTAATTTATGAATATCTGTTAATTCTTGCGTATCCTGTGGCATGAACTTTTCAATATCTGTTTCAACTCCCGCATTAAAATCAACCCAGATACCTAAGCCCGCAGTGATCAGTGCAACAATAAGGATTATCCACCTGAATGAAACTAATTTTTTCGTGAAATGATCTAGAAACCTTTCAATCATAGATTCGTTAGTAGAAGCCTTCTTCTTTTTAACTGGATCTTTCGTAAAAAAATGATCTCTAGTAAATAATATAGGAATTAAGATCAATACTCCAACAAAAAAACTAACAATCATTCCTACAGTCAACATTTTTCCAAAGTCTTGAATCATCGGTACAGGGGAAGTATATAGAGCGATAAATCCAAGCGCTGTTGCTACCAAAGCGGTTAAAATCGCTGGCAACATTTTGATAACCGTTTGATTTAGACTTTTCTTTGCACGATCTTGTATAGGTTTATTCATTGTTTGTTTCTCCTTCCATCATTTCCTCGATGTATCGACTTTGGAATTGGATCGCATAATCAATACCAAGTCCAATTAAAATAGGGAAAACTGCCATAGAAACCATTGTGATTGGAATCCCTGTCCAACCCATTAACCCAACTGTACCAACAACAGCTACTAAAATAATGCCAAGTGGTAGGATTCGCCATTTCACTTTAAAGACGAGAGATAACACAATAATCATAAAGAGCACCGAAAGTATCATCATCTGCATCATGCTTTCCTTCATAGATGTCCGAATCGAATCATCAAGTACAGGTTTACCCGAGACCATTGTTTCTGTATTTTCTAATGGTTCACTTTCAAGGTAAGATTGAATTAAAGTGACAGCTTCACTTTTCGCTTCATCACTAACTCCCCCTTCAAATTTGACTACCATGGTCATATATTGATCATCGATAATCAATTCACTAAATACATCCCTAAGCTTTCCATCCTCGTAGATCATGCGCTCCAGTGTATCTTGACTTTGAGGTAACCCCGGTTTCATCGCATCGGAGTACGTAAGCATCGTATTTAAGTTTTCACTTATCGATATGAGATTTTTACCCATTTCCTTTAAACCATCACCTAGATCCTGCAAATCTGATAATTGTTCAGTCTGTTTATCTTTCAATCCTGAAATCTTATCTTTTTGCTGTGTTAACCCCGTTTCTATTCCTTGAAGACCTTTTATCGTTTGTGATGATACGTTTGGTAGAGCAGAACATTTTTCGGACGTTTCTATCATTTTTTCCGAAAGCTGATTTAGGCTCCTACCTACTTGTTTGACTTGCGTTCCTAATTGTTTTTGTTTTGGATCTGAAGTATTAAACTTCCCAGATAATTGTTCAAGTTTTAACGAAATGTCATTTGTTTGTTTGCCAAGTTGAGCATACCCATTGACTAAATTCGTTGTTCCTTCACTTAATTTCTCCTGTCCTTTTATCATGTTTGAAAGACCACGATTAAGTTCAATTACCTTTTCATCTATGTCTGGAACAGAATTATCATCTTCATTGCTAACCAATGTTTCACCAATTTCAATTAGCTTCAAACCCATATCATCTAATCCATCTATAACTTCTATAATTCCTTCTTTATATTTTTCAGATTGTTTGTCAGCCATTTGATTTACGATCGAAGCAGGACTGATGACACTAAAAATATTACCCTTGAATTCAAGACGGTTCTCTAATTCCTTCATATGTTCTAAATTGGATACCGTCATTAATTTATCTAGAAGATTCGCTTCATATAGAACAATAATTGACTCACCACCAAACTCTTCCCCCAACATTTCATTATCCTTGTAAACCTCGGTATCACTGCTAACAAGTGTGTCATTTCCGGTTGCCATTTTTACTTGCTGAGCACCTAGAGCTAAAAGAACGATAAATAAAAATGTTATAAAAATGATCTTGATCGGCCTCTTTGATAAACCTTCCGAAACCAGTTGCATAATCTTCATACTTCTCCTCCTTACATTGTTTGTTAGTGATAACTTACATTAAGACTAAAAAAATTGTATTAACTTATCACGTCTCTTCTCCAAACTTACGAAGAAGAAATACTTTTTTATAATGATATTGACTAGTGGTCTTTTAGCTAGTAATACCGCCCTAACGCGTTACCAATAGCCTTGTTCACTTTCAAACGAATTAGTAATGTTAGTTATTACTAACATTCATTATAGTTGGATACGCACAAGATGTAAACAAAAAATTTATTTTTAAACGACTAATGCAATTTGGATTTCTCTAACTAAGGAGGCTGACCCCAGAACTTCAGTAATTCCGCTTCATCAAAAACAGATATTACCAGTTGCTAAGAAGTTTTAAAAAAAGTCTTCAGGGTAATAGATATGTAAGGGTAAAATTAAAATATAGATTATTAGTAATGATAAAACGTTACGAATTATTAGGAGGCTAAGTATTTTTTATTTAGGTACAACAGTTAAAAATTTAATGGTCAGTGCTTCTGACGGAGAGCTAGGTGGCGTTAAAGACATTTACTTTGATGATAAGTTATGGACTGTGCGTTATTTAGTGGTTGACACAAGAAAATGGTTACCGGGGAAAAAAGTATTGTTATCACCCATCTCATTCGATCATGTAGATATAGAGAATGGTTCACTAAATGTATTAGCATCTAAAGAAACTATTAAAAATGCACCAAACCGAGATGAAGATGAACCAGTATCTAAACAAGCTGAAATGGAATTATTCAATTATTATGGATGGCCAAACTATTCATTTGGATTAGGTGGAGTAGTCGGACCTGGACCATGGGGTGGTTACACATACCCACAGGAATTAGTCGATGCACAAAATAGAGGGGTATTACAAGATGGCGTTAGCGAAGATGATGCTAATGAGCCTAATTTGAGAAGTGTTAATGAAATTGATGGTAGCTTCTTTGGATATGATGTTGAAGCTTCAGACGGTGAAATCGGTCATGTTACAGACTTTGTGATAGATGATAAAAACTGGAAAATCTATTATATCGTCGTAGATACTAAAGGTTTATTAACTAGTGAGCATATTTTGTTATCAACTGATTGGATCAGCAATGTTGAATGGGAAAGCAAAAAAGTATCTATTGACCTTAACAAAGAACAATTTAAAAAAATTAAAGAATTTAA
The DNA here is from genome assembly GCF_003426025.1 of Paraliobacillus quinghaiensis. Taxonomy (GTDB): domain Bacteria; phylum Bacillota; class Bacilli; order Bacillales; family Amphibacillaceae; genus Paraliobacillus_A; species Paraliobacillus_A quinghaiensis. Next base: position 7,315 of record NZ_QJSH01000035.1, read on the forward strand.
AACTAATGAACCAATCACTAGAGCCTATGAAGAAGAATTATATAGTAGATTAGGTAAGGCAAAGTATTGGGAAATTTAAAACAGTTGAATTGAAAACAAAGGCTCTGACTTGGTCAGGCCTTTGTTTTTTAATACGAACAGTGCCAGGCACTGTTCGTAATGAAAAGTCCACTTAACATTCGACAAAAAACGGGAAGTGACAGGCACCCCCTACAAGATGGCTTGCTCGCTTAATCCACCTTGTTGCATTTTAAACATCTGATAATAGTTTCCATCTTCCTCAATCAACTGGTCATGGGTTCCTTTTTCAATAATTTGACCATTTTCTAACACAATAATTTGATCCGCATGCTGAATTGTTGATAGGCGATGCGCAATCACAAGCATTGTACGTCCTTCGGCTAGAATATTCATGGCTTGCTGAATCATTCCTTCTGTTTCTGTATCAATATTGGCAGTTGCCTCGTCTAACACCAATATTGCTGGATTAAACGCTAATGCTCTTGCAAACGATAACAGTTGCCGTTGGCCAGTAGAGAACTCGCTGCCTTTCTCACCAACAGGCTCATCATATTGTTTTGGTAATTTTTCGATGAATCGATCAGCACCGACAGCTTTTAGAGCGGCAATCGCTTGTTCCCGTTTAATTGTTGGATCATCTAGTGTAATGTTTGACAACACCGTTCCAGTAAAGATAAACGGGTCTTGTAAAACAATACCGATATGTTGCCGTACTTGTTGTCTCGTTAAGGATGCGCTATCGATGCCATCTATTGCTATTATTCCCTTTTGTGGATCATAGAATCTGAATAGCAAGTTCATTATCGAGCTTTTCCCCGAACCAGTGTATCCAACAAAAGCAACCGTCTGACCAGGCAACACAGTAAAAGCGACGTTTTTTAGAATATAATCATCCTTTTCATAGGCAAAGCTGACGTTATAAAACGTCACTTCTCCTCTAATTCGATCAATCTCTTTGTTATCAATCACTTCACTGTCTTCATCTAGTAATTCAAAGACACGACCGGCAGAAACTCTTGCTTGCTCAAGTTGAGGTAATTGATTCACCATTTGAGTTAGCGGTTCGAATAAACGTGTTAAATAGTCAACAAAAGCATAAAGTAGACCGGTTGAAATAACGTTCTCCACACTAAAAGATCTGGAACCAAAATACCAAATAAAGCCGACAAACGCTATCCCTCTGATTGCGTTTACTAGGTTAAAGGAAGTTAACGCAGATAGGGCAATCATTTTTTTCTGATACCGATAGTGACGGTCATTCAATTGTTCAAATTCCTGTTGTCTTTCATCCGTTCGTCGAAACGCTTGAATAATTGGCATCGTTTGAATCGATTCATTAATCGAAGCGTTTATATCGCTGTTAACGGAACGAATCACCCGATTATATTTACCAGCATATTTTTTATAAAACTTCATAAATAAAAGCAGTATTGGCAGTAAAATCAAACAAATCATCGCTAGTGTTTCATTCAAAAGAAATAAGGCAATCATAATGCCTGACATGTAGATAAAACCATTAACAAACGTCTCAAGTACTTTAACATACAATTCCTTAATCGCTTCTGTATCATTTGTTACACGCGCTAATATTTTACCAGCAGGTTGTTTTACAAAATAATGCATCGGCAGCTCTTCAACTTTTGTAAAAACATCATTTCTCATCCGCTGAATGATTTTATTCGCGTGGACTTGTAATAAGTACGTTTTCATATATTGAAAAATAGCTGCAATCAGAATTAGTCCTAAATACAGGACAAGTAACCAGACAATTGGATTTAGTTCTGGCTCAAAAAAACGATAAAGCTCCCGAACCGCTACTTTTTCTGCGGCCACGGTTTCCGTACCATTGTTAGAGGTAACAGTTACACTTTCATCATTAACGACCTGAATCGAACTATCTAATGGAATCTGATCATGAATTAAATAATAGTGCCTACTCGATTGTATAAACGTATATGTCTCAATCACTTGATCATCCGCATTTAAGCGATCCGACCGTTTTAAGAACCGATTTTTGTAAGCAATTGTGTTCTTATCGTTTTGTTCTTCTACTTGCACCCACTCCGTCTGAATACCTACAATATGATTGTCAATAATCTTTTTGGCAATAAACGGCCCCGTAAGTTCAAGCCCTACCGCAATGATTAGACAGATTAAGGCAATACTAATCGTTTTTTTACTTGATAAAGCATAACGTAATAATCTTTTTTCCGTAGAAGGTTTCATTCGATCCCCTTCCTTTCCATTTGCTGCGTATCAAACTGTTCTTTGTACCAGCCATTAAGCAGCATTAACGCCTCATGCGTCCCTCTTTCAACGACTTTTCCATCGTCTAGCACAATGATCTGATCGGCATGCTTAATTGCTGACAATCGATGCGCTGCAATAAGGGTTGTTTTCCCTATCCGTTCTTCCCGTAAATGGCGAATAATGTTTGCTTCCGTCATCCCATCTACTGCGGATAATGAATCATCCAAAATCAAAATTTCAGGGTCCATTAATAATGCTCTAGCAAGGGAAATACGTTGCTTTTGACCACCTGATAATGTCACACCACTTTCCCCAACCAACGTATCTAACCCTTCTGGAAGTGCTTCAATATCACTTTTTAAAGACGCTGATGCTAAAATATGATTAATTTGCGTCAATGTTTTTTCACCACAACCATATACGAGATTCTCTTTAACTGTTTTTGAGAATAGCACATGCTCTTGTGGGACATAGCCAATCCAACTTCTTGTTTCATCTAAAATAAAGCGTTCAATCGGTATCTCGTTAATCGTCAAGCTACCCTTAGGTGGTACATATTCTCTGAGTAATTGTTTGAAAAGTGTTGTTTTACCAGCACCTGTTTTTCCAACTACTCCGATGGTTTCACCCTTTTTGATCGTGAGATTGACCGCATCTAATTGGTTACCTTGTGCTCCAGGATAAGCAAAACAAACATCTTGAAAGACGATTTTTTCTAGTTCTCTGATTGATTCAGGCTGGTCTGGATCTTGCACATCTGCTTGTTGAGACAATACGCGATCAACACGATCAAGCGAAGCATTACCACGTTGCATGACATTGATTAATTCACCAATGGCAAACATTGGCCAGATCATCATACCTAAATAAACGTTAAACGAGACAAGGTCTCCAATTGAAATTCGGTTCTCAAAAACCATTAGCGATCCATACCCTAAGCCGATCGTATAAGAAATACCAACAAGTACTTTGATTGTCGGTTCGAAAAAGGCTTCCATTTGAGCAACCGCCTTATTTTTTTTAAAAACATCTTCCGTTTTGGAAAAAAATCGATTCGTATCTTGTTTTTCTTGGACAAACGCTCGGATGACACGGACACCGCGGACTGACTCTAACGTATAATTATTAAGCTCACTAAAGGCTTCTTGCGCGTCGGTAAAACGCTGATTAATTATTTTTCCATATTTATGCACGATAATTGCCATAATCGGCATTGGGATAAGTGCAGCAAAGGTAAGCTGCCAATCGATCGTAAACCCCATCATTAAAACGATAAGCGCCATAAATACGGTCGAATCAACTAATGTTAAAATACCAAATCCCGCCGTCATCATAATCGACTTTAAGTCATTAGTTGAACGCGCCATTAAGTCACCCGTTCGATTTTTGCTATAAAATCGTGGACTCATCATCAGAAAATGTCGCATTAACTTTGAGCGCATTTTTCGTTCTAACAATAAAGCACCGCCAAATAAATTATAATCCCAAATAAACATGACACTATAACTAACAACAATTAAAGAAACAAAAATCAAAATAATCTCCTTTAATCGGGCTGGTGTCAGCTCATTATACTGAATCGCATCTATCGTCATTCCAACTAATTTTGGTGGAATAAGATCAATAAAACTTACGAAAATGAGTGCCGTTATTGCAATCGCATAACGTCCCCACTGTTCTTTAAAAAACCAAGATAATTTACTAAATACAGAAAACATTGTTTAACTCCCCTTCCGAACAACATGATTAGCTGCTATTAATTTAGCTAACCACCGCCTAACACCACTAATCGAATTGAACATACATCTTTTATTAAACAACTCATCATTCTTCCTCCTTTTGTATTCATTTTTCATGTGGATCAACAGAACAAAAGCGCAGGCGCCTGTTTATTGCCGTATGACCTGGAAGGCTCCGTATAAGATAAAGGAAACACGAAGAGCGAAAGCGATTCGATGTTGACTTATTGTAAGGAGGCGCCTGAAGGGCACTAGGCAATGGGCGTTGGAGCTGGACGTGGCTAATTATGAAATTTAATTAACCACAAACACTGCATTCTGTCGTTTCCTAGAAAATAAAAAAAGCGTATACATCAATGACGTATACGCTGCAGCGCACATACTTTTCCACACAATCATAAAAAAGTACGTACGCTATTCTCCATATTGGAAAATGACAACAAAATAGGCCACGAATATGTCGTAGCCTGTGCCATTCTATGTTTTTCGTTCAGTTAGCATAAAAGCAAATAATCTAAATTTACGCTTTTACACAGACGTCTAAAGTAGAAGGCCACGACAGGAAGATAATTAAATTAGTAATCTGCTGATCTATCAATTTGATTTTATCCATGTTAGGTGACCTCCTTTTCGTTTTATTTAATCAATGTAAGAATAATTATATCTTCAAAAAATTTGAACGTCAATAAAAAATTGGAAAAAATTATTTTTTGGAAGTCTAGGTGCTTCACTTCCCACAATTAACAAAACCCGCAAAGATATTAACTGATTTCTTATATACATTAAAAAAGATTATAGATTTTAAACTATGATCTTTTTTAGACTGTTATATGAGATTGTATGTACAGAAATCTAAGTAGTAATTATAATCGGTTTTTCACTCGCTGTAATTTCATATAAATAATATTCTCTCATTGGAACACCTTACCTTTCAATTTCATCATCAAGTTCTTTAATTTGAGCTTTTTCTTTGTTATTAAATCGTTGCATCCTTCGAGCTTCATCACGAATCAACTCATAAGAAAACTTAGTAATACCATCAATATCTTGTTCCGCCAAGTAGTTGACATATGCAGCCTTATCTTTTGCTTGAATGATCAATGGTGGTAAGTCATGCTGCATTAACGAATAATTCATCAGCATACGGCCAGTTCTTCCGTTACCATCTGAAAATGGATGAATACGTTCAAATTGGATATGGAAGTCCATAACCACTCTCAAAACGTCCATGTCTTTACTTGCACCTTCTAGTTGATAATTAAGATTATCAACCCATTGTTGCATTAACAAAGGTGTTTCACGGGGGGATGCTGTTAGAAAATCAGCACCTTGAATCGCATTTTCACTTGTTTTGAATTGACCTTTATCCACCAGTAAACGATCCATAAGTTTCTCGTGAATGTCCTTTAAGACAGTAAGGCTTAAAGGTTGTTCACCTCGTAACTGATCAATGACATAAGCGAAAGCGTCACGATGATTTTCTATCTCAAAAAATTCACGTCTACTATAACCGCCTGGCAGCGTATCATGTAAAATGATAGACACCGTATCAGGTAGCGTTATCGTATTACCTTCAATTGCTGACGAGTGGTGCGCTAAACGCACCAGGACATCTTGAAAATATTCTTCTAATTGAAATTTCTTCAGCATAATTATAACTTCCTTTCAAGTGTATTTTTAGGTGTATTTGGCGTCCGTGGATGCGAGTCTCGATGATCAGGAATACCGTCGTTGTCTGTATTTGAGCTGTATTAAAGTGTAGGTGCCTGTCACTTCCCACAATATATCGAATTCGATAAAAATTAGGAAATGCTGCGCACGCGGGATCTAACAAAAAGTTTAAGTGTACTGTTGAAAACGATATTCACGTTTGTATATATAAATTATTGCTACCATTATCTAATGTGCCATCAATAACAAAAGGTGTTTCTAATGCTTTCGATATTTTCAGTAATGTCTCTAATTGGGGACTAGTTAGCCCCGCTTCTATTCTACCAACTGTAGATTTTGGAATCCCAGCTGCATTAGCTAACTTTTGCTGAGACATTTTTAATTCTTGTCGTTTAGTCTTGATTTGTGCGGCTATTTCTCCTTCGAGTTGAAGTTTTTTTACATAGTCATCTCCACGAATTTCGGAGTATTTTTCAAAAAAGTCGCCCATGATTCTTATCTCCTTTCCTCTTAATAAAGATTTGGATTATCTATACAGTAATCTTTATAATTCAACTCAGCTGGAGTTAGATCATTACGCTTAATTAATCCATTGTAACTGAATCAACTACAGGAAAAAAATAGGTATCCCTCTCAACAAGTTGTTGTTCATTGGAATGGAATGGTTTGGTTTTTATTAAACATTGAAACTATAGCGGGCTACTCGAAATATTTAAAGCAAACGGGGCAACATAACTTTGCTTATGATTCCCATTCTTTTTCCAAACGTAATACTTGTTCATACAGTTTCTTTCCAATTCGATAATCATTCTCTATGAGAAGTTCAATGTACGGTTTTACCGTTTCTAGCTTCTTTTGCGCTTTGGCTAATCTTAGGATTCCTAGTGTCCATATAGGTGTAAGAAAAAAGTTCTTTGCCATATTTCTTGCAGCTATCTCATCAATTAAAACAAAATCTGTCTCTAGTTCTTTTCCACCTATGATTGTCTCCAATTCCCCTGCGTGTAGCTTTCCGAACAATCGATGAACCATCTGTTTATCCTTAATAGCATATGTTATAACTTTTCCGGACTTGACAGCTTCAATGATTTCCTGTCTTCCATGATCATGTTCATGCGCACTCTCAGTCAGTTCTTTAATCACTGCTTTAGGAACATAGACCTGATCAAATAGCTCCCATAACAAGTGAAGTTCTTTAATCATAGATAATGCTATTATAGGACTTGAATTTGTGATAATCCTTCTCACTATTTAGCACCATCAAAATACTTTTGTATCGCCAGTTCGTCATCCGCAACGTGATCGTTTGTATATTCCATCCAAGGAATTCTCTTCGCTCGTAAAACATCGATAAAATTTGCTAAGGACCTGCCGGCTAGTTCAGATGCACGTTCTAATGTAACCGTCTTTTCAACAAACATAGCAATTGCCAATGACAGACGTACCTTGTCATCAAGGTTTTTGCCATTCCCACTTTTATCCAGAATGCTAATAATTTCATTTGGCAGATAAACGTTCATTTCATTTTGTTCCAACATTAGAAAAACCTCCTCAGATACTCAATTTCAAATGTATTCTTATGTTTTATTTTATCATAAATCTAGACACTTCGTTCAGAAAACCATCCCTATTGACGTGGTGCCACTTCCTAAAGAGTTCAAGAGCTGATAAGACAGTTGACGTTAATCATGAGTGAAAACATCAAATACGAACAGTGCCAGGCACTGTTCGTATTAAAAATAGAATTTTATTTTTTGGAAATACAGGTGCCTGTGGTCAAGCACCTATTTGGTATATTTAAAAAATCTTCAATTAAGCCGTGTCCTCTACAACCGGTAGATCATGTTTAACGATTGCCTTTTTCTCCCAAGCCTTGCTCTTCCAACGGAAATAGACAAATAACCCCCGGGCCCACTCATCTGCAATAAAGGCAATCCAAATACCGATCAATCCATACCCTAAATGGATCCCCAGTAAATAATAGAGGGGAACACTAAATAACCACACAACCGCGAGAGATACGATCATAACAAACCTTGCATCCCCTGCTCCGTTCAAAATACCGCCGTAGACAAGGTTTAAACATCTTCCAGGTTCAAGTAAGAAACCAAGAAGCAGTAGCAAAATACCAGTTGAAATGATTTCAGGGTCGTTTGTAAATAGATTGAGTAATGGTTTACTAAATGTGGTAACAATAACTGTGACTCCTAAGGCAGCGATGATACTCCACCGCCCGCTACGCAACCCTTGTTTATAGGCCTCCTCCATCTTGCCTGCACCAATTAAGTGGCCGATGATAATTTGTGATCCGCGTCCTAAAGAGATTCCTAATATCATAACCAAAAATAAAATATTTAGTGTATAAATTCTCGTTGCCAGCATCTGTGTACCTAAAAGTGTAATAAATCCAGTTGTAACAATCTGACTAAAGGAATATGAAATCATGAAAATGGATGACGGAATTCCGATTCGTAATATTTTCATGATCCGTTCTTTTTGCCAGTTGATAAATTCAGCCCATCCAATTTTTAAATTCACTCGCTTATTTAGCAAGATTGCATAAGCGATCATCGCTAAAAATTGACTGACTGCTGTAGAAATTGCCACTCCTGGAACTCCCCACTGTGGAAATCCTAACGCACCGTAGATAAATAAATAGTTACCTGTGATGTTTAAAACGTTCATTACCAAGGTTACCAGCATGGTTTCCTTCGTGTAACCGTGTGTTTGTATGATTGTTGCCATGGTCACACTGACTGCCTGAAACACAAGTGCGCCCCCAACGATTAACAAGAACGTATTTGCCTGCTCAAATAGTTCCGGTTCCAGGGAAAAGAAACCTAATAATTGCCTACTGAAGATCATGATGGTTGAAGCAATGAAAATTCCGAATATCAGGTTAAGAAAAATAGCGTTTCCTGTAAGGAATTTGATTTCATCGTATTTTTTAGCACCAAGATATTGTGCGATCACAACCGATGCACCAGTCGAAATTAATTGAAACAAGAAAAACATAAACATGATTAACTGATTGGCTACCCCTACTGATGCTACAGCTTCATCAGAAACTTGACTTAACATGAATGTATCGGCTGTCCGCAATGACATATGCAAAAGTGACTCGATAAAAATCGGCCAGGTAATGGCGATGATGGATAACTTTTTGATATCTGGCTTGTTCATCTTAATCTCCTATTCTTGATTTTTCATAAAGAAGGAGTGATCTTATGATAAATAGATCACTCTCCAAAATAATAAATTTATTTTTAAACGCAGGATTAAACTTGTCGGATTTATTTCGTATATCGAAAGAATCGATTCTTTTATATTACTATACTAACTAAAATAAGAGAAGAAGTGTTTATTACAGGTGCAACTTCACGAAATATGACGTATTCGATAAAAATTAGGAATAAAAATCGTGAAGTGACAGGCACGCCAGCTTAATTTTCTAACTGATCACAAAGCGCTTCCCATATCTGTTCTAATTCTTCTTTTTCCAAATATAAGTCTTGTAATAACGCCAAATCTTTAACTTCCAATAATTTTTTGTCTAACTCGATGATTTTTTCCTCTAATGACGCTAAATCCGTTTTTAAGTTATCATAGTCCTTATGCTTTATTGGCGCCTTTTCTTGCGAGTGCGTTTCTTCTTTCTTTTTCTCTATTCTTACCTGTCCTGTTCTTTCTCTCAAGGTATCCATTTTTTCCTTAGCCCAGGTATAGTCACCATCAAAGCAATGGATTTTTTTTGCTTCGATCCAATAAATCTTTCCAAACAGCTTGTTAAGAAAATAGCGATCATGTGATACCGTTAGTAAACTACCTTGAAAATCGGCAAGCGCTTCTTCCAATACTTCTCTTGATTCAATGTCTAAATGGTTTGTTGGTTCATCTAAGATCAGCAAATTGATATCTTGATACATTAATTGGGCTAATCTTAACCGCATCCTCTCGCCTCCACTAAGCTGCGAGACCTTTTGAAAAACGGCGTACCCATAAAACATAAATCGCGCCAAAATTCCTCTTGCTTCACCTTCCGTCACTTTAACCTCAGCTCTAAATGTCTCAATAACCGTTTCATTTTCAATAGTAGCGAAAATATTTTGCGATAGGTATCCTATTTTGACATTACTACCTACCCGCACCTCTCCTTTATCTGAACAAATTTGTTGCAGGATTAATTTAAGCAATGTTGATTTCCCTGTTCCGTTTTCTCCTATTATCGCAACCCGGTCTTGGTAGGCAATATGCATATTCACATCCTCGAATAACAACTTGTCATCGAAACACTTTGAAACATCTTTAAGCATAATAACGTCATTTCCACTTCGGCCCGCCACATCCATCTCTAGGTTCATTTTTTTCCGATTTAATACCGGTCGATTTAACTTTTCTATTCTCTCTAACGCTCTTTCCATGTTCCTTGCACGTCTATGAAGATCCGCATTTGGTGGGTTCGCTCTGTTTGCCCAATCTCTTAACCGTTTAATCGCTTCCTTCATCTTTTTTATTTTCTTTTGTTGTTCCTCATAGGCTTGAAATTCCCTTAGCAGCTTTTCTTCTTTTTCTTTTATAAACCCTGAAAAATCCGTATGGTAAGCAGTGACTTCACCATCTTCCAAATCGACCACCTTGTTGACTACTTCATCAAGAAAATAACGATCATGTGAAATAACGAGGACTGTCCCGATGTACTCTCGCAAAAATTTGCCAAGCCATTCGACCGCCATTAAATCCAAGTGGTTCGTCGGTTCATCCAACAACAACAGGTCGGGCTGTTTTAACAGCATCAGACATAGCCCAACCTTTGTTTTTTCTCCGCCACTTAAACGGGAGAAAGGCTGATCAAGTAAATGTTGAATATTTAAACCATGAACTATTTTCTCAATATTGGATTCTATTTGATAACCACCATTAATCGCATACTGGTCCTGTAAATCACCATATTCACCGATCAAAATTTGCAGTTTATCTGCGTTTTTCTCCAGGCTCATTTCAGCCTCTAACCTTTTCATTTTATCTTCCATTTGCAGTAAAGGCGAGAAAGCGGATCTTAGTACATTCTTTGTAGTGGTTGCATCATGGTAATCTGGGATTTGTGTAAGATAACCAATGACAGAACCTTTTTTCCAATGCACCTGTCCTGCATCCGGTGTTTCCTCACCAGCTAGCAAACGAATCAAAGTCGATTTACCACTACCATTTCGACCAACCAGACCAATCCGTTCTTTTTCTTTTATTTCAAAAGATATATTCTCAAAAATCGCATTTCCGCCATACATCTTAGCTATTTTATTAACGCTGCATACAATCATTATTGTTCCTCCTTTTAAATACAAAAAAAGCCATAAGAAGACACACCTTCCCATGGCTACAGATTCTAATAGAACGTCACTTTCACTTTAGGAGCGTTCTATTCAATTAAAAAAGGAGAGCATGAAAATGCCCTCCTTTCAACCGTTCTTCTATCATGTGGGTTAAGAGATGTTTTCATCGTTTTAGATTGCTATTGAGTTGTTAAAAAAGGACACACGTATCCCGTTAACAATTCCAACAGCAAATTTTGCACGGTATAAATAAAGGAATTCAACCCAAAACCCGCACACTAAAACAACTTGATTCAACATCTTAACCCACCTCCGATCCTTAAAGTTAGGTCTATATTACCACTTATTGTAGGTTTATTCAAACTTAATTTTCCATTTATAAATAAAATCTTGTTTAATTACTGTTTTATTCGGCCAACGCTTAATGATGTGCACATTTTCATTCTAGTTAAATATCCTGTCAATGCGGTTAGTATATCAATTTGACTTAACTAAGGAGGACAAGCACTGTCACCACCCGTGATTTGTCGATTTCAACAAAAACCTGTTGTGACAGGTACTACAACGACTTTTAAAACTTAGTATACAAATAAGCAATAAAAATATATTGACGTATATTAACCGTTTGTATATTATTAAGAATAAGTAATCTCATATCCCTAAAGGGGAGTAGCTTTTACAACATAGTCGTCATTTCGGAGTTCTTAACTCTCGGCTTTGTTGGCAACGATTTGTTGTTAGCAAGACCTTTACCGTCCGGTTGGTAAAGGTCTGTTTTTTAGAGCCTTTACCATCATTGGTAAAGGCTCTTTTTTTGCGCTTAAGGAGGACTGAATAAATAAAAATCAGAGTAGGAAAAGGTAAAAAATATCAAATAACAAAATAAATACGATAATTTATTTAGATTAGAAAGTTGGTTTTAAATGGTTTATATTTTAATAGTTTTAGGTTTTGTTTTATTAATTAAGGGTGCTGATTTATTTGTTGATGGAGCTTCCAATATTGCCCGAACTCTTCGCGTATCTCCATTATTAATTGGGTTGACTATTGTTGCTTTTGGCACAAGCGCACCGGAGGCTACAGTCAGTATTATCGCCGCAGTGGAAGGTAATGCTGGAGTAGCAATTGGAAACATCGTTGGAAGTAATATTATGAATATATCATTAGTTATTGGTGTGGCTGCATTCCTTTATCCAATTAAAGTACAAAAAGAAATGATAAGAAAAGAGATTCCATTTACCCTTTTAGTCAGTGTCGTATTACTGATCTTAGTTAGTGATATAGCGCTTCAGGGGACTAGTACAGACCTGATCACTAGAGGCGATGGCTTTATCATTTTAATGTTTCTCACCATTTTTCTATATTTAATTTTTGAATCAGCAAGAAGAAACCGTGAAATAACCCAAGAAGAGGCCACAGTAGTATCTGCACCGACCTCCTGGACGAAAAATATCCTGCTAACTGTAGGTGGGCTAGTCGGCATTATCCTCGGTGGAGAGTTGGTAGTAAATAATGCTGTTGATATAGCACTATCGTTTGGCATGAGTGAAACCTTAGTTGGTCTTACTATCGTATCAATTGGTACGTCTTTACCAGAGTTAATTACATCGATCACAGCAGCTATGAAAAAGGAGAGTGATATTGCTTTAGGAAACATCATAGGTAGTAACATTTTTAATATTCTATTCGTATTGGGTACAACTGCTGTTATCCATCCACTTGCCCTAGAAAGTAAAATAATCGTTGATATTCTCATTATGATTGTATTAACAATTGCATTGCTTATCTTCTCAAGAACAAACTTTAGAATCGGAAAATATGAAGGACTGTTCTTAGTAATCGCATATATTTTATACACAATATTTATCATTATAAGAAATTAATTTATATATAATAAAAGAATTGAACACCATGATGCCTGAAGCTGGTATAGAATCGTGAAGAAAAAGTAGTAATTTTTGATCCGACTATCACTGCTGCTGAATCATATTTAATTGGTACTATACGGAGGAATAGAAATGACTTATGTTTTGTTAATTATCGGCTTCGCATTACTGATTAAAGGAGCAGACTTTTTTGTAGAAGGAGCATCAAAAATTGCCACGGATTTAAGGGTTTCCCCGCTATTAATTGGGTTGACGATCGTGGCATTTGGAACGAGTGCCCCTGAGGCAACTGTTAGTATCTTGGCTGCATTAGAAGGCAATGCAGGCGTTGCAATAGGTAACGTTGTCGGAAGCAATATTTTCAATATAACATTTGTCGTTGGGATTGCTGCGCTAATTTATCCGTTGAAAGTAGAACGTACAACAATAAGAAAGGAAATTCCTTTTACCTTACTAGCAGGCGTTGCATTACTAATCTTAATTAGTGATGTTACCCTTCAGCAATTAAGTGATAATTTTCTAACTAGAAGTGACGGATTCATCTTTTTACTATTCTTTGCGATCTTCCTTTACTATATCTTTGAAGTAGCTAGAAACAATCGCGAAAAATTAGATAACACCGTGCAGGTGAAAGTTCCATTTGGAAAAAACACACTTTTGACAATTGGGGGGCTTGGAGCAATTATTTTTGGAGGCGATCTTGTCGTAGGCAGTGCTACGGATCTTGCTCTTTCATTCGGTATGAGTGAAACGCTTGTAGGTTTAACAATCGTTGCTGTTGGTACGTCATTACCTGAGTTAATTACCTCCATTACTGCAGCTTTAAAGAAAGAAAGTGAAATTGCCTTAGGAAATATCGTTGGAAGTAATATCTTCAATATTTTATTCGTGCTAGGAATTTCATCTGTTATTTCTCCACTTGCTGTTGATAATAAAATATTTTTCGATATCCTTGTAATGAATGTTTTAACTATCATTCTACTTGTTTTCTCAAGATCCAACTTTAGAATCGGTAAAAATGAGGGTGGCATGTTAGCTGCTGCATATATTGCCTATATGATTTTTATCATCATTAGAAACTAATTAAAATTACTATTCTGCTCCTATTAATAAAACTTAAATGGTGCCAGACACAACCCTTAATGGGAGTGCCTGACACCATTTTCATTTTTACTTTAGTACAACCATCGTTTCTCATACCTAACTATGTTAATCAAGAAATTTATTATACCATTCTTTAATCTCATTTATTTTGTCTTTATCTTTAAGTTCATGCACACCAAAACCACCAGTATCTACAATCTTATAATCCTTTGTTCCCTTAAATGTTACAATACAAGCATATTCTACAGGTGTACGAATGACAGCAGATACATTTTGCTTTTTATAGTGATCTTCTATTTTATCTCTATCATAACTATCCAATTCCCAATCTATTTGTGATTCTATATCAATCCTCTTAATTCGTTCAATCTCTTCACTTTCTAATTTTTCTTCGTTTTCAACAGACTCTACTAGTTCAGTACAATAATTTTTGTTTATGCTTAGTCTTATGTTATGTAAAATCTTTATAACTTCAGCAAATCCAATAAATAACATCCCAGAAGCAAAGCCAATTGCAAACCATGTTAAAAATACTGACCAAACAAATTCTGTTGAGTAACCTGTTCTAACAGTACCATTTAAAAAACCCAAAAAAAGTCCTAATACAATTTCAAAAACACCTATATAAAATAAAATATTAGATACTTTATTTTCCTCATTCATTTAATCACTCCTCTTAGATAATACTATTCAATAGAAGTAAGTTTAATCCTTCGATCTCATGACGGGCTCCAAATTTGATCAAATCCATTCTTAATCGAATAGTCATAAAGTAAAATGATTTTCTTGTCCTTATAATTTTTCATAAAACTCATCACATTAGCATCCTCTTCCTTATCTATCAGTTCATTATTCCTATCAATGATAGAATCAAGGAAATACCTTTTAGGGAGCTTGTCACTTTTAGATCCATTACACGTACTACAGGATAGAACGAGATTCCATATATGATCTGACTGCACAAATGACCATGGAATAAAATGATCGACATGCGTTTGCCTTTTCCCATTAGATAAAGCTTTACCACAATAGAAACAAGAATTTTTAAAATGGTTCAATAACACCTTTTCAAAAGGCCGTAAAGTTGAACGCCTAGCGATAGTTTCAACCTTTCCAAGCAGGTAATTGATACTTGGTACTTCGTTCAACTCCTCAATCATTTTTGCCATATGGTAGTTAGTGAGATTCACAATTAGTCTCTGATAATTCAACATAAAACTATGTACAGATGGATTTAATTTAAAGTAATCATGCTTATGGTCAAACGCGTAAAATTTCTCGCTTGTATCTCCATAGAGTGCACCAAAAACATTTTGTTTCATCGTAGACTTTACTTCAGAAACCATTTTAATTTGTATTTGCGCAGCAATTTTATCAAAACTAAATTCAGCTGGTATTTGATACTTTGACTGAATCTCCTTGATAATTGTTACAACTCTTGCATTCTTACCTCTGTTTTGCTTAATCAAATTATGTTGAACGATGAGATTCCAATAAACCTTTGTAAAAGAATAAGCTAATTGATCATAGGTCAGTTCAAAGCGATCATTAACTTGGTATAAGTTTTCTATCAGCGCTTTAATGAGCGCATATTTGTAAGTAGATGACTTTGCAGATTTACTAGACAAAACCACCGTAAAAATACGCCAAATTTCCTCATCAGTTAGATAATGTTCTTTTAGTTCGCCTACTTTTAACTTGTGACTCATTCGCTTACCTCTTGAAGAAAAATACGCTTATCAAATCCTCCACGCTGGTCTTTCTTATTAGCTCTCACTTGTTCTACTTCTTGCATGCTTGAACCATTTAATTTGACCAGTGCTTCAGTCACTTCTAGTAAATCTGCAGCTTCTTCAATTGCTTCTGAAGAAGAATCTGCTGCAATTAATTCCTCTACCTCTTCTAGCAACTTCTTGTATAAACTATTACGATACGCTTCATCAGATAGAATCGTACTGGTAAAGGCTTTTCCGTCATTCTTAATAATTTCAGGTATTTTGTCGCGAACTAGCTTGTTGTAGGTTGGCATTGAGTACACCTCTATTTGATATAGTAAAATACGGACTTCACTGAAATTTAACTCTGTGTGATCCTAGTATAACAAAAATCGGAAAAGAGAATATGGTGAGAACATATAAAAAAAAACCTTAATAAGAAAATTTGAGGAAGAATCTAGTATTTAGTTTCTTAGTATTGGTACTAACTATGTTCCAACTGTAAGACAGTTAATTAAAGAAAAACGATTACCTCCACATGAATGTACTATCTCTGCCATGTTTTCAAGCCATTGCCACGGAATTTACCACTTGCTATTTATGCAATTACCAATAGAAAAATGAAATGTAAAGGATAAAAGCCTAATTTCTCTTATTTATCTCTGAAGAAGAATTAGGCTTATGATTATTAGCAATGTGACCGAATGTAAAATTACATTATTGTTGAACAGTATGGTTGTACTGCGCAGCAAATGAATTTGTTTTATTAAATTAAACTCTGTTACAAACGAGTTATCGAATACTTCTTTTAAAAAGTTTACTCGAATAGATTTGTTAATATTCTATCTAATGACTCTATAGACTTTACGGCTTTAATTTTGAGTAATTCAAAGCTTTTTAGTTTTCCATGCATAATATCATTTCTAGTATCAGTAATATTTTTCATATTGTTAGTTAAATCAATTATTTCTATTTTAGAAGTTAAATATCTAGCTCTAATGAGCATTTTGGTTTTAGAAAAAATAGATCTATACTTACCATTTGAATTCATTTCAAACTCTTCACTATTAGGTATCTTATCGATTATATTATTTATATATGTCTCCACTGTGATAGCTGAATAGATGATAGCTTTTTTATAATCATAAGTTTTACAAGCATACTTTGCTTCTCCATAAAATGCGTTTGTTACATTTACCTCCCTATTTAATGAACTTCTAAAATTAGAATCATTTATTTGGTTTATATTATTCAAATTTGTTGTTATCATTGCGTTTGCTAATAAAAAGTTACTGTAGATGTAATAAAATGATAAATGACTACAATCATAAACTGAAGGGCTTATTACTGTATTTGATAAATTAGATTTGAGCCACTTTTCAATAGTTTGATCACATGAAAAATGAGCCACACAATTTCCAATTTTACAATCCTCTCTTATGATAGAAAGTGACCAAACTATCTATTCAAGAGAG
>NZ_QJSH01000036.1 GCF_003426025.1 Paraliobacillus quinghaiensis
CTAACAAAAATGTATATTTCCAACAAAGAAGCACAAATAAGCTCTGTTAAAAAGAAAATTAAAAGTACGAAATCTCGCTTAACTGTTTTGAACAAAATCAAAAATTCGTTTATAAAAGGAAATCCGAAATTCAATAAAATTTCGCCTGAACAACAAAAAGGAAACTTTTTCGTTGTGGAATTCAAATCAAAAATCGATTTGTATTACAATGCTTATGATTTTGAACATCTTTACTTAGATGTTCAAATTAAGCATCTAACGTCCCGTTTGGGACGGTTGGAGTTCAAACTAGATAGGTTCCAAAAACAAATTACAAGCCTTAAAATCGGCGTAAAAAGCGTCTGTTTTGGCAGTAAAAAACTAGCAAAAGCTAGAACGACGACAGAAAAGTATCAAAATAATCCTGGGTTATGGAAACAGGATTGGTATCTGGCTCGTTATGGTAAAATGACTATTTCGGGACGAAAAGATGCGAAAACTGGCAACTTTGTTTTTCATTACAACACAAATACCAACCAGTTGATCTTTAAAACGATAAACGGCAATGTTATAACTTTTGATAATGTTGTGTTTCCTTATGGGCAAGAAAACGTGGACAACGCTATCAATACGCAGATGGGATTAAAAAATAAAAAACAATTCGGTAAGCCTATCGCATGGTCCGTTGAGGACCATGGAGAATACTTCGTATTCAAGTGTTTAGTAGATGTACTACCAAATCCTTATGTGAACTACTCTAAATCGGAGGGTGTTATTGGTGTGGATTGTAATGTTGACCACTTGGCTATTTCTAACGTTAATAGTATTGGGCAACTGATTGAGTCTTTCTCTCTGGATTTTGAGGTTGAAGGAAAGACAAGTGGTCAACTCTCAAAAATTATTGAAGCAGAAATAATTGCATTGGTTGATTATGCTGCGAAGCATAAAAAACCAATCGTAATAGAGAAGCTTAACACAACAAAATCCAAAGTTAAACATGCTTACGGCAATAAAAAAGCGAACCGACGCATGAGTCAATTCGCTTATAATAAAATGGTAATGGCTATAAAATCAAGAGCTGATAAAGCCGGGATTGAAGTTTACGAAGTAAATCCAGCTTACACTAGCCAAATTGGTAAAATGAAATACATGAAAAGATTCGGAATTTCCATTCACGAATCTGCTTCCTATACAATAGCTCGAAGAGCTATGGGTTTTAAAGAAAAGCTTCCACCAGCGTTGCATTCACTTGTTCCAGAGCAGAAACAAGGTCTACATCACTGGGTGCAATGGGGGTCTGTTTCATCCTGCCTATCTTTTGCTAGAGTGCACGTTTTCTACAAAATAGAGTTTTCTAGCCAAAACAAGTTGAGCTCTTGGAGCTCACTATTTCCGAAAGGTGCTACCACAGACTTTGAGAAAATGGGTTTGTCTCGGTTGGAAAACAGGAAATCCAAAGCCTAGTTGAACAGGCTTTGGTTGTGCGCAAGTGCATCCTTTGGGAATCCCCTTCCTCAAAATTTCGTTAGAAATTTAGGTGGGGGTAGTTCAATTGGAAAGCTGATATTAAAGCTGCACCACTTTTTCACATTGTAGGAAGAGATAAATATGAAAATGGAAAAGGGCACATGCTTATTAAATTACTTGCTTTATTTCCAGTGGCTGACTCTAAAGGAAAAGAAATTGATCAGGGTACATTATTGCGTTACCTTGCAGAGACAATGTGGTTTCCAAGTGCGGCTTTAAATGAATATATAACATGGGAAACGTTAGATACAAATCGTTCAAAAGCAACCATGTCTTATGGAGGTATAGTAGCTTCAGGTGTCTTTACATTTAATGATATAGGTGAAGTAACACAGTTTGAAGCTGAAAGGTATGGTGAATTTGATGGAGAGACTCGTTTGGAAACATGGTCAATCCCAGTTCGAGATTATAAAGAATTTGAAGGAATAAAAATCCCTACAAAGGGTGACGTTACGTGGAAATTAGATTTGGGTGACTTTAATTGGTTTAATTTTGAGGTGACTGAAATTGAATACAATAAACCCTTTGTGTATTAAAATATATAGCTGAAAAAATTGAACATTGTAAACTCTCCAATATTGGGGAGTTTTTTAATGCGCCTACATAACAAAAATGTATAAGAGTATAAAAGGATAATATACCACTTGTTCAAAAGGATAAAAAAGTGTAGGTAATAATAAAAAAATGCTATATGTTAACGCTTTCAAATTGTTGTTTGAGCGATATAATTGACCTGTAATAAAATATGACCAATTGAGAGGGGTATTAGAATGAAGAAGATTACAATTCTTTTAGCAACAATGCTGTTTATGCTTATTCTTGCAGCTTGTAGCGACAGTGAGACGAGTGGGGAAACGGATAGTGGTGATGGCGACATAAGTGTTGGTATCGTGTTACCAACTAAAGATGAACCAAGATGGGTACAGGATGAAGAAAGATTTAGAGATGCAATAGCTGACTCAGAATATACAACAGAAATTTTGTTTAGCCAAGGATCTTCTGCTAGAGAAAAAGAAAATGTTGAAACGTTGATTAGTAAAGGAATTGAAGTTTTAATCATTAGCCCTCATGATGCCGCAGCAGCTGGTGCTGCAGTAGAAGCTGCTAAAGAAGAAGGGATTACAGTTATTTCTTATGATCGTCTTATCACTGATACAGACGCAGTTGATTACTATGTTACATTCGACAGTATCGCTGTAGGTGCTGCTCAAGGACAGTACTTAATTGATAATGCAGAAGGTTCTAACGTACCGTTATATCTATATGCTGGTGCTTCTTCTGATAATAATGCCTTCTTGTTCTTCGAAGGTGCATGGAGTGTTCTACAACCTAAAATCGCAGATGGTACTTTCGTAATTGCTAATTCTAGTGAAGCATCTGATTTAGCTGATACGGCGGAACTTAGTCGTGATCAAATGGGTAGCATTCTTAACCAAGTTACAACAAACTGGGATCCAAATGAAGCTAAAAACAAAGCTCAAACTCATTTGACTGCTGCGGGAGAAGATATGAAAGGTGACGTTGCTATACTTGCACCAAATGATGGTACTGCACGTTCAATCGCAGACGTTTTTGGATCTGATTCTGACATATCAAGCTATCTAGTAACAGGTCAAGATTCTGAGAAAGCATCAATTCAATATATCATTGATGGCAAACAATCAATGACAGTATTTAAAGACGTTCGTACTCTTGTTAAAGATTCTATGGGTATGGCAATTGATGTTCTTGATGGTAATACACCTGAAACAACTGGTGCTTACGATAATGGTAATATCGAAGTACCTGCAAAACAAACAGACGTTATCGTAGTTGATGAGGATAATGTTCAAGCTGAGCTTATTGATGCTGGCTATTATGAAGCTAGTGAATTTACTGGACTATAAAAGATAAAAGCTAAAAAATGCGAAATAGTGATAGATTCGTCTATCGCTATTTCCCAATTCAATAGTTGCTATGTTAAGAGATAAGGGGGTAAATGATGGCCGAATATATTCTTGAAATGGAGCATATTACGAAAGAATTTCCCGGTGTTAAAGCGCTGAGTAATGTTAATTTTAAAGTAGAAAAAGGGGAAATTCATTGTTTAATCGGTGAAAATGGAGCTGGAAAGTCCACCCTGATGAAAGTACTTAGCGGTGTTCATCCCTATGGGACATATAAAGGGGATATCGTATTTAATGGAACTGTACAGCAATTTAATAAAATTAATGACAGTGTAAATGCTGGTATTGCGATAATTTATCAAGAATTAGCACTTTTCCCAGATCTGTCAGTATATGAGAATATATATGCAGGTAATGAAGTAAAACGAGCTGGAGTTGTAGACTGGAATCAAACAATCGTTGAGGCTGAAAAAATGCTAAAAAAGGTAAATCTAAAGGTTAATCCTGAATCACTAATAAAAGATTTAGGAGTAGGTAAGCAGCAACTAATTGAAATAGCAAAGGCTTTAAGTAAAGAGGTAAAGTTGCTTATTTTGGATGAACCGACAGCAGCACTTAATGAGGATGATAGTGAAAACCTTTTGGAACTGTTAAGAGCACTGAAAAAACAAGGTGTAACTTGTATTATGATTTCACACAAGTTAAAAGAAGTAATAGCAATTGCAGATAAAGCAACTGTACTCCGAGATGGAGAAACCATTTGTACGTTAGATGCCTCAAAAGGAGAAATAGTTGAAAATGTGATTATAAAGAACATGGTTGGTCGAGAGATCAATGACATTTATCCCAAAAGAGAGAAACGAGCTTTCGGTGATAAAGTTCTTGAATTAAAAGATTGGTCTGCATATGATGCTCAATTAGGAAGACAAGTTGCAAAAAATATCAATATTCATGTTAAAAAAGGAGAAATTGTGGGCCTTGCTGGATTAATGGGGTCCGGTCGAACTGAACTTGCGCAAAGTATTTTTGGGAATCCAAAGAATTATAAAACACAGGGTGATCTCGCAGTTAATGGTCTGCCGATTAAGTTTAAACACACAAGTGATGCAATTAAAGCTGGAATTGCTTATGTAACGGAAGATCGTAAAGGTGATGGACTGTTTATCTCTCAAGATATTAAAAATAATATTTCCGCAGCTAATTTAAAAGATGTCTCCTCGAATGGTGTTATTAATGAAAATATAGAAATAATCGGTGCTGAAGAATATAGAAAATCCTTAAATATAAAAGCATCTTCTTTACAACAAATTGTAAAAGATTTAAGTGGTGGTAACCAACAGAAAGTATCTTTAGGTAAGTGGTTATTTGTAAGTCCAACTTTACTAATTTTAGACGAACCAACACGTGGAATAGATGTGGGGGCTAAATTTGAAATATATACAGTCATGAATAAATTAATTGACCAAGGATTAAGCATTATTATGATCTCTTCAGAATTGGGTGAAATCCTCGGTATGAGTGACCGATTGTATGTAATGGGTGAAGGCGAAATTAAAGGTGAGTTGTTAACAAAAGACGCGGATCAAGAAAAAATTATGCAACTTGCTACGCAATAGGAGGTTAAAATTAAATTATGAAGATGCTAAATGAAGCGAAAGAGTTAATCCAAGACAATATTCGTGACTATGGTATGTATATTGCTTTATTCATTATTATGCTTACATTTTCTGTTATGACAGATGGACTTTTCATGTCTTCTCGTAATATAAGTAATCTACTAGATTCAGCTGGTTATATTGCTGTATTGGCTGTTGGTGTAATGCTTGTTATTGTTATTAGGCATATTGATTTATCGATTGGATTTCTAGCTGGTTTTCTTGGTGCAATTGCTGCTATATTACTTATGCAAGCGGGATTACCTGTCTACTTAACTATTCCAACGATTCTTATACTGGGAACAATTATTGGTTTGTGTACAGGTTTTTTAGTTGCGCAGCTTGGAATTCCAGCATTTGTTGCAACACTAGCAGGTATGCTTATCTTTAGAGGTGCACTACTTTTAGTTACAGAAAAAACTGGTACGATAATTGTTCAAAATGATGCTTTTAATGCGATAGGGAATGGATATATTCCATCAATTATGCAGGTGAATGGATTACATCTGTTATCTCTGCTTGTAGGATTAATGGGTATTATATTCTATGTTTATAGTGCTTTATCTAGTCGAAAAAATAAGATAAAGTATAAATTTGATGTAGTGTCAATGGAAATTTTTGTTTTACAATTGCTGTTTGTTTCAGCAATTATTGCTTATATTACATGGATTTTGGCAGGTTATAATGGTTTTTCTTGGACAGTTATAGTATTACTAGTTATTGTTAGTATTTATCACTTTTTTACAACAAAAACAGTATTAGGTAGACATATTTATGCAGTTGGTAGTAACCCAGAAGCAGCACATTTAAGTGGGATTAACGTTAAGAAAATTACCTATTTAGTGTTTGGTTCAATGGGGATGCTTGCAGCAGTTTCAGGAATTCTATTTACTGCTCGTTTACAATCAGCCACAACGACTGCTGGTACATTATTTGAGCTTGATGCAATTGCAGCTGCTTATGTTGGTGGTGTATCATCTGCCGGTGGGGTTGGTAAAGTAACTGGTGCAATTGTTGGTGCAATTGTTATGGCTTCTTTAATCAACGGAATGAACCTACTAGGGGTAGGGATATCCTACCAATATATTATTCGTGGTGCTGTTTTAGTTCTAGCGGTTATCTTTGATGTAACCACTAGAAAAAGAGGAAAATAGATTTGTGTACTTATATTATTGCTACAAATTAAAAAGAGGGACTCTAAGTAGTCCCTCTTCTACTTTTATCCTATATTAAGAAGCGTCTCAGTTAATACAAACGATACTCGAATCTCACCTCATAAGCTGCTATCTCTCTAGTTAAAGTGTTTATATTAACCTATAGGAAAAGTATTGAATATTTTGTGGTAAATGATATGATTTAATTACCTTCGAAAGAATGGAAGGAGATTTTCTCTTGCGTAAAACAGTCATCACTATATTAGCTTTTGTATTCATCACCCTTTGTTATTTCACATTTGCATCAGCGCAAAAAGTAGTTCAATCTGATTGGCAATTACCACAGACCATAAATAAAATACAAGCAGGATATCGTTTCGTTCTGATCACGCAAGATATGAACACCCCATTCTGGGATAAGGTGGGAAATGCTGCTGTTGACAGAGCAAAGGAAGAAGGAGCAACACTTGAAGTATGGGGCAGTTATGGAAATAATAAAGAAGATTTTTTGGAAAAGATGGAAATCGCTATTCATTCCAAGGTCGATGGTATCATAATACAGGGATTAGATACGGAAGATTTTAAAAATCTATCAAAAATAAAAGCATCATTTTATGGTATCCCAATTATCACTGTGGCAAATGATGTACCAATGGAAGAAAGTCTAAGAAAGACCTATGTTGGTTCCGACCAGTATAATGCAGGAAAAATGATTGCTGAACAATTAGTATCTGATATGGGTACGACAGGAAATGTCATCCTTATGTATGATACTGAATTTGAATATTATCAGGAACAACGTTTAAATGGTATGAAAGATGTTTTAGAGACTTATCCGAATGTTCAAGCCTTATATGCAGAAACGTCTGAATCAAGAGATCAAGTAATCGCAACTACACAGAACATGCTTAACCAGATGCCAAATGTTGATGCCTTTGTAGCTATCAATGCAAACCTAGTAGGAAGTTTAATTGAAGAAATTGAACATCGCTCTCAAGTCGAGCCTTATCATATCTATTCATTTGATGATGGCCCAGAGTCATTAGCATTATTAAAACAAGGGAAGTTGGATGGATTGATTGAACAGTCGCCTGAGGTAATGGGTGAGGTTAGTGTGGAATTAATGTTGGAATGGTTAAATGGAGAAACAGTTCCTCTCGATATAAATGGTTATTTCACTGATATTCAGGTATTGAAGGCGACGGATGAACAATGAATAGAATTCAAAAGAAAATATGGATGCTAACCACAGTAGTTGTGGTAATTATGTCGGCAATTTGGATAACGCTTACATATTACAATAATAAAACACAAAATCAATATAATGATATTTTACAACGCTATTTAAGTATGAATGAAGTGACGAATTCGAGCCAACAAATAATAACAGATTTGAATAATTATATGCTTAATCCATCAGAAGAAAATTTAGAGCAACTTGATTTGAGTAAAGAAAAGATACAAAAAGCAAAATATAACGTTTTTGATTTAAGAAATGAAGAAAACGACTTTGCGTTAACGAACTATATTAATTTAATTGATAGTTTCATAGAAACAACGAATAGGTTACTGATGTTTCATTCTGAGCAAGAAAAAGAAGCGTTAGCAAAAGAATTTACGGAAGCAACACGTATTTCAAATTATATTTCTGAAATGACACTTACATTGCTAGATACAGAATTGAAGACTTACGATCGATTTTATCGTAGCATAATTGAGCAATCAGTAGAGTTAAAAGAACTTGGCATTTGGTTATTACTGTTAATTACGTTTCTTTTGTTAACGCTTACTTATGGGTTTTCATTGAGCATTACGAAGCCAGTACTTAAGCTCACACAGGCGGCCAATGAGTTGTCTAGAGGTAGATTTGATTTACAGATAAAAGTGGAAACAAATGATGAAATTGCTTTTCTTGCTAAGACATTTGATCGTATGCGAATCAATATAAATAATTTAATCTCGGAAATTACACATAAGGCGCAACTTGAACATGAGTTGCAGCAAAGTAAAATTCTTTTACAAGAAAGCCAATTTCGCAGCCTGCAAAGTCAAATTAATCCACATTTCTTATTTAATACGCTTAACACACTTTCTAAAAAAGCATATATGGAAGGTTCTGAAGAAACAAGTGATTTGCTTGTAAGTATTGCAGGATTACTACGTTACAATTTAAAACAAATAGACAGGTCTGTGACACTTAATGAAGAAGTTGAAGTTTTAAGACAGTATATGGATATTCAAAAAGCTCGTTTCACTGAGAACTTACAATTATATATGGAAATAGATGAATCTTGCCTTTATGTACCTATTCCTGCGTTGACATTACAGCCAATTATCGAAAATGCTGTAATCCATGCTATTGAGCCTAAAGAAAATGGCGGCATTATATGGGTTCGTATTATTGATGGTTCTGAGAGAGTGACGATAGAAATTGAAGATGATGGAATGGGAATGAATGAAGAGAAGATCGAACAAATTTTGAAGGAGGGTATTGTTTCAACCGAAGGACATTCCACGGGGATCGGATTCAGTAATGTTGTTAAGCGTTTGCGCCTTTTTTATGGTTCTGAGGATGTGATAGATATTAAAAGCACGATAGGATATGGTACAAAGGTTATTCTCAAAATTCAAAAAGTGAGGAGTTGAACAGAATGATCAAGCTCCTGATTGTGGATAACGAACAGGTTGAAAGGGAAGGGATGCAAGCAATTCTGCAAAAGGGTTTTCCGGAAATCGTAATTGAACAAGCTAAAAATGGTAAACACGCCATAGAAGTGACGGATGAATTTAAGCCAGATGTTGTACTTATGGATATAAAAATGCCAGGAATTAATGGATTAGAAGCTGTTGAACAAATTATTGAAAAGCACCCTAATATAAAATGTATTATGGTAACAGCTTATGACACATTTGATTTTGTGCGACAGGCAATTAAGCTGGGTGCAAAGGATTATTTGCTTAAACCAAGTAAAGCAAGTGAAATTTTGGAGACAGTGGGTAAAATATTTGATCAAGTTATAAAAGAACAGGAATCCTTGATTACGAGCAAACTTCAGCAGGAGAAGCTACAAAAAACATTGGCTCTAGCTGAAACAGATGTTGTAACGCAGCTGCTTTTTGATCATGTACATGAAGTGCATTTGGACATACTAGTTGAGATGTTAGGTATTAAATCAATGAATCAAATGTTTGTGACAGTCGTGTTAATCCCGTCAGGATCGGAGCATTTATATTCTTCTATCAAGCAGAAAGTTCGAAAAATGGGGAACAGTTGGGTAGGTGCATTGTACGGTAATCAACTACCAATAATTGTGTTTCGTAATACGGATAAATCATTCAGGTCTCAAGCAACTATCTTGGCTCGTGAGATTCTTACTCTAGCAAAAAACGATCAACGATCAGGGTGGTTTATTGGCATAGGAAGTGTTTGTGATTCATTGGAAAGAATCAGACAATCTTACCAGGATGCTCTAATGGCGACTATGGATACAACACTTCCGGTTAAATATCGTTTCTATTCTGATTTACCAGCTTTTGATGATGCGCGGAATGTGCAGCAGATTAAAGAACAAGAGAAAGAATTTTTTGATCAGATCCGACTCGGACATTGGGAGCAAGTTCGTACTAACATAATGAACTTAATTCAATATTACGAGAATGAAGGTGCCAATATACAGCAGACACAGCAAAAAATGCTGGAAGTGCTCTGGATTGCATCTCAGGTGATGAATGAAATTGGCATAGAAATAGTCAGGCCATTCTACGCTTTCCAGGTGAAAGATTATCAGCAACTTCGTTCAGTAACGGGTCAATTACTAGATGGAATGCAGCAGTCATACGTAGAACATAACGAGCTTTTAGAAGCAGATACGATACATCAAATTAAGCAATTTATTATTGAACACTCTCATGAAGATATTTCGTTAGAAGCGTTGGGAGAGAAAGTAGAATTAAGCCCAATATATATTAGTAAAATGTTCAAAGAAAAATTAGGTGTTAATTATATTGATTTTTTAACTGCATGCCGAATTGAAAAGGCAAAGAAACTGATGGGTGATCCAGAGAAAAGTATAAAAGAAATCACTTTTGAAGTTGGGTATCACGAGCCGAACTATTTCAGCAAAGTATTTAAGAAAATGACTAACCTTTCACCAAAGGAGTACCGAAAGAAGCTTCAAGGTAAAACTAATGCTTGATAATCGAAAAGGGGAAAGAGTGATGAGGTGGATTGTTCGAAGCATTACACTGATCCTATTAGCACTGGCTCTATTCTTAATTGTTATAGCCTGTAAAGGGGATAATGCAACACATAAAGATGTGTCATCTTCTAATTCACTACAAAATAAGGAGACTCACGTTAACCGTTCTTCTGATGGAAAAGTTAAAATTGGTTTCTCTATGGATACTTTAGAAGAAGAACGTTGGTTAAAAGACAGAGATTTGTTCAAAAGTGCGGTAGAATCGCTGGGCGCAGAAGTAGAAATCATGGCAGCAAATGGAGATGATGCGTTGCAAATTTCACAAGCTGAATCGTTAATTAGTCAAGGTGTTGATCTACTTGTTGTCGTACCTCATAACGCAGAGGCAACTGCAGCTATTGTAAATAAAGCCCACTTGGCAGGTATTAAGGTAATATCATATGATCGACTTGTAAAGAACGCTGACATTGACCTCTACATTTCCTTTGATAATGAACAGGTAGGTGAAATGCAAGCAAAGGCAATTACAAAAGTAGTACCTAAAGGAAAGTACGTATACATTGGTGGTGCAGTAACTGATAATAATGCTCATTTGTTTAAAAAAGGTGTTTTTA
Source organism: Paraliobacillus quinghaiensis (assembly GCF_003426025.1). Classification (GTDB taxonomy): domain Bacteria; phylum Bacillota; class Bacilli; order Bacillales; family Amphibacillaceae; genus Paraliobacillus_A; species Paraliobacillus_A quinghaiensis. The sequence goes on from NZ_QJSH01000036.1 coordinate 11,015, forward strand.
ATGTACTTCAGCCACTTATTGACAGAGGGGATATAACAGTAGTATACGACCAATGGACAAAGGACTGGACGCCTTCTAATGCACTAAAAAACATGGAAAATGCACTAAAAGCTAACAATAATCAGATTGATGCGGTTATTGCAGCGAATGATGCAACTGCCGGAGGAGTTATTCAGGCATTAACAGATCAAGGACTAGCAGGTGAAATTCCTGTCGCTGGACAAGATGCGGAACTAGCAGCAGCCCAACGCATTGTTGAAGGTACGCAGTTGATGACAGTATACAAACCAATTAAAACACTTACTGAAAAGGCAGCAGAGCTTTCAGTTAAACTTGCGACAGGTGAAGAAGTAGATGTGGACAGGAAGATCAACAATGGAAAAGTTGAGGTGCCTTCCGTCTTACTAGCACCGATTGCAGTTGATAAATCTAATATCGATGAGACAATAATTGCTGACGGATTCCATACAAGCGAAGATATTTATCAACACACCCATGACTGAAGTCACAGGTGTTATCGCCTTTTTTCATAATAATAACAATGAGGTGAAGTAATGAAGTTTAAAAATAGCAAACCAAGAAAACTATTTAAATTTAAAAATATTAAAGCAAAATTATTAATAGGATTTTTAACTATCATTATTCTTACAATTTCGTTTGGTATTTATAATTCCATATCATTAAATGGGATTAATGCAAACTCTGAGTCTATTTTTGAGGAAGATGTTCCATCGCTTATCGTCACTCAAAAATTACAATTAAATATTTCAGAACAGATTAGTTTAGCACGTGCATACACCATTTATGGCTATGAAGCCTATATTGAACAATATGATAAATTAGTAAAAGAACGTGGTCGATTAGAAGAGCAATTATTACAATATGATAAATCCAATGAAATACAGGAATTAATAAAAAACAGTGCTATTTTAGAAGGGAATATTCGCGAAGATGTCTTTGCACTTTATGACTCTGATGATCAAGCAAATATAGAAGCAAATTTAAATGCGATGAATGCATTAAGAGATCAAATTGTACGAGGATATAGTGATTTAGTAAGTGTTAGAGAAGTATCAGTTGCTTCGAAGGGAAAGCAATTAGTAGGTTTAGCAAATTCATCCTTACTAGTTGGCATTACAATTACAGTAGCTGTAACGATATTTGGTATTATTATCGCATTAGTTGTAGCATCAACAATTACTAAGCCTCTAAGGCGTGTGAGTCAACACATGAACCTAATAGCAAATGGTGATCTAAGTAATGAGTCGTTGGAAGTTACATCAGATGATGAAATTGGCAGTCTGATAGTATCTACTAATAAAATGCAAACAAACCTTAGTGAATTGGTTTTAGAAATTAATTCATTATCTCAATCTGTTGCTCAAAGAAGTAAAGAATTAACGCAATCAACCTATGAGGTAAAAGAAGGAAGCAATCAAATTGCATCTACAATGCAGGAGCTGTCATCAGGAGCAGAAGCGCAAGCCAATAGGGCTGGTGAACTGTCAACCGCAATGACTATTTTTGCGGAAAAGGTATCCCAAGCGAATGAAAATGGTAATGAAGTTAACACCTCTTCTGAGAAGGTAGCTGAATTAACAAATGAGGGGAAACAGTTAATGGACTCCTCAATTGAACAAATGACGGCAATATTTAAGATTGTTGAAGCATCAGTGAATAAAGTCAAAGGATTAGATCAACAATCAAAAGAAATCTCGAAACTAGTAGGTGTTATCAAAGATATAGCTGAACAAACAAATCTTTTAGCTTTAAATGCAGCAATTGAAGCTGCACGTGCTGGAGAGCATGGTAAAGGTTTTGCGGTAGTAGCTGATGAAGTCAGAAAGTTAGCGGAACAAGTTTCATTATCCGTAGAGGATATTACCAGCATTGTTGCCAATATTCAAAGTGAATCTAACGATGTCACTAATTCATTAGAAAATGGGTATCAAGAGGTTCAGAATGGAATGAATCAAGTTAAGTTAACGGGCCAAACATTTGAAGATATAGATTTCTCATTAACTGAAATGATAAAAAGAATACGATTAATTACGAACAACTTAACCGATATTGATGAAAACAGTATGGACATGAATAGATCTATTGAAGATATTGCAGCGGTATCTGAAGAATCAGCTGCAGGTGTTGAACAAACATCAGCTTCTATTGAACAAACAGGTACTTCAATGGAAGAAGTTGCTTTGGCAACTGATGAATTAGCAAACTTAACAACAAAATTAAATGTATCTATCTCTCGGTTTAAGTTGAAATAGTATATGAATTAGATTTAAATGAAACACCAAAAGAACAATGGCTGATAAACCTTATCAGTCATTGTTCTTTTGGTATTGTTTAATGAAAATCAAATACTAATATTCTAGATTCCATGTACACATACTAGTAAATAGACCTACAAATATAATAGTAATAGAAGAGAGGAAAAATGAATTAGGGGAGATTAATAATCCGCCTAAGCAAATAATCAATGCATCAATAAAAAATATGACAAGACCAACATTGACTTGAAATATTTTTGCTAAAAATTGTGCTAAAAGATCTGTTCCTCCAGTACTTGTTTTACTTCGGAGCATAATTCCAATACCCAAACCGATGAACATACCACCAATAATGGAACTTAATAACGGAGGAATTTGAAATTGGCTAATAAATGTATCGTGAAGTGGATATAGAAAATCTATAGCAAATGATGAAACAAGCATTCCATGCAAACTATTATAAAAATAATCTTTATTATAAATCCAGGCAATGATGAAAATTGGAATACTAAAAACAATAATAATTAGACCTGCTTGTACCCCTGTTAAATACTTTATAATTAAACCTAATCCAATTATTCCACCATCAAGAAGGTGAAACGGAACTAAAAAAAAATTAATCCCGATCGAAAGCAATATACTCCCAATAACGATACTTCCAACTTTTCTAAAATAAAACATGAATTAAATCATCTCCGAAATCATTAGGACATGTTTAATATATATGTGAAATTAGGTAGTTTCTTGCCACTAAATTTTGTTTATGTTGCGTGTAATTGAAAAAAGGGGGTAAATGTTTCCCCCCCTTAAGTTTAATTACTTGATCATGTCTTTTAGAATTTGTTTTCCTTCTTCTGTCAAGTAGACGGTTTGGTCTTCTAATAGTTTTTTTGCCAAATCAACTGTTATTTCTGGAGCTTTTTTTTCATGTGAATTCATGAGCTGTTTCCTCCTTTCGATTGAAAAAGAAGTCCTCTTTACTAATATATTCAGAGGCAATAGAAACGAATAGGACATGAATAACTAGTAATGTGCGGATTTTAAAATTATATTTCCGAGAAAAACATTAACTTTCCCCCCTCAAAATCTAAAAGCCTTACGTAATAATAGTAGGTTACTAAAAATTAAATAAAGATAAAGGTAAACCATTGAAAGGTGGTGACGCAAAACTAAAGGGAGTAAATGTACGCTTCCCTATGTCAGCCAGTTGCCGTATTAAAGGAATATATATAAATAAGAATTATTTTAGTGAGGGAGTAGATGAATTTGAAAATGAAACAGATTATTGCTACGGGATTTTTGATTACGGGTGTTTTATTTACGACTAATTCTGTGTATGCCCAAGTTGGATCAACTCAAGTGAATGAAACGGTTGATTTAACTGTTCAAGATGATATAGAAAATGAGGAAATAATAGAAGAATTAGAAGACTTGGAAAATACAGACACAGCAGAAGTAGAAGATGCAGCGGGAATTACCCCAGATAGTTTCATGTATTTTTTTGACCAAGCAGCAGAAAACCTTCAATTATTATTTACAACTGATTCAGAAAAAGAATCTGATTTGTTGCTTCAAATCGTGAAGGAGCGTTTATTAGAATCTGAACAAATGGTAGAGGAAGAGAAAGACGAATATGTTAATGATCTAATTGACGACTATTTAGGTACGCTACAAAAAGCACAAGAAGAGGTTGCGGAAGTTGTCGCAGACGAAACAATTGACAATGAAGTGAAAGAAGAGTTGTCTGAAGAGTTAGAGGAATCTACTACCGTAACAGATGAAGTGTCAGAGAAAATAGATGAAGATAAAAGAGAAGAATTTGAAGAAAAACAACAGGAAGCATATTTGGTTGCTAATGTTGTAAAGGATCTTGATAATGAAAAGGTGAAGGAATTACGTAATCAAGGTTTTGGTTTCGGAGAGATTGTTAAAATAGTGTCTTTAGCAGAAGAAAGTGGCAAAACTGAAGATGAAATTGTTTCCTTACTACAAGAAGGTAGAGGCTATGGTGAAGTAGCAAAAGAATTGAACATTGCCCCTTCTCAAATCATGGGGAAAGTAATGAAGAAAAAAGAGAAAGAGCTTGAAGAAAGATTGGAAACGGCGCAAGAATCAGGTGATGAAGAGGCTATTTTAAAACTTTCTACTTCATTAGATAACATAAATAGAAAAAAGATAGAATTTAAAATCTACGATGAATATATGGAACTTGAAGAAGAAGTTAAAGCTGAATTAGCAGAAATTCAAGCTGCATTAGCTTCTGGAGAAATCACACAAGAAGAAGCAGATGAGAAAATAGCAGAATTAAAACAAGAATCAGAAGAAGAATTAGCTGAATTGAAAGAAGATGCTGAAGAAGATCTAGGTGAACTAGATGAGGAAGAAAGAGAACAAGCAAAAGAAGCTAGAGAAGAGGCAAAAGAGAAACGAGAAGAAGAAAGAGAGTTAGAAAAAGAAGAGCGTAAAAAGGAAAGAGAAGCTGCAAAAGAGAAACGAGAAAAAGAGAGAGAGTTAGAAAAAGAAAAGCGTGAAGAGGCAAGAGAAGCTGCAAAAGAGAAACGTGAAAAAGAGAAGGAATTAGCAAAAGAAAGACGTGAAGAAGAAAGAGAAGCTGCAAAAAAAGAGCGCGAGAGAAATAAGGAATTAGCAAAAGAGAAACGAGAACAAGCTAAAGATAAGCGTGGCCAAGAAGACGATGACGAAGATGATAAAGACATTGATCAAGATGAAGACAATGAAAATGTTGAAGATGAAGACGAAGATGAAGATTGATTTCACAGGGAGTTCCATTTAGGAGCTCCTTGAATATTATTGGCAATACTAGGTTGATAAAACCATCTTTTGGTCCTTTCCCCTTTATAAAAAAGATTGTATGCTAATAGTGTTAAACAACTGTTTGATTTAGGGGGATATCATGCAAAAGGCAGAAACGACTGAATATATTTTATCAGCAAGAGATGGAGATGAGATAGCTAGAGAAAAACTAATTCTTCACTACAAACCTTATATTATCAATACAGTTGGACATATATGTAAAAGGTATATTACCTGGAGTGATGAGGAGTCTAGTATTGGCTTAATAGCTTTTAATCGTGCAATTGACACATACGCTGTTGATGCAGATAAAACGTTTCTGAATTATGTATATCTACTTGTTAAGCGAGATTTAATAGATCACTTTCGTCGCGAAAAAAAGAAAAGTGATGTACCGCTTGAAGTTAAAGCAAATGATGAGCAGTACGTTAATGTATATGAAATTGAGAAATCAATGGACTCATACAAGCAAAATGTTCAACAACAAGAATTAATTACAGAAATTTTGGAGCTGAGTGAGCTGTTAAATGACTTTAATGTTAAATTTGAAGAATTGGAAAAATTCTCACCAAAACACCGTAAAACACAACGAAAGCTAGTGAAAATAGCTGAGGACTTTGTACAATCTTCTACTCTAGTAGAAACATTTTTAAAGAAGAAACGTTTGCCTGTTAGTGATTTTGTGAAAGAGTATGGTTATCGCCTTAAAACTATTGAAAAATATAGAAAATATATTGTGACTCTGATCTTATTAAAATTGCATCCTGAATGGCAACAATTATCATCGTACATTAGTGTACCAAGTGAAAGTGAGGGGAAATTATGAAGTCGAATACGCATCAAGGCATCGTTGTAAAAGTAACAGATACAAAAATTTCATTGCTATGTCAGGATGGTAACTTTAAAAATATTCCTCGCTCAGGTAGTGAAATGCCACAAATTGGAGAACACTATACGTATGTTGAGAAGAATATTATCCCAATGAAGGGTACGAAGTCTTTAGCCCTTGTTGCTGTATTGTTTTTAATGATTGCAGGTTATTTTATGCGCTCATTTATGATAGAAGAAAACTCTTATCTTTTTGCGCTTGATATTAACCCAAGTATTGAAATATATACAAATGAAGATCTTCAAGTAACGAAGGTGGATTTTTTAAATGAAGAGGGACACGTGATTGCCGATTCGCTGGAAAATAGCAAACAAGATATTAATGTTATTTTAGAAGAAGTTGTTGCTAGTGCTGTTAATAAAAATTATTTATCTAAAAGTGAAAAAGGGATGATCAACTTAACAGTTGTTTCTTTGATTGACTCAAATCATTTAAATACAAAAGAACTGCAAGAGACGCTTGATCGATCACTAAAAGATAATTCAATATCTGCAGATGTTATAGTTGATAATGGTAGTAAACAACTAGTAGAAGAATCCAGAGAAGAGAACCTTTCAATAAATAAAATGCAATTATACAAGGATTTAAAGGATAAAGGGTTAGGCGCTGACGAACTTAGAGAAAAATCAATTGCTAGTATTAAAAAGGAATACAACCATAAAACTAATGATCAAAAAGATATAGATAAGAACGAAGAAAAAGAGGAAGAAAAACAACAAGTAAAAAAGGCTAGAGAAGACGCAAGAGAGAAAGTAAAAGAGAAACGAGAAGAAGAGAAAGAGTTAGAAAAAGAAAAACGTGATGCAGTAAAAGAAGCGAGAGAAGAAAAGAGAGAGCTAGAAAAAGAAGAACTTGAAGCAGCAAAAGAAGCTAGAAAAGAAAAAAAAGAGTTAGAAAAAGAAAAGCGTGAAGAGGCTAAAGAATTAGAAGAAGAAGCAAGGGAAGCTGCAAAAGATAAACATGAAGAGGGAGAAGAATCAGGAGAAAAAGCAAAGGAAGCGGCAAAAGAAGAACGTGAGAAACAGAGAGAATTAGATAAAGAAGCACATGAAGATGATGAAGACAAAGAGGATAACGACAATGATGAAGATGAATACGAAGATTGATTTCACAAGACCAGCCATAAGCCATTCAAAAAGAAGAGAAGGCTATAGAAATAAAAAGGTAAAATAAGAAAAAGAGAATGAAAATAAAAGTATTCAGAGTGAAAATAATCGCCTCGAACAAAAGAATAAGGATTATAAGAGGAAGAATGTACTAAATAATCTTGATAGAAAAAAGAGCCCTTCTGAAGGTAACGCCCCCCGAAAGTTAGAGTGAAAAATCTAACTTTCGGGGGGCGGTACTAATTTATCCCGGTGTAATCGTCCGTAAAACTCCCACCTTCAAAACATCGAGAAAAATCAAAGTTGTTTAAGTGGGAGTAAACGGACGCTAACACCCCGAATGGTTCAGAGGCCTTTAGGTCATCCTTTAGGGCTAACAATCAGTGGGTGAAGGGCAAAAAAATCCACTGATTGAAGGTTCACTTTATAAGGACTATTTTTATTCGGTCTCTTAAGCAACGAGACTCGTTATATGACGTTGAAGCAATTATTTTTGTTTACTTTAATCTTTGTAAAAAACATGTAATTGTTTTGAGTGATTGACTATCATAGATCAAAAATATATAATGATTTTTCGTGCGCCTAAATACTGATTAGTATTTAACGCGTGCTAATAAAATACAGTGTGCAAGCGTTTTGTTTTCAAAAATAATTATGTAAATGTGCCTCTTATATCTAAAGGCGTTTGAAAGATGTTCCATTCAACAAATGAACTAGCTGTACGGAGCTTTTTAATCATTATTAATTATTTTATTAGATAAATAATTCATAACCAAATGTTTACAATTGATTAAATGAAATGAACATTGTGGTACTTGCCTTTAACAAAATTAGGAGGAAAAGAGTGAAACAAAAAGTAAGTAACAAAGACAAGCAAGCAACTGATAAAACGGTATTCTTTATTAGCGGGGGACTATTGATTCTATTTGTTGTTTTCGCGATGATTGATTTAGATATGGTAGAAGGGTGGATTAATTCCTCCTTTGCATTCTCTGCTAAAGTTTTTGGCTCTTATTGGGAGCTATTGTTATTAGCAAACTTTGTAATTGGTGTCGGATTAGCAATTTCAAAGTATGGGAATGTTCGATTAGGTAAGATGGACAAACCGGAGAATGGTTATTATCGTTGGATTGCCATGATATTATGCACATTGCTCGCTAGTGGAGGAGTTTTTTGGGCAGCATCTGGACCAATGATGCATTTTATTTCTACTCCACCTCTATTCAATAATAATTCATCAACTTTAGCAGGTGTGGAACCTGCTTTAGCGCAAAGTTTTTTACACTGGGGATTTTTGGCATGGGCAATATTGGGGACATTAGCTACAATAGTGTTAATGTATGTGCATTATCATAAAGGGTTTCCAATGAAACCAAGAGGAATGCTATATCTTTTGTTTGGTGAAAAAATATTCCGTAAAAACAGTATTACAGGGAATGCTGCAGATATCATATCAATTGTTGCTGTTGCTGCAGGTACTATGGGACCTATTGGCTTTCTTGGATTACAGATAGGATATGGTCTTCATTCACTGTTTGATGTTCCAAATACGTTGGTTACTAATGTTGTTGTTATTAGTGTATTGATCGTTATCGCTGCAATCTCTGTTGCTACTGGTATTGATAGAGGTATTCAATTTCTAAGTCGAATGAATGTAGGTCTAACTGTGTTTTTAGCGGTTTGTATGCTTATCCTTGGGCCGACATTATTTATTATTAATAAGTTTATTTCTGCTGAAGGGTTTCATATTCAAAATATGCTTACAATGGCTTTATACCAAGGTGATCAAGCCTGGTTGGGATGGTGGACAGTCTTTTTCTGGGGCTGGTTCTTAGGTTATGGGCCAATGATGGCAATTTTCATTGCTAGAATATCTCGTGGAAGAACAATACGTGAACTTATAATTGCTGTTTCTATTGTTGCTCCTATAGTAACAAATTTCTGGTTTACGGTCGTTGGAGGAACTGGAATTAAAGCTGAATTAGATAGCCCAGGTTCGATTTCAGCACCTCTTGATGATGGTGGAATGCCCGCTGCAGTAATGGCAATTATGGATCAATTACCATTAGGGTTTTACTTAGCGATTGGTTTCTTATTAGTGACATTAGTATTTGTTGCGACAACTGTGGATTCTATTTCATACACAGTTGCGGTATCTTTAACTGGAAGTGATCAGCCAAGTAGACTTATTCGTGTTTTTTGGGTAATAATGTTTGGGTTGCTATCGATTGTTCTATTAACAGTGGGTGAGAATAGTGTTACGGCTATCCAGAACTCCATTGTTGTAACAGCAGTTCCGGTTTCAATACTCCTCTTACCTACTCTATGGGGATCAATCCAAGCTGCACGTATAATGGCAATTGAACAAGGTATTGTTGCTGTTGATAAAGAAGGCAAGATAATCAACAAGTAATATTATAATATACTCTCTAATTCTGTGTATTTCACACATTTGTTAGAGAGTTTTTTTGTATAGTTGTAGGAAGATTAGGTAAGATATATGAAAAAGGGAGTTGCTTATAATGGTAGAAAAATTATTAAGTGAAAAAGTAGCAATTATTACTGGTGCAAGCTCTGGAATAGGTAGAGCTGCAGCGATTCGTCTCGCGAAAGAGGGTGCGAAGATTGGTCTGATTGATTTAAAAGAGAAAAATGCAGAATCAGTTAAACAAGAAATAGAATCTATGGGAGGGGAGGCGATTATCACTGATACAGATGTTTCTGACCCTCATAGACTGAAAACTAGTATAGATGAAATTGTAGCAGAATGGGGCCAGCTTGATATCGTTTTAGCGAATGCTGGTATCAATGGTAAGGTTGCTCCAATTGAAGATATTACTCCTGAAGAGTGGGATCAAACACTTACAACAAATTTGAAAAGTACATTCTTAACTACAAAATATTCTGTTCCTCATATGAAAAAAAAGGGAGGAAGTATAATTATTACTAGTTCAATAAATGGTAACAGAACATTTTCAGGATTTGGTATGTCAGCTTATAGTTCAAGTAAAGCTGGGCAGATGGCATTCGGAAAAATGGCTGCTCTTGAATTATCAACGTATCACATAAGGGTGAATATCATTTGTCCTGGTGCAATTAAGACAAATATAGGTGAAAATACATTTCCGGAACAGGATAACTTGGAAAAGATAAAGATTCCAGTGAATTATCCGGAAGGAAGTCAACCTTTAGAACATAGACCAGGAACTCCTGATCAAGTTGCAGATCTTGTCTACTTTTTAGCATCTGATTCTTCAAGTCATATTACTGGTACTGAATTATATATCGATGGGGCAGAATCATTGCTTTAGGCAGGATAGTAGAAATAAGTGTTTCAAATTAATGGTAATATTTTGGCGAATTAATTACTTTTTATATTAAAGTTATATTTAATTCTAAAATTTAATTTACCTTATTGTGTACTTACGGTATTATAGACTTTTGCGAGAATAATAATAAAGGGGTTTCTAAATGGATATTGTTGAACAGGTCACACATTTGCAATTATTAAATCAGTTTTGGATCATTTTATTATTTCTTATTCCAATGGTCTTAATATCTCGTACTGTTGTAGCGGGAACAAGGTATTCACCGATTTTAATCATCGTAATTTTTGGATTAGCTATGGGTTATATATTAGTAGGGAGCGATGTCGCAACTCCTGGTCTCCCAGAATTTCCATTTGTTAATTTAATGGCAAATACGACGATTATAGCACTTACGGTTACATTCTTTGTTGGTGGACAAGAGTTAAGAAAGATATTAGGGAATAAAGAAGTAGAACCAGATGATTTCGTTACACACTCTAATGAAGAAACAATGCTCGGAACTACGAGAACACAATTTATCTTTATCATTCGCTCATTTTTTATCTTGTTAGGGATTGAAGGAATGTCACGTATGCTTTTAGGTAATGATAGTGGAGTAATACCAAGTAACTACTATCCACTTATTGCTTACATCGGTATCATTGGTGCGTTAATCTTCATTGATAACAAAGCTACGATTAAAAATAAGCGTCAATATCTACAAAAAGGTATAGCAGAAATAATTTTAATTATTGTTGTTTTGCTTCTTTCAAGTCAGATTGCTACTTGGATTAGTTCACTTATTTCTTTACCGCAAATTTTCTTTGCTATGATGATTGCTGCAGGTTTAGGCGCGATTTTCTACAAATGGATGTTTGGACCTACAATTCGCGCATTATTATTTGCTGGTATCCCAATCGTTCTAGCAGGAAACTTCATGGTTGGTGGCTCTCGAATGGGAGAGGCTTTCACTATTGAAGGTATGAATTCAGTGATATTCTATGGCTTCTTTGGTCAACTGTTTTGGATGTTTGGCGGAATTGCGTTACTAATGTACTTTGCTAAAACAGCAAATACACGGAATCTTGCACCAGGTATGGCGGGTTCATTATCCCACTCAGGTTTAACTGGTGCGTGTACAGCTGGAGACTTTGGTAAAGTTGCAGCTAATAGAGCACCAATTATGATTAATATTCCTTTCTTTGGTCATATTTTTGTGTTTTCAATTTTAGCTATTAGTGCTGATCGGGGTAGCTTGCTAATATTCCCTGCAGCAATATTAGTGGCTATTGGTATTGGACTTACTGTAAAGTCTCTTATGAACATGCGTAAAGCTCACGGTAATGAAAAGAAAGAAGTCAATGCACTAATACTATTTTCATTTGGCTGGCAAATTTGTGCTGTGTTTGGTGGATTAGTATTGTTAAGCTTCAGTACAATGCCATTTGATTATGCAGCTATGGCACAATCTAGTGCAATTTCTCACTTTGGATTGTTTGCGGCTATACAGGGTGGAATGTTTGGGGCTGAGGCTGGATTACTAATCCCATTTATTTTCTCTATGCCGTTCTTAGTACATCCAATCGTATTCTTTATGTTTGGTAAGGCAATGGAAAAAGACGGCGAGATGCCAATTAAGCCGGTTTATATTTTAGCTCTTATTGGTTTTGTCGGAGTTGTAGCAGCATTATTCTTCCTATAAGAAATTAAAAAAGAACTCTCTAACTTTGCATATCTTCATTGCAAAGTTGGAGAGTTTTTAAATTGAATTATTATAATTTGGTAAGGCTAAAGCGGATAATTAACTTGAAAAGAGTGGATAGATGGACTTCATGTTTGGGAGAATGAAGTTAGAATAAAAAAGTTGGAATTGATGATATATCGAAAGTAAGAGTTTTTGTCTGATGTATATCAAAAATGATAGATAAATGAAAATGAAGTTATAGAATAGTAAGTAAAAGTTATATTGATTTTCCATTTACAAATATACAAAAACTATGATATATTAAATCTCGTTGCTTTTTTAAGGCAACTTCTATCAATTAAAACAGAATTGAAATTATATATTGATTTTTGTTTCTAATTACGATACAATAATTTAGCTGTCGAAATGGTGTAGCTTTTTGTTGGATTGATAGTGAATAAAAAAAGTGTTGACACAGTGTGGTCTTAAATGTTACAATATTTTAGCTGTCGCAAAAGCAGTGACAACAATTTGATCTTTGAAAACTGAACGAAACAACCAGTATGTTAAGTAAGAAACAAGCTAGTATTTTAAATGAGCAACCAAGCTCGCATTTTATGGAGAGTTTGATCTTGGCTCAGGACGAACGCTGGCGGCGTGCCTAATACATGCAAGTCGAGCGCGGGAAGCAAGATGACCCCTTCGGGGTGATTCTTGTGGAACGAGCGGCGGACGGGTGAGTAACACGTGGGCAACCTGCCTGTAAGATTGGGATAACTCGCGGAAACGTGAGCTAATACCGGATAACACTTTTCTTTACCTAAGGAGAAGTTGAAAGGCGGCTTTTCGGAGCTGTCACTTACAGATGGGCCCGCGGCGCATTAGCTA
>NZ_QJSH01000037.1 GCF_003426025.1 Paraliobacillus quinghaiensis
GGACAATCTATTCTAATCCAAAGTTTTTTCGAACCTTGGAAGAAAAGTTAGCCAAAGCACAGCGGATGATGAGTAGACGCACAACAGGTGGTGCAAATTGGCATAAAGCTAGAATTAAAGTTGCTCGCATCCATGAAAAAATTACTAATGCACGAAAAGATTACTTAGATAAAATCTCCACTGAGATTGTCAAAAACCACGACGTGATCGGTATGGAAGATTTGTCAGTAAGTAATATGCTCAAAAATCACAACCTGGCAAAGGCAATCAGTGAAGTATCGTGGGCAGAATTCAAAGCAATGCTTGTATACAAATCCGAATGGTATGGCAAACAGGTTGTAACAGTTGCGAAGAATTTCCCATCCAGTCAACTTTGCTCCTGTTGTGGCTATCAAAACAAAGACGTTAAAAATCTCGGATTACGTGAATGGGAGTGCATGAAGTGCCATACCCATCTTGACCGTGATATTAACACAGGAATCAATCTTAAAAATGAAGCCGTAAGACTTCTTAACCTCAGGACCTGAGGGGATCGCCTAATCAATTAGAAACCGATAGGTTTCTGTACTTAGGAATCTCGGTACTTCAGTGCCGAGTAGTTCAAATGAGTTGAAGTTTAAGTGAAAAAATAGGTCTGTCTGGTAAAATATGATAGAATTGAATTATAATTTGTTTACAGTTTTAAAAACTTTTAGGATTTTAAAGGAGTGCTTTATAGTGTTTATTAATAATATCAAAAACCTTAGCTTTTACAGTCAACTATCTTTAAAACATGTTGAAGATCGGTTACTAATTAAGGCTGATTTCCCTAAAGAATTCCTTATCCAAAATAATATGACAGAGCCTTTTTTTTATGTAACATTGTATGTCCGAGGTGGAGAAAGGATTAAAGTTATTGATGAAGGTACGGCTAAACTCTACAGTCCAACAAGAAATGAATTTGACACAGATACTTATAAAGAAATTATTAAGTTTGCAATGAAAAACTCAAAACAATTTAATCATTTAACTATTGAGTGATAAAAATATTAAATACTTAAAATAATACTGTAATGTCGTTTGTTTTTAATAATTATTTTATTGTACAAGCATTTTCCTTTCGATCACCTCGTAAGCTATATTGGAGGTGATATAATGGATCAAGTACTTATGTTTGCAACAGTGCTGTTACCAATTGTAACTGCGCTAGTAGAATTAGTTAAACGAACATTTAGGTTGCCGAAGAATATAATACCAGCTATTAGTTTTGTTATTGGACTTACTATTGGAGTAATTGCCTATCCGTTTACTTCTATGGAAATTGTATTACGATTGTGGGCTGGTGGTCTTGCTGGATTATCTGCAACGGGTCTGTTTGAAATTGTGAATAAAAGGGAAGGTATGACAAAGTAATAGATATGAATAAAGTTGCTTCTCTATTGTTTTTCAATTAAGATTGCATACAAACAACAATTATTTGAGAGTAGGATGTCTCATGAATCATAATGAGCAAAAAATAGTTCTTTTTCCAAAGTGGAGAGAAGACATGGAGAAAGAGGCGTATCGAGCGTTACGAGAAAAGAGATTCCACGATGCGCTGGAGGACTTCGATACCCTTCTTTCTTATGAAATTGATAAGCAGGAAATTGCAGTTGGAAAACTGACGTGCTTAATAGAGTTAGGGTTGCAAGATCAAGCTGAATCAATGTGTGAAAAATTACTTGCAAAACGTGACGACCAGTATTATTCTTATGTACATATTTATGCTACCTTATTATTTCAGGCAAATAAATATCAAGAAGTGTCGGAATTGTTAGAAGAAGTGTTTCAATACAATACAATCCCAGACCCATTTCATGCACAATTGGATACATTATACCAAGTAAATGAAAAGTTAAGAACAGAACAACAAGAAAAACAAGCACTTTCGACATTGAAAGAATTACAGGAAGCTGTCAAACAGAATGATACGGTTGTACAATGGCATCTGGTAAATCATCTTCACCAAATTGATTTATCTGCGTATTTAACACTTTTTCAAGATATGTTAATGGACGAAACAGTTCACCCAGTAATTAAAACATCAATTTTAGGATTGTTACAAGCAGATTCAATAGATAAAGAAATGACAATAAAAAAGTTTTCTAAAACGATGGTAATAAATCCAAGTACGTATCCTTTTATTATGGATCATCCTTTTCGAAATAATCTAAGAAAAAAGCTAGAAGAATTGGAGCAACAAAATCCTTCTTTATTTGAATTAGCTGACCAATTACTATACCGGTATTTGTATGTTACATATCCGTTCATTCCTGATAATAGCAATGTGCATTTAATGAAACAAGCATTATACGAGTTGGTTCATGCATCTTTTGTTGATGAGAATCAACAAGGTAATAGAAATAAAGATGAAGATAAAGACGTTAAATTTTACATAGAGGAAATAATATATTGTGAGAAAATTTATTTCTCAATAATGGATGAATAAATACATAAAAGTGAAAATCAATTAGTTAAAGATTCTAAATCTTGAAAGGGGACACGTTTATGTTATAATAAGATGGTCGCAATTTGCGTTCGGGTCTCGTATAGAAGAATCGTACAATGAATGAACGGCGAATAGAATTATTTTAGATTTTTTGGAGGGAATTAGTATGACAGCAAAATGGGAAAAACAAGAAGGCAATCAAGGCCTTTTAACAGTTGAAGTGGAAGCTGAGAAATTCAACGAAGCACTAGACCAGGCTTTCAAAAAAGTAGTAAAAGATGTTCAATTACCAGGTTTTCGTAAAGGTAAAGTACCACGCGGATTATTTGAACAACGCTTTGGTGTTGAGTCACTTTATCAAGATGCAGCAGATATTATCTTGCCAGAGGCTTATGCTAATGCGATTGAAGAGACAGGTATCGAACCTGTTGATCAACCAGAAGTAGATGTTAAGCAAATCGAAAAAGGAAGCAACTTTATTTTCACGGCAACTGTTACTGTAAAACCAGAAGTAACTTTAGGTGAGTATAAAGGGCTTGAAGTAGAAGAAGAAACTGTTGAAGTAACAGATGAAGAAGTTGAGAATGAATTAGAACAAAAAAGAGAACAGCAAGCAGAGCTTGTTGTGAAAGAAGAAGGTAAAGTAGAAGAAGGCGATACTGTTGTAATGGATTTTGAAGGATTTGTTGATGGCGTTGCCTTTGAAGGCGGAAAAGCTGAAAATCATTCATTAGAAATTGGTTCAGGTTCATTTATTCCAGGCTTTGAAGAACAATTAGTTGGAAAAGAAACTGGCGAAGAAACAGAAGTTACTGTAACATTCCCTGAAGAATACCATGCAGAAGAATTAGCTGGTAAAGAAGCTACATTTAAAGTGAAGGTCCATGAAATTAAAGCGAAAGAATTGCCAGAAATGGATGACGAATTTGCTAAAGATATTGATGAAGAAGTAGAGACATTAGCAGAATTAAAAGAAAAAACAAAAACACGTTTAGAAGACGATAAGAAAGCTCAAGCTGAGAATAACAAACGTGAATCACTTATCCAACAAGCAAGTGATAATGCAGAAGTTGAGATTCCAGAAGCTATGATCACAAATGAGTTAGATCGTATGTTACGTGAATTTGAACAAAGATTACAACAACAAGGTATGACATTAGACATGTATTACCAATTCTCTGGACAAGATGCTGATGCTTTAAAAGAGCAAATGAAAGAAGATGCTGGTAAACGTGTTAAAACAAATCTTACACTTGAAGCAATTGCAATTGCAGAGAACATTGAAGCAACAGATGAAGATGTTAATGCAGAATTAGAAACAATGGCTAGCATGTATCAAGTAGATGTGGAACAACTTACACAAATGCTTGGTGGTAATACAGATGCAATCAAAGAAGACCTTAAATTCAAAAAGGCTATCGACTTTCTTGCAGAAAACAGCAAAGTAAAATAATAAAATTTGTACTACCTGAAACTATAATATGAAAACAAGGCACTTATCTTGTGCCTTGTTTTCTAACATAACTAAAAAATAGAT
The DNA here is from genome assembly GCF_003426025.1 of Paraliobacillus quinghaiensis. Lineage (GTDB taxonomy): Bacteria > Bacillota > Bacilli > Bacillales > Amphibacillaceae > Paraliobacillus_A > Paraliobacillus_A quinghaiensis. The sequence continues at coordinate 4,005 of NZ_QJSH01000037.1, forward strand.
TATACATATAAGTTAAACTACATACATATAACTACTTATTTGACATTTTGCTAATAATATACATAATAAAGTGTACGATTTATTTTTTGAACATAACATAATTGTATCGGTGCTAAAAAGAAACAATTGTTTAGTAAGATACTGGTTAGGAAAGACTGTTTTTAGAGGCTAAAAGTGTATTACTTTGTAATCATACTTTTATCTGATATCATGATGAAGAGAGGCATTAACGAAAAGAATGCTGCTTCTTCCTATCAAATAGATACTTTTTACACTTGAGGGGTGAAATAGATGTATAAATTTAATGAAGAAAAAGGACAATTAAAATGTTCATTTTGTGGAAAAGGCCAAGATCAAGTGCGAAAGTTAGTCGCTGGTCCAGGAGTTTATATATGTGATGAATGTATAGAATTATGTACAGAAATTGTGGAAGAAGAGCTAGGAACAGATGAAGAGGTTGAGTTTAAAGATGTTCCAAAACCACAAGAAATTCTAGATATTTTAAATGATTATGTAATTGGTCAAGAAAAAGCTAAGAAGAATTTATCTGTAGCTGTATACAATCACTATAAACGAATTAACGCATCAAGAGGAACTGATGATGTTGAACTTGCTAAAAGTAACATTGCAATGATTGGGCCAACTGGTAGCGGTAAAACACTATTAGCACAAACACTGGCTCGAATTCTAAATGTACCTTTTGCAATAGCAGATGCGACATCGTTAACTGAAGCGGGTTATGTGGGTGAAGATGTCGAGAACATTCTCTTGAAATTAATTCAAGCTGCTGACTATGACGTGGAGAAGGCAGAAAAGGGTATTATCTACATTGATGAAATTGATAAAGTTGCTCGTAAATCTGAAAACCCATCGATTACACGTGATGTGTCTGGTGAAGGTGTACAACAAGCATTACTAAAAATTCTAGAGGGTACTACAGCAAGTGTCCCACCTCAAGGCGGGCGAAAACATCCTCATCAAGAATTTATTCAAATTGATACGACGAACGTTCTTTTCATTGTAGGTGGAGCGTTTGATGGTATTGATCAAATTATTAAAAGTCGTTTAGGTAAAAAGGTAATTGGCTTTGGTGCTGATTCTGAAAGTGATGAAATGGATAAAGGTAAACTTCTATCAAAAGTATTACCGGAAGATTTATTACGCTTTGGTTTGATCCCAGAGTTAATAGGTCGACTTCCTGTAATCGGGGCATTAGAGCCTTTAGATGAAGAAGCTCTAATTGAAATATTAACAAAACCTAAGAACGCATTAGTAAAACAATATGAAAGATTATTCCAAATCGACAATGTTGAATTAGAATTTGAAGAACAGGCATTAGTAGAAGTTGCTAAAAAAGCGATTGAACGAAAAACTGGTGCGCGTGGTTTGCGTTCAATTCTAGAAAGCATCATGTTAGATGTGATGTTCGAATTGCCTTCACGTGATGATATTGAAAAATGTATTATCACAAAAGATACAGTAACATTAGAAAATGGCCGTCCTAAATTGGTATTAGTAGATGGTACTGTAAAAGATGAAAACAAAGAGTCACCGAAAGAAAGTGCATAAGGATCTGTTAATTCGATAGAAATCCCTTGTTATCTTATAGCAAGGGATTTCCCTATACATATAAATAGATTAGTTTTGTCTTTGTATGATGTTTACTCCAACGTTTTGCGGAAATACTAACAAGTATCTTATTTTGCGGAGGTAGCTTATGAATCTTGTTAGTATTGTTATGGTTATCCAGTTATTTTTTGGTATTGTGATTGGGCTGTACTTTTGGAATATGTTAAAAAGTCAACGATCATCTAAAAGCGTAATTGAGAAAGAATCAGTAAAAGAATTAGAATTGCTACGTGCAATGAAAAATATACAGTTAACAAAACCATTATCTGAAAGAATTAGACCAAAAACATTAACAGAAGTTGTGGGACAAGAAGATGGTATTGAAGCTTTACGTGCTGCGATATGTAATAGTAACCCACAACACGTGCTGATTTACGGTCCGCCTGGAATTGGTAAAACAGCAGCAGCGCGGTTAGTATTAGAAGAAGCAAAGAGAAATAGTGATTCGCCATTTGCTAAAAGCGCACCGTTCATCGAATTAGATGCTACCACAGCCAGATTTGATGAACGGGGTATTGCAGATCCTTTAATGGGTTCTGTCCATGACCCAATTTATCAAGGAGCAGGTGCAATGGGACAAGCTGGAATCCCACAACCAAAACGAGGGGCAGTATCAAATGCGCATGGTGGTATTTTATTTATTGATGAGATTGGGGAATTACACCCAATCCAAATGAATAAATTATTAAAAGTTTTAGAAGATGGTATAGTACACTATGAGAGTGCATACTACAGTGAAGAGAATAAAAATATACCACGTCATATTCACCGCATATTCACTGAAGGGTTGCCAGCTGATTTTCGGTTAATTGGTGCAACAACTCGGATGCCAGAAGAAATTCCACCAGCAATTCGTTCACGTTGCTTGGAGATATATTTTCGTGATTTGGAACAAAGTGATATGATGGTAATTGCCAAAAGAGCTAGTGAGAAGGTAGCTATACCGTTAACAGACGCTGCATTACATATCCTTGCAGATTATGCGCAAAATGGACGTGAAGCAGTTAATATTATTCAAATAGCAGCGAGTGTTGCTAAGAAAGAAAGTCGAGCTATAATTGATGCTTCGCATATGGAATGGGTAATTGAAGTGAGTCGACTTACACCTCGCCCGGTAAGTCAAGTATCAAGTAAAAGCGAAATAGGAATGGTAAATGGTTTAGCTTTATTAGGTCCTAGTACGGGGTACTTGCTACCACTTGAGGTGTTACTATTGCCTGCGTTACATGAACCCAAAATAACGATTACAGGAATTGCAGAGGAAGAGACAATCGGTAGTCAATCAAAATCGATTAAGCGAAAAAGTATGGCAAAAGCATCTGTAGAGACAGTCGTCACTTTTTTAAAGTCACTTGGTATTCCTGCGCATCAATATGATATTCATGTCAATTTCCCAGGTGGGACACCAGTAGATGGTCCTTCAGCTGGCCTGGCAATCGCAACTGGTATATATTCATGTATGAAGAAAATACCTGTGAATCACTTAGTTGCTATGACTGGTGAGATAGGTCTCTATGGACAAGTTATGCCAATTGGTGGTGTCACGATAAAAATTAAAGCCGCTAAACAAGCAGGTGCTAAAACAGTGTTGATACCAAAAGCGAATTATCATACATTAACACAAAAGATCAATGATATCACTGTAATACCTATTGAGACATTTGAAGATGCATTACCTTATGTATTAGATGACAGTAAAAGTACATCATCTCAACAGGTTTATAATGATAAAAAATCAAGTTAAATAAAGTATACATGTTAATGATTCGGAGGTACAAAAATGACAGAAAAAAATAATGTGCAAATGCCGCTACTACCTTTAAGAGGTATTTTAGTTTTCCCTACCATGGTCCTCCATTTAGATGTAGGCAGGGAACGCTCAGTTAAAGCTTTAGAAAAAGCAATGCTAGAGGATCATCAGATCTTTCTTGCTGCTCAAAAAGACAGTTCAATCGATAATCCAGCAAAGGAAGACATCTATCAAATCGGTACTGTTGCAAATGTCAAACAAATGTTGAAATTACCTAATGGAACATTTCGTGTTCTGGTTGAAGGGTTATACAGGGGGCAGATCGTCGAATTTACAGAGGATGAAGAACTGTATAATGCTGAAATTGAACCAATTGAAGATGCTCATACAAGTAAAAATGAAGAAGATGCGCTAATGCGCTCATTATTGAAGCAATTTGAACAATACATAGGTGTCTCTACAAAATTGAATAAAGAAACCTATCAAACCGTTGCAGATATAGAAGAACCGGGACGTTTAGCAGATATAGTTGCATCGCATTTATCACTTAAAATTAAAGTTAAGCAAGAGATATTAGAAACAAGAGAAGTAAAAGAACGCTTACAGCAATTAATTCAATATATTTCAAATGAAAGAGAAGTATTAAGTTTAGAGAAAAAAATCGGTCATCGTGTGAAAAAATCGATGGAAAAAACACAAAAAGAATATTATTTACGCGAACAAATGAAGGCGATTCAAAAAGAGCTTGGTGACAAAGATGGAAAAACAGGTGATGTCGCGCTTTTAAAAGAAAAAATTGATGAAGCAAATATGCCAGAGCGAATTTCTAAAATAGCTAATAAGGAACTAGATCGCTTTGAAAAAGTACCGCAAACATCAGCAGAAAGCTCCGTAATACGTAATTATATAGAATGGTTAACTGCATTGCCATGGACAAATGAAACAGAAGACAATCTAAATATTCACCATGCTGAAAAGATTCTTGATCAAGATCATTATGGTTTAGAAAAAGTGAAAGAACGCGTGTTAGAATATTTAGCTGTACAACATTTAACACAATCATTAAAAGGACCTATTCTATGTTTAGTAGGCCCTCCAGGTGTTGGGAAAACGTCATTAGCAAAATCAATTGCCCGGGCAATAAATAGGAAATTTGTTCGAATATCTCTAGGAGGGATTCGAGATGAAGCAGAAATCAGAGGACACCGTCGAACGTATATTGGTGCAATGCCGGGTCGTATAATGCAGGGAATGAAAAAAGCAGAAACAATTAATCCTGTCTTTTTATTGGATGAAATTGATAAGATGGCAAGTGATTTTCGTGGAGATCCATCATCCGCTATGTTAGAGGTCTTAGATCCGGAGCAAAACAGTACTTTTAGTGATCATTTTATTGAGGAGACTTATGACTTAAGTAAGGTAATGTTTGTAGCAACAGCAAATAATTTACAAACCATTCCAAGACCACTGTTAGACAGAATGGAAGTCATCTCAATTGCAGGGTACACAGAGCTAGAGAAACAACATATTGCAAAAGAACATTTATTAACTAAACAGCTAGAAGAAAACGGCCTACAAAAAGGACAGTTACAGTTAAGAGATGAAGCGTTATTGAAGTTGATTCGTCGGTATACGAGAGAGGCAGGCGTACGTGGTTTAGAACGCCAATTAGCTTCTTTATGTCGTAAAGCAGCAAAAATTATAATTTCAGAAAATAAAAAACGTGTTATTGTGACAGAGAAGCAATTAGAAAGTTTGTTAGGGAAACCATTGTTCCGTTATGGTATGATGGAAGAAGAAGATCAAATTGGTACAGCGACAGGTTTGGCTTATACATCGGCTGGTGGTGACACACTTGCAATTGAAGTTAGCATTGTACCTGGAAAAGGCAATTTAACGTTAACTGGTAAGTTAGGGGAAGTAATGAAAGAATCAGCACAGGCTGCATTTAGTTACATCCGTTCACGTGCAGAAAAATTAGATGTTGATCCAGAATTTTATCAAAAAAATGATATTCATATCCATGTTCCAGAAGGGGCAACACCAAAAGACGGCCCTTCTGCTGGTATTACAATAGCAACAGCGCTAGTATCTGCATTAACAAATAGACCAGTGAAAAAAGAAGTAGGTATGACAGGAGAGATCACATTACGCGGACGTGTTTTACCAATAGGTGGTTTAAAAGAAAAATCACTAAGTGCACATCGCGCTGGAATAACAACAATCATTATTCCAAAAGATAATGAGAAAGATTTAGAAGATATACCTGAAAGTGTACGAGAGGATTTGACATTCATTCCTGTACAACATTTAGACACAGTTTTAGAACATGCTTTAGTGGGGGAGTAATTGTAGTATGAAAGTAACCAAAGCTGAAATGATTATTAGTGCTGTTTCTCAGAAACAGTATCCAAGTGGAGATCTTCCAGAAATTGCTTTAGCAGGAAGATCAAATGTAGGAAAGTCTTCTTTTGTCAATAAATTGATCAACCGTAAAGCATTAGCGCGTACTTCATCAAAACCAGGAAAAACGCAAACTTTAAATTTCTATAGAATAAATGATTTCTTTCATTTTGTTGATGTACCTGGGTATGGGTATGCAAAAGTATCGAAAACAGAACGTGAAGCTTGGGGAAAAATGATTGAGGAGTATTTTTTAGAAGGAGATAATTTAAAAGCAGCTGTTCATGTTGTTGATATTCGTCATCGCCCTAGTGTGGACGATGTAACTATGTATGAATTTTTAAAGTTTCATGAAATACCAGTTATTGTAGTTGCAACAAAACTTGATAAAATAAAAAAAAGTCAAGTAGGTAAACATGTTAAACAAGTTAAAGAAACATTACAACTTCATGATGAAGATGTGATTATTCCATTTTCATCTGAAACAGCACAAGGCAAAGATACTGCTTGGAAAGCAATTGAATCTTTTATCTTATAATATTAACCAAATAAAAAATAGCAAGCCAGTATTGGTTTGCTATTTTTTATTAATTAATAGGTATGTGCCAAATAGTATGAGTGTAATCGGCCAGAAGGTTTCTAGAAAAGTCATAAATTCATTAATCCAATAAAACCACGTAGGTTGGTTAGATGCAAAAATTGCAATAAATGATATAACTAAAAGAATTAAACCAGGGAATAAGCCTGACTTTGTTTTTTGGTATCTTATTAATAGTGCTAAACCTACAATAATTGTATAAATCCCCCAATGATCAATCCAAAATGAATAATGACGCAAACTGTGATAGTGGATACCAATACCAAGTATGATTGTGCCAGGAAATAATTTATCGTAATCTCTAGCCATATAACTATGTAATAGAAAAGCAACCCCAACAATAATTAGTAAAGTGGGCCAAGAATAAAAATCTGTAATGATTGGGAATTTCAGTTGTTTTAATAGAAAATAAATGCCTATTCCAATTAATAGAAAAGCTGTTAGTGTGGGTTTTTTTCGCATCTCTATCTCCTTTTTATAATGATTATTAAGTAGTAGTGATTAGTTGATTGTAGCAGGTGAATGTGTTAAAGTACATAAGTGTTGAAAAATATTAACTTAATATATTAATTATTTTACCATATTAATCATGAGGAATGAAAAAATAGCAATAGAAATGAAAAATGTCAAAGAACTGTCCTTGTAACATAGGACTGAGCGATATAAAATTTGATATAATAAGAAGTGTAACCTTGTGTTACGAAAACTTGGGGGTAGATAGTGTGCATATCCTGATGATTGGTGTCAATTATAGGACTGCTCCGATTGATATCAGAGAAAAATTAACGTTCCAATCTGATGAGCTAGTAGAAGCAATGCAGGCGTTAAACCAACAAAAAAGTGTATTGGAGAATGTGATTGTTTCCACATGTAATCGAACGGAAATGTATGCTGTGGTTGACCAATTACACACGGGACGTTATTATTTGAAGCAATTCTTAGCAAATTGGTTTGGACTTGATAAAGAAAATTTCTCCTCCCATTTAGTTATTTATGAAAATGATGGAGCGAAAGATCACTTATTTCGAGTCACAACTGGACTGGATTCTATGGTCATAGGCGAAACACAAATTTTAGGTCAGATAAAGCATGCGTTCTTAATTGCTCAACGAAATGGTATTACAGGAACTATGTTTAATCAGTTATTTAAACAAGCTATTACACTTGCTAAACGTGCACATAAAGAAACAGGAATTGGTGGAAATGCAGTATCTATTAGTTATGCTGCTGTCACATTAGCGAAGAAAATGTTTTCAGACTTAGCTCCAAAAAATATTGTGATATTAGGTGCAGGGAAAATGGGAGCATTAGCGGCCAAAAATCTACAAGGTTCAGGTGTTGAAAATATAACAGTTGTAAATCGTACATTTGAGAAGGCGCAAGCTCTTGCTAATAAATTTCAAGGACAAGCGCGTCCAGTTGATGAATTGGATGAAGCTTTGTTCGATGCTGATATTTTCATTAGCTCAACGGATTCTAAAGGGTTTGTTTTAACTAAAGAAACTGTAAAACCAATTGTAGAAGCTCGAAAAGGAAAACCGTTATTTATTGTTGACATTGCTTTACCGCGCGATATCGATCCAGCTATTGCGTCGTTAGAAGGTGTTAACTTAAATGATATTGATGACTTGCAGGGTGTAGTTGATCAAAATATTTATTCAAGAATCAAAGCATCAGAAGAAATTGAGCTACTGATAGAGAAAGAAATTGTTGATTTTAATGAATGGGTAAAAACACTTGGTGTAGTGCCTATTATCTCCTCATTACGAGAACATGCACTTGCGATTCAAGCAGATACAATGAAGAGTATTCAGCGTAAAATTCCTGATCTATCAGAGCGAGAACGAAAAGTGATTAGCAAACACACGAAAAGTATCATTAATCAATTACTAAAACAACCAATATTAGAAGCGAAAGAATTAGCAGTGGAACCAAATGCAGAGGAATCCTTACGCTTGTTTACGAAGATTTTTGGAATTGAAGATTTAGTAAAAGATAAAGTTACAAAACAAATAGAAGAGAATAATGTGATTGCATTAAAAACGGCTAAAAAAATTGACGAAAAACAATTGCAGCCTGTTTTGATGCGCTGATTAATACCCCACCTCGCTCAAATGATTGGTGGGGTATTGTCAAAATGTTTTACATATTAAAAGAAGTGCATTATAAGGAAAGGAATGGTATAAGAATGCGGAATATAGTAATTGGTTCTAGAAAGAGCAAACTAGCACTTACACAGACAGATTGGGTAATTGAACAATTAAAAAAAGTAGGTGCACCATTTACTTTTGAAGTAAAGAAAATCGTTACAAAAGGTGACAAAATTTTAGATGTAACCCTTTCTAAAGTTGGTGGAAAAGGGCTGTTTGTTAAGGAAATTGAACAGGCAATGTATGATGAAGAAATCGATATGGCAGTACATAGTATGAAAGACATGCCTGCGATCGTTGCACCAGGGTTAACAATAGGTGCGATTCCTTCAAGAGAAGATCATAGGGATGCATTTATAGCTAATGATCATATTGGTCTAAATGATTTACCTAAAGGTGCAATAGTTGGTACAAGTAGCTTGCGCAGAGGTTCACAAATCCTTGCAGTTCGTCCTGATTTAGAGATTAAATGGATACGTGGTAATATTGATACAAGGTTAAAAAAATTAAAAGAAGAAAATTACGATGCAATTATTTTAGCTGCGGCTGGGTTAAGCAGGATGGGTTGGAGTAAAGATATAGTAACAGAATATTTAGACCCTACTGTTAGTGTGCCTGCTGTCGGACAGGGTGCTCTTGCAATTGAATGTCGTGAAACAGATACAGAATTAATTACATGGTTAGAGAAAATTCGTGATGAAGAAATAACACGTACAGTAACAGCAGAACGCACATTTTTACACTTATTAGAAGGTGGTTGTCAAGTTCCAATTGCAGGGTATGCCTACCTTGAAGGTGAGAGGATTATTTTATCAGCCCTTGTTGCAACACCAGATGGCAAAACAATTTTACATGAAACAGTTAGTGGGACTGATCCGGTAGAAGTAGGAAAAGCTGCTGCTGCGAAATTACAAGCGCAAGGTGCCCAACAAATTGTTGATCAGGTAAAAGAGGAGCTATCAAACGAATGAATGCCCCGCTACAAGGAAGAAAAATTCTTGTAACACGTACAAAAGAACAAGCAAAAATGTTTATTGATCAATTAAAAGCAGTTGGAGCGGAAGTGGTTCATATTCCGTTATTAGACTTTCAACTACACCTATCAGATAAAAATCAACAGTTATTGAAACGTATTCAATCATATAATTGGATTTTTTTTACTAGTGCAAATGGGGTTATTTATTTTTTTGAGCAAATAGTACGTTATCAAATTGATCTTAAACAGATAAAAAAGATTAAGTTTGCTGTTGTTGGCGAAAAAACGATGCAGGTTTTAGGGTCCTATGGGTATTATGCAGATTTTTATCCGAATCAATATCAAGGTAGAGTATTTGCTAAGGAGTTTCTTGAACAGTTTGGAAATGTTGGAAAAGTACTGTTAGTCGTGGGGAATAGATCCCCATTAGAAGTGAAAACTTTGCTAGAAGAACATAGAGTCGACATAGATTATATGATTATTTATGATACCGTAGAAAATCAAAGCAAACAGATGCAATTAATCAATTTGATTAAAAATGATACAGTTGAAGCATACACGTTTACGAGTCCTTCGACAATTGAAGCATTTAATCATCAACTTAAAACAGTTAAAAGTGATTTAGATAATGTGAAAAATACACGGCTGTGTGTATGTATTGGTACAACAACCGCAGAATCTGCAAGAGAAAGTGGATTTCAACATGTAATAAATCCAAGTCAATTTACAACAGAACAAATGATCAAAGAATTGATTGAATTTTACTCAAAAGAAAGGGAAGGTGACTTTAAATGACAGAATTAAACTTCAAACGGCATCGACGCTTAAGATCTTCCGTACATATGCGTGACTTGGTAAGAGAAACAACATTATCAACAAATGATTTAATTTATCCAATTTTTGTTGTGGAAGGTGAAGGGATTAGAAGAGAAGTTTCATCCATGCCTGGTGTCTATCATGTATCGCTAGATAACTTAGACCAAGAGATAAAAGAACTGGAGGCTTTAGGGATCCATGCCGTCTTATTATTTGGAATTCCAAAAGACAAGGATGAAGTAGGAACACAAGCATATTGTGAGAATGGTATTGTACAGCAGGCATTAGGACAAATTAAAAGAAATTTCCCAGATATGTTGACAATTGCAGATACATGTTTATGTGAGTACACATCACATGGTCATTGTGGTGTCATACATAATGGGGATGTTGAAAATGATCAATCATTACAATTAATTGTTGATGCGGCTGTTTCTCAAGCAAGGGCAGGTGCAGATATTATTGCACCATCCAACATGATGGACGGTTTTGTGGCTGCCATTCGAAAGGGTTTAGATCAAGCTGGTTATGAGAACACACCTGTCATGTCATATGCAGTAAAATATGCATCCGCATTTTATGGACCATTCCGTGAGGCAGCTGAAAGTGCACCGCAGTTTGGGGATCGAAAGACCTATCAAATGGATCCAGCTAATCGTTTAGAAGCATTGCGAGAAGCGGCGAGTGATGTGGACGAGGGGGCAGATTTCTTAATAGTTAAACCAGCGCTTTCCTATATGGATATTATTCGTGATGTCCGTGAGCGCCATGATGTACCAGTTGTTGCGTACAATGTTAGTGGTGAATATTCAATGGTTAAAGCAGCTGCTCTTAATAATTGGATTGATGAACAACAAGTGGTATTAGAAAAATTAACATCGATGAAGCGTGCAGGTGCTAATTTAATTATAACTTATCATGCAAAAGACGTTGCTAAATGGTTGCAAAATTAGGAAATAAGAGGTGTTATTCAGATGAGAAATTTTGAAAAATCAGTAGATGCTTATAAGGAAGCAGTTGACCTACTACCAGGTGGAGTGAATTCGCCAGTTCGAGCTTTTAAATCTGTTAATATGAATCCAATCTTTATGGAAAGTGGAAAAGGTTCAAAGATCACTGATATTGATGGAAACGATTATATAGATTATGTCTTAAGTTGGGGACCATTAATTTTAGGACATGCAGATCCTCGTGTTGTTGAAAAATTAAAAGAAGTTACGGAAAAAGGTACAAGTTTTGGTGCTCCAACAATAATGGAAAATAAACTAGCTGAACTTGTGATCGAACGTGTACCTTCAATAGAAATGGTGCGTATGGTTAATTCAGGAACAGAAGCGACGATGAGTGCCTTGAGATTAGCACGAGGTTATACAGGACGTGATAAAATTTTGAAATTTGAAGGGAACTATCACGGGCATGGTGATTCATTGTTGATTAAAGCTGGCTCAGGGGTAGCTACTTTAGGCTTACCTGATAGCCCTGGTGTACCAAGTTCTGTTGCACAGCATACCATTACAGTGCCATATAATGATCTTGAAAGTGTTCGGTATGCTTTCGAGCAATTTGGTGATGAGATTGCAGCAGTTATTATTGAACCAGTGTCAGGTAATATGGGAGTAGTACCACCTAAAGCTAACTTTTTACAAAGCTTACGTGAGATTACTGAACAGAATGATTCACTTCTTATCTTTGATGAAGTAATGACTGGTTTCCGAGTTGGTTATCATTCTGCTCAAGGTCATTTTGGGGTTACCCCAGACTTAACCTGTCTAGGCAAAGTGATTGGTGGAGGACTTCCTGTTGGTGCTTATGGTGGGAAGAGAAAGATCATGGAAAAAATGGCTCCAACTGGTAATATTTATCAAGCGGGAACATTATCTGGCAATCCGCTAGCTATGACAGCGGGCTATCAGACGTTGTTGGCTATGGATCAAGAAGCATATGAAGATCTCAATAAAAAAGTCGATCGTCTTATCGAGGGATACCAAAAGGCTGCCCAAGAATTTGATGTAGACTTACAAGTAAATCGCGCCGGTTCAATGGTTGGTTTCTTTTTTAATGCAGAACCAGTTGTTGATTATGAGACTGCAAGTAATTCCAATGTTGATCAATTTGCAAGTTATTATCGCACAATGATCGAGGAAGGGATATTCTTGCCACCATCTCAATTTGAAGGTGTGTTCTTATCAGCAGCACATACAAATGAAGATATTGATCGAACAATCGCAGCGGCAAGAGTTGCCTTTGAAAAATTTTAATTAGAATAAATAGGAAGGTGTAGCTATAGTATTACTATATAGCTGCACTTTTTTTGTGAATGGTTATATTATAAAAGAATGTTTTTTAATGACTAAGTTTACATAAATATGCATTAAATGGTAAGATTACTAACCCGCTCCGTCACCAGATGGTTTTGGTGGGACGAGTAATCGCAGTCCCAAATGGATTCCCTTTCCGCGGGCTCAGTCTTAGCTAACTTGGTAAAGAAAAACACTTTACCATCGGAGGTGGTTTTTGCCTCCGAGTTAGCTGAATCCGTGGGGCTGCGATTACTCGCCCCATCATAAAGCCCTGCCTGCGGAAAGGGAGTTAATTTCATTTGAGAAGCGGTAACTTACGTTACTTACTATGCACATTTTCATAATTTGTTGTTCTTCCTGTCTAAATCCTACGCATATTAGTTTTTAGCATATTTTCTTTATTTGTACATATATCTGTAAAAGAAAGGTACGTACGAAAATGGCGTATTGTTTATTTAGGAGGGAGGAATGGCAATGTCCTATGAATATCCATCTGTTTTTATGTTTGATTTAAATGAAGTGCTTCGCTTTAAAAGCGGACAGGAAGTTAAAGAAATGATTGGTATATCTCTCGAACCAGAAATTTCTATTCAGGAATATGAAGATCACGTTTCGATACGAGGAGTGATGGAGCTAAAAGGGGAATACTTTTTTGAAGAAAATGATGTGGAAAGTTTAGAAAACAGAGAAGAACTAGAGAGTAGAGATTATCCTTCTCACCGCTTCATGGAAAATGTTGAGAGACAGGCGGAAAATGTTAATCAATTTACACATCATTTACCTGTAGAAATATCAATTCCATTAGAAAGAATTGTTAATTTAGATGACATAATGGTTGGTATTGATACATTTGATTATGAGCTTCCAGAGGATAGCCTATTAAAAATACGAGCTACAATTGCGATTCATGGGGTGAAATCTGAAGAATTAATGAAATCAGAAGAAGAGTCTAGTGAACAGAATATTATTGAAGAAGTTGATAATAGAGATAGCGAAATTGAAAGTACACCAGACTTTACAGAGGAAACCTTCACATTTGATGTAAAAGAACCTGAAGAAAAAGCGCGCGAACCAGAGGCTTCTTCTGATGAATCAGTTGAATCAGACGAGACAGAAAAAGAAAAAGAAGTTGAATATCAACAAGAAAAAGAAGAAGAAAAAGACCGCTGGCCTTATACAAAAAAATCTCAATCGATTGCATCTTTTTTTGGTAACAAGGAAAAGAATGAGAGTCCAGAAATCGTAGAATCAGTTGAGTCAATTGAATCAATAGAATCAGTTGAATCGTTAGAATCAATCGATTCACCTGAAAGTCTTGAATTTAATGATGATGTTGAAGATGATTATAATATATACGAAGATGAATACGAGGAAGAACGTGAAACACAACCTGAAGCCACTTATTTATTAGACATTTTTGCTGATAAAGAAGAACAGTCTTTTACGAGACTTCGGATGTGTATTGTGCAAGAATCAGATACTCTAGATACGATAGCTGAACGGTATGATATATCACCGATTCAATTATCACAAACGAACGAATTAAAAGATGATGAACTACGAATAGGGCAAATTCTCTATATTCCAGAAAAGCGTAAAAAAGAAAGCAGATAACCATGCATCTTTAAAGTAGTTGAGCGATAGCATCCACATTTTTTGTGTATGTTATCGTTTCTTTCATTATAGACTTGGTCAAGATTTATAGGGGGGGAAAAAATGAGTGATATTACTGAAGTACTACGTGCTTATGGCATTCAAACATACACGTTTACTAAGATTACAACACGTTTATGGAAAATTAACAGTAATAAATATCAGTTTGCATTAAAACGTACACAACTAAACCCACAACAAATTGGTCAATGGAAAGAGTTATATCAAATAAAGACAATCAGAGAACTGCCCGTAATTCCTCCAGTTTATCGAACAAAAACAGGTGAAATTTTTTATATGAAAAATGAAGATATGTACTACCTATCGCCATGGATTGAAAGTGATGTTCATACTAACGCAAGTAATCAGCAACAAATATTGTTTGCCACGATAGGAAAACTCCATGCAACAACAAAATACGCAAACGCAATTGAGTCCAAGGTGATTGAACAAACTATTAAAACAGAAAAAAAGAATCTCAAAGAAATGCATGCGATGCTTCTTTATTACATAGAGTATTTTGAGCAAAAAAGATACATGCCCCCGTTCGGTCTAGAAGTTTGTACACAGTATCGTGATGTTGAAATGATTTTTAAACAATTAGATGGTTGGTATGATAACTATTTAACTGATATAAAACAGGAACAAACAGTTTATCAATCCATTTGTCATGGCTATCTAGCTCCCACACACCATATCTCTACACCAGATCAGTCTTTCTTGATAAATTGGGAGCATGCCTACTTTGGTGATGCGATGATAGATTTACGTGACTATGTATATACTAGATGTTTTCACCATGATTCAGATGTAACACAATTAGTTCAGGATTTTTCTCAATATGAGAAACAAAATCCTTTATCAAATAGTGAACGAAGTTTGTTAGCTATTCATTTGTTAAATCCTAGTGCCTATTTACAAGTTATTTCAGACTTTAAAAATACTAAGAATCAGGTGCTACAAATAAAGAGTCTCTTAGAATATTATCGCAGATTATTGGCTGGATCGATATTCCAAGAGACCTTAAATAATGTAAGGAATCAAACTATTGAAAAACAAGAAAAGAATCAAACTGATTAAATCCATTTAAAATAAAAAGAAACATAAATGCCGATAAAAATACCAAGTAATAGCACATCCAATGTTGTTGGGAAAAATAATGTGCGTAAACATTGAACAACTATAATTGGCATCATGCAACCTTCAATTATAATTAACCAATTTCTGCACCATGGTGGTAAACGATACCGATAATAACGACTCATTTTTTTGCTCCTTTCAAATGCTTTTGGTGTATTTTATGAAAAAGATAGGTGCTCGTGCCTGTCTTTTTTAGTTCTGTATTGACTTTTCCCCTTCAAATTGTATAAAATAACTGATATATGTATGATAGTTAAATGCGAAGAAGAGGAAGAGTACAAAAGGAGATACCTCTAGAGAGAGAAATCATTAGCTGGAAGGTTTCTTAGGATTATCTGTTTTGGAATGTAGCCTTGGATGCAGCTTCTTTGAACAATAAGTAAAAGGAGCCGGTGAAGAACCGTTATATCCTAATTAAGTGTACATTTTTAGATGATGTTTAAAAAGTCACCTTGCTTCTTATTTACCGACTTTTTGAATACGCATTTAGTGAAATGTGAACAAAGGTGGTACCACGGAAATCAAGCCCTTTTCGTCCTTTATTGGATGAGAAGGGTTTTTATATGGATTTTCATACGCCCTAGATGTATCAGATATAAAGGAGGAAAAAATGTAATGAATGAAAATGTAAGTAATTTACCACCTAAATATGACTCGACTGCTGTGGAAAAAGGACGTTACCAATATTGGGTAGACGGAAAATTTTTTGAAGCAGAAGGAGATAAGCATAAAGAACCCTATACAGTCGTAATCCCACCACCAAATGTAACAGGTAAACTACATATTGGACATGCTTGGGATACAACTTTACAAGATATGATTACGAGAATCAAACGAATGCAAGGATATGATGTACTCTATTTACCAGGTATGGATCATGCTGGAATTGCAACCCAAGCAAAAGTAGAGGCGAAATTACGTGAACAAGGAACAAGTCGTTATGATTTGGGGCGCGAGAAATTTTTAGAAAAAGCTTGGGATTGGAAAGAAGAGTATGCCAGCTTTATCCGTGAGCAATGGGCAATGCTCGGGCTTGGTTTAGATTATTCTCGTGAACGTTTTACCTTAGATGAAGGTTTATCTGAAGCAGTAAAAGAAGTGTTTGTCACGTTATATGAAAAAGACTTAATTTATCGTGGGGAGTACATTATAAACTGGGACCCTGCAACAAAGACGGCGCTATCAGATATTGAAGTTATCCATGAAGAAGTTAAAGGACATTTTTATCACATGCGTTATCCACTTAAAGATGAAGAAGGGTTTATTGAAATTGCCACGACTCGTCCAGAAACAATGCTTGGTGATACAGCTGTAGCAGTTCATCCAAAAGATGAACGTTATCAACATCTAATTGGTAAAAAAGTAATCCTCCCAATTGTTGGTCGTGAAATTGAAATCATTGCAGATGATTATGTTGATAAGGAATTTGGATCTGGTGCAGTGAAAATCACACCAGCTCATGATCCGAATGACTTTGAAGTTGGTAATCGTCACAATCTTGAACGTATCTTGGTTATGAATGAAGATGGCACAATGAACGAGAGAGCAGGTAAATATAAAGGAATGGACCGATTTGAATGTCGCAAACAGTTAGTTGCTGACCTTCAAGAGACTGGTGTGTTGTTTGAAATAGAAGAACATATGCATTCTGTTGGGCACTCAGAACGAAGCGGAGCAGTTGTTGAACCTTATCTATCAACACAATGGTTTGTCAACATGCAGCCACTGGCAGATCAAGCAGTTGAATTACAAAATGGATCTGAGGATGAAAAAGTTAACTTTGTGCCAAAACGATTCGAAGGAACTTATTTGCACTGGATGGAGAATATCCGTGATTGGTGTATTTCTCGTCAGTTGTGGTGGGGCCACCGTATCCCTGCTTGGTATCATAAAGAAACAGGTGAGATCTATGTAGGTAAAGAAGCACCGACAGATATTGAAAATTGGGAGCAAGATAGTGATGTGTTAGATACGTGGTTCTCTTCTGCACTATGGCCTTTCTCCACATTGAACTGGCCAAATACGGAGGATGAAGATTTCAAACACTTCTTCCCAACTAACACACTCGTTACAGGTTATGATATTATCTTTTTCTGGGTAGCTCGAATGATTTTCCAATCAAAAGAATTTAATGATGAGCGTCCTTTTGAAGATGTATTAATTCACGGTTTAGTGCGAGATGCTGATGGTCGCAAAATGAGTAAGTCATTAGGTAATGGTGTTGATCCGATGGAAGTAATTGAGAAGTACGGAGCAGACTCCTTACGATACTTCTTAGCAACTGGTTCAACTCCAGGTCAAGATTTACGTTTCCAATGGGAAAAGGTTGAATCAACTTGGAACTTCATTAATAAAATTTGGAACGCATCTCGTTTCGTCTTAATGAATATGGAAGAATTGAAATACGAAGATATTGATTTAAGTGGAGAAAAATCTGTAGCTGATAAATGGATTCTAACACGGTTGAATCAAACAATTGAGCAAGTAAACAAAAACGTTGAACGCTATGACTTTGGTGAAGCAGGTCGCCACTTATACAACTTTATCTGGGATGAATTTTGTGACTGGTATATTGAAATGGCAAAACTTCCATTGTATGGAGAAGATGAAGAGGCAAAGCACACGACGAGATCAGTGCTTGCTTATGTACTTGACAATACAATGAGAATGCTTCATCCATATATGCCATTTGTTACAGAAGAGATCTGGCAGCACTTGCCACATCAGGGTGAGTCTATCACACGTGCCGCGTGGCCAGAAGTTCGAGATGACTTACATGATGAAAATGCAGCAGAAGAAATGAAACGTCTTGTTGCGATAATCAGATCAGTACGGAATATTCGGGCAGAAGTTGACACGCCAATGTCAAAACAAATTGAATTAGTTGTCCAAGCCAACGATACTGATATCGAAGGGCAGTTAGAAGCAAACAGACATTACCTTGAACGCTTTTGTAATACAAGTGAGTTGACTATTGCAACAAAAGTAGAAGTGCCAGAAAAAGCAATGTCGGCAGTTGTAACTGGAGCTGATCTTTACTTACCACTAGAAGGTCTAATTGATACAGAGAAAGAAATTGCGCGTCTGCAAACAGAATTGGAAAAATTAAATAAAGAAGTAGAACGTGTCCAGAAGAAATTAGGCAATGAAAAATTTGTGAGTAAAGCACCGGAAAAAGTAGTTGCAGAAGAAAAACAGAAAGAAAAAGACTACTTGGATAAACGTGCTAAAGTTGAAGAGCGAATCAAGGAATTAAGAGGATAAATGATATAAATGAAAGCCCAAGTGCTGTTTGTGATGAGCATTTGGGCTTTTTGTGTGCTTTTATTTGATTAGCTGCCAGGTTATGTTATTTTACTGCTTGTTTGGCAATATTCAGGCTTTCGCGAAGCGGAAGCCTGAATATATCGGTCGTCAGCAGAATATATCGGTCGTCAGCAGAATATATCGGTCGTCAGCAGAATATATCGGTCGTCAGCAGAATATATCGGTCGTCAGCAGAATATATCGGTCGTCAGCAGAATATA
>NZ_QJSH01000038.1 GCF_003426025.1 Paraliobacillus quinghaiensis
CAGTCTTATACAACAAAACAAACAAATGGAAATATTGCAGTATTAGATAAACACATTAAACTCCCAAAACTGGGGCTTGTTCGTTATGCTAAAAGTCGAGAAGTAAAAGGTAGGATCTTGAATGTTACCGTTAGGCGAAACCCTTCTGGAAAATACTTTGTGTCTATAGTAACCGAAACACAAGTTAAAGCATTACCTAAAACAGGCTCAGCTATTGGAATAGACGTAGGCCTGAAAAATTTTGCTATTCTTTCTGATGGGACAATCTATTCTAATCCCAAGTTTTTCCGAACCTTGGAAGAAAAGTTAGCCAAAGCACAAAGGATTATGAGTAGACGCACAAAAGGTGGTGCAAATTGGAATAAAGCTAGAATTAAAGTAGCTCGTATCCATGAAAAAATTTCTAACGCACGAAAAGATTACTTAGATAAAATCTCTACTGAGATTGTCAAAAACCACGACGTGATCGGAATGGAAGATTTGTCAGTAAGTAATATGCTCAAAAATCACAACCTGGCAAAGGCAATAAGTGAAGTATCGTGGGCAGAATTTAAAGTAATGCTTGTATACAAATCCGAATGGTATGGCAAACAGGTTGTAACAGTTGCGAAGCATTTCCCATCGAGTCAGCTTTGCTCCTGTTGTGGCTATCAAAACAAAGACGTTAAAAATCTCGGATTACGTGAATGGGAATGCACGAAGTGCCATACCCATCTTGACCGCGATATTAACGCAGGAATCAATCTTAAAAATGAAGCCGTAAGACTTCTTAACCTCAGGACCTGAGGGGATCGCCTAATCAATTAGAAACCGGTAGGTTTCTGTACTTAGGAATCTCGGTACTTCAGTGCCGAGTAGTTCAAAGGGGGTAGTTTTGGCAGGGACACTTTTTTGTAACAGGACAATAGACAACAACTAAATTTCGGTTTGTGAGGGTACTTGAAAAGGGTTGGCCATTAATTAATACTATTTGAGTATATGGGGAGATGTTTGATTGTAATTGTCCGTCTTTACTCTTTAACTGATTATCAAAGTAATCTACTTTTACATTTTGATTAGGTATAATTTTTACCATCAGAAGTGCTCGGTATTGTGGAGGGTAAATGAAAGGAACCGGTGTATTCCCATCATAGTATCCAGTTATTTTATCTCCAATTGAAACTACCAGATTCATTTTCAACGGTCATTAATTTATAACAACCTTTATTTAAGGGGGGCTTGCGAAACCTATACCCTGTTTTTTGTAAGTCATTATTCTATATACTGTATGTGGGTAAGTACCTAAATGACTGGGTGAAGACCCATAAAGTTTATCTAGGTAAACACACAATCTGTTAGGTACAAGTTTATGGATAAATGACTAGTGAATAGGATGGTATAGAAAAGTTGATGATTGGTAGTCAACTATTTCAGAGTTTTGGGGATGGTTTTAGAATATTTATTTTGGAGTAAGTTTACGAGCAAATTTATTCGCATTTGCTTTTAGGAAAGAACATTAACAATTAAAGGAGGATGAAAATTGAATACTAATTATTATGATGAAAATTATTATGTATATAATTCAACAGATGAAAGATTTCTACCCGGTCTAGTTGGCTTTGGATTTCCATTTTTAACAGGATTAGCAGCGGGAGCAATATTAGCTCCAAGACCACGATATCCATATCCATACCCATATCCTTATCCACCTTACCCATACCCACCGCATCCTTATTACTGTTGCTAATATTAATCAAGAGTCTTGTATATAGGGACAAAGCTCTTGATTAAGTTGTTAACAACGCAAATTTTACTACACTAAAAGCAGTACGCTAAACGTATATGAAATATAAAGTGCCGACTTCAATAATTGGAAGTTGGTGTTTTTTTGATAAAAATTTATGTGCTTCTAACATGAATCCGGACCTAATAATAAGTTAAGTGCCTGGAAATGTGCCCTCCCGATCCCATTAAAATAGAAGTTTGACCCCCATATTCTAAATATCTATTAAAACCTAGTCCTCAACCTATACGAATAAAATTGCTTTTCATAAACTATTAAAAGTAGGGAAGGGGGGGATTTTAATGCCGTTTTTTGGACCCCGTTTTGTTCGTCCAGTACCAGTTTATCGTCGTGGATTTAGACGTGGATTTGGAGTTGGATTTGTACCAGGATATGTACGTGGGTTTCGTCGAGGAGTTAGACGTAGACCTTTTGGACCATTCTAAAAAAGTATTTTTGAATCACTTTTAAGATGACAGATCCTTCTTCATTTCAAGTAGAAGGATCTGTCACCCATCAAGCTTTTGTTTAATAATTACTGTTTTTATTCGATTGTTCAAATTCCTCAATGAAACTATTAAAAACTAAAGATATCTCATGATTAAATAACAAATACAAGATAGAACACATCTTGTATTTATGATGTGATATCTCCATTTAAATCCTCTCCAAAGGAACCCCCAAATTGTACTTCTTCCAAATTAACTATCTTGAAAAACACATAAATTTAAATATAGTTCTAAAGTGGTATAGACTTCCATACATATTAGTATTATCATTAAAAATGACATTGTAAGGGTTTTCAATAGGAGGTGTTATTTGGTTTATAATCCTACAATCATCAATAACTCCAAACTTAGACAAAGCGGGGTTTACACTTGTCTACCAGTGTTTATCAAGTAATAGTACTGTCTAAAATCGCAAATAATTAATAACCAAGATTACTTAAAGTTCAAATTAGCTAGCATTTTGGTATATACCACTCAACAAAGACAATTCTCATTATTCTTTAAAACTTCCACTAATAACTCTGGTAGTCTGAAAATTTAATTTAATAATCTCTAGGAGGAAATGCAATGAAAAAAATTACACTGGCACTTTTATCAGTCATCATGGTAGTTTCTCAGATTTTTGTTGTTGGAGCGGCAAAAAATGTTGACGCAGCTGAAGTTGATGGGGTATCTGATCTAGTGATTTTGCAGAATGTTCCTGAAGTTACCCCTGAAATCAATGAAAACAAAATTGACTTGCAGGCTATTAATGTTTATCAAGAAGGACATTTCATGTTGGTTTCTGAAGATCTGTCATGGAAGTCTTCTAACAAAACTGTTGCTAACGTCGATGAAACTGGTAAAGTTACTTTTTCAGGAAAAAATGGTAGAACTTTTATCACAGTTACAGACGGTGAATTCACCGATCGAATCGCACTAGATTTTAAAGTTAATCCTAAGAAAGCTAAATCAAAAGGAAAACCAACGCCACAACTAAAAGTAGTAAAGCAGTCTGGTGAGCGTTATGACATTATTACAAACGCGATTGAGGAAATGACTATTAAAGAAAAACTAGGTCAGATGTTAATGCCTGACTTTAGAAGTTGGAATGGTGAATACGTAACTGAAATGCTTCCTGAGATTGAGCAACTTGTAAAAGATTATGACCTTGGCGGAGTAATTCTGTTTAGAGAAAATGTTGTTACAACTGAGCAGACAGCAAAACTCGTATCCGCATATCAAGAGGCATCTGAAAAGTACGGATTGCTGTTAACAGTTGACCAAGAAGGCGGCATTGTGACGCGCTTGCAGTCAGGAACAGATATGCCTGGTAACATGGCATTAGGTGCTACTCGTTCTGAAGAAATAACGCGCAATGTAGGAAGGGTAATTGGTGAGGAATTAGAAGCACTTGGTATTAATATGAACCTCGCACCTGTTCTAGATGTTAATATCAACCCGGATAATCCAGTTATTGGAGTCCGCTCTTTCTCAGAGGATCCACAATTGGTTGCTGATTTAGGTGTTGCATATGTAGAGGGACTTCAAAGCACTGGTGTTGCTGCGACTGGAAAACACTTCCCTGGTCATGGTGATACTGCTGTTGACTCACACATTGGTTTACCAGAAGTACCACATGACATTGATCGTCTAAAAGAAGTGGAATTGTATCCTTTCCAAACAGCGATGGATGCTGGAATTGATGCAGTTATGACCGCACACGTCACATTTCCGAAAATAGACGATACGAAAGTCATTTCTAAAAAGGATGGAACTGAAATTGCACTTCCAGCAACTCTTTCTCATAAAGTATTAACTGGGTTAATGCGTGAAGAAATGGGTTATGACGGCTTAATCATCACAGATGCATTAAATATGGGAGCGATCCAAGATCACTTTGGACCAGTTGATGCTGCAATTCGTGCAGTAAAAGCTGGAACTGATGTTATACTTATGCCAGTTGGATTAGAATCAGTAGCGAACGGTCTATATGAAGCTGTTGAAACTGGCGAGATATCTGAATCTCGTATAGAAGAATCAGTTGAACGAATCCTTACTCTAAAAGTAAAACGTGGTATTATCAAGGAAGAAACGCCACTATCAATTGAAGAAAAAATTGCAAATGCACAAGAAGTAGTGGGGTCAGCAGAACATAAGCAAATTGAAAAAGAAGCTGCAGAACGTTCCGTTACACTTGTTAAAAATGACGACGTACTTCCATTACAGTTAAATCAGGAAGACAAAGTTGCTTTTGTTGGTGATAATTATGAGGCATGGCTAGTACCAGAAATACAAGCGCAACATGATAATATCATTTTTATTCAAGAGTCTAGCCCTTTGACTGATGCGCAGTTAGCACAATTAGATGGAGTAAAAGCAATTATCACTGGAACGTACAGTGTCTCTGAGTCATCAAGTGCTGCGAAAATGGTTAGGCAAATGGTTGACTATACTAATGCACCAGTAATTGCTATTGGTATCCGTAATCCATATGATATTATGGCATATCCCGAAGTTGATGCATATCTAGCGCAGTATGGCTTCAGAGATGCAAGTTTTACGGCAACTGTAGAAACAATTTTCGGTAAAAATATTCCAACCGGAAAACTACCAGTATCAATTCCTGGACTTTACGATTTCGGATATGGCTTAACTTACTAACTTAAATTAGAGCACGGGTATACAATAGATTTAGAAAATAAAAGTAGGACCCCTTTTATAAAAGAGGGGTCCTACTTTCTTATATTTATTTCAGAACTTCAAAGCGAGAAAGTGCATTTCTTTAGAGGTGGGAATCGCTTCTTTTTTGAATAAAAAAGGTAGATTGCAAGACATCTTCAGAGTGAATTTGAAAAATATAGTAAGTGTAAAGAGGTCAGCCCCTCATCGTAGACACTTGGCTCCTTATGAAGGGTCTGACTTCTTATGTCGAAATATAGGATGATAAATGGATTAATATGGTGTAACATGTAGTTGTAACATACTAATCCTTGAGGTGATTTCATGTTGAAAAAATTATTTAAAAAGAAAACAGATCTAGACGAATTATCCTCATCTACTATTGATGAAGTCGACGAAATCGAGATTGAAGTTGAAGAAGAACTAGTTTTTGATTTAAAAGATGAAGCAGAAGAAATGAATGCTGAAGACATCAAACAACATGAAGAGCATTTCTCAGAGGAAAAGTTTTGGGCTAAGATTCAAAAATTCTCTAAAAAAGCTGGAATTTCTGTAGTCTACGCCGTGCTGTTACTTTATTTCACACTACAAAAGCCAGATATACCATTAAAAGTTAAAGCTATCATTGTTGGGGCATTAGGATACTTTATTTTACCCCTAGATGCTATACCCGACATAGCAGCTGGTGTAGGATATGCTGATGACTTAAGTGTTGTAGTATTCGCTTTGTTTCAAGTAGCGTTATATATCGATGATGAAGTTAAAATGAAAGCCAAAGATAAACTAAAAGACTTATTCGGTGAGCATGTAGACACAAGTGAGATTGATGATAAATTAAATAGATAATACTATTATGAGTCTGTTTCCAAGGTTGTAGGAAACAGGCTTTATTTTTTTATTGTCATTCGTACCTTGAATAAAATATTTTTTAAAAAATACAGGATTTGGCAAGTAAATCTAGAAACTGTTCGTTATAATGTAGAAACGAGACATATAGTGAAGTAATGATTGATATGCATTGTGATAATAATATTTAAGAATCTGGAGTTGACATAATGGGAAAATGGATCCGACGCCTTATAATAATAGCTTGTGTGATTGCACTTATACCTAATATTTATTCGTTTTTTTCAAGCCTAACAAATGGTTTACCAGAGGGTATTAAAGAAAAAGTAAATAACGGAGATGCAGTACTTATTGATTTAGACAAAAAAATAAACCTAGAAAATGATGAGATTTCGTTTAAACACCTTGTAGTAGCAGAAGATGAAACGTCGTTGATTTTTGAGGTGCGCACCAATGAAAGTGGATGGTCATTTCCAGAAAATGCACTTGAATTAAGGGATAAACAAGGAAATACTTATCGAGGAACAGGTGGCTCTTCTTCAGGGCATACATGGGGACGGTATGCGATTAATCAATATGAACCTTTAAAAGCAGATGTAGAAACATTAGTAGTAGAGTTTGATTGGTTTGATCGGATGTTTCAAACAGAGTTTTCACTGGATCAGGGGGGATTGTAATGAATAAAGAAAAAATAAAAGCGATAATAGAATGGAGTTTAGCAATTCTATTAATCTTCATTGTTATAAAAGAATCCCCTTATATTAGTTATTATAAACTTTCACCAGAAGCAGCTTTTGAAAGATCTGAACGAACCTATTATTATGGCCCATCAGAGGTAGTAGAAAATGTAGAATTAGATGATGTTCAAATTTTCCTTTCAAAATATAAAGACTGGTTTTCAGCTACTTTAGTTAACAAATATGCGGGAATTTTTTGGGGTCCTGGTAGCGGTGTTGGTGGACTGGAAATTAAAGAGGACCAAGATATTACCCATTCTTGGGGAGGTACCTCCATTAATGAGGATTACATGTTGTGGCGATATTATGGTATTGTTACGAACCCAGAAATAAGTAAGGTAGAACTAGATGTTGCAGAAGGATATGGTTGGGATGAACAAATCCCTGTAGAAGATATTGTTACGTTAGATTATCAGTTAAAAGATCATCGCATGTTTTTATTCCATTGGAACAAAGTGGAAGATAACTATCTCAGTATTGCTTTACGAGGATTGAATAGTGATGGGGAAGTTATCTATAAAGAAGATGTGAGATGAGGCTGTTTGGAAGCGGGGGACGGTTCGCTGCTTCCTTATCTATGATTAAAAAAACGCCATGCCAAAAAAGGAGATTAACGGTTATGCCATTTGAAATAATTCGCAATGATATAACGAAAGTGAACGTAGATGTGATCGTCAATGCTGCAAATACCAGCCTGAAAATTGGCGGAGGCGTCTGTGGAGCTATATTTAAAGCTGCAGGGACAGAAAAGCTTAAAAAAGCATGTGACGAGATCGGTTATTGTCCAGTTGGAAAAGCCGTTATGACGGATGGATTTGATCTTCCGGCGAAATATATCATCCATACTCCAGGCCCAATGTGGGAAGGTGGCTCAGATGGTGAAGCGACTTTATTAAAAAGTTCCTACAAAAACGCTTTAAACCTAGCTTTAAAGCATAACTGTTCGTCCATCGCCTTTCCACTCATTTCAACTGGTATTTACGGTTATCCGAAAAGAGAAGCATTGAAAATTGCCGTTTCTACTATCAGCGACTTTCTTCTCAACAATGATATGTATGTATATCTTGTTGTGTTTGATAAGCAAGCGTTTGGGTTAAGTAAAAAGCTTCATGATTCGATTAAGGAATACATAGATGAGCATTATGTGAAAGAAGTGGAAGAGGTCTGTGAACGGAGACTACAAGAAAGTTTCGATCTACAATCTGAAGTCGTTCATTCCAATCAGTCTATCATAGATCTAGTTAACGATTTAGAGGAATCTTTTTCAGAAAGACTGGTTCGATTCATCGATGAAAAAGGAATGACTGATGTAGAGGCATATAAAAGAGCTAATGTGGACCGAAGATTGTTTTCCAAGATCCGAAATGAAGAGGGATATACGCCAAAAAAGAAAACCGTCATCGCGTTTGCCATTGCTCTAAATCTTGATGTAGAAGAGACAGATGAATTGTTGTCTACAGCTGGCTATACTTTATCGCGAAGCAACAAATTTGATGTAATCATTGAGTATTTTATTAAGGAAGAGACCTACAATATTTACGAAATTAATGAAGTATTGTTTAGCTTTGACCAACCACTTTTAGGCGCTTAAAAATGTCGCTTTCAAAGCGACCAAACCATTCGATCATCTTGTTATGCTTAATCCAGATAAGAAATGAATGGAGGATAATAAGATGGAAAAAGATCTGACAGAGTTAGTATTTATTTTAGATAAGAGTGGTTCGATGGCAGGGCTTGAGGCAGACACAATCGGTGGGTATAATGCCATGCTCAAGAAGCAACAAAAAGGAGAAGGCGAGGTCATCGTGACAACAGTATTGTTCGACCATGGATACGAACTATTGCATGACCGGATCGATATAAACGGAATCTCTCCTATTACAGAAGAGGATTATGAAGTGGGTGGCACAACAGCACTACTCGACGCCATTGGCTTTACAATTCAAAAAATGGCGAATGTCCAAAAGAAGACAAAACAGGAAGCACGTGCAGAAAAGGTGTTATTTGTTATCACAACGGATGGGATGGAAAATGCAAGCCGCGAATTTGCAGCTGCAAAAGTTAAAGAAATGGTTAAGCATCAAAAAGAGGAGTTTGGATGGGAATTCTTGTTTCTCGGTGCGAATATTGATGCGGTTTCAACAGCAGCCAATTTCGGAATTGACGAAGACTTTGCGGTAGATTACCATGCGGACAACGAAGGAACACAGGTAAACTATGAAGTATTAAATGAGGCTGTTATGAACTTTCGTGAAGAAAAGAAAATTGATTCCAACTGGAAACAAGAGATTGAGCAAGATTTCAATCGTCGCAAGGGAACTAAATAAAAGCGTAAAAGAAGCGTGGGACAGTTCTAAGTATTTCGGTTCAGAGGTAGAAAAATAAAATAGCAATCCTTTTAGCAAGCGAATTCGCATAGTAATTTGCTTGCCTTTTTTGTTGATACGACAATGATTGCTAGTATTTAATATCGAAAATAGCAACGGTTTTCGCATAGATACCAACAACAGAACAATAGCTATTGTCCAGACGTGGAAATGATGCTAAAACCATGGTCAAAACCCATGCTAATTGCATAACTAATTATAGGGATAGAGGGTTACAAGATTTTATGGTAAAATATAGATGTAGTGTTTGTGAAAGAATGTACTTAAACGAAGCAGAAGAGTTGAATTACAAATGGTAAACTAAATATACAGATAAAGATATTTTAAAGGGGAATAAAAAGGCTACATTATTTGTTTGGCTAATACTATTGGTTGTAGGTGGAATTGGTGGCATAGCTATTTGTAGTATTTTGTAGGTGAACGAAGTGTTTTCTGGCTATGCTGTAAGTTAGGAATGATAGTATCTTTATTAAGTGCAATTGAATTTAATGCACCGAGATAAAAAATAGTTGTTCAGCTCGGTTCTTCAACAAAGAGTTTTCCTACTATATAGGGGGTAAAAATGGTATCTATTGTTTACACAGTTATATTAATTGTTAGTTTTCTTTTTTTAGTGTGGAAAAAGGACGAAGCAGAATCTTATTTTCCATTAAAAATAATTGGATACTTTATATTAGGCTCATTTGCTTTTAATTTCAATCAAATTACAGTTCCTCTTGGGTTTATAGTGTACCTGTTATTTTTTCGACCTACGTTAAATGTAGATGTAAAACGAATGGCATCTATCTTTGGTGTTCTTGCATTTATACTGGTCCATTGGATTTTGCCATTTGCCATTCATGAATGGGAAAGCCGCCCAATATTTATCGAACATGAACTTGGTTCAGTATATACGATGAACTTTCAAGGTGAATATGGACTGATTAAGCAAGAATTAAAGCTAGAGAACCAAAATTTAAGGCTTGAGAATTTCGGAGTAGATTATGTTAAAGATGGTAGAATTACAGATTTAAGCTGGCAGCTACTCGGACAAAATGGCAATAGTTTTAATCTTTATCACATTCGATATGATATTAATAAGAGTAGTTATCGAGTTACGAATAGTCAGCCTGATACATGGCTCCAATACAATCGATTAATTGGTGCTGAGCATTTCTTTGAAAATCTTAACGTACTTGATATTAAAGATATCACTCATGCAAAGGGTGACTTTTCTTCTTATGTGATACGAAGTTCAGGAGAACGAATGAATTATGTAGTAGAAAATGAACCTCATTTTTTCTTATCCAATGGAGAAATACAATTATTAGATGATGAACAGTTACCAGTTGAAGCCTATTATATTTCAACATTCGCAATGAAGAAAACGGGAGAAAAAAGAAATGTTCAAGGAAATATAACACAAGAAAGCTTCGAAGGTACCGAATCATCTGATTATCTATTTGATGTAAAGTTTGGCGAGGAATGATAAAAATATAGATTGGACTTTTTTAACGTTTTTAATATCCATCTAAGATAATCTATCTGTCATGTGAATAAAAACACTTAAAGTAAAGGTGAGCGTTAGTTTAATAAGAAATCAAAAAAACGTTAAAAACGCAGAGGGAATAACCTCTGCGTTTTCTTGTGTGATTTTGTTGTCTAAATTTTTGGAATTTCCCTTGTTACTTCGCTTGTGATTTCGTGTTTCCACTTCATAACCGAACTACTTAGGACAGTACTTCGCTTCCTTTTGGTACTTCTATGTAGAGACTCATGGTGGAAACTTGTACATATGAAGTACTGATCCTGCACCTGTTAACTGGAATTTTTTACAAAATAATGATACTATTATTCTATTGTTTTAAAAATAGGACAATTCACTTACTTGTCGCTTTAACTAACTAGGAGGAATATGTATTGAAATCGCTTAAACGAATGCTTTATGAATTAACAATGGATAAAGATTTTGTTGCGTTAAAATTTTTAATTGATCGACCGAATGTGTTTCATGTAGCTGGTGCGACTCATCTCGAAACATGGCATTCGAGATTTTTATCGTGGCTTTTAAATCCGACAGAGAGGCATACGTTAGGCTATTATCCTTTTCAAAGATTTCTAATGGCTGTAGCAGAGTCGGCTGATGAAAATATTGATGATATTACCGATATTGCCATGCTAAATGTAAACCAATTCTGTAATCCTGAGGTAATAGCAGAAAAGGATATAAATAAACTAGATATAGATGAAGCAGAGGAAGAACTGGAGAAAAATGAGGACAAAGGAAGGCTTGATGTCTTTTTCAAGGTAAATATCGTTGATGAAAAAGAACATGCGAATCAACAAAAATTAATCCTCGCTGTCGAACAAAAGGTATATGCGAGAGTGGACGTAAATCAATGCGATAAATACTTACGAAAATTTGAAGAGACTTATAAAGACGAAAAGTTTCTACTTGTTGCATTAGTCCCGAAAAGCCAAATGAAAGAATCGAATGAAGCGACTTTTGGGAGTTCAAAATGGATTGGAATCGATTATCAGCAATTAGTAGACATCGTTCTAATGCCTTGCCTGGATAATCCGGACTTAAATATATATGCCAAATCCATTATTCAACAATATGTAGACGCGTTACGGATGCCTTACAAAAATAAACGTGAGAAACTAGCTACCATCGAAGAAGAACGAATTTTGGTTCGTTCCATATACGACCGATTTGAAGATGTTATTAAAGCTATTACGAAAATATCCAACGAAGACGACAGTGAAGAAAGAGACTATGTAGAGACAGTTGTAACAGAAACATACGGAGATGTTTTTAGAACGATTCGATGGGTCCTAGATGAAGAACATGATGTAGATGAAATATGGAATTTCTCTAGAAATATACAAAAAAGATGGGACGAGCTAACTATTATCATTACGTATGAAGGAAAGGAAACGGTAATAAATAACGAAAATGTTCCAGAACTCTGGACTAAGACATTACAATGGATTGAAGAACAAGGTCTCCAATTAAGACAACTCGTTGATGAAGGCATTATGCTTGGGAGTAGTGACGGTGGAAAACGGTACGCAATCGCGATGAAACCAGTCCATAGGAATTCAAGAGAATTTACTACTATTCGTGAGTACCAATCTATTATAACAGGCGAGATCTATTACATAGAAGCGAAGATTAATCCTGAAAGTGCTATGCTAACCATTGCTAAACTATTAAAGAAGCTAGGTGTTGGAGTTGAAACGCCGCTGTTAGTGAACAGTTGAATTTATTAGAAGGATGGAGATTGAATGCAACGGAGCGTTTATCTGTCGGTATGGTGTGGAAGCAGGTGACGGTTCGTTGCTTCCTTTTGGTACTTTTAATGGACAATTTTTTAAAAATAAAAGGGGGCAGATCCTCATGGTGGACACTTATCCATATGAAGGTTCAGACCCTCTTCGATTCTTATTTTTTACCGCGTAACCCCTATGGTAAAATGAATCTGTGGTTGAAAGGGTGAATGTTTTGGCTAAAAAAAAGAAAAAAAAGAAAAAATCGAAGCTAGAGATATCATTTTCCAAAGCTCCCATTCTTCTTTCCATTCTCTTACGAATGAGAGCTTCAATTAAGCTAACCGTTAATGGTCTCGATTCACGATATAATGCAAAAAGTGTTTTAAAAAAGGATTTTTAGGACTGATTTCTTCTAATAGCTCGAGTGCAATGCAGTAATGATCCCACATCTCCTTCTTGGCACCTTCCACGCCGAGAACTGAAACATACGTGGATTTATCATGGTCTGCATCATTTCCAATTGGTTTCCCTATTACACACTGATCCCCCTCAACATCAAGCAAATCATCCTTTATCTGAAATGCTATACCTGCATGATAAGCAAACTTTTTCCATGCAGCTACTTCAACATCACCTGCTTTAGCTAGAATAGAAGGGATGACGAGTGATGCTTCAAATCCAATCCCTGTTTTATAAAAGCACATCTGATTCAATTCTTTTAGACTTAATTGTTTTCCTTTAGCATCCAAATCCATCACTTGCCCCTTACACATATCCGCTGTTACTTTTGCAGTATATTGAATCAATTCAAGTACTACAGTTGAGTCAAATTGATTTAAGCGTGTTTGTTCTTCAATTGCCTTCTGCGTTAAAAAGAGTCCTGTCAATTCAGCGACTGCAACGTTGTGTACTTCGTGAAGAGTTGGATTTCCTCTTCGGAAGTTAGCATTATCTTGCGATGGTAAATCATCGAAAATTAGTGATGCCGTATGCATATATTCTAGAGATTTCAGTAAAGGTACGATGGCAGACTCTGCTAAACCGAATTCTTTTACACCCATTATCCACGTCATAATCGGCCTTAACCTTTTCCCATCACCTTCTAAACTATAATTTGCTCCCTCAACAATACTATCAACAGGTAATGCACTAGTTTTAGCAATAGGTAAATAATTGTTTATTTGTCCACGCACATGTTCGATAGTATCTAAAAACGCTTCCTGTTCCCTCGATTGTTTTTTAAACTTAGAATAATATGATCTCGAAGTAATTTATCGAAAAAATCCACATCATCCGCTTTTTTGACCATCTGTTGAATAACATGGTTAAACCTAGGATGTCCTGAAGAAAACAATTGCATCACTTCGTTGTATGCTTTACTTCCCATTCTATTTTTATAGCGTTTTAACCCATTGATTGCTCGGTCTAAAATGACTTCACATGTCTTTAGATCGGAGTGATATACATCGTGGATTAAATGAGCGATTACCGCCCAATATAGCTCAAACGGGTTAATCAGATCCGATCGACTCTCATGATAGGTCATATAATATGTGTAAGGCGTTACCGCTCCTTCATCTAAATCATCAAACATATCGGTAAAGTCATCTGCTAACTGATTGTATATACCATAATAAAACGTGCGTTGGTCAAATCCTTCATCTTGTTCTGCACTTATCACCGAACGAATGATTAATCTAGAAGAAGCTGACTTTAAGATGACTGGTATAAAAAGCTCTTCATTCGTGTAATTCGGATTAGATAAATCTTTATCACGATCTACTTCCTGTGCTTGAAAGAAGACGTAGGCTTGTTCAAAAAACGCATCAATCGTCTCTGGATGTTGATGCATCTTAATATATTCAAAGGCTTCTTTTAGTTCTGAATGAATAAATGGAATGAGTTCTTTATTCTTTCCTATCCAATTGCCCAACTCTGGCACATTTCTTGTTATTAATGATGTACGTATTAAATCAGAATATCGCTTTTCTTCTTGTTTAGTAAGGACATTGGCATCCAAAAGATCATCAATAAATGGATACGTGAGGCCATACGAATAGCCTAATCGAATTGCCTCATCCAATTTTTTCGAACGCGCTTCTCCTGTTATAGAATCATCCATTTCTTCAACAGCGTGCATAACGACTCCAGCAATCGTTTTAATCAATTTACGTTGTGCATGGTCTGCATCCATCCCGCTAGGAATATGATCAGCTACTCGCTTTAGTTTGTTGAGCACCCAAATCGTAGCTGACTCTAATCCTTCCTTTTGAGCCCAACGATACAAACCTACCTGATTAAGACTCTCATTCTTGTTGTTTCCAAGTTCTGTTAGCATATGCTCTTTTATATTCTCCACAGCACGCTCAATACTTAACTGTGTCTCAGTTTCATCGAGTGCCTTTCCTAAATCTCTCATATATATATAGGCAATACTTCGTTCAAGGTAATGATCAAGTTTACCTGTTTTATTCAACCATTGCATATACGCATGATAACCTAGCCTTTCCGCTTTTTTTTGTCTGCGAGAAAACGGGGCGCGTAATAAATGATGCCGAATATGGTTTTGTTTCCAAGTGTGAAAGTCTTCTGTAAGAGTAGGGACATACGTCTTCTGCATCACTTGATGATATAACGCTTCAAAGTACCTTGTGGCCTTCTCTTCAGCGGGTCGGTAGTACAACTCTATATGTGTGACAATCGGTAGATTCATTATACATAACCTCATTTTATGATGTAGATTTTTGTAATACAAAATACGAAATAACTTATGTATTTGTTTCAATTTATTCTCTTTCGCTACCCACTATTCTAACATTATATTAATCTTTGGAAGGGATATTCATAGGCTATACAGCATTTCGCCACATGGGGCTGGATTCGGGAAAGCAGCGGATGGGTTTTCTTATTCAACACTAGGGGTACATAAAAAGAAAGGCTATATTACCTTTAAAGGGGGCGTGTTAAATGGAGGAACAAAATAGATTTTTAGGATTAATTGGTGGAAAGAATATTTTTTACATATTAGCTTTTTTCATTTTGGTTGGCATTACTATTTATATTTATACTCAAATTTCTTTTATCTTTTATCCACTTGAGGTCATTTTATCTACCATAGCACCACCAGTAATTTTAGCATTCATTGCTTACTATTTATTAAATCCAGTTGTAGACTTGCTTGAGAAATTGAAGATTAAAAGAATTTGGGGAGTTATCATTCTTATTCTCGGGATAAGTGGTGCCTTAACTGGAATTATCTTGTTATCTGCTCCAGCTATCGAAGCGCAGATAAAAGATTTAGTTCAAACGTTTCCAAACTACTTAAAACAGCTTGGAGATAGCATGACAAATTGGGTGCAGAATTCTTTTTTAGGTCCTTATTATGATGAGGGTTATAACTGGGTAATGGAGAGATTAGGCGAATTACCACAATTAATTGGAACTTATATCTCTAATGGTTTTCAAGGGATACAGAGTATTGCTAGTACAATTACAAATACAATTGTATCTATTGTAACCTTTCCATTTATTTTATTTTTCTTATTAAAGGATGGTAAAAGGTTTCAACATTATACTATTAAATTATTTCCACCGAAATTTAGAGATGACACCAAGCAAATCTTAACTAATATCGATACGCAAGTTGGTTCTTATATCCAAGGTCAGATTATTGTCGCATCCGTGATTGGTATTCTATTATTCATAGGTTATCTAATCATAGGACTTGATTATGCATTCATATTGGCTATTGTCGCAGCAGTGACAAGTGTTGTTCCTTATTTAGGACCAACTATTGCTATTATTCCAGCTGCCATTATTGCAATTGTCAGCTCGCCATTTATGTTGCTGAAGCTAGCAATTGTATGGATTGCAGTGCAATTTTTAGAAGGGAATTTTGTCTCTCCAAACATCATGGGTAAAACGATGGAAATTCACCCATTAACAATTATTCTTGTGTTATTGATCGCAGGTAATTTATTTGGGGTTATTGGTGTGATACTTGGTATTCCAGGCTATGCGATCGTAAAAGTAATTGGCGCCTATATTTTCTATAAGTTTAAGAAACGATATAACAAGTATTATGGGGAAGACCGCGGATATTATGAAATGGAAGAATAGTTGATATCATAATAAAAGCAGTACTGTCTGCGTTTTTGGATAATAAGAAAAGCCGGCTGGTTCACATAAGTAATTACGTTTTGGTGGAGAAAAAAATAAATAACAAGCAAAGTAGAGTGCATAATCGCAATGGTTTTAGCACTCTATTTTTTATTGCATCAACTTCGAACTTAAATATTCATCTGAAATAACATAGCAAATCAGACCTCAATTAGCATTATGACAGTAGCTGTCAACGTAATAATTGCTGCGTTAATTAATATGCTGTTTGCCTTACTTATTTTAATAAAATAAATAGGTGATTGTTATTTTATGTTAAAATAACTGTAGAGTTTGTGAATAATCATACTTAAAAAGCAGGTTAGTCTAAACTGGCTACAAAATATTTTCAGGTTATTTATTAAATTTAGGTGGGAGGTAATTTCTTTTTCTTATGAGGAATAAAATATTTGCTACTTTATTTTTAACCACTGTTTTTGTTTTATTATTAGGAGGATGTGCATCATCTAACATAATTCCTGCATTAAAAGGTGGCTATCAAAGTGAAATTGTAGATGGGGAATTTGTTCAAATGTCATTTCAACCAGATAATAATAGTTTTATAGAATACATTAGTAACAGGGAAGTCGATAAAGGAACTTTTGAAGAATTGAAAAATGGTTTGTATAAAATTACTGGCGATATGCAAGAATTTGAAATTACATTAAATAGTGACAACTCCTTTGATCTTATCGTAAAGGGACTTAATCAAGGTAAACCAATTAGAATGAAAAATATTGATGACATCCCTGTATATTTTTCAACAAAATTTAATGATGTAGACGAATATAAATCTTTATTAGAAGATTAAGTGCATCTATTCCTTTGATTATATTGATAATGATTTGTGAACAAATTTTGAATTTAACACTGTAATTAAATACTCTAATAAAGGCGATATTTTAGTCGTTATCGAAAAAAAATCAGCAATTGCTTATCAGCGTATGAGTATATCTTTATGATGTAATGTTAGTACAAGGTGGTGTTATTGATATTAGTTTTTAATATATAGATAGACTAGTTGAGGTTAATTTTTACTAGCAGGTGGCTTTAGTTGAACAGCTTAGAATAACGCAGTAAGAAAAAAGGGTGGGATACAGATGGAAAAATTTAAGGTTCTTTTATTATCTATTATCACAATTACATTACTGTACATTGCCTATATACTCCCCCAATTGTAAGAAGAGAGGGGTTGGAGATATTCCACTAAAGGGAGCTTTAGTGGAACAAGGAGCTGTTATTTTCCAGGCTGCTATTGCTTAATGAGCTAACGAAGTAGGATTATTAAATAATGGCGACTTTAGGTTTAATGACTTTGTACAACTAAAAATATGAGTAAATAGGAAGGAGATAAGAATGAGGAAAAGAGAAATTTTAGCATTATCAGCATTAACATTTTCTATGGGGGTTATTTTGGGATTTTTAATTTCACCAGCGAAGAATGGATTTGGCAATAATGCTGGTAATACCATACATAATAACTATTATAAAGAGCCTTCAACAGAAGACAAATCATAATTTTCTTAACAGTATCTTATATCATGTCGGAGAATTTGTGAAATAATGTACTACACTAAAGAAGCGCGTTTGTTTAATAAAGAAATATCAATTTTAACTTATTATCTGTAATCATATAGGGAGAGTTTTTTAATGAAAAAAAACACGTATGATGGTTATTTTTGGCAAGATAAACTTGTCCGTTTACGTTCAATGGAACAAGGGGATTGGGAAAGTCACTATTACAATCGTTTTGATACATCTGCAAGACGTTTATTAAATTATGAAGTTGAACTGCCACCGACAAGAAGTGAAGCTGAAAATATGATAGAAAATTTTATAGATTTTAAGCAAGAAACTGGACGCATAATGTTTACTATTGAAACCATTAATGGTGAAAATGTAGGAGGCATTAATTTAAATAGTATAGATGAAAAAAACGGGACATTTAGTATAGGGATGCAAATAGATCGTGATCACCGAGGAAAAGGATATGGAACAGCTGCTATGTGCATTTTATTGCGCTATGCTTTCTTGGAGAGAAGATTAAACAAGTATTATGGTTCTGTACTAGATGGAAATATTGCCTCAGCAACAATGCTAAAGAAACTCGGTTGTTTACAAGAAGGAGTGCGAAGACAAATGGTTTATAGTGACGGAAGATACATTGATGAAATTTTATTTGGGTTAACTAAGGATGAATTCAATAGTGAATTAAATTAGTACTATTCATTTGTTATCAAGTTAATAACACGTTTAGTATTACCTTTATATATTTTTCTTGTTTATTCAAGTAACGGGGCCAAATAATGAATAAGAAGTTGACGGTCTGACAGCTCTTATTGAGAGGGAGTTGTAAAAGACGGGGTTTTAGTTTTTTATAAATCAAATAATGTAATTGATGCAAGAGTCCCTTTGTTTTCGAGTGGAATTAGATTAGAAAACTTACTGTAGTAATACGAAATGGTGCTTTAGTGGAACAAGAAGTTGCTGATTCCGCAGCACCAATTGTTTATTGCGCTACCTGACAGTTTAGTGCAGCAAGAAAAAATTAAAAAGTGGAGGTTTATTATGTTTGTAATGATTGCGTTTTCAATGTTGTTAGTTATTTTTGGATTGTCAAAGTTCTTCTCTGTAAAGCGTCCTCTAACTCTTACGCTAATTGTTGGTTTAGTGATTTCAACAATATCTACAATTAGTCTGTGGTTGAACTATAAAGGGAGCTTCGGTGAACAAGATGGGATTGCAATTTCAAATAAAATAAGCTATTGGATAATAACCGACGGAACTAGATGGTCTCAGGATTTATTTATGGATTATTTCATTTATGCGTTTGTTGTTAGTATACTTATAGTTTTGTTAATGTTAATTAGTTTTCTCGCGAATAAGAGGACGAGAATAGCATAATTACTTTTCAACAAACGGTGGCCGCTCGACAAGTTCTGCTATAAGCGCTTCAAGTGTGAAAGGCAGAAGATAAACATATTTATCTTAACTTTATAACTGAGAATGGGAATGATAGATCCATGTTTCTTGAAACCATTC
>NZ_QJSH01000039.1 GCF_003426025.1 Paraliobacillus quinghaiensis
AAGGTACACGTTATTACTTCAAGATAGGTAATGAAATGGTAGTCAGAGGATTATCTGAAAGTGGAGATGTAATAGACAGGCAAGGTGGATAAATGGCTGATTGTGAAAATATGTACTTAAACAAACGATGAGCGTTAGTGGAACAAGGGACTGTTAATCTCGCAGCTTCTATTGCTTATTGCGCATGTAGGGAGGGTTTTTAGATGAAAAAAGTGACTTTAATATTTTCTTTATTACTATTTTTTGTGATTTTGGTAGCATGTGATTCTAAACAGGAACCAAATTATGATAAAAATAGTAATAATAATGATATTCAAAAAGAAGAAAATCAGAAAGCTCAAATTCCGTCAGAAGAAATTTCTGATGAAGATGCAAATGAAAAAAACAGTGAAACACAAGCGGAAAATGATGATTCTATCGTTGAATTTACACAAATGTTTTTTCATGGTAAAAGTGAAAATTGGGAAGGGCAGTTAATTTCAAGTCAACAATACTTTAATTTTGAAGTTTTTTACATTTTAAATGAGCCTGAAGTAAATGAAATTAACACTGATGACATTGGAAACGTAAAATATAAAATCAAAACTGAAAATAAAACAATTGAAGGAGAAGGAAAGTTGGTCGGTAATAGCATTCCTTTAGATAACAACAAAATTTCGCTACCTTATAAAGATGAAACTATTAGTGTAACGGTAGAATGGAAAGGTAAAAAGGAAATGTTCACCATGGTGAATAAATTAGAAGAAGAAGGTGTCATGTCATCCAAAAGGGCAATAGATATAGCTAAAGAACAAATGAGAACGGATTCAATTGATTTTCCAATTGTAGAAGCAAGGTATAGACCCTTTGATAAAACATGGAGAGTTTTGGCTCAACAAGAAGGTAATGACTATTATTTTATTAAAATTCATGCTAAGTCTGGTGAAATTGTAGAATATGAAGGATACAAAGGAAATAAATCTTATCATAGTCATTATTAGTTCTTATTTAAAACAGCTAAATAGAAATTGATTTTCTTATTGCATTAACGGGATGCAATAGTGGAACAAGCTGTCGCAGCCACTGTTAAACTAAGGAAGCAGTTTAATTCAATAATAATGAACTTTATCTTTTTATGTAGGAAGGAGGAAGGTATTGGGTTATATAATTCACGAAATACTCCACTTTTTTGTCGGTGCAAGTATAGGATATGTAATGTTTAATAAAGATTTTGAATCTAATGGAAAGCGAGCTTTAATCCTATGTTTTGGTGGAATTGCTGCTATATCACCAGATATAACAAAATTTTTTGGTGACATTTTAGGTCACTCTGTTTTACTTGTACCAGTATATGGTCTATTATTTGCGATTGGTTTTCGTGTTCTTGTAAGAGACCTTCACTTTTTAAAAGCGTGGTTTGTATTCTCTTTGACAGTGCTAATCGGACATATATTTATTGATTATGTGGGAAATGGTGTGGCTTTCCTCCTTCCATTAACACAAGAAGAGTTTTCTTTTAGTATTATTAGACGAAACGATGAGTTTGTTTTATATACTCTCTTGGTTGCCGTATTGATTGGATTGTTTTATCGGAAGGGAAAGTTAGTTTTTTTAACAGGAATTATTATTGTTAGTTTATATCTTGGTGGATTGTCAGTTTCAAAGATTCAACTTGAGCAAGCATTAAATAAGCAATACCAAAGTGATAATGTCAATTTGTTAATAACTTTTCCAAGTAATAGTTATTCGGAATGGAAATTTATGGTGAGGACGGACAAAGTATGGGTTAATGGATATTCACCTATTCTAAACTCGAAAATTTATATTGAAGACGAAAGAAAATTAGATGAATAAGTTTTATAGGTTATATTCTTATTATGGCAAGTCATTTAGAAATAATGTACTTAAATTAACGGGTAGCTTATCTACAAGAAGGGTAATACCTTTTTCGTAGAAGATATTAAATTGCCGAAGCGGGATTGCTCAAGAAAATAGCATGAATTGCCAGGGGGATTTCTGTGAAAAAAAAATATACATTTTTGTCTTTTTGTATGACACTTTTTTGCATAGGTGCCGCAGCCTATTCGTTATATTCTTATATTAACAATACATGGCTTGTAGTACCTCCATCCTATATTCTTTTACTTGTTGCCATACTAGCTTTTTGCTTCGCAGTAGCAGGAATGATGAAAGAAGAAGGATATTGGTGGGCAATAATTAGAAGTTGGCTTGTACTAATTTTATCAGCGTTAACATCAACGGCACTTCTATTGGTACTTTTATTCACATCGGTTTTTTCGTTTGGAGGAAACACTCATATAAAGACAGTAAGTTCGCCTGATGAAACATATACTATTAATTTTTACAGATGGGATGCAGGAGCAGCAGGTTCATTTGGAGTAAGGGGAGAATTAAACGGACCACTGTGGTTTAAAAAACGAATTTATTATCAAGACAGAGCCGAACAGGTTGAAGTGGAATGGGAAAGTAATGATAGCGTATCTATAAATAATCATATTTTAAAATTAGATGAAGGAGATACTTACGGGTATCAATGATATGCTATGTGAAACGATCCACTTAAAGTAACGGGGTGCGAATTTTTAATAAGGATATTCGCCTGTTCTTGTTTAAGTAATGTGGCAGTTATGTAGAATAAGAGAGAATATAAAATAACAAAACTGGGGGAATTCATTATCAAGAATAGAATTATATCTACCATTGTGGTTATGGTCTTAATTGGTTTAGTTGGTTGTGCAAATAAAGACATAGATGTGACATCTCCTTTAGTATTCTACGGAGAGGGTGACACTTGGACTGGAATATTATATGTAGAACAGTCTCAAAATGATGGAGAGAATACATTTCATGTGACCCAATTCTCGAATCTGACTTATAAAGATGATTTTGAACAAATCAAAAAGAAACAGAAAGAAGAGGATGACATCCCGATTAGTTATGATTTTGAAGGTATTGATAATAGGAGCGTTGGAGGTAGCGGTAGTAGAATACAGGAAGCCACATGGAGCGGTGTAGGTACAACTCATTCACATGAATATGCAACAAAAGATGATGATTTCGAAGTGGTTGTCGAATGGAATGACAAAAAAGAAACTTTTATAATGACATATAATGAGGAAAAGACTACGAAGGTACGAAGACTTGGCAAAGAGGAAGCTCTTAGGCATATTTATGAGCCACAAAAGTGACCTAGTGTAATTTAATTGTTTCGCTAACGGATGCTTATCTTCAAGAAGGATTAAGTACCTTATTTATTAAAGTAAATGGCAGTAGAGTTTAACAAGAAATAGTATTGTAAAGGGGTAAAAGAACTAATGGGATACATAGAAGAGTTACGGGAAATAGTTGGTCACAGACCATTGATATTTGTAGGTTCCGTTACAGTAATTGTTGATGATATGGGGAGGCTATTACTTCAACAACGGAAGTTTCCTAATGGTGCTTGGGGAATTACTGGAGGTCTAATGGAACTGGGAGAATCTACTGAAGATGTTGCGAGAAGAGAAATATATGAGGAAACTGGTCTGAGTGTGGATAAATTAGACCTTATCAATGTTTATTCAGGTCCACAAAACTATATAAAGGCTGAAAATGGTGATGAATTCTATGTCGTAACTGTTGCCTACTTTTCGGAGGGCTATAAAGGGGAATTAAACATAGACAAATCTGAATCAATTAAATTTGATTTCTTTTATCCTGATGATTTGCCAAGCAATATTGTTAAAAGCCATAGAGTTATATTGGATGAATTTTTAACTAAACATTATCGAAATAAAAAGCAAGTAAACAGATAAAAGTTACTTCAATAACGGAGAGCGTTAATGGAACAAGGAGCTGTTAATGTCGCAGCTCCTTTTGCTTATTGAGCTTATGAAG
This sequence comes from Paraliobacillus quinghaiensis, assembly GCF_003426025.1. Lineage (GTDB taxonomy): Bacteria > Bacillota > Bacilli > Bacillales > Amphibacillaceae > Paraliobacillus_A > Paraliobacillus_A quinghaiensis. Next base: position 3,877 of record NZ_QJSH01000039.1, read on the forward strand.
CAGGTTTGACTAATAAGAAAATTGGGGAGTAAAAATGAAAAAGATAATAAAAGTTGTTTTTAGTATTAGTTTTATATTTTATATATTGGCATTAGTATTTCTTATGTTCTTGGGTAGAGGTGGAGTGTTTGCCAACCTTTCGTTGTTAGAATATATAAGAGTATCTTCAAATATCGTACCATTCAAAACTATTAGTACATATGTTCAGGCGATATTTGATGGCAGTATGAATATGGATATACCTATAAAAAACCTCGCAGGTAATTTATTGATGTTTCTGCCAATGGGTATCTATCTACCATTTTTCATTAAAAGAATAAGTAAAGTAAGTGTGTTTATTACTTCGATGATTGCGATATTATTTTCTCTTGAATTTATTCAAGTGATTTCAAGAAGAGGAAGTTTCGACATTGATGATTTTATCCTTAACATACTTGGTGCTTTGATAGGATTTTGTATTTGGAGAACAAGAATTGTTCAGAAAATATTAAATTAGTATTCATTTCTTATTCAACAAAAGGATGGCTTTAGTGGAACAAGGAGCTGTTAATGTTGCAGCTCCTACTGCTTATTGAGATAACTGACAGTTTAGTTGAATAACAGTCATTCAAAAGGAGTATTTTGTTTTCCAATAAATTGGTTTACTGGTGTTATTAAAGTAGGAGGTAGAAAATTGAATAGAAAGAAATGGATTGTCTTACTATCATTTGTTCTAGTAGTAACAGCGTATGTTGGATTTTATTATCAAACACATATATCGATTTGGGGATTTTCTCTTTCTAAAAATGATATAAAACAGGTCATTGTCAGTAGTGAAAGTAAAGAGGGGTTTTCTCAATATCTAATTACCAATCAAAAGGAAGTATCGGAGATAGCAAAGTTGTTATCTAAATCAGAAAAATACTCAGAAATTAAAAATAATAATTTTCCACCTGATGTAACACCTGAAAAACACACTAAAATCCTGCTTCAAACACAGGATAACACTACTTATGGTGGCGGTTTGTGGGTTATAGGAATGAACTATGTTCAGGATAGTAACGGTTATTATTGGAATGTTGATTATGAAAAATTAAACACATTATTAAACGGAGCAATCCCGTCTGCTGAAAAAATAAATTAAACAATAATATCTCTTCAACTAAAGGAGTGCTTTAATAAAAAATAGGAACGTCAGATTTAAGGCTTCAACTAACTAGCAGAAGGATTGAGTATAAAAAATAATGAGAAGAGGCAAAAAATTTGGATGCTTTAGGAATTATAATTGTTATCATTTTATCATTGTGGTCCATTACTAAAACATTGGAAAAAATGACTGATAAAATATTGGATAGTCATAAAAAACAAAATGAGCTGTTAGAAAATATTAAATCGAAACTTGAAGAAAAATCTGATAAGTAATTAGAAAATATCCTCAACTATAGGAGAGCTTATCTTGAACAAATGTTTAGCTCTTATTGCGTTAAATGGCAGTTATGTTTAATAGGACTTGGAACTTTTAATTATTATTTAACGTCTGTCTTAGTAAAAGGGGGGAGAATTTTAATGACAAAAATTAAATCATTATTCGCAGTTCTTTTATTGTCCTTCATTTTAATTGGTTGTCAAAATAATAACCTTAATTTAAGCGAAGATGTTTCCAGTATCGAGGTTTATGAATGGAGCAGTGAAGAATTGGTGGCTACTATTGATGACGAGGAATTTATTGATGAACTTGTAAAGGATTTAGATAATGCTAAAACAGGTACCACATCAGATATGGATTTTGAATCGCCTGACTTCGAATTACACTTTAAAAGTGGGAATGAAACATTATTTGAAATGGGTTATTACAAGAAAGTTATGAGTTTAGATGTAGAAGGTCGATATTGGGATTTTAGTGAAGATATAATGTATAACAGCGAACTCCAGTTACCTCTTGAATAACCTTAATTTAATCCACAAACGGGAGCTTTAACACAACAAGAGGAACGTCAGATTTAAGGTGACGTTCCTCTCTTTTTTTGGAAAATAAAAGGAAACGACTGAATTTTATGATAGTGTTATATTATATTGTCTTCAATTAAAGCACGGTAATGTTGAAGATGAAACATTACATGACTAACACTCGTATAAAATATATAAAGGGCGAACTACTTTGTCATATATTGGGGGTGTGCATTTGAGAAAATTAAAGACCGTTATATATATTACTGTTGGAATATTCATGCTCCTATCTCTTATATCCTTTATATTTACATCCAGCCTTAATAGAGAAGTAATTGGCTTAGGAGGAACTTTTATAGGGCTCATTTTAATTTTACCATCTTTACTATTTATAAAAATTCATCGTTTGATATCCTTTGGAAGTCGAGCTAATCATGCAGATATTATTATTCCCGATGAACATTTACAACATAAAGTGTATAAAGAATCTGAAAAGGAAGAAGACGAAAGTACAAATCCCAAATTTAAATTAGTAATTGATTCACTTGGTTACTCAGGGTTATCAATTATTATTATTTCTATGTTCGTAGTACCTTTGTGATGTCGAATTTCTTATTCAACATATGGTTAGCTTTAGTGGAATAAGGCGCTGTTGATGTCGCAGCTCCTATTGATTGTTGAGCTAACGGGGCAGTTTTAGTTCAATAAGAAGAAGGAGGAATAGCAACCTCTTTATAGGGTTAGTGTTTAGTGGAGGGGATTAAATGAAGATTGAGAAAATATATGGTGATTTACCAATATTAGAAACAGAACGTCTTAAACTTAGAAAAGTCACTTTAGAAGATATTGAAGATATGCATCTATACGGTTCAGATGAAGAAGTATCTAAGTATGTAACTTGGAATACCCACGAAACAATGTCTGATACACAAGATTTTGTTGAATTTGTATTGAATAAATATGAAAACAAGCAGGTTTCACCGTGGGGAATTGAATACAAGGAAAATGGAAGATTTATCGGGACTATCGATTTTGTTTGGTGGCAACCAAATCATAAAACTGCTGAAATCGGATGTGTTGTTTCTAAAGACTATTGGGGAAAAGGTTTAACTACTGAAGTAGCAAAGGAACTAATAAAATTCGGTTTTGAAGAAATGGATTTAGTTCGTATTCAAGCAAGGTGTGATGTAGAAAATATCGGTTCAGCACGAGTAATGGAAAAAGCGGGAATGTCTTTTGAAGGGATAATTAGAAAAGGTATATTTGTGAAAGGAAAACATCGAGATTTTAAAATGTACTCTATCTTAAAAGAAGAGTTTTAATTATTTCAATGAAATTGAACTTGAAGATAAAATTTCTTATTAAACAAACGGGTGGCTTATCTTTAACAAGAAATACAGCCCTTATCGTGTTAAAGGGCAGATTTCTTGAATATACAAAGAAACAAGATATGTGCAAATTGGTGTTAAAATAGATATAGATAGGGGAAATTTAATGAGGTTATCAAAAAGTGTTTTCATACTTATTTTTGTCATTTTATTAGCTGCTTGTTCGAAAACGGAGGAACCAAAAAAAATAATAGGTGAAACTCCAAGTGAATCAAAAGGGGCATTTGCTTTTGAAGATAGTATATACACTATTGAACGTGGAAAATTTTTCGTTGAAGATGTAGGAAAAGAAATCGGGGAAATCAAAGCAATAGTAGATGAAATAAATGAGAATGGTGAAGCAGTAATATATGATTCAACCCTCAACTTACAGGTTGGGACTAAAATATTTAAAATAATAGAACAAGACCGAAGTAATACTGTTGTTGCTATAAGAATTGACGATACTTATTACGGTGCAATCTTTAATTCAAATCTTAATTAAGGTTCCTCAACAAACGGAAGCTTATCTTGAATAAGGGAGTGAACTTCTTGTTCTACGAAGCAGTTATCTTCAAGAAGTACAAAGCGCTTTCAATTTTTTGATAGTCAAAGGCTTCATAAAAAAAACAACTATAAAAAAAGGGGAGAGGAAATTTTGACAATTATATTTGTATTAATAGGGTCTGTTGCATCAGTTGTTATACTTTCAATGTATTTAAGTCCAATACTAGTAACTAAAACTGGAACGGAAATTATTTCGTTTTCAATACTTTTGGTATTAACAGGATTTTTCCTTTATTATTTGGACCCAAATAATTTTGTTGGTTTAATCGGATTTAGTTTAGTAATCTTTGGGTTGGTGTCTGGTGTTTCAAGTTTCTTATTTAAAAGGAATTAATAGATTTTAAACTTTGTTAAATTTCGTACTTAAGTTAACGGGAGTTTTAGTGGAACAAGGTGCTGTTGAGGTCGCAGCTGCTATTACTTGTTGCGCTAAAGGCAGGTTAGCAAAAGAAGAAAATTATCAGAGGGGGGAATTTTATGGGAAAAAGATATAACTTATGGTCTTTTTATTTAATACTTTTTTGCTTAGGATTAGCAGCCTACTCATTGTATTCTAATATTAACAACACTTGGTTAATTGCACCACCAAATTATATTTTACTTATTATTAGTTTGTTAGCCTTGATTTTAGGGATTGTCGGCTTTAAAGATAGAAGAAATTGGTGGGCAAAAACAAGAAGTTGGTTAACGGTAATTTTGTCATCATTGACATTTATCGGGCTATTATTGGTACTATCATTTACAACTTTCTTTTCATCTATGGGAGTGAATGAACATTTAAAGACGGTAAGTTCTCCTGATGACCATTACACAATTGATTTTTACCGATATGATGCAGGAGCAGCAGGTACATTTGGAGTAAGAGGAGAATTAAACGGACCACTATGGTTTAAAAAACGAATTTACTATCAAGACAGAGTAGAACAAGTTGAAGTGGAATGGGAAAGTAATGATAGTGTATCTATAAATAATCATATTTTAAAATTAGATGAAGGAGATACTTACGGGTATCAATGATATGGTATGTGAAACAATCCACTTAAAGTAACGGGTGCTTTAGTGAAACAAGGAGCTGTTGATGTCGCAGCTCCTATTGCTTATTTAGCTAAAGTGGCAGGTTAGCTCAATAAGCAATTTGTAGAATGATGACTTTTATGGGGGTAGAAAATGAAGAGAAAAATAAGCTTATTATTTATAACGTTATTAGTTGTAGCAAGTTTGATAGCTTGCACTTCTGAAGGGGAAGAATCAAATGAGGTTAATATAACACAAGAGGAAATTCCAAAAGATAATGGGCAATCAAATCAAAGTCTAGTTGCAAAAGAAGATACTGAATACAACGGTGATAATCCAGAGATTTTTGAGCTTGACAACGGTTTAACTTTTTCGGTGCAGAAAGAAAAGCAAGATGATAATTGGTCATATATTATAACAGGATATTATCAAGAAAAAGGCTATGAGATGAAAAAGCTAAATATAAGAATTGGAAATGATAGTTGGTATGTGGCAGAACCGTCACTTTATTTAGAAGAAGATTTAAAAAAGCAACCATTTGTTATTGAGAGTGAAGAACCGTTGTCGAGCATTGATTATTCCATGGCATATGCTAGCAAGTTTGGAGAAGAAGAACTTGATAAAGCATTTAACTTTCAATAACATTATTGCATTAATAGATGCGAATGCTTAACAAGAATATTTATTCTTCTTTGTTGAATCAATGAATCGTGTTAAAGAAAGAATTTGAGGTGAATATTGTGGATTTAAAGCTTAAAAATCTTTTCGGATTTATAGCAGGAGTTTTTATTACGTTTGTTTTAACAGGAATATGGGACAAAAATTTTAATAATTGGAGTTTCCTTTTAATATTTCTTATTGGTTCAATAATTGGACACTTTGTAATGGTTTTTTTTCAAAGGGGAAGTTCAAATTAAACCAACAAATAAAAATTTTTCTTTTGTGCTAACGGGTGCTTATCTTTAATAAGGGAGTGGAAATTTTGATAATTTTAGTCGTATTAATAGGGTCTGTTGCATCAGTTGTTATGCTTTCAATGTTTTTAAGTCCAATACTAGTAACTAAAACTGGAGTGGAAATTATTTTGTTTTCAATACTTTTGGTATTAACAGGATTTTTCCTTTATTATTGGGACCCGAATAATTTAGTTGGTTTAATCGGATTTAGTTTAGTAATCTTTGGGTTGGTGTCTGGTGTTTCAAGTTTCTTATTTAAAAGGAATTAATAGACTTTAACCTTTGTGAATTTTCGTACTTAAGCTAACGGGTAGCCGCTCGACAAGTTCTGTTATAAGCGCTCAAGCGTGAAAAACAGAAGATAATCATAGATTAATCTTAACTTTATAACCGAGAATGGGAATGATAGAACCATGTTTCTTGAAACCATTCCGTCAATACTCCTGCATGCGTCTTGACTGACAGGTCAAGGGGTCTGAAGTACAGGTAGATTCGGCAGAACGAAGGCTAAAGCCATTCCTTCGGAAAAGGTATGCCAACGGATATGCCGCACGGCTGAAAAACTAGATATGGTGAGAATTGTTCTACTGCAAAAGAACTGACGAATAACCGAAGGTAAGGGTCTAAAGTTAGAACATAAGGAAACTTATGGACCATCCAACGATGGTGTGAGTGGTGTAGAGTAAAAATGCACCCTATGAAACACGCTATACCGAACAATTGGCGGTATCCAGCTCACAGGCTTACAGGTTACACCTACGTCCAGAACCGATAGCTAGGTTATAAGGGACTTGGAAAACAAGGAACGTTGCAACAGGGACTGTCATCCTAAACGATTGCTATAAGGTAAAACGAAATGCATTTATCCTTGTGAGGGTAGGGGCATGACTGATGAACCTCTTGTAATGAGAGTGGAAGAATAGCCCCAAGTCTAATAATATAGAACAATTATTTTCCAAAAGTGTATTGCACCGATCGGGTAGGAACGTGGGAACATCAACTCCAAAAGGAGGGATGCCACAGTGCAAGCTTTAAGGTATTGGGATTACTACGGCATGACCGAAACATTTGCGAAATTATATAATGAATCATCCGAACAAAAGTCTTTTTCACAACTGTACGATATTATAACATCTAGAGAAAATATATTACTGTCCTATCGGACAGTAAAGTCTAATAAAGGTTCTAACACTCCGGGTACTGATGGAAAAACCATAAAGGATATTCAAAAGCTATCTGATGATGAACTTGTCGAAGAAGTTAGAAGCAAGTTGAAGCATTATCATCCTAAGAAGGTAAGAAGGAAGCTTATTGAAAAAGAAAATGGTAAATCGAGACCACTAGGAATACCTTGCATAATAGATAGAATCATTCAACAATGTTTTAGGCAAGTTCTTGAACCTATTGCGGATGCGAGATTTTATAAGCATAGTTACGGTTTTAGACCACTTAGGTCTACGCACCATGCAATGGCAAGGGTACAATTTCTTATAAATAAATCGTCGCTACACTATGTAGTTGATATTGATATTCGTGGATTTTTCGATAACATAAATCACACCCTATTAATAAAACAGCTTTGGAACATTGGTATAAAAGACCGTAAGGTTTTAGCTTGTATCTCTAGAATGTTAAAAGCTGAAATCGATGGTGAGGGTATCCCTTCCAAGGGCGTACCGCAAGGTGGTTTGTTATCAACATTACTCAGTAATATTGTACTTAACGATCTAGATCATTGGGTAGCTGAACAGTGGGAATTCTTCCCTCTCCACAAACCTTTTAAAACACGGGAAGGCGAGCTTCTAGCAAAGAAGCGAACCAAACTTAAAGAAGGCTACCTCGTCCGCTATGCGGACGACTTTAAAATCCTTTGCCGTGATTGGAAAACTGCTCAAAGATGGTTCCATGCTGTAAGAATGTATATAAAACAACGTCTGAGATTAGATATTTCTCCAGAAAAATCACAAGTTATAAATCTGCGAAAACGAGAATCTGAATTTTTAGGATTCACGATTCGTGCGAATCGAAAAGGAAAAAAGAGAGTAGCGCATACAGGTATAAAAGCCAACAAGAAGCGAAAAATCAAGGCTGAGGCTAAAAAACACATTCAAAGAATTAAAGCTTCTCCTACCGCTCAAAACGCAATTCTTTTTAATAGTTTTGTCTTAGGTATTCATAATTATTTTAATCGAGCAACACATGTTAATATCGAGTTTTCACGTCTTGCCTATGAGTTGCAAGCATTTATATATAATCGTCTTAAACCTGTTGGGAAATACGAACATCCTACAAACCCACCACCAACTTATAAAAAGTTTTACAGTTTGGGTTTCAAAACATTTAAAATATCAAATGTGTACCTATTTCCTCTCGCAAATGTAAAAACGAGAAATGTTATGAACATTAGTCAATCTCTCACACCATTTACTAGTACGGGAAGAGAAAAGATACAGAAGAAGATTCGTTCAGATATTCAACAGGAGATTTCACAATTAATGAAATCCAAACTTCCGACATGAAGTGTCGAGTATTTGGATAATCGAATAAGTCGGTATAGTATGAGAATGGGCAAATGCGAATTACTGGCATGTTTCTTTCTGCTAGCGAAGTTCATTGCCACCATTACATTCCGTCACATCTCGGGGGAAGCGATAAATTTAACAATTTACGCATTCTTCATAAAGAGATACACAAGTTGATCCATCAAACAGACACAACGACAATTTACACACTCATAAATAACCTTGGAATCACTGAACCTATGGTTCAGAAAATAAATCAATACCGTAAACAATGCGGTTTAGAACCAAGTATATAATCTCAGATCTATGAGTAACTAGGAACTTATAATTTAGTACATATCTTTAGATGGAACGCGGAATGCTGGGAAACTAGCTCGCTCCGTGTGGAGCAGGGGAAAAGCTGGAGATAACCTCAAATGCTTACCTATTTTGACCGTTAGTGGTGCGAAATGTTTCTAGCCTGTCCATTATACGCTAGAATAGCTTCTTTTATCTGATTGGCACCTGCAGGTCATTGGAAAGTGTTTCTTCTTTTAGACGCGTATCTTCGCTGTCAAGGAAGCATACATCAAGATTTTTAGAGCTAACATCGATACCTACCAACAATTTCACGGAAAGGACCTCCTTTCTTAAGATTTTGGAATAAGCTTGGATACTGCGGGATATCCCTAGAAACAATTGTCTAACAACAACCTCGCGTATGAGTATTCTTTGATACATCGCTAAAAGCTGCCCAAGTCTACTAATTCTTGGTTTAGCGAAACATCGATACAGCTTGTGCGTTTGCAGTACAACAATTTTCTGGGTCACAGTCTTTAATCGTAGTCGAACTGCAGTAGTAGAAAGCATATTCCCATTTGGATCCATTCTAATTCTATTATCTAGGGATATCACGCAATATCCAAGCAGGCTTTATAACTCTATTATTCAATTTTCAAAGAGCAATTTTTTGTTCTTAAATATACTATACGAGGAGTGGACAACATGAAAACTTGGAATTCCGTTAAAATAAGTTGGAAAATTTTTTGTCGCAATAAGTTTTCTTTACTAATTTTTGTATTGTCATTGTTATATGTTGAAACATTATTTTATCATTATCTCTTTCTTGACTATGCTCCTGGAGAAACTCTTTCAAGATCAAGCTTTGTTGTTCAAGGTGGGATTTTTGTTTCTATGGTTCTTGGAGTTCAAATTATCCGATTAGAAGAGAAAGAAAAAGTTGATGAATTATTAAGATCTATTCAATTTGGACCATTACATAAAATACTTGGTAAATCTCTATTTTTTTTAGCGTTAATCTTAGTTTTTTCTCTACTCTCCTTATTTTCGTTGTTTCTAATGCTATATTTTAGCGATTTGTCATTTTCCTCATTTTATTTAAGCTCATCGCTTTATATTTTGTTGTATTGGTCCTTAAGCTTTCTTATCGGAGGAATGATAGGATCTATATTTGCATTCTGGGTGAAGGGTAGATTAATCTACGTTCTTTTAATCATAACTTGGTTGCTTATCAGCCCTCTTAATACACCCTTTATTCTTCAACTAGCATTGTTGTTTAATATCGAAAATACTTTTGAATTAATTAATATACTTAATTTAGGGCAAGCGAATCCATACGAGCCTTATCATGCTCTATACGGGTACTCACTTGAAACAGCGCAATGGTTTAAAAAAGGGCTGTGGATCACCTTGTTATTTGCCATTGTTTTTTTGTCTATTGGATTTAAAACACGAAGAAGGCAAAATTTTATTGCTTCTTTATTGTTCTTTTTACTTACTTTACCTTTCGGTTATGGTCTGGCCCAAGAGGATCAAGTTTTGGTGTTTGATAGAGAGGCTAATGCAGTTTTCAAGTATGACTATAATTATTATAAAGACCACTCTGATACTATTGATAGAAGAGATAGAAGTGATATCTTAATAAAAGCGTACGACATTGATTTAAACACGAACAGAAAGTTTACAGCTTCTGTTGATGTTACCTTGCAAAATATTGGTGGAATGGGAATGGATGTATTGGAATTTTCTTTATACCACAATCTCAAGGTAAACCGAATTTTATATGAAGATAAACAATTAAACTATGAACAAACTGGGGATCTAATTTCGGTAGAACTTTCATCAGTAATAAGGCCAAAACAAGTACTAACCTTGTCTTTTGATTATGAAGGGACTAGTTCACCTTACTTTTTTGCAAATGAACAAGCTGTAAAACTGCCATTTTATTTTCCCTGGCTACCAAACACAAAGAAAAGTCCAGCAATGAAAGTTTATTCTAACGAAATATTCCCTCTTCCGTTGCATCCAAATTCTGAAATAAAATATTCTCTTTCTTATTCAGGGCCTGAACCGATATACACTAATCTAAAAATGCAATCAGACGGTAAGTGGAAAGGAACAACTAAAAACGGTATTACCTTAATTGCGGGGAGTCTAGGAAAAAAAACAATAAACAGCATGGAAGTTATTTACCCTTTAACATGGGAAGATTTAGTACAAGGATTTGATGAATTTAACAAATCTACCAAAACTTCTATTTCTGAAATAACAGGAATTTTAGGTATAGAAGAAGATTTCAATATAAGGCAAGTTATTTTCCGCCCTACTTTTTCAGAAGTAGGTATGCCGGAGCAATTCGTTTGGGCCAGCGAAGATCAATTAATTATCTCATCTAATATTTATTTCCAAAATAATAAAGGTTCGTTGAAAGAGGTGCATCCTTATCTAACTTATGGTCTTGTACCTGCTTTAACGTGGAAATATGAAGGGTTTGTTTTTGAAGATATTACTTACGCTCAACTGTTTAATGCGTCATTTTCATTTTGGTATAACAAAAATAAAGGTATAGAAAGGGACCATTCATTTTTTTCTTTTTATGTAGACAAGTTAAAAAGAGAGGCTGATTTTGACGAACGAGATCCGGAGCGGAGGGATTCAAAATTGAGACTGCAAGCTATAGTTGCACAAAAACTTTATAATTTAATAACTAGTAGCAGTGTTAATCAAAGGTTTTTTAGAGAGTGGTACGGTGAATTGAAGACCGGAAACAATGATTGGGAATATTTAAATCACAAGATAGAAATTGTTAATAAGGGGATGAATGTAAATGAGTAGCATAGTAGTCAAAGGTTTAACCAAACATTTTAAACAAAATACAGCATTAGATAATATTTCATTAAATATTAAAGGGACCTATGGTTTATTAGGTCCAAATGGGGCTGGGAAAACTACACTTATAAGGACAATTGCTACTTTGTTACCAATCTCAAAAGGGCAGATTACTTATGGGAAGATAAGCTGGGAAGACTCAAAAGAGGTACGTAGACGCATTGGTTATTTACCACAACATTTCTCCATGTATCAAAATATAAAGATGATAGAATGTTTAAATCATTTAGCAATCTTAAAAGGAGTAATTGATAAAAAACATAGAACTGAAGAACTTGAAAAAATTATCCATCAGGTCAATCTATATGATCACAAAGATAAAAAAATAAAGCAATTATCGGGGGGGATGTTACGGAGAGTCGGCATTGCACAAGCTTTAATTGGAAATCCAGAGATTTTAATTGTTGACGAGCCCACAGCAGGACTTGATATTGAAGAAAGAGTTCGTTTTAGAAGTTTATTAAGGAGTATAGGGAAAAACCGTATCGTTATAATTTCAACACACATCGTAGAAGATTTAGAATTAGCTTGTGATAACATTGGTGTTCTAAAAAATGGGAAGGTCCTTGCTGAGGGCAAGAGAGAAAATATTTCTAATTTTGCAGACGGAAAAATATGGGAAGTTCAAGTCGCTATGGATGAAATAGAAAGCCTCGGGAATAATTTTACAATTATTTCAAGTAAGCAAATTAATAATAATTATACTGTAAGATTACTGTCTGACAAGCAACCTTTGAATACCGCCAATCTCGTTGAACCTAGACTAGAAGACGGTTATCTTGCATTAATAAGGAATGACGAAATTGAAGCGAGCTAAAATTGACTTGAATTTTGACATAAAGTCAATGGGATTTTCTTTTTATGTTCCGATTATATTGACATTACTTATAGTTATTTATTTTTTTTCAATCAGTAGCCCTTTAATAAATCTTGTAATCGCTCTGCCAATAATAGAATTTCTTTTTATACCTTTTTCTAGTTGGTGGGTGATGTATTTATTTTACGACTACTTTGAGGATGATGGGGGAGAGATTTTATTTAGTTACCCCATATCACTTATAAATCATGGAATTACTAGGGTAGTGATTTTTCAGTTATTTTATAGTTTATTATTGATAATTATTGTTACGGTAATAGAACTGAACAGCCAACAACATATTTTTATACCATTAATTTTACAATTTTTCCCACAAATTATTTTTTTTGCAGGAGGCTCTTTTTTCTTTATGGCGTTCTTCAAAGACATTGGAATCTCTATTTCTTTTATTGCGGTTTATGTTGTTACAGAACTATTAACGAAGGGGCAAGTTATTCCTTTATATCACGTATTCTTTTTTAATGAAAATACCCTCAATATAAGTACGATTATTTCGAAAAATCTGGTTACTACGACTATAGGAATTCTATTTTTCTGGTTTGGTAACTACTTTCTAACATTTAAACGCAAATGAAAGGGCTGGATAATATTATGCTAAAAAAACCTTGCCTACGCTGTGATTATAATCGTTTTAATGACTTTAACAAATAAATACTTGTTTGCAAGTGTTTCAGTAAGTGGTGAATCAATGTTACCCACCTTTCATAATAAGGATCGTTTGTTAGTAAAAAAATTGGAGTCAACATCGATTCAATAAGAAGAAATAAGGTTATTATACTTCAACATGAAGGTAGCGATTTAGATTTTGTAAACTTTTTAAATATTCATACGTCATATAAGCAGAGGAGGAACCAATTTGGAAGAACAATCAAATAACGATTATCTTAACAAAGAACTCAACATTGTTTTTCGATTTTTAATTAAAAAAGGCGTATCCCATACTGACGCTGAAGATGCAGTCCAAGAAACAGCATATAAGTATCTTAGATATTCAGATTCCATTCGTTCCTCTAATTTGCGTAGCTGGTTAATCCGAGTTGCATTGAATTATTATTATGATCAGTGTCGAAAAAATAAGAAATACATATTCAATATAGAAGATCAAATGCTAGAATCACAAGAATATAGAGAACTTCCTGAAATTTTTCTTATAGCAAAGGAGCGTACGGAAGATTTTAATAGGCTGTTGTCAAAATTAAAACCATTATTTGCGGAACTCCTACTTTTAAAGTATCAATCCGAATTAACCTATGCTGAAATTTCCAAACTAATAGGTATTGATAATAACTCAGTGAAAATGAACCTCTTTCGTGCTAGAAAAAAATTTTTGAAACTTTATGAGGAGGAAAAAAATGAACGATAAAAATAGTTCTAAAAAAAATTCTGAGATTGATTTTGTAAATAAACCTTCTTTTCAAAAGCAAATAAGTAAAACAAGGCGGAAACAAATTGGATTATACATAATTATTTCCCTAGTTTCATTAGTAGTAACTATTTCCATAGTACATAGTGGCTCAAGATATCTTATTCATAAAAAGATAGATGAATCAAAGCAACAAGACATTCAGGTATTTAGTGATAAGCCAGTAAAAGGTGCAGGTATTAAATATGGATATACAACTTACCATTACAATTTGTTTAGTGTAGAAGCCGAAACAACGTATTTTAAAACCATTGGTAATCGGAAAATCATCTGGGACACTGAGACAAAGAAATATCCTGCAATTGGGGGTGAGGAAGTAATTGATCGCGGCACTGGCATAGTAGAAGATAACCCAATGGATCAATACTTAGGAAGACCTGTTATTTACAATTATCTTACTAACGAACGAGTCATAGAGTTTTATTATCCAGGGATAGATTATGAATTTTTACCACAAGAGTTAGATATAGCAACAGAATTAGATGAAAATAAGCTAATTGAAATTGCCATATCTTTTAATGAACCAATATTAATAAATGAATTAGGAAAAAAGTTAGGAAGTAGAAATGTTGATTGGTTGTGGATACCTTCAAAAACTAAAGCGCAAGAAGAGATACACGAAGTTAATAAAGTAAGAAACGGTAATTCAGCATATGGTTTTGGAGTTAGTTCAGAAAATCCATACTGGGAAAACTTCGAAAAGAACCTATCCGCTAGTGGTGCTGTTATTAGCGGTACACCACAGGAATTAGAAAGATTTTTGAACATGAACTTTATTAGATCCTCTACAATTGGTGTAACGATTGATAAGTATTAACTTTTAGAACGAACCTTTAATTTATATTTTAACTTCAAGTTTGATTAATAAGAGGGGGGTATTTTTTGTGGAAGAATTTTCATTCAAGGGGGAAATTGATATTAAAAATTTGATTATTAAATTAATTATTGGTTTGGCTATTTTATTTTTGCTTTGGTACATATTAGCTTTATTTAGGATAGACTTGTCATATCCTCATTTGATTGAATGGGCTACTAAGTTTATTCTTCCTTGGATATTCCTTTATTGGATAATAAGACTAACTAAAATTCTAGAAAAACGTTAAATGTGTTGTTGTGCTAAAGGGTGCTTTAGTTGAACAACTTAGACTAAAGCTGCAAGAAAGGGTGGGATACAGATGGAAAAATTTAAGGTTCTTTTATTATCTATTATCACAATTACATTACTGTACATTGCCTATATACTCCCCCAATTGTAAGAAGAGAGGGGTTGGAGATATTCAACTAAAGGGAGCCGCTCGACAAGTTCTGCTATAAGCGCTTCAAGTGTGAAAGGCAGAAGATAAACATATTTATCTTAACTTTATAACTGAGAATGGGAATGATAGATCCATGTTTCTTGAAACCATTCCGTCAATAC
>NZ_QJSH01000040.1 GCF_003426025.1 Paraliobacillus quinghaiensis
ACCATCGTTTTCATCTCCTATTGGTTTGGGTTTAGTAAATTGGAAGTTCTGTGATAGGTACTTCTATTTTACTATGAAAACGGTGGTCTTTTTATATTTAATTGAACCTATTTACTATACTAGGCACATCTCCATATAAAATTCTGTTACCATTATCAAAATATGATACCTACAATAAAACTCGACAATCTTATACAATTATAGAAATGTTACTTCTATTTAAGAGTCAACAAAGAAAATACATATGTTTGGTAACTCGTTATTCAATCTAAATGAACTGAGGGTGTTATTAAATGAAAGCGATTTCTAAAGAGAATAAAAAGGATAGAAAAAAACAGAAAAAGAAAGTGGAAAAAGTGAAGAAAAGGAAATTATCAACTAAATTTATAATTCTCTTACTTAGTATCTCGATTCTACCTATATTAATTAGTTCAACTATTATTGCGTGGCAAGCTTCCAGTGCCTTAGAAACAGAAACAAAAAATAAACTAGAAACGATAAGAGATCTTAAGAAAGATCAAGTTGAAGATTATTTTGAGCAAAAATATAAAGAATTAAGTAACATGTCATTTAGCGCGGATGTTCGCGAGGGATTTGCTGAGCTAGACAATGGCTACGATAATGGTATTGCAAGCATGGAATATTTAACGGCGATGAATGAGTTAGATATGTACTTCACGGAGTATTTAAATACCTTTGATTTCAATGATCTATTCTTAATTGATAAAGAAGGAAATGTTTTTTATAGCGTACAACGAGAAGATGATTACGATACAAACATAATAGAAGGACCTTTTAAAGATTCAAACCTTGCAGTTGCATTTAATACAAGTAAAGATAGTCAAATCATGAGTATCTCAGACTATGCATTCTATGAGCCTACCAATGGACCGACCGCATTTTTATCAGCTCCTATTTACGATACATCGCAAGGCTTTCTAGGAGTTATAGCTCTTCAAATTTCGGATGATAGTATTAACAAATTGATGGCAGACCGAAGTGGGCTAGGCGAAACTGGAGAAACCTATATAGTAGCAGAAGACCGGACGATGCGATCGGATTCTCATTTCTCTAAAGAAAAAACACTGGGTATAAAAGAGGTACAAACAGAAGCCGTAAACAAAGCTTTTGCAGATAAAACAAACGTAGAAATACTCGAAGATTATAAAGGGGCAAGAGTATATAGTGCATATGCACCACTTGAAATAGAAGGTTTAAATTGGAGTATTATTACGGAAATAGGCTTTGAAGAAGTCCAAGATCCTATTAGGACATTATTAGTGAATACCTTTATTATTATTGGTTTGTTAGTAGTGGTCATAACTATCGTATCAGTAGCTGCTTCCAGAAAACTAACACAACCGATTTTAAAGCTTTCTAAAATGTCTAAACAGGTTGCAAAGGGAGACTTAACCCAAAAGGTTAACATCCAATCAAATGATGAAATTGGTGAGCTTGGAACATCTTTCAATCAAATGATTGATGAAATTAAAAGGCTCGTCTCTCATTCGAAGCTAATTTCTGAGGAGGTTACACAAACAGCAACAAGCTTGGAGGCTATGTCTAATCAAAACTCGCAATCTATTGAACAGGTATCTACTTCAATAGATGAAATTGCGAGCGGTGCATCAGACCAAGCAAAAGACTCCGCGGATGCTGTAGAACATGGTTATTCATTAGAAAAAAGTGTTAGTGATGTAAAAGCGTATTCCGAAAGTATGAAGGTTAAATCAAGCGAAATGCTTTCAAGTAACCAAAAGGGAATGGATATTCTTACTGATTTGGTATCAAAACAACAAGTTAGTGAGCAATCAATAGATGCAATCAAAGAAAGCATTGAAGCCTTATCTAAGAGGATTTCTGAAATATATAATTTCACCAATGTTATTACTGACATTGCAGAACAAACGAATCTATTGTCGCTAAATGCTTCTATTGAAGCCGCGCGTGTTGGAGAACATGGAAAAGGATTTGCCGTAGTAGCTCAGGAAGTAAGAAAATTATCTGATGAATCCCATAAAGCTTCAAATAAAGTGAAACAAGTTATATCTATGATTACAGAGGAAACGAATAAGACAATAAATGTGTCTAAGAATGCTTCCATTAACTTTGAGCATCAAGGGAATGCAGTTAAGGAAACAGAGAAAGTTTTCAATGAATTAGAAAGTTTAACCTCTTATACGATTGATCAAATTGATCGTATTCATGAACAAGTGAGTACACTGGATGAGGTAAAAACAATTGTAATGAATTCGTTAAATAACATAGGTGCTGTAACTGAAGAGACTTCCGCTTCCGTTGAAGAAGTTTCTGCTTCAATGGAAGAACAACACGCTTCAACTGAAGAAATGAGCGCATATATGCAAAACCTTAGTAAAAAAGCGAAAGAACTTAAAGAGTCACTGACTTCATTTAAATTATAGGGGAACGAGAAAGTGAGGAAAAGCAGGGGACGGTTCTTTAAGAACCGTCCCCTGCTTCTTCTCAATTTAATATTCTACAACAACCATATCCCAATACTTTAATGATGGGAGGGTGAACGTAAGTTGATCACCTTCTTGTTGATATTCCAGATCAACTGCAGCTCCATTATAAAAGTCTGGCGAAGCCATCCAAACATTAGATACTTCCTTATCAACATTGACTGTAATGGAAATGTCCTCTTTCCGTTCAGGTTCTGCTTGATTACCTTGATTGTCTTTCCATTCCATAGTTGTTGCGTCAGTGAAATTAATAAAGTGTAAAATGTCTTTGTTATCTCTTTCTTTCGCGAAGTTCCAAATGGAACCTTTTTGAGCTTGATTGGAGATTGAGACGTCACTAGTAGAATTAACTTCTTTTTCTACCTCTACAGCCCCATCTCTTAAAAGATTTTGATATGCTACCGAAAAATCATAATAGTTTACTAATTGTTCTTTTAATTCTTCTGTTATTGTTAAAGACTTATTAGGAAAATACTCTTTTGCTAACATATTTTCACCAAGTTCAATATGAGCACCACCTGAAGCAAAAATAACGGCATCGGTTAATAACACACCTGGGGTATTAAATTCGCCTGGTGAATCAGCAAGGTCATAGTTCATATAGGCGGCTAATACCGTATTTAATTTTCCACCACTTAACATATTGTTCTGATCAATTAGTTCTTTCAATTGTTTATAATAAGTATGTTCCCATGATTCCGTATACAAAAATTCAACAGGGGATTGAGCAATTTGGGCCTGTCCATATTGCGAAACAGCGTTTAACACTAGGTCAACTTGCAATCTTTCTTTTGCGTTTTCCATGAACGGACCATAAGTCGAAGGTAAATTTAACTTTTCTCCATTCCAGTCCCAAACATCTCCCCTACTGCCGAGTTGGTCAACATGCCAACCATCAAAGGCTAAATGCTCAAATACTTCCTTCTCTTGTTCAAAAATAAAGTCTTGCCATCCTTGATTGGAAGGGTCAAATAAAAAAATGTCTGTCTTCCATTGCTCTGGAAGTGGATGAAAGTCTTGTACTTTCCCATTACTATCTTTGTATATTCCCCATTCTTTTTTTACACCAAGTTCTTCATAGTTGTTATTGCCACCAAATAATAAATTGTAGTTCATTGCTTTCATATTATTCTCATGAGCAATTTTAATGTAAGTTTCTACAGTCTTTTTTGAGACTTTTCTGTTTGCAATATCTTGCCATTCGGTTGCCACTTCTCCGTTTTCGACTTTTAATGGCTTATCGTGTCTATCTTGCCAATCGTAGAATTGTATACCATTGATATGATATCGATTAAGGTTCTCGATGACCGCTGCTTGTTCTTTTTCATCCATTTCTGGAAAATCTGCTAAATATCCGTATCTAGGGAACTTGCTCCAATCCGAAGATACATCTACAGCAATTGTTTTAAAGTCAACAGGTTTGTTTTTTTGCATTAACACTACTTCAACCATATAACCCATAAAGTCTTTATCATCAGGTGTCCATGACCATGTAATCTCTTTCTCACCATTTAACTCTACTTCTTGATGATAAACGCTTTCATCTAAATGTTTATAATTGACTACTAACTTACCTTCCTGCACATCTTCTTGTAAAAGCATCTGTAAAGTAACAGTTTCACCTGGTTTATATGCAGCTAAATCTGTTGAAAGTTTTCCTAACCATTTACCTTGTTCGATAGTTTCACCTACGATCGGGTCTATCCCAGTATTTAATTCATATTCACCACTTGTTGATTCTGAGTCTGTTTCCGTACATCCCGTTAAAGCCAATATTGCGCTTATCAGAATTACTAAACATAGTAGCAATTTGTTTTTATTCATATTGTATCCTCCAAATATTTTTATAAGTAGCAGAAGCTGTGATTACTATTATTTGGCTATCTTTAAAATAATCATTGTCCACATATCTTGGATGATCAAGTTTACTTAGCCGTTAGATATAAACTGCGACACTGAGAACTTTCTTTTCGACATCTTCCCTCATGTTATTGAAGCATAAGTACTTTGATTCTTCATTGAAGCACGATTATGTCACAGTTTATTTCAATTACGGCAATTACATAGCAACAAATTATAATAAAAACGGCCTTATTTTAAAAGATACACTCTAGACTCATATGGCTTTAATGCAATTAATGATATATCTTCACTATTCTGTTCATAATTACTTATTAGTAAATTAGCAGATTGATAATTAATATGTTCTGGCAACACAAAATCTGCTGTTTCTGATGAGAAATTACAAATAACTAAAAGCTTTTCTTCCCCTAGCGTACGTGTATACGCATAGATCTTGTCGTCATCTTCCATAATAAGATCATATGTGCCATAAACAATAATGTCATACTCTTTTCTTAACTGTATTAGTTTTTGATAATAATAGAAAATAGAATCTTTATTCTCTAAGGCGTTTTTGGCATTAATAACTTTATAGTTTGGATTTACGTTTAACCAAGGTTTTCCGGAAGTGAACCCTGCATTCTCACTATCATCCCACTGGACAGGGGTTCTTGCGTTATCTCTCCCCTTTTCATATATTGCTTCCATTACTTTTTGATGGTCCTCTTTACCTTCGATAACTTTTTCTCGATACATGTTTTTAATCTCTATATCATTATATTCTTCTACAGAGTCAAAACGAACATTTGTCATACCGAGTTCTTCCCCTTGGTAAATGTAAGGTGTGCCTTGCATCATGTGAAGGAATGTTGCAAGCATTTTTGCAGATTGATCATGATATTCTTCATCATTCCCAAAACGTGATACCATTCTTGGCTGATCATGGTTATTCAAATAGAGACTATTCCAGCCCTTTCCTTCTAAATCTTTTTGCCATTTCGTCATGACTTCTTTTAAATCCTTAAGTTTCCATGGCTTCAGATCCCATTTCCCGCCAGGACCTGAGTCTATATCCATATGTTCAAAAGTAAAAATCATGTTTAATTCTGTATCTTCATTGTTTGCGTACTTTATTGCATCATCTGTAGAAGCGCCTGGGCATTCTCCTACCGTTATCATGTCATACTTTGATAGTACTTCTCTGTTCATTTCTTGCAGATATTCATGAACTCTTGGTCCATTCATGAAAAATTCGCCACCCCAATCATACCTTTTACCACCTGGGGCACTTGGCAATCCATCAGCTTTTGAAATCAGATTAATAACATCCATCCTGAATCCATCAATTCCTTTTTCTAGCCACCATGTCATCATGTCGTATATTTCTTTTCTTAATTTGGGATTCTCCCAATTTAGATCCGGTTGTTTTTTACTAAATAAATGAAGGAAGTATTCATCCGTTGTCTCATCGTATTGCCATGCTGATCCGCCAAAAAACGAAGTCCAGTTATTTGGTTCTTGACCATTTTCACCTGGTTTCCAGATATAGTAGTCTCTGTACGGATTATCTTTAGACTTCTTAGATTCAACAAACCAATTATGCTCGTCTGAAGAATGATTTACTACAAGGTCCATCATCAGTTTCATACCACGTTTATGGAGCTCATCTAACAACTCTTCTAAATCTTCCATTGTACCAAATTCATCCATAATCGCCTGATAGTCGCTAATATCATAGCCATTATCATCATTTGGCGACTTGTAGACAGGGGACAACCAAATAACATCAATACCTAATTCTTTTAAATAATCAATTTTTGATGTAATCCCTTTTATATCACCAATTCCATCTCCATTACTATCTTTAAAGCTCCTAGGATATACTTGATAAACTACACTTTCTTTCCACCATTTTCTTTGCATAATTACCTTCCTTTCTCTTCTAGTAATTCATCTATTTCAATTGCCGCTCTTGACAGCGCTTCTTCTACACTGATACTTTCTGTAAAAATCAGTTTAAAGTACCTCATGTATACCTCTCTAATCTCAACCCACTCAGCTACCGGGGGGCGAATAATTGTATCATCCAGACTGTTTAAATAGGTCTGATAATAGGGGAATTGCTTAAAACTTGTTAAATTAATTTGTTTATTAGAAGGTATTAAACCTGTTCTGGCCAGTTGAGTCTGTGGCACTTCACTCGTCATCCACTTAACAAAAGTCCAAGAAGCCTCAAGATGTTTTGTACCTTTTGAAATAACTAAGTTCTCCCCACCTAAAACTGCTCTTTTTCCATCGGTTTCGGGAAAAGGAGATGAAACTGTTAATTCATTTATAAAGTCAATTTTTTCTTGTGAATTAACACTGTAAAACCAGGGTCCTTCATCAATCATAAAATAAGTCCTATCTAAAACACCCTCCCACGTGTTTGGGGCATCAAAAAGCTTTGGTGTTAAGTTACCATTTTTGTATAGCTCTAAGAGTTTCTTTACAGCCTTAATACTTTGTTCACTATCCAAGTATCCCTGTGCTTTTGAATAAGAGGAATTCATTAAAACCCCACCCAATCCATGAAAATAGTGATAAGTCTCCCATGGACTAAGGTCGTCGATTCCAATCACCAAATTATTCTTCTCAACTATATCGATTAATTCTTTCATTAATTCTGGCAGTTTCTCAATTCCAAATTTTTCAATTAGTTTCTGATTATAAATCGCAACTTTGGTATTCGTATTTAGAGGGACGCCATAGTACTTTCCCTTATAAAGGTTTGATGCCAAAGGTTCTTCGTATAGCCTATTTTTGATGTCTTTAAAGTCTTCAAAATTACTGACTGGATATAACAGTTGGAGCTGAGCAAATTTTGGAAGCCATGCAATATCCATCCGCACTATATCAGGAGGTTTATTTGTTGATGCTCTCGCAATAATTGCTGATTTTAATTCCTCACTGTAGGCCTGACGTACAGGAGTGACTTCAATCATGGGAAAATCTTTTTCAAATAAAGGTATAATATAATTTTCGAATATATTCGTTTCTTTCTCACTAAACGTATGCCAAATTATAATTTCTTCCTTCTTTTGATTGGTATTCATAGACTTGTCATCCTGACCATTCATAATAGATTGATCACCACAAGCAGTCGCAAGTATAATCAAAATCAACAACAATATAAATATCCCTTGTCGCATTTGCATCACAATATCCCTTCCCTACTTTTGATGCTCGGCTCGATAATCGCCTGGAGAATGTCCCGTCATTTTTTTAAACAACTTACTAAAATACTTCACATCATTAAATCCCGATTTCTTGGCAACTTCGTAAACTTTTAATGAGGTGTTCATTAATAACTCTGCTGCTTTCTTAATACGAAGGTCGATCACATAATCAATAAAGTTTTTATCACTATACCTTTTAAATAAAATACTGAAGTAATTTCGGCTGATATGAATATGGTCCGCAACCATCTGAAGTGTTAACATTTCAGTATAATACTGATGTATATACTCTAAAGCCTCTTCCATTAATCCATTGTCTACATAAGGTTTATCATCCTGATCATTAATCAGCGTAGAGCACTCGTCAATTTGTTTTACAAGTAAACTGAATAAGCCATCAAGCGTTTCTGTTTTGTTAAGTTCAGAACATTTAGCCAGTAATAGAGTAAGATCAAGCTTGTCATAAAATAGATTTGTTAAAATATCTGTTGCTTCTTGTTGAATTTCATCAGGATCCATTTCCTCTTTATTCCATTGTTCATACCTATCTTCGATAAAATTTTTAACCTTTTTTTCATCAAATGGTAACAGAAACTGTTTCAATTGTTCAGCCTTTAATCGATTGTAGTTATGTTCATTTGGTAGGTCATATTTAAATACGTCTTGTTCTGGATGAAAGAATCTCTTTTTGTAGGCGATACGACTACATTTAACACCGTTATTTATGTCTTTTAAATCTCTAATAACATGATACCCAAAAGAAAAATTTAAATCGAAATCTTCTAAAATACTTTTTTTCAATTGGTTGATTTCTTGCTCTGGACTCATTACTTCTTTTAGCAAAAAAAGAATCTCTGTTTCCCCAATGACCAGGCAAACTCCTTCAAAGAATTCACTGTAAAAACGTTCATGAATTTCTTCAAGGGCAAAGCTACTGTATAAATCTCCAAATCTCTCTTCTACATCATCTATATCATCAATTTTTGCATAAACGACTAATAGAGATCCTGACATCCAAGCCTCTTTATGATCTAGATAAGGGTGATCCTTTCCCTGAAGGAGCATCTTTTTTAACTTTTGTTCCAGTTGTTTTCTTTCCTGTAAAAGTTTGGTCTGATCAACAAGATGTAACTTGGTATTAATATCGCGTTCTTCTCTTATTTTTTTCACACATTTTTTGATTAATTGTAAAAATTCATCCGGTTCTAGCGTTGGTTTCAGAACATAGTCAATTGCTCCGTACCGCAGACCTTCTTGGACATATTCAAAATCATTATAACTACTAACTAAAATAACTTTTAAATTAGGGAATATTTTCAAAGCTTCTTTCATCAGTGTTAATCCATCCATTATCGGCATTTTGATATCTGTTATTAAAATATCAACAGGATTTTCACTCATTGCCTTAATGGCCTCTTCACCATTTGGAAAATCGCCTAATAATGTTAAACCTTCTGCTTCCCAGTTTATCGATGCCTTTAATCCAAATCGTATGACTGGTTCATCATCAACAATTATTACATTACACATATATCCACCTCTATTTTTTCGGTATCAAAATTAGTTTAACAACCGTTCCGCCAGAATTACTATAAATGTCAACAGAAGAATCTGTTGAATAATAAAGGTTGATGGAATCAAACACATGCAGTAACCCAATACCAACAAAAGATTTAGAAGTAGCAGAATCTTGTTGAATTTGTGCTAATCTTTCTTCTTTAATACCTATTCCATTATCGTAAACGACGATTTCTATACCATCCGCAAATTGTCGAGCAGATATCTCTATTTCCCCCTGTTTGCCAGTAGGAACAATACCATGAAATATCGCATTTTCGACTATTGGTTGTAAAAGCATTTGTGGAATTAGATAACCAGCCACTTCCCCACTCATGTTTACTTTCAAATGAAAAGTTTGTTCATATCGTATTTCTAAGAGTTCAATGAACTTTTGAATAAAGTCTATTTCGTCCTCAATGGTCACAAACGTCCCTTTTTTCCCCATATTCGCTTCAAGTAGGCGTGTTAATGCGACTAAAGCTGAATTCGCACGGTCATACTGTTTAAACTTAACTAACCATTTGATAGTACTTAAAGAATTAAATAGAAAGTGAGGATTTATGCGATGCTTAACCGCTCGCAAATCTGCCTCTTTCTTTTGAATCTGTTCTTGTTTCACCTGTTCCAACAAGCGTTCAACTTGTTGAGTCATCACATTAAATTGTTGACTCATCATACCTATTTCATCAGATGTAGCTACACTAGTTTTAGCTCTAAAGTCTCCAGCACCAACGAGTTTCATTTGATTTGTCAACACCTTGATAGGCTTGGTCACCCGATTTGAGACAATAATTCCGATCACGATTATAAAAATACCTAGTAGTATAGATGTTAAAATCGAAATGTGTTGAATTTTCGTTAATTCATTTGTAATTTCATGAATGGGAACAACCCCTACAAGAGTCCAACCATTTGATAGATGCTGTTTTACCCCATAGATAGCTGTTCCTTCTTCTTTATATTCGAATTCTATATCATTGTTTTTTACTACATGCTCATATAGTGAAGGATTTGAAATTTCCTGGTTGATCTTATCGATATCCGGGTCAATCATGACTTTTCCTTGCCGATTAACAACAAAAAAACGCCCCGTTTCTCCCAGTTTAAGCTTATTAATCTTTTCAAGAATGGAGTTTCCATCAAGATATACCTGAATATAAGCAATGTTACTTAAATCATCAAAATCCTTCATGGTACGAGTAATAGGTAACACGTATTCTGTTCTTTCCCCTGCACCACTAAAACGATCTAACTGCAGTCTTTCCCATACAAGTTTACCATCTTGTTCTCTGGCTTTGGATACCCAACTTAAGTCCTCAAATTCATATTTAGATAACTTGTGCTCAGAAAATGTGCCACTTCCCCAACTCTTTCCTGTTTCCTTCAATACGTAAATCATACGAACAAAAGAACTTGAGTAGATATTCGAGTTCAATAAAGAATCAAGGTAATCATTATTTTCTTGCCGCTCTACATAAGACAGTTGTTCATTTAAATCCTGTTCTACAATTTCCTGGATGCTCTCATTACTATAAATAAGATTCGAGGTATCACTACCAACAGAAAAAATAAATGATAGAGAATCCGCTGCCTGACGAGCGATTTGTAACGAAGAAGCTCGCACATTATCTTTGACAACGTTCGATGATGTAACATAAAAGAAAATACTATTAAAAATAGTTGGGATTAAACTGACAATTAAAATTACAATTACAACTTTTGTAGCAAATCGGTTATTAACAATATTTTTAACCATCGTTTAATCCCTCTTATCATGGTGTATTGATTAATCTGTCATACAATCTATTCAACTATTTGCCATAGAACTACGACTTATACTCTACTACAACCATATCCCAATATTTTAATGATGGTAGAGTAAAAGTAACTTCATTTCCTTCTTGAACATAATCGAGTTCAATACTTGAACCACTATAAGCATCTGGTGTCGCCATCCAAACCTTGGATACTTCTTTATCTGCGGTAATCGTAATAGAAACATTTTCCTGCAGTTTCGGTTCAGGTTGGGTACCATCTGCATCCTTCCATTCCATCGAAGTCGCATCGGTATAGTTAATAAAGTGTAAAATTTCTTTGTTATCTTTTTGTTTGTTAAAGTTCCAGACAGATCCTTGTTTTGCATCTTTTGTTATCGAAATATTACTATCTGTTGTAACTTCTTTATCTATTTCTACTGCACCGTCACGTAGAAGATTTTCATATGCAACCATAAAATCATAATAGCTAACCATTTGATTATGAAGTTCATCTTCAATTTCTAATGTCTTGTGTGGAAAATATTCTTTCGAAAGCATATTCTCACCAAGCTCTATATGTGCACCACCCGCTGCAAAAATAGTTGCATTTGCAAGTAGTATACCAGGTGCATTGAAGTAACCTCTAGAATCGGATAAATCATAGTTCATATATGCAGCTAATACCGTATTAAGTTCCCCATCACTAAATTCCCAGTTATGGTCAATAATCCCCTTTAGATCTTGGTACATTGGTTCATCCCATGATTCAGTATATAGAAACTCAACAGGAGCTTTTGCGATTTCTTGTTGACCATATTGTGACACTGCATTCATAACCAAGTCAACCTGTAATTCTTCATGTGCATTTTCTAAAAATTGTTGATAGGTGTGGGCAAGATTAATTGGCGTTCCATCCGCAGTCCACAATGGTGAACGATCACCTAACTGATCGACATGCCATCCATCAAAGTCAAAAGTTTCAAATACTTCTTGCTGGGAATCAAAGATAGCATTTTGCCAATTAGGGTCACCTGGATTGAATAATTGAATATCATAAGCCCATAATGTTGGAAGTGGATGGACGTCTAACTGATTACCATTAGCATCTTTAAAAAGTCCCCATTCTTTTTCTATCCCATACTTCTCGTATTCATTACTTGCTCCAAAAAACAAGTTATAGTTCATCGCTTTCATATTTCTATCGTGGGCAAGTGAGATATAGTTCTCAACAGCATCTTTATAAACAATGCGATTTGCTATATCTTTCCACTGGTCAACAACTTGACCATTTTCTGTTTTAACGGGTTTCTCATGATACCATTGCCAATCATAAAACTGGAGTCCGTTAATGTGGAAACGATTTAAATTATCAATAACACTTTTTTGTTGTTCTTCATCTTTTATAAAATAATCTGCTAAATAACCATATCTAGGAAATTTACCCCAATCAGAAGACACATCAACACCAATATTTAGATGGTCTACCACTTTGTCAGATTTCACCAAAAACACCTCTGCCATATATCCAGTAAAATCGTCTTCTGCAGGTGTCCATTCCCATGTGATTTCATTTTCACCTTTTACTTTTACATTTTGTTCGTCTACTATTTTATCTAAATGTTTGTATTGAATAAATACTTTACCTTTATTAACCTCTTCATTTAAAGAAAGTTTAAACTGAACTGGTTTTCCTGGTTCATATCTTGCTAAATCAGTGTTAACCTCTTTAAGCCACTTGCCCTGCTCAATTGTTTCGGATTTCACTGACAAATCAATCTCTTCTGGCTCTTCTTCTGTACAGCCCACAAGAGCCATCAATCCCAATGCAAGTCCTAAAAACAGCATAATCCGGATATTCTTTATCATTTTGTTCACCTACTCCTCATCATTCGATTTATCCTTTTATAGCTCCATCAGAGCCTCCACTTTGTACAAAGCGTTTTTGGAAAATAATATAGATTATTACAACTGGAAGGATAGCAATTAATGATGCTGCAAATACTAATGCCCAGTTACTAGCGTGTTGTCCTTGGAACATCATTAACTGAATCGGTAACGTACGTAACGCTTCATCTTTAATGATCGTTAAAGCAACAAAGTATTCATCCCATGTACCTTGGAATGAGAATATTGCCATTGTAGCTAAAGCAGGTTTAGATAATGGTAAATAAATACTCCAGAATATTCTCCAATTACCGCCACCATCTATTATCACTGATTCCTCTAAGTCTTTTGGAATTGTTTCAAAAAAACCACGTAGGAAGAAAGTCGAACCAACAACCCCTCCACCAATATATATTAACCATAGACCCCAATAGGTATTTACTAATCCTAGATTTTGAATCACTGTAAACTGAGGAACAATAGCCAAAACAAGTGGAATCATCATTGTAAATAAGAATGCTCTAAATAAAATCTCTTTTCCAGGAAATTCAAATCGAACAAATGAATAGGCTGTCATTGCTCCTAAGAAGAGACCTCCAACCATGGCAACACCCGCAACCAGTGTACTATTTAAGAAATAACGGTAGAATTTATATTCGTTCCAGACTCTATCATAATTTTCTAAATTAGGCTTTACTGTAAGTACTTCTCCTGGTTTTGGTAGCTGATATGCCTCTGTAAAGAATGTAGTAAGAATCATATAAATAAATGGAAAAATGAAAACAACTACCCCTAATAACAATAAGGAATAAACTACTAATTTTGAGAGTATATTTGACTTCTTATTTTTCAATGGTTTCCCTCCTTTTTTAATTTATTTAATAAAACTTTTGTTTTCCTATTTTCTTCTGTTGGGACCATGTTAATAGGAATACTGCAATACCCATCATTACACCTAGTGCTGAAGAATACCCAAAGTTAAAGTTTTCAAAAGCTTGCGTATAAATCATACTTTGCAACACTTCTGTTTGGTGCATTGGTCCACCACCTGTAACAAAGTAAACTTGCGGGAAGATATTAAATGCACCCATAACCAATTGAATAATAACGAAAATTGAAATAGGTGTAACCATTGGTATTGTGATGTGACGAAACAATTGTATTGCATTTGCTCCATCAATTTCAGCAGCTTCATATAACGACTTAGGAATCCCTTGTAGTGCTGCCAAATAGATAACAAGTGCCCAACCAACTGTCTTCCAAATATGCAAAGACCAAATAACTAACATGGCAGTCCATTGATTGCCCAACCAGTTAATGGGTTCATCAATAACTCCTAACTGTGTATACAGCAAATAGTTAACTAATCCACCATCACCAGACGCAAATAAGTAACGGAATAAAAACGAGACCACAATCCATGATGTTATAATTGGGACGTAATATAACGTTCTAAATGTAATTTTAAATTTTATAAAATTTAGATTGATTAATACTGCAAAGAATAGGCCTAGGAACCAATTGATAGGCACCGTCACAATTGTATTTAAAAGAGTGTTACGTACCGCATATCTAAATTGTTCTTCCTCAAAGGCTTTTAAATAGTTTTCCAAACCAACCCACGGACTCTCAGCTCCTGGCATGATGCTGTAGTCTTGAAAACTCATTACTATACCTTTAAACAATGGAAAAATAACGAATACACCTGTTCCAATTAAACCCAAAATCAAGAATGGAAGCACTTCTTTCCATTGCTTCAAACCTTTTTTAAAGCCAACCTTTTTTTTTGGTTGAATAGTAGATTCACTCATTTATTTCACCCCTTTATTTTCAGTGGTAGTCTTTAGTGTGAAAGAACACTCCAGAGACTTATGAAGTGTTCTTTCCTGATTTAACCATTCAAGAATAATGTCTATTCTTCGTTTAGTACTTCATCAGCTTCTTTTGCTGCAATATCCAAAGCTTCTTGTACATCCAATTCTCCACGGAATACTTTTTCAACATTTAAAGAGATGATACGATCAATTTCTGACCAACCCGGTAAAGTAGGACGTGGTAATGCTGTTTCAAGTTGTTCAACATATTCGTTAGCATATGGTAATTCTAAGAATTGTTCATCTTGCGCTGCGTCCTTATTAGTTGGAATTAATCCTGTTCCCCTAGCCATAATCTCTTGAGCATTTTCACTTGTCATCCATTTAGCAAATGTCCATGCACCCTCTTTATTTTCTGCATTTTTAAATACAACTAAGTTCTCTCCACCAATTACGGAGCGGCTACCACCTTCACCTTCAGGAATATTACCCCTTACAGTGTAATCTAATGGATCTGGCTTACTTTGATCCTTCCCTAAAATACTGAAATACCAAGGACCATCATCAATCGCTAGATATTCTCCTGTTTCAATACCTTCCCATGTTCCTGGTCTTCCACCTAAAAGCGTTTCACTTATTAAACCATCTTTATACCAACCATATAATGTTTCGATTGCTTCTACACTTTCATCACTATTTAAGTAACCTTCGAACTGAGTGACATCATCATTCGTTAATGTTCCACCTAGGCTCCAAAAGTATGGAAGAAAGTCCCAAGTTTTACCTACACCCATAACATTAATTGCACCCTTAACATCATTAGCAACGGCTGCCTGTGCCACTTCTTCAAGTTCTTCCATTGTTTTTGGAGGCTCGCTGAATCCCGCCGCTTCCAAAACCTCTTTATTGTAAACTGAAATTTTAGTATTCGTGTTTAAAGGTACACCGTAATACGCACCCTCATATATGTTTGTTTTCATTGGAGATTCATATAGTCTCTCTTTTACTTCATCGAAACCTTTCATAGCACTTACTTCAGCTAAAGCTCCTAATGCAGCAAATTCTGGTGTCCAAATAATATCCATTCGCATTAGATCTGGAGCAACACCACCGGATACAGCAGCTATAACTTGTTGCTTTAAACCTTCTAATGGTTGACGAGTTAACTTTAACTCATATTGAGGAAATTCCTCTTCAAAAGCTGGCTTAATTTCTTCAAATAAAACAGCTTCTTCTTGTTCTCCATACGTGTGCCAGTAATCAATTTCCGTTTTTTCTACATTCTTGCTGTTATTACTGTCATCCCCCTGGTTAGTGTCACTACTATTAGCAGTGCCTTCCGTATCAGATGAACACGCAACACTTACAAGAGTAAGAATTAGTAATACTGAAAATAATAACGAATACTTTAATTTTTTCATTTGTTATTTCCTCCTTTAATTAATATGTGTTAATTATGCATCAAGAAAAAAAAACAGGAAACCGTTTACATTAACACGATGGTGTCTTTTGTTTGACAAGTTAAAACGCAAAATAAAAAGGTGTACTATTGATCTCTTAAAAAAAGAGATATAGTACACCTTTTTAAAAATGCTTATTGTGGGTAGAAGAAAACAAAACCACTTCAAGAAATAATTATTAATGGAGGGATTAGCGAGAAGTCTATAAGGCTATGGTTGATCAGGGTAAGGAGAAATAACAGTGCTAATTAATACTTTTAATCCAATGTTATATTGCTAATGTATTCATTGATAAATAGGTGCTTTAAACTTATCGTCAAGTACTAATGCACAAGCACCAACTAACCATACATCGTCCCCTAAGTCTGACATGTGAACATTTAATTTTTGTTCGTGTTTTGAGAAGAAGTTAAATGCTATCTCTTTTTTTATTCCAATACCCACATGTGGCATTCCTTTCGTACCTTCCCCTCCAATAATGATTGCTTCAGGATTAAGTAAGTTCACGATACTTTTTAACCCAATACCTAAATTCTCCCCTTGCTTAACAAGAAGCTGTTGGACATTTTTATCTCCCTGTTGGGCTGCTACATATATATCTTGGATGGTAATGCTTTCGCTAGACTTAAATTTTTCAGATAACCCAAGTTGCACTAGATTCTTAGTTTCTTGAATTAAATAATCATCAGATGCATACATCTCCAAACAACCTCGTTGTCCACAGTAACATAAAGTCCCTTCACGCTGGATAACAATGTGACCAAACTCACCGGACCCTCCAAAGGAACCTCGGTATAACTCTTTATTCACAACAATTCCCGCACCAGTACCTACACCAAAAGTTACACCAATAAAATGATTGTATTCCTTCCATTTTCCAGACCACATATGTGCAAGTGTAAAAACATTCGCATCATTATCAACAAAAACAGGTATCTTAAAGTACGACTCAAGAGGACTGAAATCGTAATTTTCCCAATTTAGTATAGGTGAATATTTAAGTGTATTTTTTGAACGGTCAACTAAACCAGATATCGCGATACCAATTCCATATAAATGTTGTTCTGTTCTTAAATGAGCTTTCAATGCTTCTATTTCTCTTATTATTAACTTTAACAACTGTTCATTTGAAACTTCTGGATCTAAAGGGATTTCACTTTTAAGTATAATCTTGATATCTAAATCTGTTAAAGCGAAGATAACCTTTTTGGGTTCAACCTTTACCCCGATAACTGCCCCTGCTTCTTCATTGAATTTTAAAAATACCGGCCTTCTTCCTCCGTTGGAAAACCCTGAACCAACCTCATAGATAATTCGTTCCTTGATTAAGCCCTCTACTATATTTGTAATAGTTGAAAGCCCTAATCCTGTCTTCTTGGCTAGA
Source organism: Paraliobacillus quinghaiensis (assembly GCF_003426025.1). Taxonomy (GTDB): domain Bacteria; phylum Bacillota; class Bacilli; order Bacillales; family Amphibacillaceae; genus Paraliobacillus_A; species Paraliobacillus_A quinghaiensis. The sequence goes on from NZ_QJSH01000040.1 coordinate 17,403, forward strand.
TCAGTACGAGATATTTGACCAATCGATCGAACTTGTTCTATAACTAATGAACGATTTATTTCTTTAATTAAATCCCTATTACCTTTTCGCAATTGCATTTTCATTTAATTTCACCTACACCTATAAATTTGGTCAAGTTTAGTTTGTTTTTCAGTCTTTAGAACGATATGAAATTAATGCAGCAAATTTAATAAAAAGCGCTATTTTACTTCAACATATATGTTTACACTCGTAATTATATTGTAAATTGCATAAAAAGTATAATCATTTAAATTACTTTAAGAATTAATTAATTGTAATTTAATAAACCAAATCAACAGCCATATATTGACTGCTAATTTGGTTTATAACGTTTATATCTAGATTTTCAATACTAGTTTAGAGTTCTTTTTCTAACAACTAATAATGCGCCACCCGCAAGAGCTAGAACAGCAAGAAATACATATAACATAATCCCTGAATCACTCGTTTGGGGGTTAGTTACTGTTCCGTCACTAGGAGATGTTTTTATATAATCTAGTTGGACATAGCCTGATCCTTTTACAAATTTTAATGTATTATCCCCTGCTTGAAGATCGACATTAAATTTAGTGGTTTCAAAGACTCCCCAATCTCCTGTAGAAGGTGTTGCGACTTCTTTTTTACTTCCATTAATGTATAGAACTACTGTTGCATCATCCATTAATGTTGCATACGATAACTCTACTTGATAAGTACCAGCATTAGCTACATTTACATTGAATTCAACACTATCTGTCGCTGGGTCATCATAACCACTTACATATTTCCCACCAGATGCATCACCACTTTCGTTAACAGCTGCAGCTCCATTTAGGGTTGCATCTTCTGCTTCATAGGTGTTATGCTTCGGTTGCTCTTTTTCTGGTGTTTCTTCATTTGGTACTTCTTCTTTTGGCGTTTCTTCATTTGATGTTTCTTCTTCATTAAGAGATGTTTTTATATAATCTAGTTGGACATAACCTGACCCTTTTACAAATTTCAGTGTATTATCCCCTGCTTGAAGATCAACATTAAATTTAGTAGTTTCAAAGACTCCCCAGTCACCCGTCGAAGATGTTGCAATTTCCTTCTTGTTTCCATTAACGAATACAGATACTGTTGCATCATCC
>NZ_QJSH01000003.1 GCF_003426025.1 Paraliobacillus quinghaiensis
TCGGATTTCCTTTTATAAACGAATTTTTGATTTTGTTCAAAACAGTTAAGCGAGATTTCGTACTTTTAATTTTCTTTTTAACAGAGCTTATTTGTGCTTCTTTGTTGGAAATATACATTTTTGTTAGCTCTTGTTGCGCTGAAAGTAAGGCTTTCCCTTCTTGTACGGCGCTATTTGCGTAGTAATCTGTTAAATTAAATCTTGCTTTCACCTGTTGGTGAATCGAAGATTTACCTTTTTCTTTTGAACCGCGCTTTTCGCGAACTTCGCTTTGAACGCGATAGTGTTTTGCTTGATTGAACACAAAAAGAGTGTGTTGTGTATCTTCAACGGCAGCTTTTGTAGTTACATTTTTGTACACACGATTCGAAAAATAAGCCTTTGTTGTCAATTTCAACACACCCTTTCTGAAAGTTTTTGTACCATAATTATACCAAAACGAACTGACGTTTGTCTTGTGGTTTGCTTTTTAATTTCAAAAAAAAGAAGCGATTCATCTCCCACCTAACACTGACGTGTTTGAGGAAGGAGTCTTCTCGCTTAAGTTCGATAAAA